>NZ_CP140155.1:1956000-2608000 GCF_034479375.1 Rhodopseudomonas palustris | reverse complement strand
GGCGGCCCAGAAGACGCGCGGATTGGGCCTGCGTCCGGAGTTTCCGTTCGCGCGGCTGCAGGCCTGGGCGCAGGCCAACAGCGACGCGATCCTGATCGAACGGCGCAAGATCAAACCGTTCGGCATCTACACGCTGGTGTGCTTCGAACGAGCCGGCCCCTCGCTGGCGGCGTGAAGCCACCGCATTGTCATTCGCTGCCGCGGGCAGCCTGGCATGGGATATAGACCGATGAGCGACGACGGTCCGGAACGACGTTTCCGCACGCTATTCATTTCAGACGTTCATCTCGGCGCGCGGGGCTCGCAGACCCATCTGCTGCTGGATTTCCTCCGCGTCCACGACGCCGATACGATCTATCTGGTCGGCGACATCATCGACGGCTGGGCGCTCAAATCGAGCTGGTACTGGCCGCAGTCGCACAACGACTTCGCGCAGAAGCTGCTGCGCAAGGCGCGCAAGGGCGCGCGCGTGATCTACATTCCCGGCAACCACGACGAGTTCCTGCGCTCCTATTATGGCACGCATTTCGGCGGCATCGAAGTCGCGGAGACCGCGATCCACACCGGGGTCGACGGCCGCCGCTATCTGGTCATCCACGGCGACATGTTCGACCTCGTGGTGCAGAACGCGCGCTGGCTCGCCCATGTCGGCGACAAGGCCTACGATCTCGCGATCCGGCTGAACCGCATCGTCAATGCGTTGCGGCGCTGGTTCGGTGTGCCTTACTGGTCGCTGTCGCAATGGGCCAAGCACAAGGTCAAGAACGCGGTGAACTACATCGGCGCGTTCGAGCAGACGCTGGCGCAGGAAGCGCGCCGCCACGGCACCGAGGGCGTGATCTGCGGCCACATCCACACCGCCGCGATCCGCGACGATCACGGCATCCGCTATATGAACTGCGGCGACTGGGTCGAGAGCTGCACGGCGCTCGCCGAACACGAAGACGGCCGGTTCGAGATCATCACCTGGACCGATCCCCTGAAGCGCAACCTTCCGGTGCCGACGGTCGCGGCGCGTGCCGCCTGATGCGCATCCTGATCGCGACTGACGCCTGGCATCCGCAGGTCAACGGCGTGGTGCGGACGCTGACGATGATGGCCGAGGCGGCGAAGTCGCTCGGCGCAGAGGTCACGTTCCTGACGCCGGAGACCTTTCCGACGGTGCGGCTGCCGAGCTACCCGGATCTGCGGATCGCGATCCCGAGCCCGGCCAAGGTCGCGCGCATGATCACCGCCGCGCAGGCCGACTGCATCCATATCGCCACCGAAGGGCCGATCGGCCTGGCGGCGCGGCGCTATTGCCGCAAGCGCGGCCTGCGCTTCACCACCAGCTTTCACACCCGGTTTCCCGAATACGTCTCGGCGCGGGCGCCGATCCCGGAATCCTGGGTGTGGTCGCTGCTGCGCTGGTTTCACGGCGCCAGCCACGCGGTGATGGCGGCGACGCCGGCACTGGCCGACGAGTTGCGCGGGCGCCGCTTCCGCAATGTGGTGCTGTGGCCCCGTGGCGTTGATGCCGGCTTGTTCCATCCGCGTGACGGCGCCGATCTCGGCCTGCCGCGGCCGGTGTTCCTGTCGGTCGGCCGGGTTGCGGTCGAGAAGAATCTCGAAGCCTTCCTGTCGCTCGATCTGCCCGGCACCAAAGTGGTGGTCGGCGACGGACCGGCGCGGGCGGCGCTGGAGCGCGACTTCCCGCAGGCGGTGTTCCTCGGCGCGAAGCAGGGCGAGGCGCTGGCGCAGGTCTATGCCGCCGCCGACGTCTTCGTGTTTCCGAGCCAGACCGACACTTACGGGCTGGTGCTGCTCGAGGCGCTGGCGAGCGGCGTGCCGGTCGCGGCGTTTCCGGTGACCGGCCCGCGCGACGTGATCGGCGACGCCCCGGTCGGCGTGCTCAGCGACGATCTGCGGCAGGCCTGCCTCGGCGCGCTGAATATCTCGCGCGACGCCTGCCTCGATTTCGCCGCCGACCACACCTGGGCGGCCTCGGCGCGGGCTTTCATCGACAACGTCACCCGGGTCTGGATGATGGACCCCGGTCAGGCGCTGGCGGAATCGGACACCAAGGCGCGGCGTCTGGTGGCGTGAACAGGCAAGTCGCCTGGGCTCAAGGCAACGTGCATTGCCGCGCTGCAGCGGCCTGCGGTACTGTCGGCCCATGATGGATTCAGTCTCGTTCCCGATCACCGCCGCGGATATCGACGCGGCGGCCGATGTGCTCGCGCCCTATGCGGTGCGCACGCCGCTGCTGACCTCGCCGGCGCTCGACGCCGCCACCGGGGCCCGCGTCTTTCTGAAGCCGGAGATGCTGCAGAGGACCGGCTCGTTCAAGTTTCGCGGCGCCTTCAACAAGCTGTCGTCGATCCCGCAGGCGGCGCGGGGCGGCGGCGTGGTGGCGTTCTCGTCCGGCAATCACGCCCAGGGCGTGGCTGCTGCGGCGCAGATCCTCGGCATGCGCGCCACCATCGTGATGCCGGCCGATGCGCCGGCGTCGAAGCGCGAGCGCACCAAGGGCTACGGCGCCGAGGTGGTGCTGTACGATCGCGACCGCGAGGACCGCGAGGCGATCGCGCGCGATATCGCAAGCTCCCGCGGCGCGACGCTGGTGCCGCCCTATGACGACGCCAAGGTGATCGCGGGGCAGGGGACAGTTGGCCGCGAGATCGCCGCAGACCTCGCCGCGCTCGGCGTCGTGCCGGATATCGTGGTCGCGCCGGCCTCCGGCGGCGGCCTCGTCGCCGGCACCGCGGTCGCGGTGACGACGCGCTTTCCGGAAGCCGCGGTGATGTCGGCCGAGCCGGAGGCGTTCGACGATCACGCCCGCTCGATCGCCGCCGGCCGCCGCGAGCCGCACAAGGCAGAGGGCCGCACCATCTGCGACGCGCTGATGGCGTCGATCCCCGGCGAACTCACCTTCGCGATCAATCAGCAGCTTCTGACACGTGGCGTCACCGCATCCGACGCCGAGGTGGCCAGAGCCGTGGCCTTCGTGTTTCGCGAATTGAAGCTGGTGGTCGAGCCCGGCGGCGCGGTGGCGCTGGCGGCGCTGCTGGCCGGGCATATCGATGCCCGCGGCAAGACCATCGCGATCGTGCTGTCGGGCGGAAACGTCGACGCCGACCTGTTCGCGAAGCTGATCGCTTAGACCAAGTTCGTCATTGCGAGGAGCGAAGCGACGAAGCAATCCAGAATCTCGTGCTCGGCGCACTGGATTGCTTCGCTTCGCTTCGCTCGCAATGACGGGGATAGGGCGATGATCTTGCGCCCTGCGTTTTCGGTCAGGCTCTGAGGAGCCCGGCGAAGCCGGGCGTCTCGAAGGATGCGGCGACGCAGTGCCGACTGGGCATGGTTCGAGACGGCGCTTCGCGCCTCCTCACCATGAGGTTGTGCCGGTGGTGAGCGTCCCGGACCGGCAGTGCCAAAATTCTATCGAAGTCAGCACAGCTATCGAGCGGGAAACGATTCGAAAGCGTCACCCCGCTCCCGGCGAGGCGCGGTTCAGGAGAAGAACGCCACCTTCTCGGCCTGGCTCATCCGTCGCAACGGCGCCAGCACGTCGCTGCGGGACTGGATCGGATGGCCGATAAGGCCGCTGGCGAGCAGGGCGGCGCCGAGCGACGGCGATGCCGGCGCAGGGGCAGCCATCGCCATGGCAGGGGGAGCCATGGCAGGAGCTGCTTCGCTCGTTGCGGCCATTGCCATTGCGGGCGCGACGGCGTGAGTCATCCCGGACGCCGACATCGACGCATCAGCCATCGACGCATCAGCCATGGGCTGCGGCGTGTCGAGGCGGTCGTCGCGCTCGCCGATCTCGAAGCTCGCCACATCGATGGAGGGCGCCGTCGCCGCTATGGAGGAATCGGCGTCCGCGGCATCGTGCGGAGCTGCCACTGCGGCCGCGAGGCTTTCGATCTCGGACGGTTCGCCAGCGATCAGGCTGGCGGCGGCCGCCTGTTCGGCCTCGGCCTGTGCGGCGGCGGCCGCGGCTTCGAGTTCGCCGGGCTCGGGCGGCTGCGGCGCCGACATTTCCATCGCCACCAGGTCCAGCATCGCGTCGACATCCGCGGCCGGCTCCTCGGCGGCCTCGAAGGACGGCTGGACGAAGGACGGCTGATCGACCGACACCGCAGCTTCGGCAGCGTTGCCGGACTGCATGTCCTGAGCCTCGACAAACTCGACTTCGTCGGTCTCGGCCGCCGTGACGATCGTCAGGCCAGCCTCGGCGGGTGCTTCCTGAGCGATTGCGGCGGCCGGTTCGGTCATGGCCGCCGGAGCATGCACGTCCGCCACCCGCTCCGCATGCGGCCGCGCTGCGGCTTCCGGCATTTCGCCGTCGGCGATCGGGGAGGCCGGCTCGTCCCGGTCGGCGCG
Source organism: Rhodopseudomonas palustris (assembly GCF_034479375.1). Lineage (NCBI taxonomy): Bacteria > Pseudomonadati > Pseudomonadota > Alphaproteobacteria > Hyphomicrobiales > Nitrobacteraceae > Rhodopseudomonas > Rhodopseudomonas palustris. The sequence continues at coordinate 2,603,632 of NZ_CP140155.1, read as the reverse complement.
CCGAGCATCGTCCCGGCTCTCGCGAGCGACCCCGGCGAGGTCGTGGATGCGGTCGAGCAGGCCGTCGAACGCCGCCGTCACCGCCGCACCGTCGATCTCTGCGACCAGGCGGTGGCCGGCATCGATCGCCGTCACCTGGGTGTCCAGCAGGTTGCAGATGCGGATATCGGCGCCGCATTCGCGCAGCGTCCACGACACCTCGCGGATGATGCGTGCGCCGTCATGCGCTGCCGCCAGCACCGCCTCGTTCTCCAGTCCGACGATCGCCCGCGCGACGCCGGCGCGGGCCTCGCCGACGATCGCCCGGATCGCGACGAGTGATTCGGCGATGGACGGTCCGCCGTTCTGCTTCTGCGCGGCGAGATTCTGCTCGATCCGCGCCACCGCATCGAGCACCATGCGGGTATCGGCGTTGCGGTTGCGCTTGGCGTATTCGCTCAGAAACCACCGCCCGCGCGAGGTTTCCATGAAGGCTTCGCGGATCGCGTCATAGTCCGCCTCGTTCGGCATCGCCGGACGAGCGGAGATCGGCGACAGTGCGAATGCTTCTTCGGCCATCAGGGACTCATTGCGCAAATCACTGCGCGTCACGATAACGATCACCACGAACCGTGCTGAATCGCAATTGAATTGATGTCGCCCGAATCACAAATCCCCACCAGAACAAGGGCTCCGAAGCGATTCGCGGCCGGGCTCGCGGTATTCTACGCGACGGTGTTCGGCATCGTCGGCGCCTATCTGCCGTTCTTCACCGTGTGGCTGAAAGCGATCGGCATCGAAGCGTCCTGGATCGGCGTGATCGTGGCGGCCCCGTCGATCACACGCTTCACGGTGCTGCCGTTCGTCACCGCCGCGGCGGAACGGCACCACGCGCTGCGCGCCGCACTTGTTATCACCGCCATCGTCACGACGCTCGGCTTTATCTGCCTCGGACTGCTACGAGGGCCGCTGGCGATCCTCGCGGTGTTCGTCGTCACCGCCTGCGCCTGGACGCCGATGGTGCCGCTGACCGACGGCTACGCGCTCAAGGCGGTGACGCGGTTCGGCCTGAACTACGGGCCGCTGCGATTGTGGGGCTCCGCCGCCTTCGTCGTCGGCGCGCTGGTGAGCGGCGTGCTTTCGGACCTGATCGCGCCCGAGCACCTGATCTGGGTGATCGCAGCCGCGGCCGGACTCTGCGTGATCGCCGCCTTCGGATTGCAGCCGCTCGACGCCCCGGGCGTCAGGCCGGCCGCGCCCGCGCGCCCGGTGAGGCTGCTGCGCAACCCGGCCTTTCTGGCGATCATCATTGCCGCCGGGCTGATCCAGGGCAGCCATGCCGCGTACTACACGTTCGGGTCGATCGTCTGGCAGGCGGCGGGCTACGGCGGCATGACGATCGCGAGCCTGTGGATCCTCGGCGTGCTCGCCGAGATCGTGGTGTTCGCGCTGTCGCCGCGTCTGACGCTGTCGCCGGCGCTGATGATGCTCGGCGGCGCGCTCAGCGCCGTGCTGCGCTGGCTGATCACCGCGCAGGATCCGCCGCTCGCCATCCTCGTTCCGGTGCAGTTGCTGCACGGGCTGACCTTCGGCCTGACGCAACTCGGCACCATGGGACTGCTGGTGCGCCACGCGCCCGGCCATGTCATCGCCCGGGCGCAGGGCTATTTCGTCGCCTGCTCAGGCCTCGCGATGAGCGGCGCGGCGATGCTGTCCGGCCTGCTGTTCGCGCGCTACGGCCTCGCGGTGTACGACCTGATGGCGGTGATGGCGCTGACCGGCGCGGCGGTCGTCGCCGTCTGGCGTCGCCGGCTCGATGCGCAACCGGCGGGCGATCAGCCCCACAACGAGCGCTCGGGCGGATAGACGATGCTGCCGTCGTAGCGCAGGCCGTCGTCGCGGTCCTTCGCGAGCAGCAGCGGGCCGTCGAGGTCGACGAAGCGGGCCTGCGGCGTCAGCAGCATCGCCGGCGCCATCGCCAGCGAGGTCGCCACCATGCAGCCGACCATGATGTCGAGGCCGAGCGCGCGGGCGGCCTCCGCCATCGCCAGCGCCTCGGTGACGCCGCCGGTCTTGTCGAGCTTGATGTTGACGGCGTCGTAGCGGCCGCGCAGGGCCTCCAGCGAGGCGCGGGCGTGAACGCTCTCGTCGGCGCACACCGCGATCGGCCGGCGGATCTGCGCCAGCGCCTCGTCGCGCCCCGCCGGCAACGGCTGCTCCACCAGCGTCACCCCGGCGTCGGCGCAGGCGGCGAGGTTGCGGGCGAGATTGTCCGGCGTCCAGGCCTCGTTGGCGTCGACGATCAGTTCGGCGCGGGGCGCGGCGCGGCGGACCGCGGCGATCCGGGCATCGTCGCCGTCGCCGCCGAGCTTGATCTTCAGCAGCGGGCGGGCGGCGGCTTTCGCGGTGGCCTCCGCCATCGCCTCCGGGGTGCCGAGCGAAATGGTGTAGGCGGTGGTCGCCGGACGCGGCGCGGCGCTGCCGAGCAGCTCCCAGGCGCGCCGGCCGCTCAGCCTGGCCTCGAGGTCGAGCAGCGCGCAATCCAGCGCATTGCGCGCCGCGCCAGGCGGCATCGCGGATTGCAGCCCGGCGCGGTCGAGGCCCTGGCGCAGCGGCTCGCGCATCGCCTCGATCGCCGCCAGGGTGGTCTCGGGCGTTTCGCCGTAGCGGGCGTAGGGAACGCATTCGCCGCGGCCGGCTTGTCCGTTGCGGCTGATCTCGGCCGTCACGACGACAGCCTCGGTCTTGGCGCCGCGGCTGATGGTGAAGGCCCCGGCGATCGGCCAGCGCTCGATGCGTGCAGTCAATTGGGTCGGATTGATGGAAGTCATTCGGATTTCTGGCAAACTCAAACCGAGGGTTGCCCGGCGCAACTAAGTATGGCTGGTAGTGCGCCTTCCTCACAAGTCGTATTGAACTCCGGATTGGCTCAAAATGGCACAGCAACTGGCATTGGACGGTGGTCCGACGCTCGAACGGATCGCGCGGGGCGACGGGCTGGCGCTGTGCGCCGCCGGTTCCTGGACGGCGAAGTTCGCCCCGATGCTGGAGCGCATTGTCGCAGACGCCGAGCAACTGACCGGGACGCGGCCGAATATCTTCATCGATGTTTCCGAAGTTGTCCGGCTGGACACGTTCGGCGCCTGGCTGATCGAACGGCTGCGCCGCAATCTGACCCAGGACGGCGTCGAGGCGAAGATCGCGGGCCTGTCGGCGAACTATGCGAGCCTGGTCGACGAGGTCCGTCAGGTCGAGCCGGCCCCGCCGGATGCGTCACCGGGGCGCGGGCTGCGGGCACCGATCGAGAAACTCGGCCGCACCATGTACGCGTTCGGCGACGATATCGTCGCGCTGATCAGCATGTTCGGCGCGGTGCTCGCCGCCTTAATCCGGGCGATCCTGCACCCCTCGACCTTCCGGCTGACCTCGACGGTGCATCATCTCGAGCAGGTGTGCTGGCGCGCGGTGCCGATCGTCGTGCTGATCACCTTCCTGATCGGCTGCATCATCGCGCAGCAGGGTATCTTCCATTTCCGCCGGTTCGGCGCCGACGTGTTCGTGGTCGATATGCTCGGCGTGCTGGTGCTGCGCGAGATCGGCGTGCTGCTGGTGGCGATCATGGTCGCGGGCCGCTCGGGCAGCGCCTACACCGCCGAACTCGGCTCGATGAAGATGCGCGAGGAGATCGACGCGCTGCGCACCATGGGGTTCAATCCGATCGACGTGCTGATCGTGCCGCGGCTGGTCGCGCTGCTGCTGGCGATGCCGATCCTGACCTTTCTCGGCGCGATGGCGGCGCTGTACGGCGGCGGGCTGGTGGCGTGGCTGTACGGCGGCGTCGATCCGGAGGCGTTCCTGCTGCGGCTGCGCGACGCGATCTCGATCAACCACTTCACCGTCGGCATGATCAAGGCGCCGGTGATGGCGCTGGTGATCGGCATCGTCGCCTGCGTCGAGGGGCTGGCGGTGAAAGGCAGCGCCGAGTCGCTCGGCCAGCACACCACCGCCTCGGTGGTGAAAGGGATCTTCTTCGTGATCGTGATGGACGGCGTGTTCGCGATCTTCTTCGCCTCGATCGGGATCTGACATGGCGGATGCGGCAAAGGCAGTTGCGGCGCAGGCGTCCGATCCGATCATCCGGGTCCGCGACGTCTCGGTGCAGTTCGGCGCTACGAAGGTGCTGAACGGTCTCGACCTCGACGTCCGCCGTGGCGAGATCCTCGGCTTCGTCGGTCCGTCCGGCGCCGGCAAATCGGTGCTGACCCGGACCATCATCGGGCTGGTGCCGAAGCTGAGCGGGCAGATCGAGGTGTTCGGCGTCGACCTCGACGCCGCCGGCGCGGCCGAGCGGCGCGGCATCGAGCGGCGCTGGGGCGTGCTGTTCCAGCAGGGCGCGCTGTTCTCGTCGCTGACGGTGGGGCAGAACATCCAGTTTCCGGTGCGGGAATATCTCAAGCTGTCGCAGCGGCTGCTCGACGAGATCACCATCGCCAAGCTGGTGATGGTCGGTCTCAAGCCGGAAGTGGCCGATCGCTACCCGTCGGAACTATCCGGCGGCATGATCAAGCGCGTGGCGCTGGCCCGTGCGCTGGCGCTGGATCCGGAACTGGTGTTCCTCGACGAGCCGACCTCCGGCCTCGACCCGATCGGCGCCGGCGAGTTCGACGAACTGGTCCGCACCCTGCAGCGCACTTTGGGTCTCACCGTTTTCATGGTAACTCACGACCTCGACAGCCTCCATACCGCCTGCGACCGGATCGCCGTGCTGGGCGACGGCAAGGTGATCGCGGCCGGATCGATGGCCGATATGCAGGCGTCGCAGCATCCGTGGCTGCGGTCGTATTTCCACGGCAAACGCGCCCGGGCGGTGGTCGGCTAGGCGATGATCAATCCCGATCGGTTTCGCAGTATTTCAGAGGTGTGCGCCGCTTTGAGTCCGCAATTCGCGCGCAAAGCGTGCGGGCGGACGGCGCCGGACGTAGTTGGAGTTGGTTGAATGGAAACGCGAGCGAATTACTTCCTGATCGGCGTGTTCACCCTTTCGGTGATCGCTGCGGCGTTCGGGTTCGTGCTCTGGTTCCAAAGTCTCCACTCCACCAAGGCGCGCAGTCCGCTCCGGGTGGTGTTCGAAGGCGCGGCCTCGGGCCTGCGCAACGGCGGCAGCGTCAATTTCAACGGCGTCCGGGTCGGCGAGGTGATTTCGGTCAAGCTCGACAATCCCAAGCGCGTGGTGGCGCTGGCGATGGTCGAGAACACCGCGCCGATCCGCAAGGACACGCTGGTCGGCCTCGAATTCCAGGGCCTGACCGGCGTCGCCGCGATCTCGCTCAAGGGCGGCATGGAGAGCGCGCCCCCGGTGCCGCTCGACGACGACGGCGTGCCGGTGCTGACGGCCGATCCGGAACTGCTGATGGACATCTCCGAGTCGGTGAAGGCGACGCTGCGCAACGTCAACAAGGTGGTCGCCGAGAACGCGGAGTCGGTGAAGGAATCGCTGCACAATCTGCAGACCTTCACCTCCAGCCTGGCGCGAAGCTCGGACAAGATCGACAGCATCATGGCCAAGGTCGACGGCGTGATCGGCAAGACCGACAGCGTGATGCAGGGGATCGACGCGCTCGCCGGCGGCAAGGACGGCGGCGAACTGTTCCAGGCGGTCAAATCGTTCCGCGAACTCGCCGACAATCTCGACAAGCGCTCCAGCGCGCTGATCATCGACGGCCGCCGCACGCTCGGCGACATCAGTCGGGCGATCAACAATTTCGACCGCAATCCGACCCGCGTGCTGTTCGGCCCGAGCAACACCGCGCAGCAGGCGCCGCCGCCACCGACGGCCGAGCCGCCGCGCCCGCCGCGGCGACGGCAGTAGCCACGGCCGGTCTGTTCAGGGGGCGGTGCTCAAAACGAGACCTTTCGGCGGACGCGATGCCCACCAGGCCACGCGTGCTTTCGCGAGGGGCAGACGACGTCGACACCTCGGTCGCGCCCGGATGAGAACTATTTTTGCCGAAATGCGCGGGCGAGCTGGTCTTCCAGCGGCTTGCGCAAATAGGCGAAGGCCGTTCTCACGCCGTTCTGGATGAAAGCCTCGACCGGCATGCCCGGCACCAGTGCTTTCCCTTCGAGCTTGGCGAGTTCACTGGCGGCCAGGCTGATACGCGCCACATAATACGCGGCTCCCGATTGCGGATCCTTGGTCAGGTCGGCGGCAATCCGGGTCAGCGTTCCGTCGAGCTCCGGCGTGATCGCGGCGTCGAAGGCGCTGAAGCGAAGCTTGGCGGTTTGTCCGAGCCTGAGCCGGTCGATCATCTGCGGATCGACCCTGGCCTCGACGACCAGCGCGTCCTTCGGCACGATCAGCATCAACTGCTCGCCCGCGGTGATCACGCCGCCGACGGTGTGGACCGACTTCTGGTGGACCAGCCCGTCCTGCGGGGCGCGCAGCACCACCCGGTCGAGCTGATCGAGCGCTGCGATCCGGCGCTCGCCGAGATCGGCGAGCTTGGTTTCGACGTCGCGAAGTTCGGTCGCGACTTCGCGGCGCTGGTCCTGGACCAACTGGATGATCTGCAGTTCGGTCTCGGTGATCCGGCCCCTGGCGCGGGCGATCTCGGCGATCAGCTGGCCGTCCTCGCCGCTCAGGCGGGAGGCCTCGCGCTCCAGGGTGGTGAGGCGTGCATAGGGCACCAGATTCTTCTCGAAGAGCTGCCGCACCCCCTCGAGCTCGGTCTGGATCCAGCGAGTCTGCTCGCGTTTCGACGCAATCTGCGCTTCGAGGCCGCGAATTTCGTCGGCGATCTGCGCCTTGCGTTCGCGCAATTGCGACTGCTGGCCGTTGATCGCCTCGCGCCGGCGGGCGAACAGCGTCGTCTCGCCCTCGATCATTTCGTCGATCACGGCGACGCCGTGGCGTGCGGCGATGTCGGCCGGAATCAGCAAGTCGTCCTTGCCGCCCTGTTCGGCCTGCAGGCGGGCGCGCCGCACCCGGAGTTGATTGAGCTGGTTCTCGATCAGCGCGAGGTTGGCGCGCGACATCGTCTCGTCGAGCCGGACCAGCATGTCGCCGGCATGCACCACGTCGCCGTCGTTGACGTAGATTTCGGCGACCACGCCGCCGCTCGGGTGCTGCACCCGGCGCACATTGCTGTCGACCACCACTTGCGCCGGCGCGATCACGGCGCTGGCGAGCGGCGCCGTCATCGCCCAGACGCCGGCGGTGGAGGCCACGATCACCAGCGCGGCGACGCCGAATCCGGCGGCGCGCCGAATATCGCGGAACGGATCGCTGCGGCCGGCCTCGGGTGGAGCAGGTGTGGTCATGTCGAGATCCTCAACTGACGGCGGCGGCCGGCGGCGGGCGCGTATCGGGCACCGCCTGCAACGCCGCTCCGCCCGGCGCCGGATGAGCGGCCAGCGACTTGCGCAGCACTTCGTCCTTCGGCCCGAACGCCTGGACCTGGCCGCCGGCCAGCGTCAGCACCAGATCGACCGCGGCGAGCGCCGCCGGCCGATGCGCAATGACGATGGCGATGCCGCCCCGGGCGCGGACACGCCGGATGGCATCGGTAAGCGCGGCGTCGCCCTCGGCGTCGAGACTGGCGTTGGGCTCGTCGAGCACCACCATGAACGGGTCCTGGTACAACGCGCGCGCCAGCGCGATCCGCTGCCGCTGGCCGCCCGACAGGGTCGCACCGGCTTCGCCGATCCGCATCTCGAAGCCCTTCGGCAGCTTCAGGATCATCTCGTAGGCGCCGGCGGCCTTCGCCGCAGCGATCACCGCGGCCTCCTCGATCTGCGGATCGAACCGCGCGATGTTCTCCGCCACCGTGCCGTCGAACAATTCGACGTCCTGCGGCAGATAGCCGATCATGCTGCCGCGAATGTCCGCCGGCCATTGATCGAGCGTGGCGCCATCGAGGCGAATTTCGCCGCGTGCGATCGGCCAGATGCCGACCAGCGCCCGCGCCAGCGTCGACTTGCCGGCGGCGGAGGGGCCGATGATGCCGACGGCCTGTCCGGCTTCGAGCGCGAACGACGCGTTCTGCACGATGGCGGAGGTGCCGCCGGGTGCGGGGATCACCACCTGCTCCACCGTCAGGCGATGGATCGCGCGCTCGGGCGCGACCTCCGCGGTCGGCGCGCCGCCGTCCCGAAGAGCGACACGCAGGCGCTGCCAGGCCTGCCGGGCGCCGAGAAACGGACGCCAGATCGAGATCGCCAATTCCACCGGCGCCAGCGCGCGGCTGCCCATGATCGACGCGGCGATCATCACGCCGCCGCTGGCGAGCCCTTCGATCACCAGATAGGCGCCGAGGCCGAGCAGCGCCGACTGCAGCATGAAGCGCAGCGTCTTCGACAAGGCGCCGAGCGAACCGGCGATATCTGCGTTGCGCTGCTGAGCAGCGACGAGTTCGTCGTTCGCCGCGCCGATCCGCCCGATCATGCGCTGCTCCATGCCGAGCGCCGCGACGATCTCGGCGTTGCGGCGGCCGGCTTCGAGCTGGACGCCGCGGACCGCGCCGCTGCGCGAGGCCTCCTGGGTCGGCGCCCGCGTCAGCACTTCGGCGAGCAGCGCGATTCCGAACAGCAGGATCGCGCCCGCGACCAGCGTCCAGCCCAGATAAGGATGCAGCAGGAAGCAGCCGGCGACATACAGCGGCATCCACGGCAGGTCGAACAGCGTCGTCGGGCCGAGCCCGGACAGAAACGAGCGCACCGAATCCAGATCGTGCGACAGTTGAAGTCCGCGATTGGCGGCGCCGCCGCGCAGCGGCGCGCGCAGGATGTGGCAGACCACGGGCCGCCACAACGCGGCGTGCAGGGCCGATCCGATCCGGGTCAGAATGCGCTGGCGCAGAAGATCGAACAGACCCTGCAGCGCATACGCCGCCGCCACCGCGATCGACAGCGCCACCAGGGTCGGAATGCTGTGCGATGGAATGACCCGATCGTACACCTGCAGCATATAGATGGAGCCGGTGAGCATCAGCACGTTGAGCACGGCCGAAAACAATCCGACCGTCAGGAATGCAGTTCGGCAGGACGCGATCGCGGCGGACGGGAGGTCGCGGGACGCGGTCGTTGGCCCGGATGGCGTTGATGCGGTCATGTTACTCAACTGAAAACGACGCCGAACCGTCGTGTCGGATGTGGTCGGCGTTCGTTAGCGACCTTCCGCGTCAACCACATGACAGGTCGACGAGGGCGATCGACGTTGCCGGCGCGTCGCCGGCCGCGGCTGCGACGAAACGCCGCCGTCGCGCGGGCGGCGACGCGGCGACACGCGCTCATCGGACCAAGCCCCGGTTGCGTAGTACGACGTACTAATCATCCGCTCAACCGAATGATTCTTCGGCGCGTTGTCGGACGCCGCGCTCTCCGGCAGCTCTTCCGCCGTACAACCAACGGTTAGTTCGCTCGGCGCGTATCGCACCGACGGCACGGCGGCTTCATCCGCCGGTTAGAAAGCGGTCACCGATTTGTTGCCGTTCGTGTTCTAGCTACGCGCATTAACATTTCGTTAACCAACGGCCGTCCGGACCGCGCCCTCACGCATGTCGTGAGGCGGTGATCCTCGACGCCTTCTCTCAACCTCTGGAGTGGCGATACATGTCGACGACCCCTCACGTCCTGGCGACCGGCGATTTCCTGCAGGATTGGTCCAACACCGGCCTGATCACGGCCGACGACAATTGGAACGGCGTCGCGTCGATCGTCGGCTATCAAGGCGACATCAATGCGAGCACGCCGACCGGTGTCGATCCGCGGACGCTGACGGGCGCCGCTCTCGGCTCGGTCGACGTCATCGCCAACCAGACCAACACCACCATCACCAATGGCGGCGTCGCCGAATTCGCGCTCGCCAATCCGACGGTCGCCCTGAACGGCTCGGGCACCGCGGATGCGCCCAGCCTGGTGCTCTATCTCGACGCCACCGGCCGCGAAGACGTCCGGCTGTCCTTCAACGCCCGCGATCTCGACGCCAGCTCGGACAACGCCACGCAGCCGATCGCGGTGCAGTACCGGCTCGGCTCGTCGGGCTCCTGGACCAACGTCCCCGGCGGCTACGCTGCCGACGTGACGACCGCGAATTCCGCGACCCAGGTGACGCCGTTCAACCTGCTGCTGCCCACCGAGGTCAACGGCCGCGCCGATCTGCAGATCCGCATCCTGACCACCAATGCCGCCGGCAATGACGAGTGGGTCGGCATCGACGACATCAAGGTGACCAGTGCGGCAGATACGCCGGCCGAGGGCCAGATCGTCGGCTTTGCGCCGGGCTCGACCACGGTTTCGCACGACGAAGGCAATTCCGGCAGCACCAGCTACGAGTTCACCGTCGTGCGCGCCGGCGGCTCCATCGGCGAGGTGTCGTTCTCCGGCTCGGTCGCCTCGGCGCAGACCGACGCGTCCGACTTCGTCGGCGGCAATCCGGGCAGCTTCACCGGCACGATCGCGGCCGGGCAGACCTCGACGACGGTCACCGTCACCGTGGCCGGCGACACCGTCACCGAGGCCGACGAGAGCTTCACGCTGACCCTCGAGAACGTCACCAATTCCGAACCCGTCACCACGACCATCGGCGGCGCTTCGCAGGCCACCGGCGTGATCGTCAATGACGACGTCGGCATCACCAAGATCAGCACCATTCAGGGCGAAGGCGCCAGCAGCGCGATGGTCGGCCAGACGGTCACCGTCGAGGCCATCGTGATCGGCGACTTCCAGAACGGCGATGCCGACACCGGCCGCAATCTCAACGGCTTCTATCTGCAGGAAGAGATCACCGATTCGGACGGCAACGTGCGGACCTCGGAAGCGATCTTCGTCTACGGCAACGCCACCGACGTCAATGTCGGCGATCGGGTCCGCGTCACCGGCTCGGTCAGCGAGTATTTCGGGCTCACCCAGCTCAGCGCGACGAACATCGCGATCGTCGAGGCCGGCGCGGTGTCGGACATCAGCACCATGGCGGTCGAGATCGACCTGCCGTCGATGGGAACGACGCTGAGCCAGGACGGCGATTACCAGCCCGACCTCGAAGCCTATGAAGGCATGCTGGTCACCATTCCCGAGACCCTGACCATCACCGAGCAGTACAATCTCGACCGCTTCAACGAGATCAAGCTGGTGGCCGGCGATCGTCCCGCGCAGTTCACCCAGGAGAACGCGCCCGACGCCGCCGCCTATCAGGCCTATCTGGCCGAACTGGGCGCCCGCACCATCACCTATGACGACGGCCTCAACACCCAGAACCAGCCCATCACCAATCTCGATGGCTTCGGCCCGGTCTACAACACCGACACCGCGCCGCGGATGGGCGACACCATCACCGGCCTGACCGGCGTGCTCGACTATCAGTGGGCCGGCAATTCGGCCTCGGGCGCGACCTGGCGGATCCGCTCGGTCGAAGACGGCACCAACAGCTTCGAGGACGGCGCGACGCCCCGCACCGAAACGCCGGACGACGTCGGCGGCCGGCTGAAGGCGGCGAGCTTCAACGTGCTCAACTACTTCACGACGCTCGACGTCGGCTCCGCCACCACCGCGATCGGCGCGGATCCGCGCGGCGCCGACAGCTCGGCCGAACTGGCGCGTCAGACCGCCAAGCTGGTCGATGCGATCGTCGCCATGGACGTCGACGTGCTGGCGCTGACCGAACTGGAGAACGACTTCCTGCCGGGCTCGTCCGGCAACGCCATCGAGCATCTGGTCGAGCAGCTCAACGCCGCGGCCGGCGAGGGCACCTACGCCTGGGTCAATCCCGGCCAGCAGTTCGTCGGCGGCGACGCCATCGCGGTCGGCTTCATCTACAAGACCTCCGCGGTCAAGATCGCCGACGGCACCACCGTCGAGATCCTCAACGACGCCGATCTCCCCGGGCTCGGCCTGTCCGGCCTGCTCAGCCAGAGCACCGTCGGGCACATCTTCGACGGCGAGAACACCAGCCGTAACGCGCTGGCGGTGACCTTCGAGGAACTGTCGACCGGCGAGACCTTCACCGCGGTCGCCAATCATCTCAAGTCCAAGAGCGGCACCGGCACCGGCGCCGACGCCGATCAGGGCGACGGCCAGGGCAATTGGCAGAACCAGCGCGAGCTGGCCTCGGTGGCCCTGACCGCCTGGGCGCAGAGCGATCCCACCGGATCGGGCGACAACGACGTGCTGCTGCTCGGCGACTTCAACGGCTACGCCAAGGAGCAGTCGATCGGCCTCATCGAGGGCGCGGGCTACGAGAATTTGCAGACTCGCGAGGACGGCGCCTATTCCTACGTGTTCGACGGCCAGACCGGCACGCTCGACTACGCCTTCGCCAATGGCAGCCTCGGCGAGCAGGTGACCGGCGTCACCACCTGGCACATCAACGCCGACGAAGCCGACGCGCTCGACTACAACACCGATTTCGGCCGCGACACGTCGATCTTCGATGACGGCTCCGCGATCCGCGTGTCGGACCACGACCCGGTGATCGTCGGCCTCAACCTCGGCGAGCAGGCGCAGGCCCCGGCCTACACGCTGCAGATCCTGCACGCCTCGGACTTCGAGGCGGGTCTGAATGCGGTGGATCGCGCCGGCAATTTCGCCGCGATCGTCGACTATCTGGAAGACACTTACGAGAACTCGATCACGCTGTCGTCGGGCGACAATTTCATTCCCAGCCCGTTCTTCAGCGCCGGCAGCGACGCCTCGATGAAGGAGATCTACGAGACCGCGCTCGAGACCTATTACGGCCTGACCCCGGGGACGCTGAACATCTCGCCCGGCTTCGGCACCGCCGACATCTCGATGCTCAACATCATCGGCGTGCAGGCGTCGGCGATCGGCAATCACGAATTCGACGCCGGCACCAACCCGTTCGCCGCGATCATCCGGCAAACCGCCAGCTTCCCGGGCGCGCAGTTCCCCTATCTCTCGGCGAACCTGGATTTCTCGGGAGACTCCAACCTCTCCGGGCTCTACACCAGCACCATCCAGGACGCCGACAACTACACCGGCTTCCCGCCGGTCGCGGGCATCGGCAAGAAGATCGCGCCGGCGACCATCATCGAGGAGAACGGCGAGCGGATCGGTGTGCTCGGCGCGACCACCCAGATCGTCCAGAGCATCTCGTCGACCGGCGGCGTCGAAGTGATCGGCGACAATGTCGACGACATGGCGGCGCTGGCGGCGATCCTGCAGCCGACCATCGATGAACTGCTGTCCCAGGGCATCAACAAGATCATCCTGGTCAGCCATCTGCAGCAGCTCGCCTTCGAGCAGGCGCTGGCGCCGCTGCTGCACGGCGTCGACGTCATCATCGCCGGCGGCTCGCACACGCTGCTGGCCGACGAGACCGACGCGCTCCGCGCCGGCGACACCGCGGCCGGCACCTATCCGATCGTCACCGCGAACGCCGACGGCAACACCACGCTGATCGTCAACACCTCCGGCGAGTACTCCTATGTGGGCCGGCTGGTGGTCGATTTCGACGCCGAAGGCAACGTGATCTACACCGCGAACACCGCCGTCAACGGCGCCTACGCCACCACCGAGGAGGTGGTCCAGTCGCTGTACGACGGCAACACCACCGTCGACGTCGACAATGACGGCGACGTCGATGCCGACGACGCCGATCCGTTCGCCGACGGCAGCCGCGGCGATCTGGTCAACGACATTGCCCAGGCCGTGGGCGGAGTCATCGACGCGCAGGACGGCAACACCTTTGGCAAGACCGACGTCTATCTCGAAGGTCGCCGCGGCGAGGTTCGCACCGAGGAGACCAATCTCGGCAACCTCACCGCCGACGCCAACCTCTGGTACGCCCAGAAGGTCGACGACACGGTGCTGGTCTCGATCAAGAACGGCGGCGGTGTCCGCGACTCGATCGGCTACGTCTACGCGGTCGGCGGCGACGCGGTGGAGAATCCGCCGCTGGCCAACGCCGGCGTCGGCAAGGAGGCCGGCGAGGTGTCGCAGCTCGACATCGCCAACTCGCTGCGCTTCAACAACTCGCTGTCGCTGGTCACCGTCACGGCGACCCAGTTGCTCGAAGTGCTGGAGCATGCCGTCAAGGCGACCACCGCGACCGCCACCCCGGGCCAGTTCGCCCAGATCGGCGGCATCTCCTTCTCGTTCGACAAGGATCTGCCGGCCGGCAATCGCGTGCAGTCGGCGGCCCTGATCGACGAGGACGGCAACCCGGTGATGACGCTGGTCGCCAATGGCGAACTGGCGGTCGATCCGAACATGGCGATCCGCGTCGTGACCCTGAGCTTCCTGCTCACCGGCGGCGACGGATATCCGTTCGCGAGCTTCATCGCGGCCAATCCGACCTTCGCCGACGTCGTCAATCTGGCGCCGGATCTGGTCCCGGATGCCGGGCAGGTGGCGAACTTCGCGGCCGAAGGCACCGAACAGGATGCGTTCGCCGAATACATGGCGGCGAACTACTCGGAGACGGCCTATGGCGAGGCCGACACCGACCGCGCCCACGACACCCGCATCCAGAACCTCGACTACCGGGAAGACACCGTGTTGGCCGGCATGCCGGTCGATATCGTCGGTGACGACGGCGACAACGAGCTGACCGGAACGGACGGCGACGACAGGCTGGCCGGTCTCGGCGGCGACGACGTCCTGATCGGCCTCGGCGGCAACGATCGGCTCGACGGCGGCGAGGGTGACGATACGCTCGAAGGCGGTGCCGGCGACGACACGCTCGACGGCGGCGAGGGCGACGACACGCTGGAAGGCGGTGCCGGCAACGACCATCTGACGGGCGGCGAGGGCGACGACACCCTGGCCGGTGGCGACGGCGACGACATTCTGGTCGGCGGCGAAGGCTACGACACGCTGGAAGGCGGCGACGGCAACGATGAACTCGTTGTCGGCGAGGGCGACAGCGCCGATGGCGGTGACGGCGACGACCTGATCATCGTCTCGACCGAAGACGGTACGCCCGCGTGGATCGACGGCGGGGCCGGCAACGACACCGTGAAGCTGATCGGCGGCGGCACCAGCGTGCTGCCCTCGACCATCGACGTCGAGAACCTGCAGGTGGCCGGAGGCACCTGGTCGGTCGAAGCGTCGGAATCCTACGCCAACGTCACCATCGGAGAAGACGCGACGCTGATCTCCAGCCTCGTCGTCGACGACGATGATCACGTCGTCGTCCAAACCGGCGGCCAACTCGTCGTGTCCGGAAATGCCATCGTTTGGCAGGGCGGCGGCGAGGCGGTCGTCGACAATGCGGGCCTGATCGAAGGCTCGAGCCGGGTGCTCACCACCACGGCTGGCGCGACCGGTTCGTTGACGTTCAACAACGAGGCCGGCGGCATCCTCCGCGGCGCCGTGACCCCGCAACAGGCGGGCCACGCCGATGCGACCATCACCATCAACAATGCCGGCGTGATCGAAGCCGGCGGTCGCGTCCTCGACTTCCGCAGCTTCGACGGCAACGGCGCTTCGGCGGTGGTCAACAACCTGGCCGGCGGCATCATCCGCCAGTACGGCACCGACTCCGACGTGATCCGCCCCGGCAATGACGGCACCGTCAACAACTGGGGGACGATCACCACCGACGCGAGCTTCGTCGGCGGAGGCGACCTGATCGACTTCCAGAGCGATACCGGCGGCACGGTCAACAACTATGCCGGCGGTTGGATGGAAGCCTCGCGCCATGCCGTGACCGGCGACAATGCCGTCACCGTGGTCAACTCGGGCACGATGATCGGCCGCAACGGCTCTGCGGTGAATCTCGACACCGACGGGTCGGTCGCGCAGACGGCCTTCATCACCAACTACGGGGTGATGGAAGGCCGCTCGGCAGAACTGTCCGACAGCGATGGCGACGCCATCGACGTCGACGGTCTGGTGAAGGTGCTGAACCACGGCCGGATCTCCGGCCTCGGCGCCGAGGGCTACCACAATGGCGAACCGAACGTGTCGGAAGCGATCGCGGTCGGCGGCGGCGAGATCGTCAACGGCGCCGACGGCGAGATCTACGGCTACGGCCGTGCGATCCAGGTCGACAATTCCAGCAACAGCAATGCGCTGGGCGTCACCACCATCGTCAACGACGGCCTGATCCAGGGCGACGGCCACGGTCCGGAGGGGGTCTCCTCCGAGGACGCGGCGCGGTTCGACCTGCGCGGCAACGAGGCGATCAACCTGGTCGGCAGCTATGCCGACACGCTGACCAACAGCGCCACCGGCCGGATCGTCGGCGGCGTCGCGATGGGCGGCGGCAACGACACGCTGAGCAATGACGGCTCGATCACCGCCACCGGCGGTTCGGCGGTGAACATGGGCGAGGGCGACGATCTGATCGTCAACCGCGCCACCATCACCGGCGACGTCCTGCTCGGCGCCGGCAATGACGAACTGATCAACCAGAGCACGGGCGTCATCACCGGCGATGTGACCTTCGGCGACGGCAACGACAAGCTCGGCAACACCGGCAAGATCGTCGGCACGGTCGATCTCGGCGCCGGCGACGACTTCGTGAACATCTGGATCGGCTCCGACATCCAGGGCCAGATCCTGCTCGGCGACGGCAACGACCTCCTGATCTCCAACGACTGGATCTCCACCAACATGGAGATCGACGGCGGCGCCGGGAACGACGAGATCTACACCTCGTTCGGCAACGACACCGTCCGCGGCGGCGAGGGCAACGACCGGATCTATGCCAATAACGGCAACGACACGGTCTATGGCGGCGCCGGCGATGACGAGATCTACGGCCAGGCCGGCGACGACGTCATCGACGGTGGCGACGGTGCCGACACGATCAATGGCGGCGACGGCGACGACGTCCTCAACGGCGGCGCCGGCGACGACATGCTGCGCGGTGGTGCCGGCAACGACACCATCGACGGCGGCGCGGGCTTCGATACGCTCGATCTGTCCGACGCCACCGGCGCGATCAGTCTCGACGTCGCCGGCGGCAGGGTCTCGGGCGCCGGCATCGGCACCGACAGCTTCACCTCGATCGAAGCCTTCATCCTCGGCTCCGGCGACGACGTGCTGACCGGCGGCGACGGCGACGAAATCTTCGACGGCGGCGCCGGCAACGACACGCTGAAGGGCGGCGCCGGCGACGACCAGCTCTCCGGCGGCGACGGCAACGACAAGGTCGACGGCGGCTCGGGTGACGACGTGGTCGCCGGCGGCGCCGGTGACGACGTGCTGAAGGGCGGCTCGGGCGACGATCTGATCGACGGCGGCGACGGCGACGACACTGTCGACGCCGGCTCCGGCGACGACATCGTGACCGGCGGCGCCGGCAACGACACGCTGAAGGGCGGCTCGGGCGCCGACATCATCACCGGCGGTGTCGGCGACGATATCCTGACCGGCGGCTCCGGCTCGGACGTGTTCGTGTTCGCCGCCGGGTTCGGCAAGGACATCGTCACCGACTTCACCACGACGGGGTCGTCGGCCGACGTGCTGCAGTTCTCCAGCGACGTCTTCGCCGACTTTGCCGACGTGATGTCGCACGCCACCCAGGTCGGCAACGACGTGGTCGTGACGTTCGATGCCGACGCCACCGTGACGCTCGCCAATCTGCAGATCAGCGCGCTCGCGGCAGACGACTTCCGCTTCGTCTGATCCACTCGCGACCTCGACCAGGCCACGGAACGCTCCGGCGTTCCGTGGCTTTGTTTTGCCTCGACCCCGAGGTCGAGACGGAGATGAGTGGTCGATGGTGAGAAGGCGCCGCGGACGTGAAGAGCGTCGACGGTGCAAACCCCTGATTTAGACTAGAGCGCTTCATCGATTGATTGAAGCAATCCGGCCTTCCAGAGGCACTGAGTCCTCATCCTGAGGAGCCCGGCGAAGCCGGGCGTCTCGAAGGATGGGGCAACGCAGTGCCGGTGGCACATGGTTCGAGACGGCGCTGCGCGCCTCCTCACCATGAGGAGGTACTTGTGGCTGCGCATCATCAATCCTGATTCCACCTAAAGCAGAACGGCTCTAGCAAGGCCCACCGGACGACGCGCCTCGATGCGCATCCGTCGGTCGCAGTGACTTCGCCCGAGCCGGCGCCCACAAAAAAAGCGGAGGCCTGAGGCCCCCGCCATTTTTGGTCGTCACGACTGACGTCGGCTACCAGCCGGGCAGGGCGCTGTTACCCCAACCGCCCCGCCGCATGCGCCAGCAGCGTGTACACCAGGCCCGTTTCCGAGCTCAGATGCGTGCGCAGCGCCTGCGGTCCGCGATCGTCGCGGGCGACCTCGTCGAGCAGGCGCTCGAACTCGGTGATGTAGCGGTCCACCGTCTGCTTGAAGGCGCGGTCGCTGCGATATTTGCGGGCGACCTCGTCGAACGCCTTCTGGCCGGCGGGCGTGTACAGCCGCTTGGTGAACGCCTTGGGCTCGCCGCGCTGATAGCGGTCCCACATCTCCAGCACCAGATTGCGGTCCATCAGCCGGCCGATGTCGAGCGACAGCGATTCCAGCGGATTCCCGCTCATCGCCTGCTGCGCCGTTCGGGTCCGCGGGGCCTCGCGTTCGGCACCGGTGTCGGCGCGGTTCAGGAGATCCGACAGCCAGCCGTCGCGGCCCTGATCGGAGCCGGTCGGAGCGACCGGCGGGGCCTCGGTGCGGCGCGGAGCGGGCGCCGGGCCGGGCATGCCGAGGTCCGGCGGCGGCAGGGTCGACGCGCTGGTCTCGCGGCGCGGCGCCGGCCGTGACACCGGCTCGACCGGCCGGGAGATGGCGGCCTCGCTGCGTCCGCCGCCGGCGGAGGCCAGCATCGGCTCTTCCTCACGGACGGCACTGGCGCGCGTCGTGCCGACCACGTCCATGCCGCGGCCGTGACGCGCCACGATGCGGTTGAGTTCGGCCAGCGCCTCGATCTGGTCGACGATCACCTTGCGCATCTGCGCGGTGCTCTCGGCCGCCTCCTGCGGGATTTCGAGCACGCCGCGGCGCAGCTCCTCGCGGGTGGCTTCGAGTTCGACGTGCATCTCCGAGGCCATCTGCTTGATGCCCTGGACGATCGCCGAGAAGCGGTCGGCCGACTGCTTGAACAGCGCATCGGCTTCCTGGGTGCCCTGCTGATAGACCTGGTGCATCGCCTCGGTGGTGAGGCGGCGCTCCTGTTCGGCTGCGGAGCGAACCGCCTCGAACTGCTGGGTGATGCTGGCGGAGCCGGCGCCCGCGGTTTCCGCGACGATCCGCGCGATGTCGCGCGCCCGTTCCTCGGCGGCGGCCAGCGATTCATCGAGCAGGCCGGTGAAGCGGGTGAGCCGCTGGTCGAGATCGGCCGTGCGCAGATCGATCGTAGTGACCAGCGATTCGAGCGATTCCTTGCGCTCGATCACCGACGTCGAAGCGCTGCGGTTGCTCTGCTGCACCAGCTCGGCGGCTTCGGCCAGCGCCCGGCCGTGAGCATCGAACTGCTCCGACAGCGCACTGAGGTCGGCGAGCGCCTTCGCGGTCTTGCCGTGGAAGCCGGTGAGCTGGTCTTCCAGACCCTGCGTGGCGGCGCCGCTGCGGGCGTTGACGTCGTTCATGGTGACGACGAAGTCCGCGACCCGGGTGACCAGCGCGCGCTCCAGCGAGTTGAGGTTCTCGTGGGCGCCGGTGAGCACTTCCTGCAGCAGGATGTTGCCTTCGCGCAGCCGCTCGAACAGAGCGACCGTGTCGGAGCGCAGGATCTTGCTGGTCTCCTGCATCTCGGTGACGGCCGCGACCGAAACCTGGCGCGACTGATCGATCGCGGAACGCGACGCCAGCTCGAGATCCTTGAGCGACTTGTTGATCGCGCCGGTCGCGAGATCGCCGGCGCCGGTGATCGAACGCGCGACGTCGTTGCCGTTGGTGAGGATCGAGTTGGAGAACGCCTTGCCGCGGGTCTCGATCGCGGTCAGCGCGTCGGTGGTGACGCGGTCGATATCGACGGTGAGCTGATTGGTCTTGCCGGAGAGGGCCTCGACCAGCACGCCGCGCTTGCCGTCGATGATCTGCGACAGGCGGTCGGCCTGCTGCTGCACGTAGCTGACGATTTCGTCGGTCTTGGCGGTGATCGTCGAGCCGAAGCTGCCGCTGGCGGCGAACACCGACCGCTCGATTTCCGCGGAGGTCGACTTGATCTTGGAACTGACCTCGTTCGACACCGCGACCAGCGTGCTCTGCGCCGCCGCCGCGCTGACCTGGATGTTGTCGGTGGTGTTGAGGGTGACGCCGGCGAGCGTCCGCTCGATGTCGGCGGAGATCGCCTTGATCTGGCTCGCCGCTTCCGCCGAGCCGTTGGTGAGGGTCGACTGCACCTCGCGGGCGCTGCCGAGAATGGTCGACGCCGCGGCGGCGCTGACCGTGGTCAGGGTGCGCTCGACGTCGATCGTCAGCGACTTGACGTGGTTGGCGGCCTCTTCCGAGGCGGTCATCAGCGAGGTCTGCGCCTCGCGGGCGCCGCTGACGATCGATTCGGCGGAGGTCTTTCCGGCGGTGATCAGGCTGCGTTCGACCTCGGCGGCGAGCGATCGGGCCTGATCGGAGGCCGCGGTCGAAGCGTTGGCGAGCGTGCTCTGGACGTCCCGGGCGCTGGCGAGGATGGCGCCGGCGGTGGCGCTGCCTGCCGTGGTCAGTGTGCGCTCGACGTCGCCGGTCAGCGCCTTGACCTGGTTCGAGGTCTCGGTGGAGGTCGCGATCAGCGCGTGCTGGGCTTCGCGAGCGCCGGACAGGATGGTCTCCACGGTGGCGCTGCCTGCCGCCGTCAGCTTGCGTTCGACATCGCTGGCGAGCGAGATCACCTGGTTCGAGGCCTCGGAGGAGGCGGCGACCAGCGTGTTCTGGGCTTCGCGCGCACCGGCGACGATCGCGCTGGCGGTCGAGGATCCGGCTTCGGACAGCGTGCGCTGCACGTCCGCGCTCAGCGACTTGACGCGCTCCGCGGCTTCCTCGGAGGCTGCCACCAGCGTGGTCTGGGCCGCGCGGGCGCCGCCCAGGACCGATTCCGCGGTCGCGTTGCCGGCCGCATACAGCGTGCGTTCGATATCCGACGACAGCGACCTGATCTGGCCGGTGACCTCGGTCGAGGCCGAGACCAGCGTCGACTGCGCTTCGCGGGCGCCGGCCAGCACCGAGGCCGAGGTGGCGTCGCCGGCGCCGGTCAGGGTGCGCTCGATATCGGCCGACAGCGAGCGGATCTGATTGGCGACGTCCGAGGACGACGACACCAGCGTAGCCTGCGCCTCGCGGGCGCTGTTCAGCACCGAGGTCGAGGCCGTGCCGCCGACATCGGTCAGCGTGCGCTGAATCTCGGCCGACAGCGTCTTGATCTCGTTGGTGACGTCGGTCGAGGTCGCGACCAGCGTGGTCTGCGCCTCGCGCGCGCCGGCCAGCACCGACGCCGCGGTGGAGGTGCCCGCGACAGCGAGTGTGCGCTCGATATCGGCCGACAGCGACCTGATCTGCGCGAGCGTATCGCTCGACGCCGCGATCAGCTTCGATTGCGCTTCGGTCGCGCTCGCCACCACCGAGCTCGCGGCATTGGCGCCGACGGCGGTGAGCGCGCGTTCGATCTCGGACGAGGTGAGCTGCAGTTGCGCGCCGACTTCGGTCGACACCGACAGCATCGCTTCCTTGGCCGAGCGGGTGCCGGTCTGGATGGTGTCGCTGGTGCTGATGACGAGGCTGGTGAGCGAGCGCTCCGCGTCGGCGACGTGCGACTTGATACCGAGCGAGAGTTCCTCGGCGCGCGCCATCAGCAGATCGCTGGCCTCGCGGCCGGTGTTCTCGAAGCGGCCGGCCACGGCGTCGACGCGCGAGCCGAGCAGATCTTCGAACTGCGAGACGCGCAGGTCGATGTCGGTCAGCACGGTGCCGACGCGGCCTTCGAGACCTTCGTGGATGTCCTGGAAGCGGGCGCTGACGGTCGCCGCCAGACCGGCGCTGCGGCTGTCGATCGTCTCGGTGACGTTGCCGATGCGCTGATCGATGGCGTGGATCGCCTGCGCGGTGCCGTCGGTGAGCGAGTTGGTGAGATGCGACAGGCGGGCGTCGATCGCCTCGATCGCCTGCACCGCGCCCGCCGTCAGCGTGCCGGAGAGCCGGTCGATCCGGGTATCGATCAGATCGACGGCCTGGCTGGTGCCGGTGGTCATAGTGTCGGAGAGCTGCGCCACGCGCAGGTCGATCATATCGACCGCCTTCGTGGTGCCGGTCGACATCGTGGTCGCGAGCTCCGCGATCCGGCTGTCGATGGCCTCGATCGTCAGGGTCGAGCCGGCGGTCAGGGTGTCGGAGAGCTGCACGATGCGCGTATCGATGCTCTCGGTCACCGTCTGGGTGCGCGCCGCGAAGCCGTCGTCGAGCGATCGCAGATGTTCGCTGACGGTTTCGTCGAGCGACTTGATCTTGCTGTCGAGCGAGCCGTCGAGGCTGCCGACGCGGGTGTCGAACACGTTCTCGAAATGCGACAGGCGCTGATCGAGCGTGGCGCTGATCTCGCCGCCGCGCGCGGTGACGCGCTGATCGAAATTGTCGACGTAGTCCTTCAGCGTGGTGGAAATATCCTGGGTGCGCTGGCCCATGCGCTCGACGATGTCGCCGCCATAGGTCTTCACGGTGCGGTCGAATTCGGAGATGTGGCGGGTGATCAGCGCGCCGAGCGTGCCGCTGTCGCGCGCGAATTTCTCGGCGAGCTCGGAGCCCTGCTGCTTCACCAGATCGTCGAACGCGCTCATCTGCATGCTGAGGGCGTCGTGGGCGTTCTCGGTCTGGCTGACCACCTTCGCGACCAGGGTGTTGACGGTGACGTCGAGCGCTTCGCTGGCCTTGTCGCCGCTGGTGAGGATCTGGTCGGCGAGGCGGTTGCCGGCGTCGTCGATCTTGCTGACCAGATCGCCGCTGCGCAGCTCGAGCTCGAGCAGCAGCGAGTCCGAGGAGTTCTTCAGCGAGTCGTGGACCTGCTCGGTGCGCTCGGAGATGCCGTCGACGATGCTGGACGAACGCTGTTCGAATTCGCCGGTGATGCGGTCGAGGCGCTCGTTGAGCATCTCGTGGACGCGGTCGGCGAGTTCGACGAATTCGTCGTGGACGTGCCCGGTCTTGAAATTCAGGCTGGCGGTCAGCCGCTCGCTGGCGTCGAGCACCGCGCGGGTGGTCTCGGCGCTGGCTTCCTCGAGGCGATCGAGCAGGTCGCCGCCGCGCTCGCCGAGGGCGAGGATCATGTTGTCGCCGGCATTGCTCAGCGCGCCGGTGATGTGGGCGCCGCGCTCCTCGAGCGCGCTGGTGATGCTCTTCGCCACTTCGTCGACCCGCGAGGCGATCGCGTCGGAGATCAGCGCGATGTCGTGGCGCAGATCGATCTGCACGCCGGAGATGGCGCTGCGCACCTGCTCGGCCTGGCCGACCAGATTGTCGCGCTGATGCGCGATGTCTTGCAGCAGGGCGCGGATGCGGACTTCATTGTCGGAGTAGGCGCGTTCGAGCGCGGAGACTTCGTTGGCGACCAGAGTCTCGAGTTCGCCAGCGCGCGCGATCGCACGCTCGACGCCGTCGCCCATCGCCGCGACCTCGCGGCGGATCGCCTGACCGACGGTGACGACGGAATCGCTCGCCGCGATCTCGGGCTCGGAAAACCGCATCGCGACCTGCGCCATCGACTGCGCGATCATCCGCAGTTCCTGGCCGCGCCAGGTCAGGCTCGCGAGGAAATAGAACAGCATCACGGGGGCGAGGAACAGCGCGATCAGGCCGACCAGCGCCATCGTGCCGCCGGCGCCCTGGCCGACCATCGCCTGCAGCGAGGGCAGGAAGCTGACGGTGAGCACGATGCCGCCGAAAATCCAGACCCCGGCGAAGATCGAGGCGAGGGTGTAGACGTTGCGGGCCGGACGGCCCTTCTGCAGGGCCTGGAGCAACTGGCCGATGGTTTCACGGTCGTCGTTGGCCGGGCGCTGGGCGAACTGCCGGTCGTCGGGCTGTTCGAAACTGGGACGGTCGGCTGCGATCCGCGGCTCCGGCGCGCCGTCGTTGAAAGCGGGCGGGGGCAAGATCGCCGGCGAGTTCTCGCTCCGCGCCGTGATCGGATCGTCGGTCGCGGCAGGCGCATCGCTGATGTTCAGGGCCTCCTGAATCGCGGACAGCGCCACTTCGGTCGGATCTTTGATCTTCTTGGGATTATTCGCCATGTGACCTACGCCCTCGTTCTACGCATCCGGGGACACTGCTCGAAATTCGATCGCAGTTCTCCGGCTCCGGTCTGATGCTCAAAGCCGGCGCAGTCGAACCCCCTCGACGCCGGACTTTTGTCCACCACTTCCGCAAACATCCTATTGGCTCGGTGCATCGAATGAAATGGCCGACGTTAAGACATTCTTAATCATCGTTAACGGGAGTCGCCGCTAACTCCTTCCGCCGACGTGAAAATCCCCGCGAATGCTGGAAAGCGCAGGGAAATTGCGGACAAAATGGCCTCAAACTTGCGGCGTTGTCCCGAAATGATCCGTTAACCAATCCCGTGCTTGGATCGGCAATTCGCCGGCGGCTACGCGGAAAACGGCGGATTTCCGGGGAGAGAGCCTGTTGTCGCTGCAACTGGATTGGGTCGAGTGGATGGCTTCGCCGCCGTTGGTGCCGGATTTCGGGGCGATCGACGAGGGGCACCTCGAGCGGATGACGCTTGGGGATAAGTCGCTCGCGCGCGAGGTGCTGACGATCTTCTCGACGCAGGCGGCGAGCATGGTGGCGGTGCTGGCGTCCCGGCCTGCCGACGCGGCGGCGCTGGCGCATACGCTGAAAGGCTCGGCGCGGGCGATCGGGGCGTTCGCGGTGGCGGACGCGGCCGAGGAATTCGAGGACGCGCTGCGCTGCGGCAAGGATGTCTCCGACCGGCTCGCGGCGCTCGATGCAGCGGTCGAGCACGCAAGGGCCACGATCGGCGAGCGGCTGGAGCGCTGATCCGCCGCGACGCGCGCCTCGCAGGTCGCTGCGGCGAAAGGCCGATGGCGGTTCCCGATTTTGCCCGCCGGGGCGCTGGCGGAAAGCCGACCGACCCGCTATAGGACAGCCCGTCATCCTTTCCAGTCCGAACGAGCAGAGCGTCCGACGAGCAATCATGGCCAAGATTCACTTTGTTGATCACTCCGGAGAGACCCGCATCGTCGACGTCGAGAACGGCGCGACCGTGATGGAAGCGGCGATCCGCAACGCCATCCCCGGCATCGAGGCCGAATGCGGCGGCGCCTGCGCCTGCGCGACCTGCCACGTCTATGTCGACGAGGCCTGGCGCGAGAAGGTCGGCGGCCCGTCGCCGATGGAAGAGGACATGCTCGACTTCGGCTACGACGTGCGGCCGAACTCGCGGCTGTCGTGCCAGATCAAGGTCACCGACGAACTCGACGGCCTCGTGATTTCCACGCCGGACCGCCAGGCCTGATCCCAGCGTAACCGCCTCGGGCGCAAGGCGCCCCGGGCGTCAACGCTCGCTGCGCCTGCTAAGCGTGCTCGACGCCGTGCAGCCACCACGGCGCGAGGTTGGCGATGAGCTGATCGGTCAGCGGCGTCGGCTTGCGGCTGTGCGCATCGACCAGCACGGTGACCGCGCGCGCCGAGGCGACACAGACGCCGTCCGAGAACACCACCTGATCGAAATGCGTCGAGGTGCGGCCGAGCTTCACGAGGCCGATGCCGAGCTCGATGGTTCCCGGCCAGTGCAACTCGCTGCGGAAGTGGATGTCGAGCCGCACCAGCACCCAGGACAGCCCCTCCGGGATCAGCCCGTGCGACGCATCCTTCATCAGCGTCACCCGGCCGGTCTCGAAATAGCTGGCATAGACCGCGTTGTTGACGTGGTTGTTCGGGTCGAGATCGGCGAACCGGACATTGTCCGAAAGTCGGTAGGGGAAGTCCTCGAGCCGAGGCACTGCGTGGTCGCGGGATCGTGCAGACAAGGGCCATTCTCCGGGCTTTTGGAGACCATTGAGCGCAGTTCTTGAGATAGAACAAGGTGTCTACGCCGTTTTATGGCTTTTCTCCCCCGCCGGGCTTGGCTAGACAAGCCGCGGCCGGACCGCCCGCGTCCGAATATTCTTCAACCCGAAAAGAAACACCGATGACCGAAACGATCAAAACCGATGTGCTGATTGTCGGCGCGGGTCCGTGCGGACTATTCGCCGTGTTCGAACTGGGCCTGCTCGATATCAAGGTCCATCTCGTCGACATTCTCGACAAGGTCGGCGGCCAGTGCGCCGAGCTGTATCCGGAAAAGCCGATCTACGACATTCCCGGCATTCCGATGATCACCGGTCACGGCCTGACCGAATCCCTGATGGAGCAGATCAAGCCGTTCAACCCGACCATCCATCTCAACGAGATGATCGAGAGCGTCGAGAAGATCGGCGATCCGGAATTCCGCGTCACCACCGATGCCGGCACGGTGTTCGAATGCAAGGTGCTGGTCGTCGCCGCGGGCGGCGGTTCGTTCCAGCCGAAGCGGCCGCCGGTGCCGGGCGTCGAGGCCTATGAAGGCAAGTCGGTGCACTACGCGGTGCGCAAGATGGAAGAGTTCCGCGGCAAGGACATCGTCATCGTCGGCGGCGGCGATTCGGCGCTGGACTGGACGCTGAACCTCAACCCGATCTGCAAGAGCATGACGCTGGTGCATCGCCGCGACGATTTCCGCGGCGCGCCGCACTCGGTCGAGCAGATGCGTCAGCTCGTCGCCAGCGGCAAGCTCGATCTCAAGATCGGCCAGATCACCGAACTGCAGGGCGCCGACGGTCAGCTCTCGGGCGCGACCATCAAGCTCAACGACAACTCGACGGCGCAGATCAAGTGCGACGCGATGCTGCCGTTCTTCGGGCTGACGATGAAGCTCGGCCCGGTGGCGAACTGGGGCCTCAACCTCGAGAACAATCTGATCCCGGTCGACACCGGCACGTTCGAGACCAACGTCCCCGGCATCTTCGCGATCGGCGACATCAACACCTATCCGGGCAAGCTGAAGCTGATCCTGTCGGGCTTCCACGAGGCCGCGCTGATGTCGCAGAAGGCGGTGAAGTACGTCTATCCCGACAAGCGCGTCGTGTTCCAGTACACCACCTCGTCGACCAATCTGCAGAAGAAGCTCGGCGTCAATTGAGTACACGCGGCGGCGCCATGCCGCCGGCGGTTGATGTCGAGAGTTGTTAGTTCAGGGCGCGCCGACGGGCGCGCCCTTTGCGTTTCGAGCTGTTGGACGTTTCATCGATTGATTGAAGCGACATGGTCCTTGCCGAATGTACGGACTCCTCATCCTGAGGAGCCCGGCGAAGCCGGGCGTCTCGAAGGATGGCGGGGGATGCATGGCCCGCGGCGCATGGTTCGAGACGGCGCTGCGCGCCTCCTCACCATGAGGGTGTGCCTGTTGAGGTTGTGCCTGTGGTGAGCGTCCCGCCGGATTGATGTTGATGAAGGCCCGCAGCGGCGCTGCGCCCGCATCACGCCAAGTTTATGCCCCCGATTGCTGGACTCCGGCGCGGGGGACGCGGCATGAAGGGCCTCACGAGTTCCCAAGCCCTCGCGAGCGCCGATCCTGCCGATGAAATTCGCCCTGTCTCGCCGCCACAAGCGGCTGTTGGTCGTGGTGTCGACGCGGTCGCGGCGGCGGGCGATCTTTCTGCTGGGCGGGGTGGTGATCGGGGCGGCGGCCGCGGCGCTGGCGCAGCTCGCCGATCTGGCGCAGACGGCTTTCGTCGCGCTGCTCGGGCATTCGCGCTATCTGCCCTTCGTCGTCACGCCGCTCGGCTTCCTGATCTCGGTGTATCTGACCGACCGGTTCTTCCAGAATGCGCAGGGCAGCGGCATCCCGCAGGCGATCGCGGCGCGGCGGCTGACCGACCAGACCGCGCGCGGCCGGCTGGTGTCGATGCGCGTCGCGGTCGGCAAGTTCGTGCTCACGCTGTTCGGCCTGTTGGTCGGCGCGTCGGTCGGGCGCGAGGGGCCGACCGTGCAGATCGGCGCCTCGATCATGTTCGCGCTCGGGCGGCTGTCGCCGCGGCGGCAGCCGGCGCTGATTCTCGCCGGCGCCTCGGCCGGCGTGGCGGCGGCGTTCAACACGCCGCTCGCCGGCATCATCTTCGGCATCGAGGAAATGAGCCGCTCGTTCGAAACGCGGTCGAGCACGCTGATCATCGCCGCGGTGGTGGCGGCCGGCCTGACCTCGGTCGCATTGCTCGGCAACTACACGTATTTCGGCACCAGCGCGATGACGCTGCGCGGCGGCGTCGACTGGCTGGCGATCCCGGCCTGCGGCGTCGTCGGCGGGCTCGCCGGCGGCCTGTTCAGCCGCATCGTGGTGGCGGCGGGCGGGTTGCAGGCGATCGCCCGGCATCCGCTGCTGCTGGCGCTCGGCTGCGGGTTCGCGGTGGCGATCTGCGGCTTCGCGTCGGACGATACGGTCTACGGCACCAGCTATGCCCAGGTGAAGACGGCGCTGGAAAGCGGGTCGCCGCTGCCGACGGAGTTCGGCGTGCTGAAATGGCTGGCGACGACGCTGTCGTCGGTCAGCGGCCTGCCGGGCGGCATCTTCTCGCCCTCGCTGGCGGTCGGCGCCGGGCTCGGCAGCAACATCGCGGCGCTGTTCACCGACACGCCGATCGCGGCGATCATGCTGCTCGGCATGGTGGCCTATTTCTCGGGCGTGGTGCAGGCGCCGATCACCGCCTTCGCCATCGTGATCGAGATGACCGACAACCACACCATGGTGATCCCGCTGATGGCGACCTCGGTGATCGCCTATGCGGCGTCGCGCCTGGTGTCGGATGAGGGCATCTACCACGCGCTGGCGCGCCGCTTCGTGCAACCCGGCGCGTAGTTGCCGGCGCGCTGCGGTTCGTGCCTCGCCAGGCCCGGCGGTGTTATTTTCGGCGCATCAGCATCTTCGCGGCCTTCGCCGGGCCGAGCCGCAGCAATAGCGCGAGGAGCGAGATGCGGGAGACCGGGAGGTCGCGGCGCTCGCGCAGCAGATTCAGCGCGGCGGCCTGGGCGAATTTGCGTTCGCCGGCGGTCAGCGTCGATCGTTGTGAGGTGATCGCCGCGAGGTCGATCGCCGACGCGGGCGCGGCGCGCGCCAGCGCCGGATCGGCGAGTTCGAGCATCCGGTACAGCCGCGAGCTGTCGCGTTCGAAATCGCCGGGATTGGGATCGTGCCAATCGGGCGGCGTGGTGAGGGTCGCGGAAGGGTCGGGGCGACCCGAATTGCGGGCGGCGCCGGCGAGCTTGGCGAGGCGGGCCGAATAGATCTGCCGCAGCTCGCGGGTGCGGGTCACGCTGCCGCCGTGCTCGCGATAGCGGATCAGCACCTCGGGCAGGATCGCGATCTCGCCGATGTCGGCGAGCCGCAGCCAGAAATCATAGTCCTCGCCGGCCTCGAAAGCGGCGCGATAGCCGCCGACGCGGCGGGCCGCCTCGGCGCGGAACATCACCGTCGGGTGGATGAACGGGCTCTTCTTCGCCAGCGTCTCGCGCAGCCGTTCGGGACCGGGCCGCATCTGCCGGCCGGACAACGCGCCGTGGGCGTCGATGATCTCTGCCCAGCCGCCGAGCAGCACGACGTCCGGATGCGCGTGCAGATAATCGCACTGCCGCGCCAGCCGCTCGGGCAGCGCGACGTCGTCGGCGTCGAGCCGGGCGATCAGCGGCGCGCGCGCTTGCGTGAGGCCGCGATTGAGCGCGGCGACCAGCCCCTCGCGCTGTTGCGGCAACACGACGACGCGGGGATCGCGGCCGCGCGCCTCTTCGAGTATTGCCGGGGTGGCGTCGGTCGAGCCGTCGTCGATCACCAGCAATTCGAGATCGGTCAATGTCTGCGCGAGCACGCTGTCGACCGCCTCGCGCAGCCAGCGCTGGCCGTCGCGAACCGGCAGGATCACCGACACTTGTGGCGGGCGTTCCGGTGGCACTGTCGTCCTCGCTCGATTCGTGCACGCGGCGGATGGGCCGAAGCACTCGGCCGAAGATAGACCGCGGCCACCACAGCTTTGCAAGCGCGGCGCGGCGGAGCAGGTAACTGCAGTCGCGGCGGATTTGCGGCCGTCAACACGTCCTTGCCATTGACGCTGCGAAGCCCGACCCGCTAGACCCGAGTCGAGGCTGATCACGAATCCGACCAGACCCGGTCTCACCAGATCCGATGATTACTGGGCGGGCCTGGTCCCCATGAATATTGTTCAGCCGGCCTCTGACGGCCGGCACCACGCGACGGACAGAACTTGGCGCAGACTCCCGACAGCCAGACCCCGCCGCCGCAACAACCCTGGCTGTGGATGGACGTGTCGACCAGCCATCGCGCGCGCTCCGGCCAGATGAACGGCACGCTGCGGGTCGAGCACAGCATCGCCACCGCGCTGTCCGAACAGATGGGATCGCAGCTCGGCTTCTGCCGCTACGAACCGTTGCGGCGGGACTACGTGCCGGTCGCCGCCGCGCCCGACCTCGGCGCCAGGCCGGTCGCCGCGGCGAAGCCGAAGCCTGCGCGTGCGACGATGCTGTCGTCGATCAAGCCGCTCGGCAAGAAGCTCGAGCGCGCGATCCGCACCTCGGTGCGCGGCGCCGCCGCGCCGCTGTTGCAAAAAATGTCCGGCAGCGCGGGACTGCCGCCGCCCGGCGTGGCCGGCGGCCACGAAGTGCTGCTGCTCGCCGGCGAGAATTGGTCGCGGGTCGACTACGCGGCGGTGGCGCAAATGCGACGCGCCCGCGGCACCCGGATCGCCGCGGTGTGCCAGGACTTCATCCCGGTGGTGGCGCCGCAGTTCTTCGCCGACGGCGAGTTCGTCGCGCAATTCGAGGCCTATGCGCAATTCCTGATCCGCGAATGCGATCTCGTAGTGTCGATCTCGGACTCGACCAGCGCCGATGTGCGGGCCTATGCGAACCGCCATGGCGGGCTGCACGGCGCGATCGAGGTGGTGCATCTCGGCGCCGATCTGGCGACGCCGGCCGCCGCGCGCCGGCCTGCTGCGCTGGGCGGTTCGCAGGCGCAGCGCTTCGTGCTCAGCGTCTCGACGATCCAGTCGCGCAAGAATTTCGACCTGCTGTATCATGTGTGGCGGCGGCTGACCGAGCAGGGAACGCCGGATCTGCCGACGCTGGTGATCGTCGGCCAGCCCGGCTTCGGCAGCGCGGATCTGTTGTGGCAGATCGCGCACGATCCGGTCACCGCGTCATCGATCGTTCATTTGCCGCGCGCCGGCGACGACGAACTGGCGTGGTTGTACCAGCACTGCGCGTTCACGCTGTATCCCTCGTTCTACGAGGGCTGGGGGTTGCCGGTGTCAGAGAGCCTGGCTTTCGGCAAATACTGTCTCGCATCGAACACCTCGTCGCTGCCCGAGGCCGGCGCCGGCCTCGCCGGCCACCTCGATCCCTTGGATTTCGCCGCCTGGCGCGACGCGGTGCTTGACCTGATCGGTTCGCCTGAGCAACTTGCCAAGTACGAAGCGGCGATCCGGGAGAACTATCGCCCGGTGACCTGGGCACAATCCGCCCGCCGCCTGGCGGAGGTGCTGCGCAGCCTGTCGGCCGCGTCCCACCCCAAGATCTAGGAGTCCAATGGTTTCCGTCCTCGCCCGATCGTCGCGCGCCCGGCAGAGGCTGGAGCGGACCCGCGACTGGCTGATACGCGTGCGGGCCGGCGAGAAGCTGTTCATCCTGTCGATGTGCCTGGTCTATGTGATGCACAGCATCTGGCTGGCGCGCACCGTGATGTGGTTCCTGGTGCTGCCGGTGATGCTGATCGCGACGGCGTCGGCCCGGAACCTGCTGCCGATCGTGAGATCGGGCGTGTTCGTCGCCGCCGCGGCGTTCCTGCTGCTGATCATCGGCACCTCGGCGCTCGGCGGCGAGACGCCTGCGCCGATGCTGTTGAAGAACCTGCGCTACCTCGCGGCGGTGCTGGTGTTCGTCGTGGTCGTCGCGCAACTGGTGCGCAGTGACGGCGATTTCCTGCGGCTGCTGTTCCTGGTACTGGCGCCGGTGGCGGCGCTGGCGGCGATCCGCGATGTGGTGTCGTTCAGCGGGCTGTCGCTGGAGACGCTGCTCACCGTCCGGCTGCAGGGCGTCAAGGGCCTGACCGTGTACTACAATTCCAACGTCATCGGCATGATGTTCGCGATGCCCTGCGTCGGCGCGGCGGCGGTGATGGCGTCGCGGACGCTGCGGCGCTGGCAGTTCGCGATGCTGGCGGTGTCGGTGCTGATCCTGCTGTTCGCGATCGTGCTGACCGGCAGCCGCGGCTCGCTGATCGCGGCGACGGTCGGCATCGGCGTGTCGATCCTGTCGGCGAACTGGCGGTTGGCGGCGGCGATCGTGGCGCTGGTGGCGGTCGCCGCCGCGGTCGCGCTGCTGACGCCGCTGGCCGGCGAATTGCTGCAGCGGCGCGACAGCCTGCGGCTGACGCTGTGGCCGGTCTATCTCGACATGGCGCTGCTGAAGCCGTGGCTCGGCTACGGTCTCGCCTTCGACACCCAGCGCACGCTGCCCGACGGCAGCGTGGTGATGAACGGCCACAACATCTTCCTGTGTGCGGCGGTGCGTGGCGGCGTGCTCAGCGTGATGGCGCTCGCGGGCGTCGTTCTGGCGTCGCTGATCAGTGCGCTGCGGGCGTGGTCGCGCCGCCGCGAGATCGTCGCGCTGGCGCTGCTCGCAACCTGTCTCACCGCCACCAGCGTCGACTACGAAATCATCCCGAGCGATCTCGGTTATCTGTATATTCTGTTCTGGCTGCCGGTCGGGATCTGCCTCGGTGCGGCGCTGGCGACGGCGCAGCGCGGGGTTCCGGGCCGTCGCGCCGCGATGGCTGAAACTCCGGCCGCCGCGTCGCCGGCCGCTACGTCACACAATTGCCGACCGGCCGGCGCTTAGCTTTGCCGACTGGATTGTCATACCGATCCGCCATATTCTCGTCTCATCGCGATGTTTCAGGTGTTGCCATGAATACACATCGACCGATCCGTATCGTCGCGCTGGCGGCCGTCGCCGCCTTCACGTACTTGTTCTCCGCGGCTGTTCCCGTGGCCGCCGCGGAACCGACCGCCGTCGGACTCTGGCAGCGGACCGACAACGGCAAGCCGACCGGCAAGCCGGTGGTCTGGGTGCTGATGCTCGACCGCGGCAACAACATGTACGAAGGCGTCGTCGCCAAGACCTTCAACCCGCCCGGCCAGACCGCCATCGCGGTCTGCGACGAGTGCGAGGACGACCGCAAGGACCAGCCGGTGCTCGGCATCTCGCTGATCCGCGACATGAAGCGCAAGGGCCGGGTCTACGAGAACGGCAACATCCTCGATCCGCGCAACGGCGACGTCTGGAAGGCGATGCTCACCGTGAGCCCCGACGGCCAGACCCTGACGCTGCGCGGCTATCTGATGACGCCGGCGCTCGGCAAGGACGAGGACTGGTTCCGGCTGCCCGACACCGCGATCGCCCAGCTCGACCCCGCGATCGTCGCCAAGTTCATGCCCGAACAGGCGGCGGCCGTCACTCCCCCCGTCGGCACCAAGCCCGGCACCACCGCCGGCAAGGCGAAAGCCGCCCCGGCCCCGATGCAAAAGGGCGGCATGATGGCGCCGGCGCCCGCGAAGTAAGCGGGCGGCGCAGAAACGCTTCGAACGACGCGCTGCGTCTTCCCAAAGAGCACCCCTCGGCCCGAGGGGTGCTTTTTTGATTCTTGCCGCACGTGAAGGCTCGAGCGCTTCATCGTTTGATTGAGCGATGTGGCTTCACCAAATGCACCGACTCCTCATCCTGAGTGTCTGACCGGAAATGCGGGCCGCCAAATCAACGCCCTATCTCCGTCATTGCGAGCGAAGCGAAGCAATCCAGTGCGCCGAGCACAAGAGTCTGGATTGCTTCGTCGCTTCGCTCCTCGCAAAGACGAACTTAGGCGCCTGATATGGTTGCTCTCATTTTGAGTCGGACTCTGAGGAGCCGGGCGTATCGAAGGTTGCGGCGACGCAGGACCGGCGGCGCATGGTTCGAGACGGCGCTGCGCGCCTCCTCACCATGAGGTCGTGCCTGTGGTGAGCGTCCCGGGGCGCCGGCGCTGACCATCGAAGACAGAACGGCTCTAATCAGTCTCCGAGGCGGGACGCGGCCGCGCATGGGCGCCGCAGGATCGCGCGGGCGCGTTCGGCTGCTGGCGGCCTATGACACATGTTACGACACATGGCACGCCGAGCGCACGGTCGACGTCAGCAAGATCAAGCCGCTCGAGGTCGCCTGACCGGCTGCCCAACCGGGCATCCCCGAACGTATCTCCCGCTGTGCTTCAGCGCAGCCTCACTGTGCCGCCGGTGGCGGCAGCGGCGCGCTGGTGACGTCGGGGGCGGATTCCAGCGACAGCACCGCTTCGGCCGCCGGCACCGCGGCGTCGGCCATCGCGGCGTGGCCTTCGGCTGAGGGATGGACCGCGCCGCCATAGACGGCGGAGACGACCCCCCAGGTGGCGTCGTGGATGTCGGCCGGCTGGATCGCGGCGGGCAACCCTTGGGGAAACGTCATCGCCGCGAAGTAACTGTCGTTGGCGTCGCGGATCCAGCGCGCGCGCGGCAGGTAGGCGCGGAACTTGCTGGCGCCGACGCCGCAGGCCATCGGCGAATTCGCCGCCTCGACGATGTCGCTGGTGAAGCTGTCGCCACGCGGTGAAAAGCAGGCGCGGTCGAATTCCGGATCGGTCTCGGCGCGGGCGCAGAAGCCGTGATTGGCGAAGGTGCGCTGATGCGCGTCGACGAAGGTCATCGCGTCGGCGGACGGATTGCGGCACAGCACGCCGCCGGTGCATTGCGCCAGATCCTTCAGCCGCGGCAGGAACTCGTTGTCGACGAAGGAGGCGACCGCCGCCAGCCGGTTCGGGTCGGCGTTGAACGACGGATGGACGTCGAAGCCGCCGCGACCGCCGGGGCAGGGGACGCCGCGGCTCGCCAGCGCCGGATTGGCGTAGGTGACGTAGATCACGCGCGACATGTCGCCGTCGACCAGGCCCTTCAGCGTCTCGCGCATCTTCGAAAAGCTCTGCGGCAGCGTCCGCGCCAGCGCGGACCGCGACTCCTCGATCGAGCCGATTACGCCGGAGCGGCGGAAGATGCCGCGTTCGGTCGGGCTGTCGACGATGACGTCGGCGACCAGGCCCGAGAAGTTGATGTCGTTGGCGCCGACCGACAGCAGCACCAGATCGAGCGTGCGCTGCGGCTGGCGTTTTCGCGCCGCGGCGACGGCCTCGCGGAGCTCGGTGAGCTGGCCGTTGACGCTGCCGGGGCAGTTGGTGCCGGATTTGGTGCGATAGCATTCGCGCGGCCGCTGCGAGCCGAACAGGCCGTCGGCGATGGTGGCGCCGGTGCAGGCCAGCGGCAGATAGGTCACCGCGATGTGTGGATGGCGCGCCGCCAGCGCCAGCGCACTACGGGTCTGGTAGCTGTACAGCGAGCGATGGCAGGCGGCGTTGAACCAGGTCGCCGAATAACGCTGCCAGTTCGCCAGCGTGTCCGGCGCCTCGCAGGCGCGGCCGCCTTTGTAGCCGGCGCGGCTCGGCCGATAGAACTGGCCCGGCCCGGCGCCGATGCCGGTCCCGATGCCGAGATAGGAGCGATAGCAGAAGCCCTCGTCCGACAGCCCGATCGGCCGGTCCGGATTGCCTTCGCCGGAGGCGATCGAGTCGCCGAGGCCGGCGATGAAGAAGTCGCGCACCACGATTTCGGTCGTCACCCGCAGCGGCGCGTCGGCGCCGCTGGTGACGTCGACCGTCGCCACGGTGGGCTTGCCGTAGCGGGCGCGGAAATTGATCGGCTCTGCGCAGTCCTGCGTGGCGTTGCGCGGGCCGTCGCCGTCGTCGAAGGTCCAGGCGCAGATCGCGCCGACCGGGATCGCGCCCGCCAGCCGCACCGTGACCGGGTGCTCGGTCGGCGTCAGATAGCTTTCCTTGACGCCGTCGCGGGTGCAGGGCTCGCTGACCCGGCCGGTGAGATCGATGCACAGCCGGTTGACGACATTGCGGGCCCAGCCGCGGCCCTCGCTCTGCAGCCCCAGCGTCTGCTCGGAGGCGAGCACCGTCAGCCCGCGCAGCGCCTCGGCCTGCTCGCGGAAGTCGCGCTCCTCGCGAAACAGCCGGAACCGGTTGCGGACCTCCCAGACGATCTGCATCGAGCCGTCGGTGACCGGGATCGCGGCGACGGGAGGGGCGATCGGTTGCGCGGCGCCGGGCTGGACGGCTGGCGGCGGCGCAAGCTGCGTTTGCGCGCGGGCTGCAGGGGACGCCAGCACGCCGAGGGCGGTGGCGAGCGCGACGAGAACGGCCGGACGACGGAGAAGGGGGACTGTGATCATGCCGCGTTTGACGCCTTGGTTTGGGCGAAAATATGGGAAAGCCGGGCGGATCCTCGTGACCCCTGAGCCGGATGTCTCCTGTGATTGCGCACGGTGTCAAGAAGTAGTAAAATTTCATACCTCTGAGGATGCTTGCATGGCCAACATCGAGAAGGTCAGCGTCGCGCTGACGGGTGAACAGGTCTCGCAGCTCAAGGCGGCTGTGGAGTCCGGCGAATACGCGACCACCAGCGAGATCGTCCGCGAAGCGCTGCGCGACTGGCAGCTCAAGCGCGAGCTGCGTCATGTCGATATCAAGCTGATGCGACAGCTCTGGGACGAAGGCGTCGCCAGCGGTTCGGCCGGCGAGATCGACCTGCCCGCGCTGCGCAAGGAAGCCCGGGCTCGGCTGAAGGCGAAAGGGTGAGTTGCGGCGATGCCGGTCCGGTTGACCTGGACGAAGGCGGCGCGTGACGATCTGCTCGACATTTATGAAGCGATTGCGCGCGACCAACCGGCGATCGCCGAACGCACTTTCGATCGGATCGAGGCGAAGGTCGATCTGCTCGGAACACAACCGCGAATGGGTGTGCGGCGGCGGGATATCCGGCCGGCTCTGCGAATGCTGGTGGAAGCGCCGTCTGATCCTGTATCGCACCGAGCCGGACACCGACGAGGGGCCGCTTCGAGGCGTGGAGATCGTCCGCGTCGTCGATGGGCGACGAAATCTCGCGGCTTTGTTCTGACGCCCTAGCTCAGCCCTGGTTCGAGGAGCGGCGCTGCGCGACCTGGCGGACCGTGGCTGTGGCGCTGAGCGGGTGGCCGGCGGCGGCGCGTTTTTCCTGCCAGGGTTTGACCACGCTCAGCCACAGCTCGCGCATGCCGAGGATCGAGATCGCGATGCCGAACGGCAGCAGGAAGTACAACACGCGGTAGATCAGCAGCGTGGCGATGATATCCTCGCGGGCGAACATCGGCAGCGCCACCAGCATGGCCGCGTCGAACACGCCGAGGCTGCCCGGGGCATGGCTGGCGAAGCCGAGCAGCGTGGCGAGGATGAACACCACCGCCAGCGACACGAAGTCGATATACGGCTCGGACGGCATCAGCATGTACATCGCCATCGCGCAGAAGCCGAGATCGACGACGCCGATCAGCACCTGCACCAGCGTCAGCTTGGCCGAGGGCAGCATCACCTTCCAGCCGTTCTGGCCGAGCTGCCGGCGCTTCTTGCCGGTCGCGATCCAGACGAAATAGGCCGCAATGCCGGCGAGGCAGGCGACGCCGATCAACTGATTGACGCTGTCCGGCAACAGATCCATCGCGCTGGCCGCAGCGGGGTGCCAGATCATGCCGATGCCGAGCACGAACAGATTGCCCAGCCAGAACGTCAGGCCGGAGATGAAGCAGATCTTGGCGACGTCGATCGCGGTGAGTCCATAGTCGGAATAGATCCGGAACCTGATCGCGCCGCCGGTGAACACGGTGGCGCCGAGATTGTGACCGACCACATAGGAGGTGAAGCTCGACAGCGCCGCGATCCGGTACGGCACGTGCAGCTTGCCGATGGTTCGCAGGGCGAAGAAATCGTAGAAGGTCAGCGTGCAGAACGCCCCGACCACGAACAGCGCGGCGAGCCCGATCTGGCCGGGGGTCTTCTCCGTCAGTGCGGTCAGGATGACGGCGCTGTCGACACCCTTCAGGGTGCGGACCAGCGACGTGATCGCAAAGCCGATGATCAGGACGCTCGCCACGATGCCGAGCCGTTTCCAGCCGACATAGGTCTTGAAGCCACGCCCCAGCGCGCTCAGCAGTCGATGCATTCGTCCTCCCGGCGGGGCGGCAACGCGACGGGAGCCGCATGCAACACGGCCTGGCACCTGGCACCCGACAAACTCATCCGCGCAATTCCTTAGGGCATAATCGGCCCGTCGCGCAATCCGGCCGGCGGCACGAACGACGCATCCTTGGGACGGTCGGCGCGGTTGGCCCTTGACGTGGCGCAAACGAGCCGTCCGGCCGCAGCATGGCGGCCCTCTTACTCGGACAGCTCTCGCCTCAGCACGTTCCATATAGGGGGCTCCGCGTCCATGCGCCATCGGATAGCGGCGTTTCGCGCGGCGCGCGGAACGGCTGTCCGGCGGGCTGGTTAACACCGGACCCGGGACGCGACGGAAGAACGATCGCGAAACCGCCCGCTGCTAACCCGAGAGGAACCGCGATGGGACTTTTTACCAAAGACATCAAGACCATGGATGACCTGTTCGTGCACCAATTGCAGGACATCTACTACGCCGAGAAACAACTCGTGAAGGCGCTGCCGAAGATGGCCGACAAGGCCACCGATCCGACGCTGAAGCAGGGTTTCATGACCCATCTCGAAGAGACCAAGGGCCATGTGAAGCGGCTGGAGCAGGTGTTCGAAATGCACGGCGCGCCGGTCAAGGCAGTCGATTGCCCGGCGATCGACGGCATCATCGAAGAAGCGGACGAAACCGCCGGCGAGGTCGCCGACAAGACCGTGCTGGACGCCGCGCTGATCAACGCCGCGCAGGCCGCCGAGCACTATGAAATCGTGCGCTACGGCAGCCTGGTGGCATGGGCGAAGCGGCTGGGCCGCAACGACTGCGCCGCCGTGCTGCAGAAGACGCTCGACGAGGAAAAGGCCACCGACAAGAAGCTCACCATGCTGGCCGAAAGTTCGATCAACATCCGCGCCGCGGGCTGATCGAATTCCGCTTGCTACAAAGTAAGCTGAGGCTAAACGCCGCGCAGGAGACTGCGCGGCGTTTTCACGCCGCGGGAAATTTGCACGAACGACTCTGCGGAAGTTGTATCGGCCGCCAAGTACGACAACCATATGACGACTGATATATGACGACTGATAATGGAGGCGACGTACTCGATGCGGCGCTGCTACGCATCCGGAGCGCCGAACGGCTCCGGTCGGGAACGCTGCGCACGCCGACCGCCAGCACGGCCTGCAGAGCCGTCCTCAGCCCTTGCGCAGCGCAAAATGCGCGCCGCAGAAGGCCATCGCGCAACCCAGCAGCAGTGTTGCCAGCCCCGAGACCACGCCGGCGGTGGTCGGCCCGGCCGACGGCGCCGAGGCCGCTTGCCCCGCTGCGGCCAGCACCAGGACGCCGATCGCGATCAGGAACTGCCGCATCCGCGGCGGGATCTGGCCGGCCACGGCGTGATGCATCAGCGTCGCGGTGAAGTAACCGCCGGCGAAGCCCGCGGTCGCCACCAGCCACCACGCCAGCGCCGCGCGCGCCGGCATGAATTCGGCCAGATCGGTCCGCCACAGCCCGCCGAGATCGAGCCCGAACCGCATCCCCAGCATGTGCAACGCCAGCGCCAGCAGCACGCCGCTGACCAGCGCGCCGGCGAAGATCAGATGGCGGGGGAAATAGGTGGTCTCGGATTTCGGCATCGGGACTCGGGCGATGGATCGGCCGGGACGTTGTAGGAAACCGGGAGGGCGCGGGCAAGCAGCCGGGCGGCGGCTTTGCCTCGTGTGCAGCAGAGCAGGCGGATCGGCCGCATTGCATCGCGACCGCCACTGCGGCAATGACGGCCGAGCAGGAGGCGGCGGTGGCACGATCGGATCGGAATGCGGACGCGGAGAAGGCCGCCTATGCCTTCAGGGCGTCGCTGATCGGCGCGGCGCAGCAATTCGAGCTGACCGACGGCGGCCTGGTGTGGCGGATCGGCCCGAGATCCGGGCTGTGGCCTTATGCGACCATCGCCAAGGTGCGGCTGAGCTACCGGCCGGTCTCGATGCAGTCGCAGCGCTATTGCGCCGACCTCGAGGACACCGGCGGCGCGCGGCTGCGGATCCTGTCGACGAGCTGGCAGACCGTGGCGCTGATGGCGCCGCAGAGCGATGCCTATCGCGGCTTCATCCTCGAACTGCACCGGCGGATGCGCGACGCCGGCAGCCAGGCCGAACTGGTCGGCGGGCTGCGGCCCGGCGTCCACACCGCCGCTCTGGTGCTGATCGCGGTGCTGGCGGCGGCGATGACCGGCCTGCTGGCGCGCGCGGTCGCGACCGGCTC
Source organism: Rhodopseudomonas palustris (assembly GCF_034479375.1). Lineage (NCBI taxonomy): Bacteria > Pseudomonadati > Pseudomonadota > Alphaproteobacteria > Hyphomicrobiales > Nitrobacteraceae > Rhodopseudomonas > Rhodopseudomonas palustris. Next base: position 2,563,326 of record NZ_CP140155.1, on the reverse strand, counting down.
GTGGTCGGGAGCGCTGTTCCTGGTCGGCTTCGCCGCGCTGTTCGGCTGGCAGGTCGGCGGCTTCATCCGCCGCAACCGCCCGCGACGCTATAGCTTCGACGAGGTGCCGAAGGATCTGCTGCCTTAGGAAGGTTGCACACGTCATTCCGGGGCGCGCCGTCAGGCGCGAACCCGGAATCGCGAGCTGTTCATCGTCCTTCGCAACAACTTCTGGATTCCGGGTTCGCGCTGCGCGCGCCCCGGAATGACTACAGCTAGGTATGACGTGTTGTTACTTGCCGTCCCGCACCACCAGCACCGAGCAGGGCGCGTAGCGGACGACGTGGCCGGCGTTGGAGCCGAGGAAGTAGCTGCGCATCGCCGGGCGGTGCGAACTCATCACGATCAGGTCGGCCTTGATGGCGCCGACCTCTTCGATGATCTCGTGATAGATGCCGCCCTGGCGCACCACGGTCGACAGCCGCGCCGGTTCGATTCCCGACGCGCCGGCGACTTCGGCGAGCGCCGCCTCGGCGTCGCTGCGCTGCTGGTCGTCGAAATCCGCCGGCACATATTCGGCCAGCACCACCGGGGTGATCGAGATCACGTGCAGCAGCCGCACCGTGCCGTCATAGGTGCGCGCCAGCGTCGCCGCGGTCTCGATCGCCGGCCGCGCCAGCGCGGTATCGGCGAGATCGATCGGCACCAGAATCGATTTGAACATCGAAGGCCTCCCACGACCGGACGGCGACGCACGCAGTCTAGCGCGAAGGCGGGCCAGTTCCAATTGCCGGGAGGGGCGTCGGGCGGAGGCGCCCTGCTTGCTAGCTCGCCTCGCGCAGAATCTTCGGGCTGACGAAGTGCTGCAGCTTGCCGGCGCCGAAGCGGGCGTCGGCCCAGTCGGCGATCGGGAAGTCGATCACCGCGACCGCGCTGGTCGGCATGCTGCCGGACAGCAACTTGCGGTCGCTCTCGCCGGCGCCGCAGGTGAGGCCGAGCGCCAGTTCCTGCAGGCCGGGATTGTGACCGACCAGCATCAGCCGGTTGATGCCGGCGGAGACCTCGTGGATCGCCTGCAGCAATTGCGCGGGGCTGGCGCTGTACAATTCCGGCAGATGCTCGACCTGCGGCTCGGCGCCGGGCGGGAACAGGTCGGCGAGGATGTCCCAGGTCTGGCGGGTGCGCGTCGCCGACGAGACCAGCACCTGGTCCGGCACCAGCCGGTGCAGGGCGAGCCATTCGGCGATGGTCGCCGCGTCGGTCCGGCCGCGATCGTCGAGCCGGCGGTCGTGATCCTTGCCGCTCGGCGCATCCGTTTCGGTCTTGGCGTGACGCAGCAATATCAGACGGCGCATGGATCCCTTCCGGCGGGCGCGAGCTTGCGGAATAATCGAGAAGTCCGGACAGGACAAGGTGACAAGCGTCCGGGCTGTCCGTAAGGAAACGTCATGACCCCGCCGGCGACAAGTGCGACCAATGGACCGGACCCGCTGGTGCCCGATACGGCGGCGGATCCGCACGCGCGGCTGACCTTCGATCTCGACGTCGACCTTTGCGTGATCGGTGCCGGCCTCGCCGGATTGTCGGTGGCGCTGGAGGCCGCGCAGCAGGGCCTCAGCGTCGCCGTGCTCGAAGCGCGGCGGGTCGGCTGGGGCGCGTCCGGCGCCACGCTCGGCAGCGTGATGCCGGGTTACGGCGTGCCGGTCGGCGACCTGATCGAGCGGATCGGGCTCGCGCACACCCGCGACCTTTGGGCGCTGTCGCGCGAGGGCATGGCGATCGTCGCCGAGCGCGCGTCCGAGGAGGCGATGCCGGGCATCGCGTTGACCGCAGGTGCGCTCGAAGTCTCCAATGTCGACCTCGGCGACCGGCTGATCGAACGGCTGCAGACGCTCGGCGTCGATTTCGGCACCGAGGTCGAGGGCTGGCAGATCGACCGCGTTCGCGACACGTTGCGGACCGACCGCTACTTCCATGCCATCCATTTTCCCGATGCGTTCCAGCTCGACGGCCGGCGCTACATCCGTGGCCTCGAAGCGATGGCGCGCCGCGCCGGCGTCCGGATCTTCGAGGACACGCCGGCGCTCGGCATCGACTTCTCCGGCATCCGCAAGCGCATCGCCACGCCGCACGCGCGGCTGCGCGCCTCCGACATCGTGCTGGCCGGCAATGTCGATCTCGGCGCGCCGTCGCCGCGGCTGACCGCGACGCTGCTGCCGATGTGGCGCGCCGCGGCGCTGACCGCGCCGCTCGGCGAGCGGCTGGCCGAGGCGATCGCGTTCCCCGGCTCGATCACCGATACCGACGGCGTCGATCACTACCGCATCGTCGGCGGCGACCGGCTGCTGTGGACCGGCCCCGAGACCACCTTCCCGGTCGCGCCGAAGCGGCTCGAAGGCCTGATCCGGCGGCGGATCGCGGCGCTGTATCCGCAGCTCGGCGCGGTGGCGATCGCGCAAAGCTGGAGCGGGGCGATCGGCCAGACCGTGCACGGCATGCCGCAGATCGGCGAATTGCGTCGCGGGCTGTGGGTCGCGAGCGGCTTCGGCCGGCAGGGGCTGGCGACCACCGCGATCGCCGGCCGGCTGATCGCGCAGGGCATCGTCCATGGCGACCAGCGCTGGCGGCTGTTCGATCCGTTCGAGCTGGTCTGGGCCGGCGGCCGGATCGGCCGCGTCGTCGGCCAGGGCGTCAGCATCGTCGAACGCCGCGCCGCGATGACCGCGGGCCTGCTGGCGCGCTACCGCGAACGCGCCGCCGCCCGCAGCCGGCTCCGCGAGGAGCGGCTGGAGGCCGCCAACAGTCGCGTGCGGGTCAATCGCGGGCAGCGGCCGGCCGCTGCAGCGCCGCAGGACCGCGGAGAGCCGGGGGCGCAGGACGCCCGCCGCAACGAGCCCGGCATGATCGAGTGATCGTGCCGCGGTGCACGCCGCGTCCGCTCGCGACAATGTGAGTGCGCGGGGAGGGGGCTGATGTAACTTCGGCGGAGCGGCTGCGTATCTCGGTCGAGGCCACGACCCGACCGGGCCGCTCGCGCCCCGCATCGCAGGGAGACACCATGATCGACCGCCGCATCCTGCTCGCTTCCGCCGCTCTCGCCGCGGTGTTCGGTTTCCGCTGGCTGCGGCCCGACGACGCCCGCGCCGCGGAAAAATTCGAGATCGAGAAGACGCCGGAGGAATGGCGCAAGCAGCTCACGCCGATGCAGTATCACATCCTGCGCGAGGAGGGCACCGAGCGGCCGTTCTCCAGCCCGCTGCTGAAGGAACACCGCAAGGGCACCTTCGCCTGCGCCGGCTGCGACCTGCCGCTGTTTTCGTCCGAGACCAAATACGACAGCGGCACCGGCTGGCCGAGCTTCTGGCAGCCGCTGCCGAACGCGGTCGGCGAGCGCAAGGATTCGACGCTCGGCATGACCCGCACCGAAATCCACTGCCGCCGCTGCGGCGGCCATCTCGGCCACGTGTTCGACGACGGTCCGAAGCCGACCGGCCTGCGCTATTGCATGGACGGCTTCGCCCTGACCTTCAAGCCGGAGCCGTCGAAGCCGAGCTGACGCGATCGCCAGGCGCGTCGTCCCAGAACGGGCGCCCAGCGCATTTGCCTTGTCGTTGCGTCTCAGTTCGACGTTTTCAAACCGCGGAAATCGCCGGCCCGATTGACAAGGCCGCGGCATCTCGCCTCTAACCGCCACAATTCAACATCTGGAAATGTTGCGGCTGGCGGATGGATCGAGTTTTGTCCCGGTGGGGTTTCTCCGCCGGTCTGTTGGCGCTGGTCGCGGCCGCGCTCGTGTTGCCTGTCGTGCTCGCTGCGCTGGTGTTTCCGACGCCGCTTTACGACACCCGCGAACTGGTCGCGTGGGGCCGGCATTTCCCGATGCTGACGCCGGTGCATCCGCCGATGATGGTATGGGCCGGCGGCGCTGTCGATCGCGTGTTCGGGCCGTCCGGCACGGCGATCGTGTTCGTCAACCAGATCTGCCTTGCGATCGGATTGGCGTATCTCTACGCCACGCTGCGCCTCCTGGTCGACCGCGCGATGGCAGCCTATGCGCTCGCGCTGACGGCGGCGTCGTTCTACGTCGTGTTCGCGCCGCTGTCCTGGGCGCTCAACGCCGACATCCTGCAGCTCACCTCCTGGCCGGCGGTGCTGTATCACTTCCTGCGCGGGCGCAGCACCGATCGCTGGCTGCACTGGATCCTGCTCGGCGTCTGGGCGGCGATCGCGGCGCTCACCAAATACAACGCCGCGGTGCTGTTCGCCGCGATGGCGGCCGGCATCGTCGCGGTGCCGTCGGTCCGCGCCTGCCTGCGCCGGCCGGGACCCTATCTCGCGGTGCTGGTCGGTGCGCTGCTGTTCCTGCCGCATGCGTTGGCCGCGCTGCGCTACGGCACGACGATCGCCTATGGCGAACGGCACTTCACCGGCTTCGGTTCGGTGGCCGACACGGCCCGGCGGCTCGGCCTGCTCGTCGCCGGCTATCTGCCGGTGCTGCTGCCCGGCGCGATCGTGCTGGCGGTCGCGGCGGGGCGGCGGATGATCGCGTGGCGTGTGCCGCGCTTTTCCGAGGCCAGTGACGAACTCAAGTTCATCGTCGTCGTCAACGTCGCGATGTTCGTGCTGCTGGCGGTGCTGATCGGCGTCTGCGGGCTGGAATACATCGCCCGCTACGGCGCGCCGTTCGCCGAACTCGCGGTGCTGACGCTGGCGCCGCTGTTCACCTGGAACGAGCGCCGGCGCGATCTCGCCGTGCGCCAGACTGTGTGGTCGCTCGGCGCGCTGTACGCCGTGCTCGCCGCCGGGGCTTCGGTCGTCTATCTCGTCTTCGCCTCGCATAGCGGGCTGCAGGAGCCGACCGCGCAGGCGGCTCGGATCATCCTCGCGGACTGGAACAGCAAGTACAAATGCGGTCCCGGTTACTATCTGGGCGACCGGCAGACCGTTTACGGCATCGGCATCGCCGCCGGCCCCGACGGCGATTCGATGACCATCAATTTCATTCCGAAGGCGCGCTGGTTCGATACGGCGAAGCTCGAGGCCAACGGCGCGGTGCTGGTCTACACGCTGCCGCAGGTCCCCGGCGATTTCGCAAAGGCGTTTCCCGGTGCGACGATGTCCGAGGAGAAGCGCATCAGCGTGCCGGTGCTGCGCACCCACACCGGCAAGACCAAGGAGTACTTCTATCGCTTCGTCGCGCCGAGAGCGTGCGGGGGCTGAGGCTGGAGAGCCTTCGCTCACCGCGCCAGCGCGGACCATTTCTCGGCGGCTGCGATCGCGGCCGGGCGTAGTTCGTCGGCCGGCAGGCCGCGGTGCAGCGCCTTGGCATATTCGCAGACCGCCATGAAGGTCGAGGCGCGGGCCTCGTCGACCTCGAAGGAGTGCGGCGTGCCGTCGCCGGTGACCAGCCCGACCAGCCCGTTGAGGATGCCCAGCGCTGCCTTCGAATCCGCAAGCTCGGTCTGCTGCAGACTGTGCAGCACGCGCTGCGCCATTTCACCTTCGCTCATGCTCTCCCGCTCCGACGTCGTGTCCGGTCGCCTGATACAAGAGCGGAATGCCGGATGTCGTGATCTGGCGCAAGCCGGAACCGGGGCGGACGAGGGGCTTCAGTTCAACTCGTCGCCCGGCCGCCATCCCTCAGCGCCCGGCGCAGCACCTTCGACAGGTCCTCGACCGAATACGGCTTGTGCAGCAGTTCGAAACCGTGGTGGCCGTGGTCGGCGAGGACGTGGGCATAGCCGGAATTGAGCACCACCGGGAGGTTGGGCAGGCGCTTCCTGATTTCGCGGCCGAGCGCGACGCCGTCCATGCCGGGCATCACCACGTCGCTGAGCACGAGGTGGAAGCGGGGCGCGTCCTCGTCGAGCAATCGCAGCGCCTGATCGGCGCTCGACGCAAGCACGACATCGTAGCCGAGGTCGTGCAGGAGCTGCGTCGAGAACTCGCCGACCTCGGCATTGTCTTCCACCAACAGCACGCACCGCCGCTCCTGCAATTTGCCGGTGTCGGCGTCGGGCGTGCGGTCACGGGTCTCGATCGGCTTGGTGCTGAGCGGGAGCCGGAGTGTGACTGTCGTGCCGCTGCCGACCGCGCTCTCGACGGTGACGTTGCCGCCGGATTGCTTGGCGAAGCCGTAAACTTGCGACAGCCCGAGGCCGGTGCCGCGGCCGACGTCCTTGGTGGTGAAGAACGGCTCGAAGATGCGGTCGATGTGGTCCTGCGGAATTCCCGCGCCGGTGTCGGCGATCGACACGGCGACGACGTCCTCGATGCCCGCGGCGGTTTCCTGCGCGGTCGGGGCAGCCCGGGCGACGCGGATTTCGAGCGCGCCCTGGCCGTCCATTGCGTCGCGGGCATTGGCGACGAGATTGACCAGCGCCGCGTCGAACTGATTGGCGTCGGCCTCGACCGCGAGCGGCCGCTCGTCGAGCCTCAGCGCGAAGCTGGCGCGCGAGCCGAGCGCGGTCCTCAGCATCTCGGCGATCTGCTCGATCTGGTTGGCCGCGTCGAACACCTGACGGTTCTGGGCGTGACGGCGCGCGAAGGTGAGTAACTGGCCGGTCAGCCTGGCGGCGCGATCGGCGGTGTCGGAGATCGCATCGACGTAGCGGCGCATCCGCTCCGGCGGCAGGTCGCGCCGGCGCAGCAGGTCGGCGGAGGAGCGGATCACGGTCAACAGATTGTTGAAGTCGTGGGCGACACCGCCGGTGAGCTGGCCGATCGCTTCCATCTTCTGCGCCTGGCGGAAGGCTTCCTCGGCCTTGCGCCGCTCGGTGATCTCGACCGCCTCCGGCACGATCGCGATGATCTGCCCCTGCGCGTCGTGCACCGGGCGCATCTGGAAGTCGAACCAGCGGCCGGCGCCGATCGGCAGATCGAGCTGGATCTCGCGCCGCACGGTCTGGCCCGCGGCGACCGCGGCGACGTCGTCGCGGATCATCTCCTTCATCCCGGGCGTGCCGGCGAACCACGGCGTATCCCACACCGGTCTGCCGACGATGTCCTCCAGCGACGCGCCGATGCCGGACAGCGAGGTGAGGTTGGCGTCGATCACCGCGCCGTCGACGTCGAGCAGCGCCTGATAGGTGTAGCTCGCGGCGAAGATGGTGCGCAGCCGCGCTTCCTTCTGCCGCAGTTCGGCGGTGCGTTCGGCGACCTGCTCCTCGAGCCGGTCGTTGAGGTCGCGCAAGGTGGTCTCGGTCCGCTTGCGTTCGGTGATGTCGCGGAAATACACCGAGACGCTCGCGCCATTGGTCGGCGCGACCCGCAGATGAAACCAGCGGTCGCTCGACGGATGTTCGATTTCGAACTCTGAGCCGAGCCGCTGGGTCATGGCGCGCTGCAGGCTCGCCTCTATCCGGCTTCCGATCACCGCCGGATAGACTTCGCGCGCGACCTTTCCGATCAGCGCCGAGGCCGGGCGCCGCATCATCCGTTCGGCGGCGGCGTTGACATAGGTGAAGCGATAGTCGCCGTCGAGCGCGACGAAGCCGTCGCTGATGCTGGCCAGGATGCCCTCGGCGCGGTCGCGTGCCGCCTGCGCTTCCTCCCGCAACGCATGTTCGGTGCGCAGCGCCTCGCGCCGCACCTCGGCGATGTCGAGATTGGAGCGCACCCGCGCCAGCAATTCGCGGGCGCTGAACGGCTTGCTGAGATAGTCGTCGGCGCCGGCTTCGAGGCCTTCGACCCGCGCCTCTTCGCCGGCGCGCGCGGACAGGAAGATCACCGGCACGTCGGCCAGCGTGGAATCGTTGCGCAGCGCCTTCAGCAGGCTCAGCCCGTCGAGCCGCGGCATCATGATGTCGGAGATCACCAGGTCCGGCCGGCGCTTCCAGGCCGCCTCCAGCGCGGCGACGCCGTCGCCGACCGTTTCGACCGCGTAGCTCTCGCCGAGCAGGCGGGCGACGTAGTCGCGCATGTCGGGATTGTCGTCGGCGAGCAGGATGCGCGGCCGCGTCGAGTCGCTGCTGATCGTGCCGCGCCCGAGATCCTCCGCGGTGGAGGCGTAGGGCAGCTCGGCGCCGGCCTCCGGATCGCGTTCGCCCTGCAGCCAGCCCATCGCCTCGTCGAGATAGGCCTGGGCGCGGACATTGGTGGAGACCTGCAGCGCATCGTGTCTTGGGCGGTCGGCAGGCAGATGCGCCGACCCGAACGGCAGCGTGACGCGGAAGGCGCTGCCGCGGCCGAGTTCGCTCTCGACGGCGATGCTGCCGCTGTGCAGCTTGACCAGTTCCTGCACCAGCGCCAGCCCGATGCCGCTGCCCTCGATCGAGCGGCCGCGCGCGCCGTCGATGCGGCGGAAGCGCTCGAACAGATGCGGGATGTCGCCGGCCGGAATGCCGGTGCCGGTGTCGCGCACGACGATCTCGGCGGAGCCGCCGTCCGCGGCCGGGCGCACCGAGACCCCGATCTCGCCCTCGAAGGTGAACTTGAAGGCGTTGGACAGCAGGTTGAGGACGATCTTCTCCCACATGTCGCGATCGACATGGACCGGTTGCGGTAGCAGCGGCGCGTCGATCACCAGACGCAGTCCGGCCTTGTCGATCGCCGAGCGGAAATTGGAGGCGAGCTCCGCGGTGAACGACGACAGATCGACCGGCGTGAAATGCGCGGTGACGCGGCCCGCCTCGATCCGCGCGAAGTCGAGCAGGGTGTTGACGAGTTTCAGCAGCCGCAGGCCGTTGCGGTGGGCGATGCCGAGCAGAGACTGCTGATCGTTCGGCAGCGCCGCCTGATTCATCACGTCCTCGAGCGGGCCGAGCATCAGCGTCAGCGGCGTGCGGAATTCATGGCTGACATTGGAGAAGAACGCGGTCTTGGCGCGATCGATCTCGGCCAGCGCCTCGGCGCGGCGGCGCTCTTCCTGATAGGAATCCCCGTTGGTGATCGCCGCGGCGATCTGCGCCGCCACCAAAGCGAGGAAATCCCGATAGGCGGCGTCGTACAGCCGGAACGGGTTGAGGCCGGCGATCAGGAAGCCGGACGGGCCGGTGTCGCCGCTCGACTGGATCGGCAGGACGATCGCCTGGCTCGGCGGCTGACGCCAGCCTCCGGTCGGGAAATCGAAGCCGAAATGCGCCGACAGATCCGGCATCAGCCGCGGCTCGTCGAACTGGAGCGCGTCCGCGAGCGGCCAGCATTCGGCGCCCGCATCCAGCGACAGCACCGGCTTGACGCCGGGGTGATTCGCATCGATGCCGGCCGAGGCGGCGAGACGGGCGCTCGCGCCGCCGGGCTCGACCAGATAGATCAGCGCGAACGGCAGGTCGCGGGGATCGGTCGACAGCGCCGCGGCGGTACTTTCGCAGGCCTGCGCGACGGTGCGGGATTGCGCGGCGCTGCTGGCGAGGTCGCGCAGCAGCGACAATTGCCGCTCGCTGATGACGCGCTTTGTGTCGTCGGTGTTGGCGCAGAAAATGCCGCCGGGGGAGCCGTCCTCGGTCGGGATCGGGCTGTAGGAGAAGGTGTAGTAGGTTTCCTCCGGAAACCCGTTGCGCTCCATGATCAGGAGCTGTGCCTCGACATAGGTGCCTTCGTGGCCGCTGGTCGCCTTGGCCAGCAGCGGCGCGATGTCGTCCCAGATTTCGTGCCAGACCTCCCGGGTCGGCCGGCCCAGCGCCCAGGGATGCTTGCCGCCGATGATCGCCTTGTAGGGGTCGTTGTAGAGATAGATCAGGTCATGACCCCAGCCGATCCAGATCGGCTGCTGCGAGGTCAGCATGATGCGGACGGCGGTCTTGAGCGCCTGCGGCCATTGCTCGGGAGGACCGAGCGACGTCGCCGCCCAATCGAATTGCCGCAGCAGGGTCGTGAGTTCGCCGCGTCCGAGAAACAGGTTCTCGTGACCGGCGGATCCGCGCCCGGGCGATGACCCCGGCCAATCGACGTCTGCCAACACTTCCCCCGCACGTTGAACGGGCCGAACGCCCGACCCGGCAAATGGTTCCATCAGGAAAACCGCCGGCTTTCGCGCCTCGGGATCGGCAAATGTTGCCGCCGCCCGGCAATTCCAGCTCCTCGGAAAGGCCTGCTGCGAGTCCCCAAGTCACTGAAAAACAACAAATTTGCCTGTTGGCACGGCGATTGCCGAGAGAGCGCAGGATCGTGTCGTGAAGTCTGACAACAAGCGGCCGCGCGTCGGCTCGAATTGGGAGAAGTGAGTAATGGGTATCTTCGGCGCTCTCACCACCTCGGTCGCGGGCCTGCGCGCGAACTCCTATGCGCTCGAAAACATCTCGGGCAACATCGCCAACTCGCAGACCACCGCCTTCAAGCGCGTCGACACCTCGTTTCTCGATCTGATCCCCCAGGCCGGCACCAACCAGCAGCTCGCAGGCTCCGTGACCGCGGAATCGCGGCTGACCAACACGCTGTCCGGCTCGGTGCAGTCGGCGTCGGTGTCGACCTACATGGCGATCAACGGCGAGGGCTTCTTCGCCGTGCAGAAGCCGGGCTCCTTCTCCGACAACAGCCCGGTGTTCACCGGCGTCAACAACTACACCCGCCGCGGCGACTTCTCGCTCGACAAGAACGGCTATCTGGTCAACGGCGCCGGATACTATCTGCAAGGCGTGGCGATCGATCCGACCACCGGCAACCCGGTCGGCAGCACGCCGACGGTGCTGAAATTCCAGAACGACTTCCTGCCGTCGCAGGAGACGACCAAGATCAACTATCGCGCCAATCTGGCGCGCTATCCGCTCACCACCAAGCACGACAACTCGATCCCGGGTTCGGAACTGCTGCGCGCCGCCGACTTCGCCAACAACCCACAGGTCAGCGGCACCACGCCGCCGCCGTTCGGCGACAATTCCAGGGCCGGCTTGCAGATCAACAGCAAGGCCGGCACCGCGATCACCGGCGCCACCACGCTGAGCGGCGCCGCCAGCTCCAATTCGATCGGCGTCAATTTCGCGGTCGGTGACGCCATCGTCGTCAACGGCACCACCATCACCTTCACCGCGTCCGGCGGCACCGACGACGCCACCAATATTCCGGTCGACTCGACGATCACCAATCTGCTGAGCAAGATCGACGCGATTTCCGGCGGCGGCGCGGCGTCGACGGTGACGTCGGGTGCGCTCGAGCTGCACACCGGCACCGCCAGCGACCTGACCATCACCTCGACCAGCGCCGCCTTCGCCTCGCTCGGCCTGACCAGCCCGTTCAGCGTGATCCGCACCGGCGGCGGCACGGTCGGCACCGGCCAGGTGATCGGCTCGGACAACCAGACCTTCCTCGACGAGTCGATCTCGGGTGGCGCCACCACCGCCTATGACGGCTCCGGCGCGCCGGTGAACGTGCAGTTCCGCTGGGCGAAGATCGACTCCGCGACGCTCGGCACCGGCCATTCCGACGTCTGGAACCTGTTCTATCAGGTCAATCCCGACGCCACCGGCACCGCGGTCGCCTGGCAGAACGTCAACACCAACTTCACCTTCAATTCCAGCGGCCAGATGAACCCGGTGATCGGCCAGCTCACGCTGACCAACCTGACGGTGTCCGGCGTGTCGCTCGGCAACGTCACGATGTCGTTCGGCACCGGCGGCCTGACGCAATTCTCCGACACCAACGGCAACGTCCAGGTCAACCAGTTGCAGCAGGACGGCTACGCCGCCGGACAATTGACCAGCGTCTCGGTCAGCAACGAGGGCCGCGTCGTCGGCTCCTATTCCAACGGCCGCAACATCGATCTCGCCGAGGTCTCGGTCGCCACCTTCAACGGCGCCAATTTCCTCAAGCGCATCGACGGCGGCGCGTTCGAGGTCACCAACGAATCCGGCGAGGCCCTGTACGGCAAGGGCGGCAGCATCTCGGGCTCGTCACTGGAATCGTCGAACACCGACATCGCCGACGAATTCACCAAGCTGATCGTCACCCAGCAGGCCTATTCGGCCAACACCAAGGTGATCACCACGGCGAACACCATGGTGCAGGACCTGCTCAACGTGATGCGCTGATCGGCGCGTCGCCTCTTCTTCGTTCGTCCAACCGGTAGTCGGTCATGAGTCTCGGAGACGCACTTTCGATCGCAATGGCGGGCCTGCGCGCCAACCAGGCTTCGATGTCGCTGGTGTCGTCCAACGTCGCCAACGCCGAGACGCCGGGTTACGTCCGCAAGACCGTCAATCAGGTCACCACGCTGTCCGGTCCGTCGGGCAGCGGCGTCCAGATCAACGGCGTCAATCGCGAGCTCGACGCCTATCTGCAGGCGCAGCTCCGCACCGAGACGTCGGGCGCGTCCTACGCCTCGTTGCGGTCCGACTTCCTGCAGCAATTGCAGGGCCTGTTCGGCGATCCGAACTCGAACGGCACGCTGGAAGACGCCTTCAACGGCCTCACCGCGGCGGCGCAGGCGCTCGCCACCAGCCCCGACAGCACCTCGGCGCGGATCGGCGTGCTGAACGCCGCGCAGGTGGTGTCCGGCGTACTGAATTCGATGTCGAACGGCATCCAGACGCTGCGCACCGGCGCCGAGACCGGCCTGACCGACTCCGTCAACACGGCGAACAATCTGCTGCAGCGGATCGCCAGCATCAACAACAACATCCGCACCAACCCGGCCGGCGGCACCTCGACCGACGCGGCGACGGCGTCGCTGCTCGACCAGCGAGATGCGGCGATCAACCAGCTCGCGCAGTTGATGGACATCCGCGTCGTCACCGATGGCTCCAACCAGGTCACGGTGTTCACCGGCTCCGGCATGCAGCTCGTCGGCATGCAGGCCGCGCAGCTCAGCTTCGACGCCCAGGGCACCGTCACCCCGAGCACCACCTGGAATCCCAACACTTCGGCGAGCGAACTCGGCTCGGTCCGGATCGTCTATCCCGACGGCAGCACGGCCGATCTGACCAATTCGCTGAAGTCCGGCAAGATGGCGGCCTATGTCGAGCTGCGCGACAATTCGCTGGTGAAGGCCCAGACCCAGCTCGACCAGTTCGCCGCGGCGATGGCCAGCGCGCTGTCGGACAAGACCACCGCCGGTACGCCGGCGACGTCCGGCGCGCAGACCGGCTTCGACCTCAACCTGACCGACATGAAGGCCGGCAACACCGTCAACATCAGCTACACCGACATCACCACCGGCGCGCAGCGCACCGTGTCTGTGATGCGCGTCGACGATCCGGCGGCGCTGCCGTTGCCGCAGACGGCGACGCTCAATCCCAACGACTACGTGGTCGGGATCGATTTCTCCGGCGCCTCCGGCTCGGTCACCGCGCAGCTCAACGCCGCGCTGAACGCCCGCAACCTGCAGTTCACCGGCACCTCGCCGAACATCACGGTCCTGAACAATCCCGGTTTCTCGACGGTGAATTCCGCCTCGGTGACGACGACTGTGACGTCGCTGACCGGCGGCAGCGCCGAGGTGCCGTTGTTCACGGATGCCGGCTCGCCCTACACCGGCGCGATCGGGGCCAACGGCACGCAGATGACCGGCCTCGCGCAACGCATCTCGGTCAACCCCGGACTGATCACCGATCCGTCGCGGCTGGTGGTGTATTCGACCACGCCGCAGACCGCGGCCGGCGACACGACGCGGCCGGATTTCATCACCAAGCAGCTCGCCAGCAGCAAGTATCTGTACTCGGCGACGACCGGAATCGGATCGAATGCCGCGCCCTACAAAGGCACGCTGGAGAGCTTCCTGCAGCAATTCGTCAGCCAGCAGGGCTCCAACGCCCAGGCGGCGTCGCAGCTCGCGGACGGACAGAGCGTCGTGCTGAACACGCTGCAGCAGAAGTACTCGACCCATTCCGGCGTCAACATGGACGAGGAAATGGCGCATCTGCTCTCGCTGCAGAACGCCTATTCGGCGAACGCGCGGGTGATGTCGACGGTCAACCAGATGTATCAGACGCTGATGCAGGCTTTGTGAGGCGGCGATGGCGATCGATGGCGTAAGCGGGCGGACTTCCTATATCGGCTCCGGGATTCTCAATCTCCGCAGCCAGATCGAGGATCTGACCGCGCAACTCGCGAACGGGCGGGTCTCGACGAGCTATGCGGGCATGGGCACCGGGCGCGGCCTCGCGATCGGGCTGCGCGCGCAGGTGGCGAACATCGCCAGCTATTCCGACACGATGACCAACATCAACACCCGCATCAGCGTCGCCAATCTGTCGCTGCAGCGGCTCAACGCCATCGGCAGCGAGGTCAAGGGTGCGGCCGCGAGCGCCGGCTCGACGCTCGACAATACCGGGCAGACGCCGGGGCAGAAGACCGCGTCGCTCGACTTCTTCGATTCCGTCGACATGCTGAACGCGCAGTCCAGCGACCGCTACCTGTTCTCCGGCCGCGCCACCGACACCGCGCCGGTGACGGCGGCCGACCAGATCATGGACGGCAACGGCGCGGCGATCGCCGGGCTGAAGCAGGTCATCAGCGAGCGCCACGACGCCGACGTCGGCACCACCGGGATGGGACGCACCATCGTCTCGGCCGGCGCCACGCCGAACTCGGTGCAGATCGGCGAGGACTTCGCCGCCAATCCGTATGCGCTGCCGACGCCGATCGGCGCCTCGCCGTTCGGGCTGAAGATCTCGTCGATCGCCACCACGATCGTCGGCGCCACGGTGACCCAGCCCACCGAAACGCCGCCGACCATTGCGCCGGCCGCACCCAATCCGGTCGCGATGGGCATCGATCTGGGCGGCGTCGTGCCCACCGAGGGGCAGACCGTTTCGTTCACCTTCGACCTGCCGGACGGCACCCAGGAGACCATCAAGCTGACGGCGTCGTCGCAGACGCCGCTGCCGGCGAACAGCTTCGCGATCGATCCGGGCGACCCGCTGGCGGTGCCGCCGGTGCCGGCGTCGCCCTCGATCACCGCCGCGAATCTGCAGACGGCGCTCACCGACGCGGTGCAGAAACTGTCGGGCAGCGCGCTCGCCGCCGCCTCGGCGATCAAGGCCGGCGACGACTTCTTCGCCAACACGCCGCCGCTGCGCGTCGCCGGCACCGCGCCGTTCGGCAACGCCACCGCGCAGGTCGCCGGCACCCCCGCCGACACCGTGTTCTGGTACAATGGCGAGCCGGACTCGGCGTCCGACCCCGCGCGCGGCACCGCGATCGGGCGGGTCGACGACGCCATCACCGTGCGATACGGCATCCGCGCCGACGAGCAGGCGCTGCGCAAGCAGTTGCAGACCGTGGCGGTGTTCGCCGCGGTGACCACCTCGGCGACCGACCCCAACGGCTCCAACAAGCTCGCCGCGCTGAACCAGCGGGTCGCCGCCAACCTCGCTACCGTGCCGGGCGAGCAGACGATCCAGAACATCCAGGCCGATCTCGCCGGCGCGCAGGCGGCGATGAAATCCACCGCGGATCGCCAGACCCAGACCAAGGCGCTGGCGCAGACCATGCTGGACTCGATCGAAGGCATCAACAACGACGAGGTCGCCACCAAGATCCTGGCGCTGCAGACCAGCCTGCAGGCGTCGTATCAACTGACCTCGCAGCTCTATCAGATGAGCCTGGTCAAGTTTCTCTAGTTAACGATCTCTCAACAAACGGGCCGCCGTCGCGCCCACGCACGGCGGCCCTAATGTTTGTTCAGCGCGCAGCGCGGACGGTGCAAGTCACGCGAATCCCAGCACCTTTCGAGGAATGAGGCGCTCGCCGGCGTCGCGGCGAGGTTTCCGGGGCGCGTCGCGCGGCGCGAGGAAGCCCGTGAAATTACGCGGAGTCATGTCGGTCAAAGCCGCTGCCGCTCCTTTACGCATTTTTAGAGTCTGCCGGTCATGGTTCCGCGGTCGATCAAGAAGATCGCAGTTGTGCACCAGGAAGGTAGCAAAAAATGTCAGGTATCGTTCTCTCGAATGCCGTCCGCCAGAACCTCTCGTCGCTTCAGGCCACGGCCGATCTGCTCGCCACCACCCAGAGCCGCCTCTCGTCCGGCAAGAAGGTGAACTCGGCGCTCGACAATCCGACCAACTTCTTCACCGCCGCTTCGCTCGACGCGCGCGCCAGCGACATCAACAACCTGCTCGACGGCATCGGCAACGGCGTGCAGATCCTGCAGGCCGCCAACACCGGCATCACTTCGCTGACGAAGCTCGTCGACAGCGCCAAGTCGATCGCCAACCAGGCCCTGCAGACGACCTCGGGCTACGCCACGAAGTCGAACGTCTCGGCGACCATCGCCGGTGCGACCGCCGAGGACATCCGCGGCACGCAGAGCTTCACCAACGCGACCGCGACCGGCAACGTGATCTTCGACGGCACCGCCGGCGGCACCACGGCTGCGGCGGGCACCGATACGCTCGGTGGCGCGATCGTCAGCATCGCGGCTTCGGCGGCCGTGACCGTTCTCGGCGCCGCTGACAACACCGCGCTCGGCAGCGTTCTCAGCGTCGGCACCGCCGCCGCCACCGCGGCCGGCAGCAACCTGATCAGCGAACTGACCAACGGTTCGACCGTGACGGCGACCGGCCCGGCCGCTGGTGATTCGATCACCGTCAACGGCAAGTCGATCACCTTCACCACCGCCGGCGCGTCCAGCAAGGACTCTTCGGGCAACTACACGATCGGTCTCGACCAGACGGTCAACTCGCTGCTCGACACCATCGACACCATCAACGGCAACACGGGCCTGTCCTCGACCGTTACGGGCGGCAAGCTCGAACTGCACTCGGGCACCAACAGCCCGCTGACGGTCGGCGACAACGCCGGCGGCGCCGTTCTGGCCAAGCTCGGCCTGACCGCGCAGACCGTCGATACCGCTGCCGCGACCGCGTCGGCGAACATCTCGGCGAGCACCCAGCTGTTCAACACCCATGGTGGCCTCACCACCACGGCGATCGCTGACGGCACCCAGCTCACCGTGAACGGCAAGACCATCACCTTCAAGACCTCCGATGCTCCGCTGGGCAACAACATCCCGACCGGCACCGGCGTTCTCGGCCGCATCGGCACGGATGGCCAGGGCAACTCGACGATCTATCTCGGCGACCAGACCAAGTTCACCAACGCGACGGTGGGCGATCTGTTGACCGCGATCGATCTCGCGAACGGCGTCAAGGCGGCGTCGATCTCGGCGGGTGTCGCCACGATCAGCACCAACTCCGGCCAGACCGCGTCGGCTGTCGCCACCGGCATCACCACCATCCAGAGCTCGACCGGTGGCGATCTGAACGTCACCGGCTGGACCGACCTGTTCAAGAACCTCGGCCTGACCACCGCGTCCGGTACCGGTCCGCTGACCCTCACCAAGCAGCGCACCACCAGCGGCACGACGATGGGCACGCTGATCGCGGACGGTTCGACCCTGAACGTCAACGGCAAGACCATCACCTTCAAGAACGCCGCGGTTCCGACCGCGTCTTCGTCCCACACCGGCATCTCCGGCAACGTCGAGACCGACGGCAGCGGCAATTCGACCGTGTACCTGCAGAAGGGCACGCTCGATGACGTCCTGAAGGCTGTCGACCTCGCCACCGGCGTCCGCGTCGCCACGCTGGGTATTTCCGGCGCGACGATCGCGACCGCCAATGGCGCGGCCAACTCGTCGATCACCAGCGGCTCGCTGAAGCTGTCGACCGGCCTCGCGTCGGATCTCAGCATCAACGGCACCGGCAACGCGCTGGCCGCCCTCGGCCTCACCGGCCCGAGCGGTTCCTCCAGCTCGTTCACCGCAAGCCGCGGCGCCGCCGCCGGTAGCCTCGACGGCAAGACCTTGACCTTCTCCTCCTTCAACGGCGGGTCGGCGGTCAATGTCACGCTCGGCGACGGCACCAACGGCACGGTCAAGTCGCTGGCCCAGCTCAACGTCGCGCTGGCCGCCAACAACCTGACGGCGTCGATCGACAACGCCTCCGGCAAGCTGACGATCGCGGCCTCCAACGACTACGCCTCGCGTACGCTGGGCGGCTCGGACGGCGGCGTGATCGGCGGCACTCTGGCCTCGCAGTTGACCTTCACCGTGCCGACCGGCCCGGTGGCCGACGTCAACGCCCAGAACACCCGCGCCGGCCTGGTCAAGCAGTTCAACGACGTGCTCGACCAGATCAAGACCACCGCTCAGGACTCTTCGTTCAACGGCGTCAACCTGCTGAACGGCGACAACCTGAAGCTGGTGTTCAACGAAACCGGCAAGTCGACGATCTCGATCCAGGGCGTGACCTTCAACCCGACCGGCCTCGGCCTGTCGACCCTCACCTCCGGAACCGACTTCATCGACAACAACGCGACCAACTCGGTGCTGACCAAGCTGAGCGCCGCTTCGACCGCCCTGCGGTCGCAGGCCTCCGCGTTCGGTTCGAACCTGTCGATCGTGCAGGCCCGTCAGGAGTTCTCGAAGAACCTGATCAACGTGCTGCAGACCGGCTCGTCGAACCTGACGCTGGCCGACACCAACGAGGAAGCGGCGAACAGCCAGGCGCTGACGACCCGCCAGTCGATCGCGGTGTCCGCGCTGTCGCTGGCCAACCAGTCGCAGCAGAGCGTGCTTCAGCTCCTGCGTTAAACGTGAAGCGATCGTCGAACTAACGATCTGGAAGCGGCGGGGGAAACCCCGCCGTTTTCTTTTCCGGGCGCCGCTTCGCCGGAGCGGGGCCCGACATGATCCGATCCGGCCGCGCCGGCATTCGCCTTGCCCTGTGCGGCGAAATGTGGTCGGAGTGATTCATCGGCAAATCAGCGACGGCATCCTTCCATGAGCCAGACCGCCCCGATACCAGGTAGCAACGTCGTCTCGCAGGCCGCAGCCGCGCCGCGCACGCCGGCCGCCGATGAAATTATCGCTGCGATCATCGCCGCGCTGCCGGAGCTCGCGCATCACCATGCGCCGGGCGGGACGGCGTATCAGGCGCTCGCCGTCGCCGCGCGCCAGGCGGTGGTGACGCTGTTCGCGCAGGGCGGCAGGGACGTGCCGTTCGGACCGTTCGGGCCGATCAGCTTCCCGTATCATGCGATGGGGGCAGTCGACTCGCTCGACCTGTTCGGGCTCGACGAGCTGATCCTGTTCGCGTTCTACTGGCAGAACCGCGGCACCTACAAGACGACGGCCGACATCGGCGGCAATATCGGCCTGCACAGCCTGGTGATGGCGCGCTGCGGCTTTTCGGTCGCGAGCTACGAGCCCGATCCCGAGCACATCGCGCTGTTCAAGGCGAACATGGCCGCCAACGGCGTGACCACGGTGACGGTGCACGAGGCGGCGGTGTCGGCGCAGGCGGGGCAGGCGGAATTCCTGCGGCTGCGCGGCAATACCACCGGCAGCCATCTCGCCGGCGCCAAGAGCGATCCCTACGGCCAGATCGACCGCTTCGCGGTCAGGCTGGAGGCGTTCGCCGCCATCGCCGCGAAGGTCGACTTCGCCAAGATCGACGCTGAGGGCCACGAGGCCGTCATCATCACCTCGCTGCCGGCGGAGCGCTGGGACGGCCTCGACGTGATGCTCGAGATCGGCAGCGACGCCAACGCCGCGGCGATCTTCGACTACGCGTCGCGCGCCGGCGTGAATCTGTTCACCCAGAAGACCGGCTGGCGCAAGGCGCGCACGGTCGCCGACCTGCCGACCTCGTACAAACAGGGCAGCGCCTTTCTCACCCGCAAGGACGCGATGCCGGGGCTTCCGGCTTAGTCGCAGGGGCATCGGCGGAAGCCGGCCCGCGGGCGTGCGGCGGGCCGCGCGGCCTCGGTCCCGTAAAGTACCGAGGGTGGTTTCGCGGACGATGCGGGACGCCTCCTGCGGCCGCTTCTTTTGTTTCCGGTCCGTGTCTGTGCGTTGCCAGTTCGTTGCGATTCAGTCATTAGTGACGAATCACGCGCATCGTGGGCGCCTGGAACGCAGATGATGAAGTCGCGCAAGACGCAGGCCCGGGAGTTACACTCTCAAGAATCGTCGGGTGATATCCAAGCGGATGTCGCCCCGAGCCCGCTGGTCTCCAAAGCGCAGATGCTCGGCTATTACGACTTCCTTCGCGACACGCTCGCCGCCACCCAGGTCTCCGATCGCGACGGCCGGAGCTTCGGCCAGGAAGTGGCTGCGTCGCTGGTGATGGCCTGGGCGCGCGAGGCCCATGCCGAAGGCCGCAAGCTGATCTTCATCGGCAATGGCGGCAGCGCCGCGATCGCCAGCCACATGGCGACCGACTATTCCAAGAATGGCGGGATGCGCGCGCTCTGCCTCAACGACGGCGCGATGCTGACCTGCCTCGGCAATGATTACGGCTACGAGCAGGTGTTCGCCAGGCAGATCGATCTGTTCGCGCAGGAGGGCGATCTTCTGATCGCGATCTCGAGCTCGGGCCGCTCGCCGAACATCCTCAACGCGGTGGCGGTGGCAGAGCAGCGCGGCTGCCGGATCGTGACGCTGAGCGGCTTTTCCGCCGAAAACCCGCTGCGCAGCCAGGGCGACATCAATTTCTACCTCGCTTCCGACCAATACGGCTTCGTGGAGATCGGCCATCTGACGCTGTGCCACGCGATCCTCGATTTCGCCTGTGGCCAGCGCGTGCCGCTGCCGGCCGTCGGCTGATCGCGCCGCGCGGCTCTACCGGCGCGTGCTCCGATGCGTGTATCTCCGGCAGACGATGCAGGGGTGATTCGTGGATGCGGCGATTGCGCTGCGATCCCGGTGTGGCGTTTGCGTGCCGAAATCGATGCTGAGGACGAATTGTCCGGCGAACCCCGCGACCTGCGGAACAAGCCCGTGACGATCTCGATGGGATGACGCGATGAAGATTCTGGTGACCGGCGCCTGCGGCTATGTCGGGTCCACTCTGGTGCCGAAACTGCTGGCGCGCGGCGACGACGTGGTGGCGTTCGACATCATGTGGTTCGGCAACGACCTCACCCCGCACCCGGCGCTGACGGTGGTGCGCGGCGACGTCCGCGACGCCGCGACGATACCGCTCGACGGCATCGATGCGATCATCCATCTCGCCTCCGTCGCCAACGATCCGTGCGGCGACCTCAATCCGAAACTGACCTGGGAGATCAGCGCGCTCGCCACCATGCAACTCGCCGACCGCGCCGCGCGCGAAGGCATCGCGCGCTTCATCTACGCGTCCTCCGGCAGCGTCTACGGCATCAAGGAGGAGGAGCAGGTCACCGAGGATCTGACGCTGGAGCCGATCTCGGAATACAACAAGACCAAGATGGTGGCCGAGCGGGTGATGCTCAGCTACGGCGGCGACATGGCGGTGCAGATCGTGCGCCCGGCGACGGTGTGCGGGCCGTCGCCGCGGATGCGGCTCGACGTCTCGGTCAACATGCTGACCATGCAGGCGCTGACCAACGGCGAGATCACCGTGTTCGGCGGCAACCAGGTTCGCCCCAACATCCATATCGACGACATCACCGATCTCTACGTGATGCTGCTGGAGCGGCCGGAACTGCGCGGCGTCTATAATGCGGGCTTCGAGAACATCTCGATCCTCGATATCGCCCGGATGGTCGACGCCCAGGTGCCGACCAAGATCACAGTGACGGAATCGAACGACCCGCGCTCCTACCGGATCAACTCCGACAAGTTGCTCGCGACCGGCTTCAAGCCGAACAAGACGGTGAACGACGCGATCCGCGAGATCATCGTCAAGTTCCAGCGCGGCGAATTGAAGAACGAGGACCGACACTACAATCTGCGCTGGATGCAGCGGAGCGTGCAGGCGTGACCCGACCGATTCCGGCATCCTCGCCCGAAGCGAAGGCCGGCGCGGCGTTCGGAAAAGTCCTGGTGCTCGGCAGCAATTCCTTCACCGGCGCCGAGATGGTGCGCGATCTGCTCGACCACGGCGCCGAGGTGGTCGGCGTCAGCCGCTCGCCGGAGCCGCACGAGGCGTTCCTGCCGTATCGCTGGACCAATGCCGAGCGGTTTCGGTTTCGCCAGCTCGACCTCAACCACGATCTCGACGCGCTGATGGCGCTGATCGAGGCCGAACGGTTTCCCTGGATCATCAATTTCGCAGCCCAAAGCATGGTCGGCGAGAGCTGGCTCAATCCCGACCACTGGTTCATGACCAACGTGGTCTCCACCGTGCGGCTGCACGAGCGCCTGCGGCACTGCGACTTTCTCGATCGCTACGTCCACGTCACCACGCCGGAAGTCTACGGCAACGCCACCGGCACGCTGACCGAGGACGCGCCGTTCGATCCGTCGACGCCCTATGCGGTGTCGCGCGCGGCCGGCGACATGAGCCTGCGCTCGTATTTCCGCGCCTACCAGTTTCCGGTGCTGTACACCCGCGCCGCCAACGTCTACGGCCCCGGGCAGCGGCTGTACCGGATCGTGCCGCGGACCATTCTGTTCATCCGGCTCGGCCGCAAGCTGCAACTGCACGGCGGCGGCACCTCGGAGCGCTCGTTCATCGCCGCCTCCGACGTCGCCGAGGCGACGCGGCGGATCGCGGCCGCCGGCACGCTCGGCGAGACCTACCACATCGCCACCGACCGCATCGTCACCATCCGCGAGCTGGTCGAACTGATCTGCGCGACGATGGGCGTGCGGTTCGAGGATCACGTCGAGATCGTCGGCGAGCGGCTCGGCAAGGACTCGGCCTACAAACTCGACAGCGGCAAGATCCGCCGCGAGCTCGGCTGGAGCGACCGCATCACGCTGGAGCAGGGCATCGACGACACCATCCGCTGGGTCGATCGCTGGTTCGACGTGCTGAAAGACCAGCCGTTCGACTATTCGCACAAGCCTTGAGGACCTCGATGGGCCAGGAAATCGATCTGCTCGTCAACTACCCGCGCACAAAGCGCAATGTCGACGAGCGCGGCCAGACCAAATCCGAAGAGGATCGCGCGATCGCGCGGCAATTCGGCAAGGACTTCTTCGACGGCGACCGCCGCCACGGCTATGGCGGCTTCAACTACATGGCGCGGTTCTGGCAGCCGGTGATCCCGACGTTCCAGTCGCATTTCGGCCTCGACGCCTCGTCGTCCGTGCTCGACGTCGGCTGCGCCAAGGGTTTCATGCTGCACGACATGGCCGAACTGATCCCCGGCATCACCGTGAAGGGCGTCGACGTCTCGGCCTATGCGATCGAGCACGCAATCGACGACATGAAGTCGCATCTTTCCGTCGCCAGCGCGGTGAAGCTGCCGTTCGCGGATAATTCGTTCGACGTGGTGATTTCGATCAACACCGTGCACAATCTGGTCCGCGACGACTGCGCCACCGCGCTGCGCGAGATCGAGCGGGTCGCGCGCAACGGCGCGTTCATCACGGTCGACGCCTATCGCGACGAGGACGAGAAGCGCCGGATGATGGCGTGGAACCTCACCGCGCAGACCATCATGCATGTCGACGAGTGGAAGGCGTTCTTCGCCGAGATCGGCTACACCGGCGATTACTACTGGTTCATCCCATGACCTGGTTCGTTCGATGACCGAGCTGTCGCATCGTCTGCTGTTCGACATGATGCGCATCCGCGCCGTCGAGGAGACGATCGCTAAGCGCTACGGCGAGCAGAAGATGCGCTGCCCGACGCATCTGTCGGTCGGGCAGGAGGCCGTCGCGGCGGCGGCCGGCGCGGTGCTCGAGCCGACCGATCTCGCCGTCAGCGGCCATCGGGCGCACGCGCATTACCTCGCCAAGGGCGGCTCGCTGCAGGCGATGATCGCCGAGATCTACGGCCGTGTCACCGGCTGCTCGCGCGGCAAGGGCGGCTCGATGCATCTGATCGACGAGAGCGTCGGCTTCATGGGCTCGACCGCGATTGTCGGCGGCACCGTGCCGGTCGGCGTCGGTCTGGCCTATCCGATGAAGCTGAAACAGACCGGGCAGATTTCCTGCGTGTTCCTCGGCGATGCGGTGCCGGAAACCGGGGTGTTCTTCGAGTCGGTGAACTTCGCCGTCGTGAAGAAACTGCCGGTGCTGTTCCTGTGCGAGAACAACGGCTACTCGGTGTATTCGCCGCTCGGCGTGCGGCAGCCGCCGGGCCGCAAGTTGTACGAGTTGGTAGCCGGCTTCGGCCTGAAGACGTTTCACGGCGACGGCAACGACGCCCGCGCGGTGCATGCGGCGCTGAGAGAAGGCGTCGATGCGATCCGCGCCGGCGAGGGGCCGCGGTTCTACGAATTCGAGACCTATCGCTGGCGCGAGCATTGCGGCCCGATGTACGACAACGACATCGGCTATCGCAGCCTTGCCGAATACGAGGCGTGGAAGCTGCGCGATCCGGTGCTGGCATTGCAACGCACGCTGATCGGCGAGGGCGCGCTGAGCGAAGGCGAGATTGCCCAGATGCAGGCGCGGATCGATTCCGAGATCGACGAGGCGTTCGCCTACGCCGAGGCGTCGCCGTTCCCGGACGCCACCGACGCCTTCACCGACGTCTATGCGGGGCCGGCATGAGCACGAGTTTCGCCGCCGCCATCCGCGATGGCCTCGCGACAGCGCTGAGCGTGGACGACAGCGTGATCTGCTTCGGGCTCGGCACCGACGATCCCAAAGGCGTGTTCGGCACCACGCTCGATCTGCACAAGGAGTTCGGCCCGGACCGGGTGTTCGACATGCCGACCTCGGAAGCGGCGATGACCGGGATCGCGATCGGTGCGGCGCTGAACGGGTTGCGCCCGGTGATGACGCATCAGCGGCTCGACTTCGCGCTGCTGTCGCTCGATCAATTGGTCAACAACGCCGCCAAATGGCGCTTCATGTTCGGCGGCGCGCGCGGCGTGCCGATCACCATCCGGATGATCATCGGCCGCGGCTGGGGCCAGGGGCCGACGCATTCGCAGAGCCTGCAGGCGTGGTTCGCGCACATCCCCGGGCTGAAAGTGGTGATGCCGACCACCGCCGAGGACGCCAAGGGCCTGCTGCTGGCCTCGATCTTCGACGACGATCCGGTGATCTTTCTCGAGCATCGCTGGCTGCACAACATGAAGGGCGAGGTGCCGGCCGGCGACGTCCGCACCCCGCTCGGCAAGGCGCGGGTGGTACGCAGCGGCGATGCGGTGACGATCGTGGCGATGAGCTACATGACGGTCGAGGCGCTGCATGCGGTCGATCATTTGGCTTCGCAGGGCATCAGTTGCGATCTGATCGATCTGCGCACGATCCGCCCGCTCGACTGGCCGGCGATCGTTAGCTCGGTGCAGAAGACCGGGCGATTGCTGGCGCTCGATTCCGGCCACCTCACCGGCGGCGTCGCCGGCGAGATCGTGGCGCGGATCGCGACCGATCACTTCGCGAGCCTGAAATCCGCGCCGCAGCGGCTCGCCGCGCCGGACGTGCCGGAAGCGACCACCCCGGCGCTGACCAAGAATTATCACGTCCGCGCCGAACACATTGTCGAGGCCGTCGGCCGGATGCTCGGCCGCGAGGTCGAGACCGCGTCTCTCGTTACCAAACGCCAGTTCCCGCACGACGTGCCGGGCGACTGGTTCTCCGGTCCGTTCTGAGGGGCGATGATGGCACAGACTCACCACGTCATTGCGAGGAGCACCCGGATCGGCGCTCCGCGCCGTCCGCGCACAGGCTCCGCGACGAAGCAATCCGGGTGCTCCGCACGCGGCGCTCTGGATTGCTTCGCTGCGCTCGCAATGACGGGGAGAGGGCAGGCTGAAATACTGCGGAGGCAACGATGCTCGTGACCTTCCGCGCCGCCGTTCTCCGCGAGCTCAATCAGCCGCTACGGATCGAGACCGTCGAGGCGCCGCCGCTCGCGGCCGGGCAGGTGCTGGTCAAGCTGGCTTATTCCGGCGTCTGCCACAGTCAGGTGATGGAGGCGCGCGGCGGCCGCGGCGTCGATCGCTATCTGCCGCATATGCTGGGACACGAAGGCTCTGGCGTCGTGGTCGAGACCGGCGCCGGCGTCAGCAAGGTCAAGCCGGGCGACCGCGTCATTCTCGGCTGGATCAAGGGCAAGGGCTCCGACGCGCAAGGCATCCGCTACAAAGCCGGCGACGGCTTCGTCAATGCCGGCGCGGTGACGACCTTCAACGAATACGCCGTGGTGGCGGAGAACCGCGTGACGCTGCTGCCGCAAGGCCTGCCGATGGACGTCGCGGTGCTGTTCGGCTGCGCGCTGCCGGTCGGCGCCGGCATCGTCATCAACATCGCCAAGCCGCAGCCGGGCAGCACGCTCGCGGTGTTCGGCCTCGGCGGCATCGGGCTGTCGGCGCTGATGGCTTGCAAGCTCTTCGACTGCAAGCAACTGATCGCCGTCGATGTCGAGCCGGCGAAGCTCAACATGGCGCGCGAGCTCGGCGCCACCACGACGATCGACGCGTCGCAGCAGGACCCGGTCGCCGCGGTCCGCGAGCTGACCGGCGGGCTCGGTGTCGATTATGCGATCGAGTCGGCGGGGCTGGTCAAAGTGATCGAGCAGGCGTTCGACGCCACGCGCCGGTTCGGTGGGCTGTGCGTGTTCGCCTCGCATCCGCGCAGCGGCGAGAAGATCGCGCTCGATCCGTTCGAGCTGATCTGCGGCAAGCGCATCCTCGGCACCTGGGGCGGCGACGCCAATCCGGACCGCGACATCGACCTGCTCGCCGGTCTGTTCCGCGACGGCAAGCTGCCGCTGGCATCGCTATTCAGCCGCCGCTACGCGCTCGACGAAATCAACGACGCCCTCGACGATCTCGAACAGCGCCGCAGCGTGCGGCCGCTGATCGAAATCGATGCGGCGCTGGGATGACCGCGATGCTGCATCCCGAGACCGAAGCGATGCTGCAGCAGATCCGGGCCGAGGCCGGGCCCGACCGCGCCATCGTGTTCGTCTCCGGCAATTTCAACATCGTCCATCCCGGCCATCTGCGGCTCTTGAAATTCGCCGCCGAATGCGGCGATGTTCTCGTCGTCGGCGTCGTCGCCGATCCCGGCTACGACTGGATGCTGCCGAGCGATCTGCGGCTCGAAGGCGTGCACGCGATCGGCTTCGTCGATCACGCCTTCCTGCTGCGCGACAGGCCCGAGGACGTCGTCGCCGCGCTGAAGCCCGCGGTGGTGGTGAAGGGCAAGGAGCACGAGGGCGCCGACAATCCCGAGAAGCCGGTGCTGGATTCCTACGGCGGGCGGCTGCTGTTTTCCTCCGGCGAGGTGGCGTTCTCCTCGCTCGATCTGATCCGGCGCGAATTCCGCGAGTTCAACCCGTCGTCGATCTTCAAGCCGCTGGACTATCCGCGCCGGCATCGCTTCGACGTCGCCGATCTCAAGACCGTGCTGGCGAAATTCCCGACGCTGAAGGTGCTGGTGATCGGCGATCTGATCGTCGACGAATACATCGCCTGCGATCCGCTCGGCATGTCGCAGGAGGACCCGACCATCGTGGTCACGCCGGTGCTGCGCGAGTTGTTCGTCGGCGGCGCCGGCATCGTCGCCGGCCACGCCGCGGGGATGGGCTGTTCGGTCAGCCTGCTCACCGTCGGCGGCAAGGACGCGATGGCTGATCTCGCGCGCGAGCGGCTGGCCTCCTACAACGTCGACGCGACGATCCTCACCGACGAGAGCCGGCCGACGACGTGCAAGCAGCGTTTTCGCGCGGGGAACAAGACGTTGCTGCGCGTCAGCCATCTCAAGCAGCACGACATCGACGTCGACTTGCAGGACAGCATGCTGGCGACGGTGCGCGACAAGCTGCCGACGACCGACCTCGTGGTGTTCTCGGACTTCAACTATGGCTGCCTGCCGACCAAGCTGGTCGAGGCGATCTCGGCGCTGTGCCGCGAGCGGTCGATCCCGATGGTCGCCGACAGCCAGTCGTCGTCGCAGGTCGGCGACATCTCGCGCTTCCGCAACATGCTGCTGATCAAGCCGACCGAGCGCGAGGCGCGGCTGGCGCTGCGTGATTTCGACTCCGGTCTGGTGGTGCTGGTCGAGGCGCTGCGGCAGAAGGCAAAGGCCAAGAACGTGATCCTCACGCTCGCCGCCGAAGGCCTGCTGGTGCACGCCGCCGCCGGTCGCGGCTCGGTGCTGACCGATCGGCTGCCGGCGTTCAACACCGCGCCGAAGGACGCAGCGGGGGCGGGCGACTCGTTCTTCGTCTGCGCCGGGCTCGCGCTGGCAGTCGGCACCGACATCTGGCGCAGCGCCTATCTCGCCTCGATCGCCGCGGCGTGCCAGGTCGGCCGCATCGGCAACATTCCGGTCACCGCCGCCGATATCATTAAGGAACTGGACGCGTGAGCGCGCCCGCGAAAGCGCTGCTGGTGGCGGCCGGGCTCGGCACGCGGCTGCATCCGCTGACGCAGGTGCTGCCGAAATGCCTGATGCCGATCGCCGGCCGGCCGCTGCTCGGGCTGTGGCTGGCGATGCTGCGCGACGCCGGCTTTTCCGAGATCGTCGTCAATCTGCATCACCACGCCGATTTAGTGAGCGAGTACATTCGCCGCTCGCCGTGGGCCGAGCACGTGATCCTCGCGCATGAAAAGACGCTGCTCGGCACCGGCGGCACGCTGCTGCATCATCGTGCGCGCTTCGCCGGCGGCCCGACGCTGTTCGCCCATGCCGACAATCTCAGCCTGTTTGCGCCGGGCGATTTTCTCGCCGCGCATCGCGCCCGGCCGCTCGATTGTGCGATGACGATGATGAGCTTCGTCACCGATCATCCGCAGAGCTGCGGCATTCTCACCCTGGATGCGGACAGGCGCGTGCTGCAGATGGACGAGAAGCCGCAGCAGCCGAAGGGCGACCTCGCCAACGCGGCGGTCTATGTGATCGAGCCCGAGGTGATCGATTTCATTGCCTCGCTCGGCAAGCCCGTGGTCGATTTCTCCACTGAAGTCCTGCCGGTGTTCATGGGCCGGATCTTCTCATTTCACAACGCCGACTATCACCGCGACATCGGCACGCCGGCGAGCCTGGCGCTTGCGCAGCTGGACTATCCGCTGGCGGCGGGGCAGTTCGAGGCCTCTCGCCGTCATTGCGAGGAGCGCAGCGACGAAGCAATCCACGCCTCGCCTGCAGGGCTGGATTGCTTCGCTTCGCTCGCAATGACGAGTGGCGACGATCCGTGGTACGGGCTGATGACCAACAACGATGGCGCGCTGGCGACCGCGTTCGCGCGGGCCGCTGCGACAGCCTATGGCGGAGGGCGTTAGATGCCGGGCAGCGTGATCATCGCGGCGATCTCCAGCGACATCGGCGTGCAGCTGGCGAAGCTGTATCGCGCGCAGGGTCTCGAGGTGATCGGCACGTATCGCTCGGCCGGCAATCTCGACGAGCTGAAAGCCGACGCGGGCATTCATCTGGTGCCTTGCGATTTGTCCGACGCTGGCAGCGTGCGGCGTGCGGGTGCCGAGATCGCGGCGCTGAACAAGCCCTGGGAGCGCTTCATCAGCGCGGCGGGACAACTCTCGCCGATCGGCGATTTCTTCGGCCGCGATTTCGACGATTGGGAAGCGTCGCTGTCGCTGAATGCGGTGGCGCAGATGCGGCTGCTGCACGCGCTCTATCCGCTGCGTCGGACCGGCGCCGTCGCGAAGGTCGCGTTCCTGGTCGGCGGCGGCATCAATGGGCCGTTCCGCAACTACTCGGCCTATTGTCTCGGCAAAATGATGCTGGTCAAGCTGTGTGAACTGCTCGACGATGAGTATCCGGACGTGCACGCGATCGCGGTCGGCACCGGCTGGGTCAACACCAAGATCCATCGCCAGACCGTCGAGGCCGGCGACGACGCCGGCGTCAATCTGCGCCGCACGCTGGCGTTTCTCGACAGCGGCGAGCAGGGCACCAGCATCGAGGATATTTTCGGCTGCATCGAATGGGCATTCGGCGCCGGCCGCGCCGCAACCGGCGGGCGCAATGTTTCCGTGGTGCATGACGGCTGGCGCGACGGCGGCGCGGCGCTGGTCGCGCGGCTCGAAGCCGACACCAACATCTACAAGCTGCGGCGGCACGGCAATTGAGCGCGCCGGTGAGCGCCAGGAGGTTCGCGTGAAGCTGTCCGACTACGTCATCGATTTCCTCGCGCGGCGCGGCGTCAGCCATGTGTTCGGCATCTCCGGCGGGGCGGCGGTGCACATGTTCGATTCCGCCGCGAAGCATCCGGACGTCACGCCGATCTTCCCGCAGCACGAACAGGCCGCGGCGATCGCCGCCGACGGCTATGCGCGCGCCACCGGCAGGCTGGGCGTCGCCATCACCACGTCCGGGCCGGGCGCGACCAATCTGCTCACCGGCGTGTGTTGCGCTTACTACGATTCGGTGCCGACGCTGATGATCACCGGGCAGGTCGCGACGCATCGGCTCAAGGGCAAGAACGACGTGCGCCAGCTCGGCTTTCAGGAGACCGACGTCACCTCGATCTTCGCCACAGTGACGAAATACGCGGTGCAGATCAGCGATCCCGCGACGATCCGCTATCATCTGGAGAAGGCCTATCACCTCGCCTTCGAAGGCAGGCCCGGCGCGGTGCTGATCGATCTGCCGGACGATCTGCAGCGCGCCGAGGTCGATCCGGAGGCGCTGGCGTCGTTCGTGCCGGAGGCGCAGATCGCCACGATCGATCTTGACGCCGAGATCGCCGCATTGCTGCCGCTGATCGCGCAGGCGAAACGCCCGGTGCTGGTTCTGGGCGGCGGGCTGTCGACGCCGCGGATCGGATCGATGCTCGATCAGCTGATCGACCGGCTCGGCATGCCGGTGCTGACGACCTGGGCCGCGACCGATCTGATCGCGCATGATCATCCGCTGCGGGTCGGGCCGTTCGGCGTCTACGGGCCGCGGCTCGGCAATTTCACCGTGCAGAACGCCGACCTCATTCTCTGTCTGGGCAGCCGGCTGTCGCAGAACGTCACCGGCGGCATCCTGCCGTCGTTCGCGCGCGCGGCAACGATCGTGATGGTCGACGCCAGCCGCGGCGAGATGGACAAGTTCGACGCGCGCGGCATCGCCGTCGCGACGCGGATCGAGGCGCAGCTCGACGCCTTCGTGCCGAAGCTTCTCGGCGCGCTCGAGGCCGCACCGCCGCGCGACGAATGGCTGGCCAAGATCGCGCATTGGCGCGCCGCGCTGCCGGACGATCGCCCTGGTCCCGCGCCCGCCAATGCCGGCTTCGTCGATGCCTACGACTTCGTCGACAAGCTCAGCGACGCCGTGCCCGCCGACGAGTTGATCTATGTCGACACCGGCGGCAATCTGACCTGGACCTGCAACGGCTTCCGCATCCAGCGCGGCCAGCGGCTGATTTCCGACTGGAACAACACCGCGATGGGCTACGCGCTGGCGGCCGCGATCGGCGCGGCGGTGCAGGCCCGTGGCGGCGTGAGCTGCATCATCGGCGACGGCGGCCTCATGCTGTCGCTCGGCGAATTGGCGCTGCTGGCGCGGCACAAGCTGCCGGTGCGGCTGTTCCTGTTCAACAATCACGGCCACGGCATCCAGAAGCAGACATTGGAGACCTGGCTCGACGGCAACTATGTCGGCGTCGACGCGCCGAGCGGATTGTCGTTCGTCGATGTCGTCAAGGTCGCCGAGGCGATGGATCTGCCGGTGGTCACGATCAGCCGCAGCGCGGACATCGCCGCCAAGCTGCGCGAGGTCTATGCGCGCAAGGGACCGGTGTTCTGCAATGTCGAGATCAATCCCGCGCAGAAGCTGTATCCGGTCCTGAAATTCGGCGCGCCGCTGGAAAGCCAGATGCCGGCGATCGACGATGCGCTGATCGCGCGCGAGATGATCGTGCCGGCGTTCGTCCCGGGCGCGCCGCCGAAGCACAGCGGCGGTGCGGGCGTTTGAGATCGCGCCTGCGACGTTGATGCGGCATCGAAGCAATATGCCTCAGCCAAATGCACTGAGTCCTCATCCTGAGGAGCCCGGCGAAGCCGGGCGTCTCGAAGGATGAGGCCACGGGTGCCCGCGGCCAATGGTTCGAGACGGCGCTTCGCGCCTCCTCACCATGAGGTTGTGCTTGTTGTGATGAGTTGCCAACCAAATCGATTTTTGACGCCGAGACGTAACTGGCGTCAAAGACGTGGATGGCCGGGACGAGCCCGGCCATGACGAAAGTAACAGCCTATTATCAAGCGTGCTGCGATCAGCGCCGCTTGCCGTCCGCAGGCTTCGCCTCCGCCGGCGTCGCGCACCAGCGGCGCCACATTGTGCGGTAGGCGTCTTCGACGGCGCGGGTGTAGGCGGCGGGGCCGCAGCGCTCGGCGATGAAGGCGGGCAGGCCGCGGCGGATCGAGCGCAGCCGCTCGCGGTCGGGATCGAGGGCGATCTCGATGTAGCGTTCTTCGCTGGTGGCGATGAATTCGGGCAGGCCCGCGGCCGCCAGGATCGCCGAGCCCACCCGGCTGGCGACGGTGTTGCCGAGCCTGCTCACCACCGGCACGCCCATATGCAGCGCTTCCCAGGTCGAGACGCCGCCCGCCTGCGGGAACGGATCGAGGCAGAGATCGATCTGTCGCAGCGTCTGCAGATGTTCCTGCCGCGTGGTCGAGCCGAGCAAAGTGATGCGGCCGGCGCCGACGCCCTGCGCGGCGAACTTGTCGAGCAGCGTCTGGCGCACCGCGGGATCGTCGATCTGGTGATCTTTCAAGATCAAGCGCGACGCCGGATTGTCGGACATGATCTTCGACCATACCGCGATCGCGGCATCCGAGATCTTGCTGATGCGGTTGAGCGAGCCGTAAGTCAGATAGCCGTTGCGGTCGAACGGCAGTTCGGGCGACTGCAGTCCCGCCGGCGGCGGCTCGATGATCACGATCGAGGGCAGGTCGTAGATCGCCTCGGCGTAGAACTGCCGCACTTCGTTCGGTACGGCGACGGGATCGGCGAGCAGATAGTCGATCACCGGCAGGCCGGTGCCGGTGGCGTGGCCCCAGGCGGTGACCTGCACCGGCGCGGGTTTTCGCGCGAACACGCGCAGCCGATTGCCCGCCGAGTGACCCGACAGGTCGATCAGGATGTCGACCTTGTCGGCGCGGATGGTCTCGGCCAGCCTGGTGTCGGTCCATTGCGAGGAGTCGCGCCATTGGTCGGCGATCGCCTCGAACGATTTGGTGGCCTGATCGGGCAGCACCACGCCGGAATAGCAGATCACGTCGAAGTGGGTGCGGTCGTGATTCTCGATCACCGGGCGAAACGAGAACGCCGCGGAATGCTGCCGGAAATCGGCCGAGACATAGCCGACCACGAGGCGACGCTCGGGATCGCGATCATTGGCGAACGGCGCCGCATGGCTCTTGTAGAGCCGCGCGCCGACATGCTTCCACCAGTCCGCACGCGCGGCCTGCTGCGACTGGAAGTCGGCGTCGGAGCAGAAATCCATCGAGAAGATCCGGCTGGAAATCGCCGGCTCGTAGTCCGGCTTCAGCGCCAGCGCGCGGCCGTGCAGCGCGGTCGCGGTGTCGGCGTCGCCGAGCGAGGCCATGCAATTGCCGAGCAGCGTCAGGGCGGGCACGGAGTTGGGTTCGATCTTCAGCAGCGCGGTGCAGGTCGCCAATGCGCCTTCGACGTTCTTCATCTGCAGGAGCAGATCGGCGCGAGCGATGCCGGCGTCCATCGGTCGCTTGCCGATCGACAGCGCGCGGTCGTAGCTCGCCAGCGCCAGGTCGAACTGCTTCATCTCCTTCAGCGTGGTCGCCTGGTTCATGAAGGCGACGTCGTGAAGCGGATCGATTGTGATCGCCTGCGCGTAGCTGTTCAGCGCCTCGTCGTAGCGGCCGAGCTTGTGCAGCGCGTTGCCGCGGTCGTTCCAGGTGTCGGCGTGGTCCGGAACGAGTTCGAGCGCCCGGTCGAGGCTGGCGACCGCGTCGTCGTAGCGGCCGAGCGTGATCAGCACGTTGCCGCGATTGGCGTGGGCGAAGGCCAGCGCCGGATCCAGCGCGATCGCCTTGTCGCAGGCGGCCAGCGCTTCGTCGTAGCGCTGCGCCGTGTTGAGTACGCTGCCCAGGTCGGACTGCGCCTGCGCCGATTTCGGATCTTCGATCAGCGCGCGCTTCAGCGAACGGATTCCGGCGTCGAAATGGCCGGTCTGATATTCGGCGAGGCCGAGAAAGTGCAGCGCCTGGAAATTGTTCGGGCTCTTCTTCAGCACCTTCTTGTAGGCGGATTTCGCCTCGTCGTATTGCCCGGCCTGGTGCATCACCCGCGCCCGCATCAGCAGCAGCACGGGCTCGTAGGATTTGTCGTATGGCGGCGAGGCGCTGGAGGCCTTGTTGCGTCCGGGCTGCATGGCGTTTCCGAATCGGCCTGAGGAAGACTGCTCGTCGGGCGATCCTACGCACCTCGGAGACGATCGTGTAGATCGCGCGGATACTCGGATGCCCGCGTAAAATATTCATTAACCATACGATCCCGGCATGCGCCCGGACCGACCCTCAACAATGCCTTAACGCCGAGGCCGGCAGCGCCGCCGACAGGGCGAATCAGCGCCGTTTTGGGACCCCGGCGGCCGGCCCAGCGGAAGGCTCGGCAAATGATCGACGTTGATATTGTTGAAGTTTTTGTCTCCGTGCCGGCCTTAATGCGCTGTTAACCATATTTTAAAGCCCGGCGGCCATAGTCTCGATGCTCAGGAAGAAGGTTGGCCGAGAATCGGCCGCGTTGATCCGGACCGCACCCGCGTATGTGCGTGCCGAGGTCCCTCTCCAGAACAGGCGTCTAAACACAACCGGCAAGCGTCGCGGCAACGGCCCTCGACGCAAGCAGCAGCGCGCGACTGAAGTCGCCGCCCAGCGCGGATCAGGAAGGTTTGCACCATGTCTGATGTGGTTCTCTCGGCAGCGGTTCGTCAGAACCTGCTTTCGCTGCAATCGACGGCGGATTTGCTCTCGACCACCCAGAACCGGCTTGCCAGCGGCAAGAAGGTCAACACCGCGCTCGACAACCCGACCAACTTCTTCACCGCGGCAGGGCTCGACAGCCGCGCCAGCGACATCAACAACCTGCTCGACGGCATCAGCAACGGCGTCCAGATCCTGCAGGCGGCCAACACCGGCATCACCTCACTGAACAAGCTGATCGACACCGCCAAGTCGATCGCCAATCAGGCGCTGCAGTCGAACGTCGGCTACTCGACCAAATCCAACGTCTCGGCGACCATCGCGGGCGCCACTCCGGACGATCTGCGCGGCACTCAGACATTCGCAAGCGCGACCGCCACCAGCAACGTGGTCTATGACGGCACCGCCGGCGGCACCAACGGCGTGTCGCTGACCGATACGCTCGGCGGCGGCGTCGGCAGCATCGGCGGCACCAACATCACCAAGGCGGTCGCGGCCGACGCCACCGCCACCGGCGGCGTGCTCTACACCGGCACGGCGACGGCGACCGCGACCAGCGCGGACCTGATCAGCTCGCTGACCAACGGCTCGACCGTGACGCCGACCGGCCCGCAGGCCGGCGACACCATCGTGGTCAACGGCAAGAACATCACGTTCACCACCACGGGCTCGGCCACCGCCGACACCAACGGCAATTACACGATCGGCATCAACCAGCCGATCAGCGCGCTGCTGGCGACCGTCGACACCATCAACGGCAACACCAGCAACCCGTCGGTCGTCGACGCCAACGGCCACATCCAGCTCCATACCGGCACCAACCGGGAGCTCTCGGTCAGCGACACCTCGGGCGGTACGGTGCTGGCCAAGCTCGGCTTCGGCGTCAGCGTCACGGTCCCGCTCGGCACCGGCGCCGCCACGCCGATCACGGCGACCACCAAGCTGTTCAATACGGTCGGCGGCCTAGGCCCGGCGATCGCCGACGGCACCACGCTGACGGTCAACGGCAAGTCCGTGACCTTCAAGGCGAGCGATCCGCCGAGCGCCGCGGGGCTGCTCGTCGGTTCGGGCGTGCTCGGCAACATCGTCACGGATACGTCGGGCAATTCGACGATCTACATGGGGACGAGCAACACCTACACCTCGGCCACCGTCGGCGACGTGCTGACCGCGATCGACCTCGCCAGCGGCGTCAAGTCGGCGACGATCGCCAACGGCGTCGCGACCTTCGCGGCCAACGGCACGCCGTCGCAGATCTCCGCCGGCGGCGCGGTGACGCTGCAGACCTCGACCGGCGCCGATCTCAGCATCACCGGCCCGGCCGATTTCCTGAGCTCGCTGAACCTGACCGCTTCGACCGGACCGGGCCCGGCGACGCTCACCGCCACCCGCTCGACCGGCGCCGGTACCATCGGCACGCTTATCGAGGACGGCTCGACGCTGAACGTCAACGGCAAGCTCATCACCTTCAAGAATGCGCCGGTCCCGCTTCCCTCGGCCAGCCACACCGGCGTCACCGGGAATGTCGAGACCGACGGCCTCGGCAATTCGACCGTGTATCTGCAGGGCGGCACCATGGCCGACGTGCTGAGAGCGATCGACCTCGCCACCGGCGTGCAGTCGGCGACGCTGTCGCAGAGCGGCGCGACGCTGACGACGCAGACCGGCTCCGCCAACTCGTCGCTGTCCAGCGGCTCGCTGAAGGTTTCGACCGGCAGCGCCTCCGACCTCACCATCAGCGGCACCGGCAACGCGATGCTGGCGCTCGGCCTCGCCGGCAACACCGGCACCTCGACCGAGTTCAAGGCGTCGCGCTCGTCCGGCACCGGCGGCGTCAGCGGCAAGACCCTGACCTTCACCTCGTTCAAGGGCGGCACCCCGGTCAGCGTCACCTTCGGCGACGGCACCGGCGGCACCGTCAAGACGCTGTCGCAGCTCAACACCAAGCTCGCGACCAACAACATGATCGCGCAGATCGACGCCAACGGAAAGCTGACGATCTCGTCGAACAACGACTACGCCTCGGCGACGCTCGGCTCGACCGCCGACGGCGGCACGCTCGGCGGCACCATCACGGCGACGCTGAGCTTCACCACGCCGAACCCGCCGGAACCGGACGTCACCGCGCAGGTGGCGCGCGCCAAGCTGGTCGAGCAGTACAACAACGTCATCCAGCAGATCACCACGACGTCGCAGGACGCGTCGTTCAACGGCGTCAACCTGCTGAACGGCGACACGCTGAAGCTGGTGTTCAACGAGACCGGCAAGTCGACGCTGAACATCGTCGGCACCGCGTTGAGCCCGGCGGCGCTCGGCCTGCCGACGCTGGTGTCCGGCGTCGACTTCATCGACAACGCCTCGACCAACAAGACGCTCGCCTCGCTCAACACCGCGGCGACCACGCTGCGGTCGCAGGCGTCGTCCTACGGTTCCAACCTGTCGATCGTGCAGATCCGGCAGGACTTCGCCAAGAACCTGATCAACGTGCTGCAGACCGGCTCGTCGAACCTGACGCTCGCCGACACCAACGAGGAAGCCGCGAACAGCCAGGCGCTGTCGACCCGGCAGTCGATCGCGGTCTCGGCGCTGGCGCTGGCCAACCAGTCGCAGCAGAGCGTGCTGCAGCTCCTGCGATAATCGCGACGCCACGAATCGCGGCGAGGGCGTCGAGGCCGCCCTCGCGCCACGCGGCGATTCGTTGGACCGCAACGACGCGCTCGACTTATCCCCTGAAACACGGCATTGGATCGCGGTGCAAAGCCTGCGCATAACAAACGCGTGGGCTGGCGGAACGAGTCGTCCTTGGTCGCAATGACCGCAATCAAAGGAAAACACGATGCCATTGCGAGTCGAATTGAAGCCGTTCGAGCGGATCGTGATCGGCCAGAGCGTGATCACCAACTCGGATTCGCGCACCACGTTTCTGATCGACGGCGACGCGCCGATCCTGCGCGAGAAGGACATTCTCACCGCGGAGACCGCGAACACCCCGGTGAAGCGCGTCTATCTCTGCGTGCAGATGATGTATCTGCAGAACGACATTCCCGCCTATCAGGATCTGTATCTCGGCTTCATCAAGGAATTGCTCGAGGCCGTACCGAGCTTTCGAGAGACGATCGAGGCCACGAGTAATCTAATTTTAAGTGGCCAACTTTATAAGGCGTTGAGGGAAATCCGACCGCTGATCAAGCGCGAAGAAGAACTGTTACAGAGGTAACGATGTCGAGTGCTGCTCAGGCCTACGCCCGCACCGCGCAAAGAACGGCTTCTCCGAGGGAAATCGAAGCGCAAGCATTGCTGAAGGCGGCCAGGCAGCTCCAGGACGTGGTGACGAACTGGTCCGAGCGCGGCGCCATCGGCCTCAACGAAGCGCTGATGTTCAATCGCAAGCTGTGGTCGATCTTCGTCAGCGACGCGATGCGCGACGACAATCCTCAGACTCTCGAGATCCGGCAGAACATCGCCAACATCGGCGTGTTCGTGCTCAGCCAGTCGACCGCATTGCAGATGGCGCCGCAGGTCGAGGCGCTCAACGCACTCATCGAAATCAACCGCAACATCGCCGCCGGTCTCAGCGGCCGCGCCTGACGGCGGTGGTGTCCGACAGCGGTCATGCCGATCATGACGTCGAAGCGGACAAGCGTCATCGCCCGCACCTGCGTCGGCAGGCCGGGTGTTGCAGCCGATAGCCGTCCGCGCTCAGACGGTGCGGTCCGTCGGGATCGGGCCGGTTCGGTGCTGGAGCTTCGACTGATCCTGTTCGCGGAAGTAGGCGCGAGCCCTGAGCTGCCACGATTCGGGATACTGGTTGACCACCTCGGCCGTGCTCTCGTCGACCAGAACGTAGACCATCGCGGCCGACGCCTGATCGAAGATCACCTGACGCGAAATGGTGTCCGCGCCGACCTTGGCGGCACTGCTGGCCACGGCATTGCTGCCGGCGCCGCTGTCGAGGGCGGTCACGCTCTTGGGCGCAGGTAGCTGCGTCGCGACCGCGGTTTGCACCGCCTCAGGCTCCGGCCTGACGACGGGTGTTATCACCAGTTGCCCGACGGGCTTTATGGTGAAGTCGAAACTCATGGCAGCCTCCTGGCTCCATCAAGGTCAATCCACCCCCCCACCAAATATGGTGCACGGAACCCCTGAAGCTCCTCCTGCAAACTCCCCTTAGATTTGATTCAAATGCCGCGCGCGAAAACGCCGCCGGCGTCGCGGCCGGGCGGTGTGGAAAACGGGGGCAAACGGTGGTGTCCGGAGAGACCTACAGCGAGCGGCTGACGGCGATCGGCGTCAGGTTGCGCGGGCCGGGTGCTGCGCGCTTGCCGGAGGCCGTGTAGGTCTGCGGAATGTTGCGGCGCTGGATCTCGGCGTTGACGCCGCGCACGATGCCCTCGGACACCGCGTGGGCCGTGGCGAGCACGGTGAGGTTGACCTGCAGCATCGCGCGGAACACCTCGTGGTGGCGATGCAGCGTGCCGAGCAGGTCGGGCGTCGCCTTGGCCATATAAGGCTGGCTCGCCTTCACCTGCGTGATCGCGGTGATGTAGCTTTTCGTGAGCTCGTTCTTCTGGCCCTCGAGCCGCAGCGCATCGGGAATCTTGCCGGCGCGGACCAGTTCGGTCTCGCGTTCGATCACCGCCAGAAGCGCGTTCATGACCTCCGTCAGTCCGTTGGCGAGCTTGCGCGCGTCGGCCGGCGAAGCGACCGGCTGCACCGGGGCGGGGGCGGGGGCCTGCTGGCGTTGCATCTGCGTCATGGCATCGTCCTTTGCGATCAGGTCGCGCTGGCCTGCTGAAGAATGAGAGTCCTGAACACGTCGTTGGCGATGCCGACGCCGCCGGCCTTGGCGACGGTCTGCGAATATTGCTCGGTCAACATCGATCGCCACACCCCGGTTCCGACAGTGTCGCCGAACGGGCCGTCGCCCTTCAGGCCGCTCGTCATCTGCGAGAACATCGAATTCAGGAACATCGCCTCGAACTGCTCGGCGGAGTCGCGCGCCTTGGCCTGCGCCTTGGGCGAGACCTTGGCCAGAGCGGCGTTCAGGTCGATGTCGGGCCGGCCGTCGTGCCTGAGGGCGGTCTTGGCGTAGGTGGTGGGGACGATCGACATCACATCACCTCGATATCGGCTTCGATCGCGCCGGCGGCCTTGATCGCCTGCAGGATGCCGATCAGGTCGCGCGGGCCGATGCCCAGGCCGTTGAGACCATCGACGAGCTGCTGCAGCGACACGCCGTCCTTGACCAGCGCCAGCTTCTTGCCGTCCTCGGTGACGCCGATCCGCGAATTCGGCGTGACCACGGTGCGGCCGTTCGCCAGCGGATTGGGCTGGCTGACCTGCGGGCTTTCGGAAATCGATACGGTGAGATTGCCCTGTGCGACCGCGACGGTGGCGACACGGACGTCGCGGCCCATCACGATGATGCCGCTGCGCTCGTCGATGATGATCTTGGCGGCCTGGTCCGGTTCCACCTGCAACTGCTCGATCTCGGTGACGAAGGCGACGGCGTTGCCCTTGAACTCGGCCGGAATCGAGAGCTGGACGGTCGAAGGGTCGATCGGTTCGGCGCTCTTGGTGCCGAGGAAATCGTTGACCGCCGCCGCGATCCGCTTGGCGGTGGTGAAATCGGCGTTGCGCAGCGCCAGCCGGACGCTCGGCAGGCGATTCAGCGCGAATTCGATCTCGCGCTCGACGATGGCGCCATTGGCGATTCGGCCGACGGTCGGCACGCCGCGGGTGATCTTGGCGGCTTCGCCCTCGGCCTGGAAGCCGCCGATCGCGAGCGATCCCTGCGCCACCGCATAGACGTTGCCGTCGGCGCCGAGCAGCGGCGTCACCAGCAGGGTGCCGCCCTGCAGGTTCTTGGCGTCGCCGAGCGCCGAGACGGTGACGTCCATCCGGGTGCCCTGGGTGGCGAAAGCCGGCAGATTGCCGGTCACCATCACGGCAGCGACGTTGCCGGTGCGGATCGTGGCGCCGCGGATGTTGACGCCCATCCGCTCCAGCATCGCCTGCAGCGACTGCTTGGTGAAGGGGATGTTGTTGAGGGTGTCGCCGGTGCCGTTGAGGCCGACCACGAGGCCGTAGCCGATCAACTGATTCTGCCGCACGCCCTCGATATTGGCGAGGTCCTTGATCCGCGAGGTGGCGTTGGCGGCCACGCCCGACAGCAGCAGCGCAGACAGGGCGGCTGCGGCCAGCTTCAGGATCACGGCGGAAACGCTCGGCATTGTAGTCTCCTCGGCGGCTGACGCGGCGGCACGCAGCGCAGTCACGCCAGCTTCCCTTGCGAGCGCCATGCCAGTTAGGGAATGCGATCTAAGTATTTGATATTGATATAACTTACCAGGTATGGCCCCGCTCCGTGGGAACCGGGGGCGCGGCAAAACCGAGCGCCAGCGGCAAAATTTGCCGACCGTTTACCTGCTGTTAACCATAAACGACGACGCTGGGTTGCAGGGGCCTCAGCGCGGTTGCCGGCTTGGGTGTAAGCTGTTCCCCGCGCGGCACCCAGCCAGGACCTGTCCGGCGAGAGAGACCATGCGAATCTACGGCCCAAACGGCACCACCCCTTCGGCCCCCTCCGGCAACGCCCGGCGGACCGGTTCCAGCACCTTTTCGCTGCCGACCAGCACCGCACAGCCCGGGCAGGCGACACGAACGGCCAGCGCGCCGCTGGCGCCCACCGGGCTCGATGCGCTGATGGCGATGCAGGGGGTCGAGGACGCCACCGAAAGGCGCAAGCGCTCCGTGGCGCGTGGCCGGACCGCACTCGACGTGCTCGACGACCTCAAGATCAGCCTGCTGGCCGGCTCGTTCGACACCGCCACGGTGACGCGGCTGCGCGCCGCGGCCGCGGAACTGAAGGCCTCTTCGGGCGATCCGGGTCTCGACGCGGTATTGTCGGAAATCGAGCTGCGCGTCGAGGTCGAACTGG
Source organism: Rhodopseudomonas palustris (assembly GCF_034479375.1). NCBI lineage: Bacteria > Pseudomonadati > Pseudomonadota > Alphaproteobacteria > Hyphomicrobiales > Nitrobacteraceae > Rhodopseudomonas > Rhodopseudomonas palustris. The sequence goes on along the minus strand of NZ_CP140155.1, from coordinate 2,521,784 downwards.
CCAAGGCCGGACAATACTGACCGACGCGCGACCGACCAAGGGTGCGGCAGCTTCCGCCGCTCAAACGATGTGCAGCAGCGGACGCGACGGCGGACGATATTGTCTGTCATCTGCGCGCGCTATATAAGCTGCCGCGCAGGCGGGGCTATTGCCGCCCAACAAGATCATGGATTGCCCCTTGGATAAGTTGAAAAGCTATCGACCCTCCGAGAAAGAGCCGTTCATGAATGAACGGCAGCGCGAGTATTTTCGCGCCAAGCTACTGGCCTGGAAGGACGAGATTTTGCGCGAAGCAAAGCTCACGCTCCAGACCCTCCAGGAAGAGAACGTCAATCATCCCGACCTGGCCGATCGCGCCTCGTCGGAAACCGACCGCGCCATCGAACTGCGTGCGCGCGATCGGCAGCGCAAGCTGATCTCCAAGATCGACGCTGCACTGCAGCGCATCGACGACAACACCTACGGTTACTGCGAAGAAACCGGCGAGCCGATTTCGCTGAAGCGGCTCGAAGCCCGCCCGATCGCGACGCTGTCGGTCGAAGCGCAAGAGCGCCACGAGAAGCGCGAGAAGGTCTATCGCGACGAGTAGTTCGCGCCGAGGCGCAGTCGGCGTTCGCGCGGCTGTCCGATGAATTTCGGCGCCGCTCCTGATCGGGAGCGGCGCTATTTTTTTGTCGGCTTTTCAGGCGCTCCGGCTCAGTGGCGGCGATGCCGCAGGCGCGGCTGCGGCTGGACGTCCTGCTGCTGCGCCCGGAACGCGAAGACCGGGTTGATGTCGCAACCGGCCCGGGTCCCGGATGCCGTGGTCATGCACTGCTGGTAGCTGTCGAACTGGCAGTTGCCGGGATAGCCCCATTCGCCGCCCTGCAGGCAATACGCGAAGTCGCGGGCCGAGGCTGGCGCCGCCGCAAGTGTGACGACGGCGGCGGCGGCCGCAAGCAGGGCGGCGCTGGTTCGGATCATCTCGATTCTCCAATAGGCCGGCCCGGCGGATGCGGGAGCAGGCGGGTTGCCGCGGAACTTAACGTCGCCGGCGCGCGATACAACCGGCGCCATGCGATGCGGTCCATGCATCGGATCACATTGCCGCGCCGCGACCCGCCGGTGCGGCTCGTGGTGCCCGGCGGCCGCCGAAAAGGCCGCGGCCTCCGTCCGGGGGAGAGCCGGAGGAGGCCGCGCTGGTACACCTGACCGCGCCTAGGTTCGCGGCCGGGTGTGGGAGCTCGAAAACTGAAACTCAGAACGGCAGCAGCACGTCCATCACCTGCTGGCCGTAGCGCGGCTGCTGCACGTCGGTGATCTGGCCGCGGCCGCCATAGGCGATGCGGGCCTGCGCGATCTTGCTGCTGTCGATGGTGTTGTCGCTCTGGATGTCTTCCGGCCGGACGATGCCGGCGACGATCAGTTCGCGGACTTCGAAATTGACGCGAATTTCCTGCTTGCCCTCGACCACCAGATTGCCGTTCGGCAGCACCTGCGTCACCACCGCGGCGACGCTGGTCTTCAAGGCTTCCTGGCGCTGCACCGAGCCCTTGCCGTCGGTGGTCGAGGTGGCATCGGTGGTGAGCAGGCGGCCTGGAAGCACCTCGGCGGCGTCGCCGGTCAACAGCTTGCTGCCGGCGAAATCGGTGATGCCGGAATTTTCCGAACTGGAGCGGCTGCGCTGGGTCTGATTGGCGATGTTGGCCTTGTCGGTGAAGTTCACCGTCACCGTCATGATGTCGCCGACCTTGGCGGCGCGCTGATCGCGGAAGAACGCGCGCGAGCCGTTCCGCCACAGCGAGTTGGCGTTGTACGACGCGACTTCCGGCTTCGGCATCGGCATCTGCACCGGCTTGTAGCCGGGCTGCGTCGTCGGATTCTCGATTGCGCTCAGCGCCGGCCGTTCGCCGATCGCGGCGAGGCGGTCGATCGAGGAGCAGCCGCCGGCGAGACCTCCCGTCGCAATCAGCGCGGCGATCAGAACGATGCGGTTGGTCGGTACTGGCTTGAACATGAAACTCACTCGGTCCTGGCGGCGGCGGGGGCAGGCGCGGCGGCGGGAACGCCCGGCGCTGTAGCGGGATTGGCGCTGGCGAGGATGCGCGGCACGGCGACGGTCACCATCACCTGTCCGCGTCCGATCACGGTCGCGGCCACGGTGCGCTTCGAGTGGAGATTGAGCACGTTGACGACGTCGCCCTCGGTGCCGGTTTCGAGCGCCTTGCCGCGCGACGTCAGGTAGATGCCGGCGGCCTGATAGATCAGCGTGACGCCCTGATCGCGCGTGACCAGATCGGGCTTGGCGAGGTCGGTGGCGCGTACCAACTGGCCGCTGCGCAAGGTGCGCCGCGCCTGCATGCCGATCGCAACATCGCGCGCGATGGCGTCGGACTTGGCCTCGGCCTTGGGGCGGCGTTCGATGGCGACGTCGGAGGCTTTGATGACCTCATTGCGTTCGATCGAGCGGGTCAGCACCGTGGCCGAAACGGTCTCGACCGCGGCGCCGGTCAGGCGCAGCCGCACCGGCGCGCTGTCGGAACCCGCGATTTCGAAACTGATGTCGAACCGCCCGCTGCGCCGGTCGAACCGTTCGGAGACGAGTTGCAGCGGGCCGGTGTAGCTGGCCGGCAGCGTCTGGGATTCGATCTCCCGGTCCCAGGTCAACGCCAGATCTTCGGCCTCGCCGAAGCCGTGGCGGCGCTGCAGCGTCTCGATCACTTGCTGCTCGATCTCCTTCGCCGGCACGCTGCGGGCGAGGCGGGCGACGGTGACTTCACGGATGTCGCGGGTGTCGACGCCGATCACCTGATGCGCACGCAAGGCGGCGAGCACGGATGCGGTCGGCAGCGCGCCGGTGGTGCCGAGGTCGGGCGCGCGATAGATCGCGATCTTCGCCGCGACGCCGGCATTGTCGATGACGTCGCCGATCCGCACCAGTTCGTCGGCTACCTCGACATGCGCGCGCAGCACCGGCGAGAGCAGCACGTCGTCGGTCCGTTGGTCGAGGGCCGGCACGGCGGCCGGCGGCGTTTTCTCGGCTGCGGTCGCGGCGAACGGCGCGGCGAGCAGAGCGGTGATGAGGAGCGATCGGATCATTGGTCAGCTCCCTCAGCGGAACATGTTGGAGGTTGCTTGCAGCATCTGGTCGGCGGCGCTGACGACTTTGGCGTTCATCTCGTAGGCGCGCTGTGCGGAGATCAGGTCGGAGATTTCCGTCACCACTTCGACGTTGGCCTGCTCCAGCGTTTTCTGCATCATGTCGCCGAGACCGTCGGCGGTGGCGATGCCGTCCTGCGGCGGGCCGGACGCCTGGGTCTCGATGAACAAATTGTCGCCTTGCGGCTGCAGCCCGGTCTTGTTGATGAAGCGCGTCAGGCCGATCTGGCCGAGCACGGTCGGCGCTGTCGCCCCTGCCACCGTCACCGACACCTGACCGTTGGTCGCGACCGTAATGCTGGTGGCGCCGTTCGGGATGGTGATGGTCGGCTGCAAGGGGTTGCCGTTCGCCGTGACGACGCGGCCGGTGTTGTCGGTGGTGAACGAGCCGTCGCGGGTGTAGCTGAAGGTGCCGTCCGGCATCTGGATCTTGAAGAAGCCCTCGCCGCGAATGGCGAGGTCGAGATCGTTGCCGGTGGTCGACAGCGTGCCCTGCGTCATCAGCCGCGGGGTGCCGACGGTCTTGACGCCGCCGCCGATGTCGACGCCGACCGGCAGGATCGTGCCCTGGTCCGACGCTTGCGCGCCGACCCGCCGGACGTGGTCGTAGATCAGGTCCTGGAATTGTGCCGTCTGCTTCTTGAACCCCGTCGTCCGCATATTGGCGATGTTGTTGGAAATCACCTGGACGTTGAGTTCCTGGGCGGCCATGCCGGTCGCTGCGGTGTAGAGTGCGCGCATCGTCGATCTCCTTACGCCGGGACTTCGGCAAGCCGCTCGATGGCGGCCTTCTGCAGGTCGCCTTGCTGCTGCAGTAACGACGAGACTTTCTGATAGGAGCGGGTGACGTCGATCATCCGCGTCATTTCCAGCACCGAGTTCACGTTCGATTTCTCGACGTAGCCCTGGCGCACGATCGCCTTGGTGTCGGGCGCGCCGGGGTCGGAGGTCGCGGCGAACAGATTGTCGCCCTGCTTCTCCAGGCTCTGCGGCCGGGCGAACGACACCAGCCGCAGCTTGCCGCGCAGCGAGTCGATGGTGGCGGTGCCTTCCAGCACGCTGATGTTGCCGTCCTGCGCGACGTTGATCGCCTTGTCGGTCGGCTGGAACACGATCGGGCCCGAGGTGCCGAGCACCGGATAGCCGGAGGCGTTGACGAGCTGGCCGCGCGGATTGATCGACAGCTTGCCGTCGCGGGTGAAGCGCTCGCCGGCCGGGGTCTGCACCACAAGGAACGCCGAACCGTCGATCGCGACGTCGAGCGGGTTCTTGGTCTCGTTCAATGGGCCAGCGGAAAAATCGTGATACGCGGCGCGGTCCTGCACGAAGCTGACGCGGCGGTCCCGGCCCTGGAAATTGTCCTCATGCGCGCCGGTGTTCAGGAATTCCTGAAACATGGAGCGTTCGGCCTTGAAGCCGTTGGTGTTCATATTGGCCAGATTGTTCGCGACGACATCCATCTGCCGTTCGAGCACGACCTGCCGCGACAAGCCGACCAGAAGCGTATTCTGCATCGGTGGTTCTCCCTTCCAGGATCCGCCCCCGGTCCTCCCAGACCTTCCGCGGATCGCCTCGAACCGACGCTCTCCCAAGCAGCGGCTCGCGATCTTACTTGCGAGCGCCGTGCCAAGTTGAAATAGTCAGTGATTTCAAGCGCTTGGTCGTTTTGGAGGGGAGGGAGAGGCCGGCAATTAGGGACTTGTTGACCATGTCACCCGGCAGAATCTTCCTAGTTGGCGCCGTCTGGAAAGGTTCCGTTAACCATTGCGCCATAGCGTCGTCACATCAGGGCCTGGTGCGCTGGCGGCTTTAGTCTCGCGTTTACGGTTCGCCTTGGCGGCACAGCGGCTCTTCTCGCAACACGGAACTGCGCCCATGGCGGACCCAGAAAAACCGGATGAAGGCGCAGAGGGCGCCGAAGGCGCCGCGCCGAAGAGCAAGAAGAAGCTCATCATCATCGCGGCCGCGGCCGGGCTGCTGCTGATCGGCGGTGGCGGCGGCGCGTGGTTCTTCATGTCCAAGGGCCACGACGCCGAGAAAGAACACGCCGAGGCCGCCGAGAAAGTGAAACCGCCGAATTTCCTCGAGGTGCCGGAGATCATGGTCAATCTCGCCGGTTCGCCGGGCGAGCGGGTGCAGTATCTCAAGGCCAAGATCGTGCTCGAGGTGAAGGACGAAAAGCTGATCGAACAGATCAAGCCGACGCTGCCGCGGATCACCGACCTGTTTCAGACGTATTTGCGCGAACTGCGCTCCGGCGACCTCAACGGTTCGGTCGGGATGTTCCGGATGAAGGAGGAACTGACCCGGCGCGTCAACGTCGCGATCGCCCCTGCGCAGGTGACCGCGGTGCTGTTCAAGGAAGTACTGGTGCAGTGATCTGACATGGCTGGCCAGGAACAACTCGACCAGGACGCCATCGCCGCCCAATGGGAAGCGTCGATGGCCTCGGAAGACCCCGAGGCCGCCGCGAAGGCGGCCGAGGAGAACGAACTCACCGGGACGATGGCGGAGCAATGGGCCGCCATGGTCGAGGACGGCGGCCGCGATCTCGCCGGCACCGGCAAGAACAGCGGCGAGCGCGTGCTGTCGCAGGAGGAGATCGACAATCTCCTCGGCTTCAGCGTCGGCGAGGTGCATCTCGACGAGAATTCCGGCATCCGCGCCATCATCGACTCGGCGATGGTCTCCTACGAGCGTCTGCCGATGCTCGAAATCGTGTTCGACCGCCTGGTGCGGTTGATGACGACGAGCCTGCGCAATTTCACCTCGGACAACGTCGAGGTCTCGCTCGACCGCATCACTTCGGTGCGGTTCAGCGACTACATGAATTCGATCCCGCTGCCGGCGGTGCTGTGCGTTTTCAAGGCCGAGGAGTGGCAGAATTTCGGGCTCGCCACCGTCGATTCCAGCCTGATCTATTCGATGATCGACGTGCTGCTCGGCGGCCGCCGCGGTCAGGCCGCGATCCGGATCGAGGGCCGGCCCTACACCACAATCGAAACCAATCTGGTGAAGCGGCTGCTGGAGGTCGTGCTCGCCGACGCCGAGCAGGCGTTCCGGCCGTTGTCGCCGGTGGCGTTCTCGATCGACCGGCTCGAAACCAATCCGCGCTTCGCCGCGATCAGCCGTCCGGCCAACGCGGCGATCCTGGTCCGCCTGCACATCGACATGGAAGACCGCGGCGGCAACATCGAGCTGCTGCTGCCTTACGCCACGATCGAACCGATCCGCGGCGTGCTGATGCAGATGTTCATGGGCGAGAAATTCGGCCGTGATCAGGTCTGGGAAGGCCATCTCGCCACCGAGATCGGCCAGGCCGATATTTCGGTCGACGCCGTGTTGTACGAGGCGGAGGTGCCGCTGAAGCAGTTGATGGCGCTGCAGGTCGGCGACACCCTGCCGCTGGATCTGCGCGCCGACGCGCTGGTCGCGGTGCGCTGCGGCAGCGTCACACTGACGGAAGGCCGGATGGGCCGGGTCGGCGATCGCGTCGCCATCCGGGTCACCAAACCATTGCGCAAGCCGGTCACGACCTACGCGATGTTCGAGCGGACCGATGAGCAGAGCAAAATGATGGAGGCACAATGAGCCATACTCTCGGACTGGTCATCGAAAGCCTGGTCGCTGTGCTGCTGATGCTGACGATCGGCTATTGCTGGCTGCTCAACAAGCGGCTGCTGCGGCTCAGGGCCGACGAACAATCGTTGAAGGCGACGATCGGCGAACTGATCACCGTCACCGAAATCGCCGAACGCGCGATCGGCGGGCTCAAGCTCACCGTGCGCGAGGTCAACGAGCATCTCGGCCGCGACATCGCGTCGGCGACGGCGCTGTCCGAACATCTCAAGAAGCAGCTCGCCGAGGGCGACAACGTGCTGCGCCGGCTGTCGAAGATCGTCGCTGCGGCGCGGCCGTCGTCGGAGCAGACCGACGAGCCGGTGATGTCGGCGGCGCGCGCTAATGCGGCGGCGGCGGAAGCCTTCGCCGAGCGACGACGACACAGCGGCCTGGCTGCATGAACGCCTTTCGGGACATCCGCATCCTTCCGGTGGTGCTGGTGGCCATCGCCGGCCTCGCCGTGCTGAAGATTGCCGGTCTGTTGCTCGATGGCGGCTACGTGTTCGACTACGATCCGAACGCGACCAAGCCGTCATGGGCGCAGTCCAACTTCAACTTCCCGGGCGGCAACGTCAAACCAGTGGATCCCGAACTCGCGTCCGATATCACCGGCTCGGTGCCGGCGCCGAAGAAAGAGGAGGCCAAGCCGGAGGTGTCCGCCCCGGAGGAGGTCAAGCTCGTCGATCAGCCGGTCGAACAGCCGCCGGGGATTTCTCCCTCGGAGCGTGCGCTCCTGGAACGGCTGCAGGCACGGCGGCAGGAGCTCGATGCGCGGGCGCGCGAAGTCGAAATCCGCGAGAGCCTGCTGAAGGCCGCGGAGAAGCGGATCGAGGCCCGCGTCGAGGAAATGAAGGCGACCGAGGGCCAGATCGGCAAGGCGACCGAGCAGAAGTCGGAGGCCGACGCCGCGCGCTTCAAGGGCATCATCACGATGTACGAGGCGATGAAGCCGAAGGACGCCGCCAAGATCTTCGACCGGCTGGAAATGCCGGTGCTGATCGAGATCGCGTCGCAGATCGCGCCACGCAAGATGTCCGATATTATGGGGCTGATGACTCCGGAAGCCGCCGAGAAACTGACCGTCGAACTGGCGCGCCGCGCCACCGGCAAGGCCACCGCCTCGGCCGCGGCGCTGCCGAAGATCGAAGGCCGGCCCGTTCCGGCCCGGCAGTAGGTCGGCTCGTCCCGGCAGCGCGCCGGTCAATCGCAGATCCGCGTCAACACCGCCTTGAAGCCCAGCGTCGGCGCTTCCGCGGCGACGCCTTCGACTTGCGCGAAATCGCCGATCGACGAGCCGTAGAAATCGACGCGGACTTCGTCGACGCCGAACACGGAAGGAAAATTGGGATCGCTGGTATGGCGGCGACTCATGACCTCGCCGCGGATCGAGCCGCCGTCCTGTTCGTAGGATCCGATGAAGGCGAAGGCCGAGCTACCCCCGCGCAGCTTTCCGTCCTCTGCGAACAACACGCCCACCGCTTTCCGGCGCGGTGTTTCGAACTCGACCTTGTACAGTCCCTTCAACAGCATGACGCAAGCGATCCTGAATGAAGCCGCTGGGACAACGTTCGAAGTAGCAATCAGATACCGTGCGGAATTGGCGCTTCGGTCCCGAGCGGGTCATACTACATAAAACGTGCTTAGCCGACCGATTTAAATCAGAGATTGTAAAATTGCTGGCACATACGGCCGCGCGTCGATTTCCGGGCGGACCCCGGCCCGCCGCGTACCGGGATGGTTAAGCCAGCGTTAACGGCTTCCATGCTGGAGTGGGGTGCGAATGCCTTCGCTGCGTCGGTGCGCGGCGAACGTCGAGCAATGCGAGAAGGCGGGTGCGGCCCGCCCGGCAGAACAGGGTCGTTGACCGGAAGATACGAATGGCGCGGATGGCTGCCGCTGCAGTTTGGTCGCAGGCGCTCTGCGGGCGCTTCGCACGAGTCTGCCTGGCGTTAGGGCTCGTTCTCGCCGCGGTGCTGTCGCCGCGGCCGGCGGCCGCCCAGGCGGTGCGCGGCGAAGTGAGTTTCGAGTCGACCGGCGGTTACGGACGGTTGCTGTTCAAGCTCGCCGAGGACGTCGAATCCGACGTCGTGATGGCCGGCCTGATCGTGGTGATCCGGTTCAAGCGGCCGGTGGATATTCCGATCGACAAGCTCGCGGATTCCGCGCCGAACTACATCGGCTCGGCGCGGCTCGATCCCGACGGCTATGCGGTCCGGCTGGCGCTGCTGCGCAAGTTCAGCGTCAATCCGATGTCCGCGGGCGAGCGTCTGTACATCGATTTCCTGCCCGACAATTGGGCCGGCGCGCCGCCCGGTCTGCCGCAGGACGTCGTCAAGGCGCTGGCCGAGCGCGCCCGCGCCGCCGAGCGCGCGCTGCGCGCGCAGCAGGCGCGGGCCGAGGTCAAAAAGCGGCCGCCGAGCCGGGTCCGCGCGTCGATGCAGCCGACTTTCGTGCGCTACGTGTTCGAGGTGCCGACCGGCGTGCAGGTGTCGTCGACGCTGACCGACAAGAAGCTCACCGTGCTGTTCAATACTGGGCTGAATTTCGATCTCGCCGATGCGCAGCTCGCGGGCGCGCCGAATGTCGGGTCGATCAGCCAGAAGATCGACGGCGACGGCTCCAGCGTGGACTTCGCACTGATCGGCGGCGCCGACGTGCGCTCGTTTCGCGAGGACAAGAATTTCATCGTCGATGTCAGTTTTCAGCCGCAGGATGCCGAGCCGGCGAAGAAGGATTCGTCGGCGCTGATGCTGCCCGAAATCGCCAGGCTGGAACGCGAGGCCGCGGCCGCAGCGTCGCGCGGCGCGGACAATCCCAAGCCCGATCCGAAGCCGGAGACCCGATCCGAGGCCAAATCGTCCGAGACCAAGCCCGCGGCGAGGCCGGATGCGAAGCCCGATACGAAGCCGGTCGTTGCGGCGGTGCCGCCGCCGGCGCCGCCGAAAGCCATGGCGGTCTCGCCGACGCCCGCCGGCCCGTCGGCGCGGCGCGACGAAACGCCGGTGCCGGCTGTGATCGCACCGGCCGTCGCCCTACCGGTCGCGGTCGCGCCGAAGATTGCGGCGCCGGCTGCCGTGGTGAGCGAGACGCCCACTCCCGCCGGGCCACCGGTCAAAGCCGGCGCGGCGGCGGCGGTCGCCGAGGCTCCGAAGCCGCCGCCCGCGCCCGAACCGCCGGCCGTTGCAATCAATCCCGCTGCAGCCAATGCGGCCCGTCCCGTCGAGGCGCGCCGCAACACCGACGGCCTGCAGCTCGCTTTCGCCTTCGCGGCGCCGACGCCGGCGGCGCTGTTCCGGCGCGGCGACATGATCTGGCTGGTGCTCGACAACACCGCCCCGTTCGATCTTTCGGCGATCCGCCGCGAGGGCGGCGGCATCGTCGGCGACGTCAGCCGCGTGGCGCTGCCGAACGGACAGGCGATCCGGCTGGGTCTCGATCGCCCGCAACTCGCAACGCTGAGCGACGACGACGGCTCCGGAAAGAACTGGTCGATCACGCTCGCCGATTCAGGCCGCGGCGCTGCGCGGCCGTTGACCGCGGTGCGCAACATCGCCGATCCCGCCCGCGCCACCGTCGCCGTGGCGCTCGCCGGCCTCGGCCAGATGCATCGCCTGACCGATCCGGAAGCCGGCGACGCACTCACGGTGATCACCGCGCTGCCGCCGCCGCGCGGTTTCATCAAGCGTCAGAGCTTCGTCGAGTTCAATCTGCTGGAGACGCTGCACGGCGTGGTGATCGAACTGAAGTCCGACGACGTCACCGTCGAGACGGCGGCGGATGCGGTGGTGCTGTCGCGGCCCGGCGGCCTGACGCTGTCGTCGGCCGAACCGGCCGGGCAGGCGGGCTCCCCGGCCGAGCGGCCGTTCTTCGACATCACCCAATGGGCCAAAGACCAGGAGGGGCGCTTTATCGATGCGCTCGACGCTCGCATCCGGACGGCGTCGGCGGCGACCGGCGACGACCGCTTGCCGACCCGGCTCGATCTGGCGCGGTTCTACATGGCGCGCGGCCTGTATCACGAAGCCAAGGGCGCGCTCGACCTGGCGTTGCTGGGCGTCAAACCCGGGCAGGAAGACGCCGCGACGATGATCGGCCACGCCGCGGCGAGCGCGCTGATGGCGCGGCCGGAGCAGACGCTGAAGGACGTCGCCAATCCGGCGATCGCCTCGACCTACGAGGCGCAGTTGTGGAAGGGCGTCGCGCTGGCGCGCCAGGGCAAATGGCCTGAGGCCCGCGAGAAGCTCAAATCCGTGCAATTCGCCATCACGGCGCTGCCGCTCGACATGCAGCGCGAGGTGCTCGCCACCGCGATGCGCGCGTCGCTGGAAGTGCGCGACTATGCCGGTGCCGCCAAGATCAGCAGCGATTTCGATCTGGTCGGGATTCCGCCGGAGATGAAGCCGCAGCTCGCGGTGATGCGCGGCTGGCTCGACGAGGCGCTCGGCCGCGATCCCGAAGCGCTCAGGAGGTACAAGGAAGCGATGGCGTCGGCCGATCGTCAGGCCGCCAGCGAAGCCAAGTTCCGCGACGTCGTGCTGCGCAGCAAGCGCGGCGAGATGACGCCGGAGGAAGCGCTGCCGGAGCTCGAGCGACTGTCGATGACGTGGCGCGGCGACGATCTCGAGGTTCGCACCCAGCAATTGCTGTCGAAGCTCTACGCCAATGCCGGGCGCTATCGCGATTCGCTGGCTGCGGCGCGGACCGCGACGCAGCTCGCGCCGAACTCCGAATATGCGCGCCAGGCGCAGGACGACAGCCGCGCGCTGTTCGCGCAGCTCTTCATCGGCAACAAGGGCGACGACCTTCCGCCGATCGAGGCGCTGGCGACCTTCTACGAATTCCGCGAGCTGACGCCGATCGGCCGCCGCGGCGACGAGATGATCCGCAGGCTCGCCGACCGCCTGGTCGCGGTCGATCTTTTGGATCAGGCCAGTGAGCTGTTGCAGTACCAGGTCGACAAGCGGCTCGAAGGCGCGGCGCGCGCCCAGGTCGCGGCAAGGCTGGCGATGGTCTATCTGATGAACCGCAAGCCCGACCGCGCCATCGCCGCGCTGCATTCGTCGCGGATCGCCGACCTCGCCGGCGAACTGCGTCAGCAGCGGCTGCTGCTCGAAGCGCGGGCGCAGAGCGATATCGGCCGTCACGATCTCGCACTCGACATCATCACCCATATCGGCGGCCGCGAGGCGATCCGGCTGCGCTCCGACATCTACTGGGCGTCGCGGCGCTGGCGCGAATCCTCCGAGCAGATCGAACTGTATCTCGGCGACCGCTGGCGCGATTTCACGCCGCTGTCGCAGGCCGAGAAGAGCGACGTGATCCGCGCCGTGGTCGGCTACGCGCTGGCCGAGGATGCGCTCGGCCTCGGCCGCTTCCGTGAGAAATTCGCGCCGCTGATGACCGATCCCGCCGACCGCGCCGCGTTCGATATCGCCAGCACGCCGGCCGCGGGCGATACGGCGGCGTTCGCTGCGATCGCCAAGATGGCGGCGAGCGTCGACACGCTGGAAGGCTTCCTGCGCGAAATGAAGCAGCGCTTCCCCGAGGCCAGCGCCCGCGCCACGCCGCCCGTCGCCGACATGACCTCGACCGGCTCGCTGCCGGAAATCCCGAAGATCCGCGTCATCAAGATGACGCGGTAGCAACTCGCTCCATTCGACAATCCTCTCGTTCGTCATTCCGGGGCGCGCGCAGCGCGAACCCGGAATCTCGAGATGTCCTGAACCTCTGGATTCCGGGTTCGCGAACTGCGTTCGCGCCCCGGAATGACGGATAGGACGTATCAGGAAGTACACAGGAGGAGGGCGAGCCACTATTCGCCCTATGGCATCCTTGACTACCCGCTGCCCGAATAGCTCTGCACCAGCGAGCCGGCGACCAGCGACCAGCCGTCGACCAGCACGAAGAAGATCAGCTTGAACGGCAGCGAGACGACGACCGGCGGCAGCATCATCATGCCCATCGACATCAGCACCGAGGCGACGACGAGGTCGATGATCAGGAACGGCAGGAACAGCAGGAAGCCGATCTCGAAGGCGCGTTTCAGTTCGGAGATCATGAAGGCCGGCATCAGGATGCGCAGCGACAGATCCTCCGGCGTCGCCGGCGGCGGCTCGCCGGAGAGGTCGAGGAACAGTTTGAGGTCCTTCTCGCGCACGTTCTTCTGCATGAAGATCCGCAGCGGGCCGGAGGCGCGCACCAACGCGTCCTCGACGCTCATCTCGTTGGCGATCAGCGGCTTGATGCCGTCGTCGTAGGATTTCTGCAGCGTCGGCCCCATCACGAAGGCGGTGAGGAACAGCGCCAGCGCGATGATCACCATGTTGGGCGGCGCCGTCGCGGTGCCGAGCGCGGTGCGCAGCAGCGACAGCACCACCACGATCCGGGTGAACGACGTCATCATGATCAGGATCGACGGCGCGATCGACAGCACCGTCAGCAGCGCGATCAGTTGGATTGCGCGCTCGGTGACGCCGGTGCCGCCGCCGCCGAGATTGATGCTGACGTCCTGCGCATGGGCCGGAGCCGCCAGCGCGGCTGCGGTGGCGGTCAGGACGGCGAGAAAAAGAACAACTCTACGCGGTGTGGCCGGGCGGCTCACGAAGGAGACTTCGGACGCCCCAGCAGCGACGCCATTTCGTCTTCGAGGCTCTCGAATCCGGATTTCGGCGAATCGGGGGCGGGCGCCGGTGACTCGGGGCGCGACGGCTCGAGGCGCGACGGCTCGGGGCGCGGCGGTTCGGACGCGCGGGGCGCCGGGCGGGCCGGCGGTTCGGGCGCGACCGGTGGTGCGGCTTCCGGCCTGGGGTCGGCCGGACGACGCAGCGCGGCTTCCAGCCGGTTGGCCATGTCGGCGAGATTCTGGTCGGCAGACGACAGCGCCGTCGGTGCCGGTTGCGCGGGGGCGGGCGGTGCCGGGGGTGGAGGCGGCGCCGGGCGCTCGGCCCGAATCGGCGGCGGCGCCTTCGGCGGCTCGGGCCGGGGCGGGCGCGGCATCGCCGGCTCGGCGCGCGGGCGCGGCGCGGGATCCATCCGGGGCTCGGGCCGGGATTCGCGGGGCTCGGGTCGAGGTTCCGGACGCGGCTCGTGCCGGGCGATCGGCGGCAGTTCGGGCCGGGTCATCGGCTCGGGGACCAGACCGGCGAACGGATCGTTGCCCGGGAACTCGGCGGGGCGGCGCGTCGGCATCGCCGGCGGTGCGGGCCTGCGCGCCTCGTCCGCGAACGAGGGGCGCGACGGGCGCGGCTGCGGCTCCGGTTCGGGCGCTTCGGCTGCGCCTTCGGGCTCCCAGTCCACCGGGCTCAGCCGCGGCTCCACGCCGAGCCCCGGACGCGGCGCCTCGCGCGCCGGGTTGGCGCGGACGATGTTGGGTTCGACGACGATGTCGCTCGGGCCGCCGATCATCAGCAGATGCTCGACATTGTCACGGCGCACCAGCACCAGCCGGCGCCGGCCGTCGACCGCGGCAGCGTCGATCACCGCCAGCCTCGGCATCCGGCCGCTCTTGGTGTGCGCGCCGAGGCGGTTGCCGGCGAATCGGCGAACCAGCCAGGCTGCCGCGCCGATCATCGCCAGGACGGCCAGAAACGCAAAAAAGAACAACAATGGTTGCGACATGCTCGATCCCCGGAGAGAAGCGGGTCGGTTTCGGCGTCCCCCGCCGTCACTGACCCGAATGAAGGTAGATGTCCGGCGACGCTCGGCGCCCCTCGTTCATCCTTCTTAATAAGCAGCGGCAAGAACTGCCATCCGATTTTTCTCATACGCCACGAATCATGGGGACCAAAACGCCTTCCGCACGCGGCAAACGCGATTTCGCGCAGCGTGCCGAAAGACATTCGTAACGAAATCGCAAGCCTTTCGTAACCAATCTTAACCGGCCGTTAACCATAACCCCGGCAAATTCTGCCTACTCCCGGCAGTGTCGCAAAGCAGTGGCGGCCGGGACGGAGGCGGCGATGGCGATCAATGATCTTCCGATGCTGGCGGCGCTGCGCACCAAGATGCAATGGCATCAGGAGCGCCAGAAAGTGCTGGCCGAAAACGTCTCGAACTCGGACACGCCGGGGTTCCAGCCGCGCGATCTGGTCGCGCCGAAATTCAACTCGGCCGGCCAACTGACCGCCAGTTCCGCCGGCGGCGCGCTGCCGATGATGATGACGAGCGCGTCGCATATGAAAGCGCCCGGCGGCACGGTTTCGTTTGCGGAGGATCGTCGGGCTGGATTCCAGACCCGTCCGGCCGGCAATGCCGTCAATCTCGAGGACCAGATGATGAAGGTCTCGGCCAACCAGATGGATTACGCCGCCGCGACCTCGCTCTACAGCCGCAGTCTCGGCCTGCTGAAAACCGCAATCGGCAAGCGCTGACCCACGCCACCCGGGAGATTGAACCATGGCAGACGACGCAGGCGATTTTTCAAGGTCGATGGGCATCGCCACCTCCGGGCTGCGTGCCCAGGCCGGGCGGATGCGGGTGATCTCCGAAAACATCGCCAATGCGGATTCGACCGCGCAGAAGCCGGGCGGCGATCCGTATCGGCGCAAGGTGCCGACCTTCACCTCGGCGCTCGACCGATCGCTCGACGCCCGCACCGTGGCGCTCGGCCGGGTCAAGCCGGACACCTCGGCGTTCCGGCTGAAATACGAACCGACCAATCCGGCCGCCGACCCGGCCGGCAACGTCAAGTACCCGAACGTCAATTCGATGATCGAGATGACCGACATGCGCAGCGCGCAGCGGTCCTACGAAGCCAATCTCAACGTCATCAGCGCGACGCGCCGGATGATCCAACGCACCCTCGATATCCTCAAGGCCTGAACCGGGCCCGAGCCGGGAGACCACCCATGGCGTCACCGATTTCCGCAGCCAATGCCTATGCGAGCCTCGCCCGGCTCGCCAATCCCGGCGGTGCCGGCAAGCCGACCGACGCCGGCCCGTCATTCGGCGCGCTGGTCAAGGATGCGATGGGCAGCGTCCTCGACGCCGGCCGCAAGTCCGACGCCCAGACCGTGGCGATGGCCAACGGCAAGTCGAACGTCATGGACGTGGTCACCGCCGTCGCCGAGACCGACGTCGCGGTGTCGACGCTGGTGTCGGTGCGCGACCGGGTGATCCAGTCCTACGAGGAAATCCTCAGGATGCAGATCTGATCGGCGACCGCTCGCAGACGGGTCGACGCCGACAGGTGCCGTCATTGCGAGCGAAGCGAAGCAATCCAGGACCAATCGGTGAAGCATCTGGATTGCTTCGTCGCTGCGCTCCTCGCAATGACGCCACACAACGAAGGATCTCCATATGACCGGCGCTGAAACTCTCGATATCGCCCGCGAAGCGGTCTGGACGATCGTGATCGTCTCGGCGCCGTTGATGGGGGTCGGCCTGGTCGTCGGCGTGGCGGTGTCGCTGGTGCAGGCGCTGACCCAGATCCAGGAACAGACGCTGGTGTTCGTGCCGAAGATTCTGGCGATGTTCCTCACGCTGGTGCTGACGCTGCCGTTCATGGCCGATCGGCTTCACGCCGAAATGCTGCGGATTTCATCGCGAATCGTCGGCGGTTGACGCATGATCGGGGTCCGCGCCACCGGACGGTGTGCGGCGTTCGCGGCCGCTATCGCAGCGGTCCGCCGCGCCGCCACCGCGGTCGCCCTTGATCCCGACGCAGATTCCCGCCATGCGCATCGACGTCTCGTTCCTGCCCGCGCTCGGCGCCGCCTTCATGCTGGTGTTCGCCCGCGTCGGCGCGATGGTGATGCTGATGCCGACGCTCGGCGAAACCAACATCCCGACGCGGATCAAGCTGTCGATCGCGCTCGGCCTGACGCTGATCATCCTGCCGCTGCACCGCAATGCCTATCAGGTCGACATGTCGTCGCTGACGCCGCTGCTGGTGCTGATGGTGCAGGAAATCATCATCGGCATCGTGCTCGGCGCCACCGCGCGAGTGACGCTGTCGGCGCTGCAGGTCGCGGGCTCGGTGATCGCGCAGCAGCTCGGGCTCGGCTTCGTCACGGCGGTCGATCCGACCCAGGGGCAGCAGGGGCTGCTGATCGGCAATTTCCTCACCATTCTCGGCGTGACGATGCTGTTCGCCACGGATTCGCATCATCTGGTGATCGAGGCGCTCAGCGACAGCTACAAGATCTTCGCGCCCGGCGAGTTGCTGAACAGCGGCGACGTCGCCGCGCTCGCCACCAAGGCCTTCGCCGCCTCGTTCAAGATCGGCATGCAACTCGCCGCGCCGTTCCTGGTGTTCGGCCTGGTGTTCAATATCGGCCTCGGCATCCTGGCGCGGCTGATGCCGCAAATGCAGGTGTATTTCGTCGGCGTGCCGCTCTCCATCGTGATCGGCTTCATTATCCTCGCGGCCGTGCTCACCACGATGATGACCACGTTTCTCAACTATTTCGGCGGCGTCATGCAGGAATTGACGCCACGCTGAGCCCGACCGCGCGGGACGCCTGAGCGATGTCGGACGACAGCGACCAGGAGAAACAAGAAGAGCCGACACAGAAGCGCCTCGACGACGCGCTCGAGAAAGGCGACGTCGCCAAGAGCCAGGAGGTCAACACCTGGTTCGTGATCGCCGGCGCGACCCTGCTGCTGTCGTCGTTTTCCGGCTCGATCGGCACCGGCATCACCGGGCCGATGAAGGTGCTGATCGAGAAGTCCTGGATGCTCCCAGTCGACGGCGACGGCCTTCTCGGGCTCACCAAGAGCCTGATGCTGACGCTGATCTCGGTTCTCGGCGTGCCGCTGCTGCTGCTGGCGCTGGTCGCGATCGGCAGCAATCTGATCCAGCATCGGCTGGTGTTCTCCGCCGAGGGGCTGAAGCCGAAACTCAGCAAGCTGTCGCCACTCGAGGGCGCCAAGCGGTTGTTCGGCAAGCAGGCGCTGGCGAATTTCGTCAAGGGCCTGTTCAAGGTGATCGCGCTCGGCGTGGTGATGGTCGCGGTGCTGTATCCGGAGCGCGACCGGCTCGACGCGCTGCTGCAGATGGACGTCGCCGCGCTGCTCGGCGTCACGGTTTCGCTGACACTGAAACTGATGGGGACGGTGGCGGCGGTGCTCGCCTTCGTCGCGGCCGGCGACTATTTCTTCCAGTACCACACCTGGCGCGAGCGACAGAAGATGTCGCTGCAGGAGGTCAAGGAAGAATACAAGCAGTCGGAAGGTGACCCCCACATCAAGGGCCGAATCCGGCAGATCCGTTACCAGCGGATGAAGAAGCGGATGATGGCGGCGGTGCCCGGCGCCTCGGTCGTCATCACCAACCCGACCCACTTCTCGGTGGCGCTGAAATACGAGCGCGGCATGCAGGCGCCGATCTGCGTCGCCAAGGGCGCCGACGCGATCGCGTTCAAGATCAGGGAAGTGGCGAAGGCCAACGACGTGCCGATCGTCGAGAACGTGCCGCTGGCGCGCGCGCTCTACGCCACCGTCGACGTCGACGAGGAAATCCCGGTCGAGCACTATCACGCCGTCGCCGAGGTGATCGGCTACGTCATGAACCTGCGGCGGCGCTTCGGCGGCCGGCGGACCTGAAGCAATGGCGATGCGGGGGCCGGGCGATCGCCGTGAGCGGATTTTCGGGGATTGCCGCTCCGATCAGGCCGTTCGGACCTGTCGGGAGAGCGGCCGGGACCGAGGATGTACTTGCGCGGTCGGCTCCGATTCAGGCAGGTGGGGCCGTGCCGCCGCTGCGCCGGCGGGCAAGGGATCGGTTCGGTGACCATGACCATCAACGACCATCAGGCTCCGCCCCCCGCCGCGGAGCCGGGGCGCCGCCGCGGCAGCATCGTCCTGGTGTTGCTGGTGGCGGGCGCCATCGTCGCCGCCGCCGTGGCGTTCATGACGCTCGGCCGCGCCGAGGCGCAGCCCTATATTCTCGGCCTGCTGGCGCTTCTGGCGATGGTCGGGCTGTTCATGCTGTTCGCCTTCGCCGCCGGGATCGTCGGCTTCGCCGACCGGGCTGCCGACGATCCGGTGCTGCGGGCGATCTCCGAGGGCGCGTTCGACGGCATCGCCGTCACCGATTCGCGCGGCCATGTGGTCTATGCCAACCCGGCCTATCTGGCGCTGACCGGCGCTGCGACGATGCTGGACGTCCGGCCGGTGGAGCGGGTGTTCATCGGCAATCCCGACGTCTCCGAGGCCGTGTTCCGGCTGCTGAAGGCGGCGCGCGAGGGCAAGCGGCTGCAGGAAGAGGTCCGCGTCGCCGGCGCCGACGGCGTGCAGGGCCGCTGGATGCGGATGCGGGTGCGTCCGCTCGGGCCCGGCAAGCGCGAGGCCAAGCAGACGGTGTGGTCGCTGGCCGACATCACCCGCGACCGCGAGCACCAGGAGGACGTGTTCCAGGAACTGCAGCACGCCATCGAATATCTCGACCACGCGCCCTGCGGGTTCTTCTCGGTCGATGCCGCCGGCAACCTGGTCTACGTCAACGCGACGCTGGCGAACTGGCTCGACCACGACCTCGCGGAAATCGGTTCCGGCGGCTTGAAGCTCGGCGACATCGTCTCCGGCGACGGCGCGGCATTGCTGACCTCGATCGTGCCCGAACCGGGCGAGGTCAAGACCGAAGTATTCGACATCGACCTGAAGATGCGCAGCGGCAAGACCATGCCGGTGCGGCTGTATCACAAGCTCGCCTTCGGCGCCGACGGCGCGCCCGGCGCGTCGCGCACGCTGGTGATCAGCCGCGCCCGCGACGAGCGGCTCGATCCGCAACGCGCCGCCGAGATCCGCTTCATGCGGTTCTTCGACCACACCCCGATGGCGATCGCCACGGTGGACAAATCCGGCGCGGTGGTGCGCGCCAATGCCCGCTTCGCCAAGCTGGCGCAGAGCCTGGACTCGTCGGGCGGCGCCGCCAGGTCGATTCTCGCCGCGGTCAGCACCCGCGACCGCGCCACGCTCGGCGCGGCGATCGATCAGGCCGCGCAGGGCCAGGCCGACATCGCGCCGGTCGAGGTGATGCTCGACGGCGCCAAGGAACGCTGGGGGCAGTTCTTCGTCACCGCGGTCGCCGACGACGGCGACGCCGAGGCCGCGATCGTCTATCTGCTCGAGACCACCGAGCGGCGCGCGCTGGAGAACCAGGTCAACCAGGCGCAGAAGATGGACACGATCGGCCAGCTCGCCGGCGGCATCGCGCACGATTTCAACAACGTGCTCTCGGCCATCATGATGGCCAACGACTTCCTGCTGAACGCGCACAAGCCGACCGACCCGTCGTTCCAGGACATCATGCAGATCAAGCAGAACGCCACCCGCGCCGCGACGCTGGTGCGGCAATTGCTGGCGTTCTCGCGCAAGCAGACATTGCGCCCGCAGGTGCTCGATCTCGGCGAGGCGCTGACCGACATCGACCGGCTGCTGAAGCGACTGATCGGCGAGAAGGTCTCGCTCGAAATGCAACACGGCCGCGACCTGTGGCGGGTCAAGGCCGACGTCTCGCAATTCGAGCAGGTGATCGTCAATCTCGCGGTGAATGCGCGCGACGCGATGCCCGACGGCGGTAAGCTCGCGATCCGCACCTCCAACGTCCCGGCCGCGGAAGCGGCGCAACTCGCCCACAAGGGCATGCCGGCGGCGGACTACGTGCGGATCGACGTCAGCGACACAGGCACCGGCATCCCCGCCGATATCGTCGACAAGATATTCGAGCCGTTCTTCTCGACCAAGGACGTCGGCAAGGGCACCGGCCTCGGGCTCTCGACCGTGTACGGCATCATCAAGCAGACCGGCGGCTTCGTCTACGTCGACTCCGAGCCCGGCCGGGGCACCACCTTCCACATCTTCCTGCCGCGCCACGACGCGCTGCCAGAGGCGCAGCCGGACGCGCCGGCGGTGATCGGCAGCGCGGCGGCGGCGGCCTCCGCCAAGCCGCGCGCCGACATGACCGGGCAGGGCACCATCCTGCTGGTCGAGGACGAGGAGGGCCTGCGCTCGCTCAACGCCCGCGGCCTGCGTTCGCGCGGCTACCACGTGATCGAGGCCGGCAACGGCATCGAAGCGATGGAAGCGCTGGAGGCGGAGAACGGCGGCATCGATCTCGTCGTCTCCGACGTGGTGATGCCGGAGATGGACGGCCCGACTTTGTTGAAGGAAATGCGCGCGCGCAATCCCGATCTGAAGATCATCTTCGTCTCCGGCTATGCCGAAGACGCGTTCGAGAAGAGCCTGCCGGAAAACGAGCAGTTCGCGTTCCTGGCGAAACCCTTCGCCCTGAGCGCGCTGGTTGCGAAGGTGAAGGAGACGATGGGGGCGAACTAAGCCGTTCGTCTTGGTTCCGGCCGATTCGGGCCGCAAACACGCCCTCCGCGACCGAGGGCCGCAGGCTTGCGACGCCCCTGCGACGTTGAGAAGGCTTCCAATCCGGGCCGCCCTGACCATTTTACAAGAGCTTCCCCCTGACGGGGATTGAGGGAAACCAATGAACTTTTTGCATCGCACGCGTGGCGTTGTTGCTGCACTGGCCGTGACCCTGTCGCTGGCCATGCCGCTTGCGCTTGCGCTCTCGTCGGCGGCCGAAGCGCGCGTGGGCGGCGGCGGCAGCTCGGGCTCGCGCGGCTCGCGCAGCTTCATGGCGCCGAAAGCCACGCCGACGGCGCCGAACGCCGCCCAGCCGTTCAATCGCACCATGAGCCAGCCGGGCAGCCCGGGCATGGCCGCGCCCGCGGCCGGCGCAGCCGCCAAGGGCGGCTTCTTCAACCGGCCCGGCATGGGGATGCTCGGCGGCCTCGCCGCCGGCTTCCTCGGCGCCGGCCTGCTCGGCATGCTGTTCGGTGGCGGCTTCCTGTCCGGCCTCGGCGGCTTCGCGTCGATCATCGGCCTGATCCTGCAGGTCGTGCTGGTGGTCGTGGTCGCGCGGTTGGCGTGGTCGTGGTGGCAGCGTCGCAACAACCCGCAGCCGGCCCCGGCCTATGCCAACACCAACTCGAACGCCGGTCCGACCGTCGGTCCGGGCCCCGAGCCCGCGCCGGCCTATCGCACCGGCTTCGGCTTCGGCAGCGGTGGCAGCGCCCCGAACCTGCCGCCTCTCGAGATCAAGCCGGAGGACTACGAGGCGTTCGAGCAACTGCTCGGCGACATCCAGTCGGCCTGGTCGAACGAGGACACGGAGAAGCTGAACCAGCTCACGACCCCGGAGATGGCGTCGTACTTCGCCAAGGATCTGGCGGAGAACAAGGCGAACAACGACATCAACAAGGTGTCGGACGTCAAGCTGCTGCAGGGCGATCTCGCCGAGGCCTGGCGCGAAGGCGAGACCGACTACGCCACCGTGGCGATGCGGTTCTCGCTGGTCGACAAGACTCTGGAGCGCGGCACCGACCGGCTCGTCGCCGGCAGCGAAACGCCGATCGAGGTCACCGAAGTGTGGACCTTCGCGCGGCGGCCCGGCGCCAATTGGGAACTGTCGGCGATCCAGCAGACCAACTGATCCTCACGCATGTGAGGTCGAAGCGCCGCGGAGGTTTCCGCGGCGCTTTTCGTTTGGGACGATGCGCGGCAATATCGTCGGCGATGAACCGCTGCCGCGTTGACGCATTGGTCATTCCGGCACCGCGTGAGGCAAGGGAGGATCGCCGATGCGCTACGAGCTGTACTACTGGCCGAGCATCCAGGGCCGCGGCGAATTCGTCCGCCTCGCGCTGGAGGAGGCCGGCGCCGACTATGTCGACGTCGCCCGCCGCAACAAGGCGGGCGTTTCCAAGATGATGAAGATGATGCAGGCCGAGCAGGGCACGCCGTCCTTCGCGCCGCCGTTCCTCAGGGCCGGATCGCTCACGATCGGCCAGACCGCGAACATCCTGCTCTATCTCGGCGCGCGGCACGGCCTCGCGCCGAAGACCGAGGCCGGGCGGCTGTGGGTGCATCAGCTCCAGCTCACCATCGCCGACTTCGTCCAGGAGGTGCACGACACCCACCATCCAATCGGAACCTCGTTGTACTACGAGGAACAGCGCGCGGCGGCGAAGAAGCGCAGCGTGGAGTTCCGCAAACAGCGCGCGCCGAAATATCTCGGCTATTTCGAGCGGCTGATCGCGGGTGGCGGCGGGCCGTTCGTCACCGGGCGCAAGCCGACCTATGCCGATCTGTCGCTGTTCCAGATCGTCGCGGGGATGCGCTACGCGTTTCCGCGCGGTATGAAGAAGCTGGAGCGCAAGCTGCCGGGCCTGATCGGCCTGCACGATCGCGTCGCCGCGCGGCCGAACATCAAGGCCTATCTCGACAGCGCCCGCCGCATCCCGTTCAACGAGGACGGCATCTTCCGGCACTACAAGGCGCTGGACAAGTAACGGGCCCGCCGGTCGTCGCGCATTGCCTCTCCGCGAGTCATTCCGGTCCTCTCCACGAGTCATTCCGGGGCGCGCGCAGCGCGAACCCGGAATCTCAGGGGCGAGTCATTGCGCAATCATCTCGGGATTCCGGGCTCGCGAGCTGCGCTCGCGCCCCGGAATGACGGCCGAGAGGGGAGGACTGGCGACTACCTGCTCCGTCCATCCACCGGCGTCATCTTCAGCGCGGCGAGATCGATCCCGTCGATGCACGAGACGTTCAGGGCGATCACTTCGCTGCCGTCCGGCTTGGTGCCGCGCGCGAACACGTCGACGCCGCATTCGATGCAGAGCTGGTGGCGGATGGCGCGCTGGTTGAAGAGATACTCCTTCAGGCTGTCTTCACCGGCGCGGAGCTGAAAGCTCAACGGCGGCAGAAACGTGAAGTGCAGCCCCTTCTTGGTGCAGATCGAGCAGTTGCATGCGGTCACCATCGCAAAATCGGTGGTGCATTCGAACCGCACCTGGCCGCAATGGCACCCGCCGGTGCAGACTTTCCGTCCGGTCATGGATTCGCTCCCGCGCGCGCCGCCTGGATCGATCGACGGCCTCGCCCGTTCTACCAGAGCGCAGGACGCCGGCGATAGCGTCGCGCACGGTCGCGGTGCGACGGATGCGGCGCCATGCAACCATCCGGCGACGCCGATCGTTGTCGAGACGGCGCGTCATCGCGGCGCCTGCGGGCCATCGTCACCAGGAATCGAGCATGGTCGGAAGCCGGACGGCGGATGTGAAAAGCCCCGCGCGAGGCGGGGCCGGTCACCGGGGCAGCTCGCCGGTCAGGCGAGCTGATCGATCCGCGTTCCCTGTCCGGGCGGCAACGCCGCCTTTGCCGGTGGGGTGGTCGTCGAATCGTCCTTGTCCCTGGCCGGGGGCGGCGGCGGAGGGCTCGCCTGCGTCGGCGTGGGGACGGTCGTCGACGACACGCTCGAAATGCTACTCATCATTGATCCTCGTAGGTTTGCGAGTGTCACCGACAATCACACGGCGCGACCTCGATCGAAGAAACCTCGTTCGACATCGCGCCCGTCGTCGGATCGCATCATCATCCCCCCAGCAGGTGAACTTTGCGCGCAACCGCCCGATCGCATTTGGTTAAAATACATCGATCGCCGTCGACCGTGGTGAGGACGCGCGCGGATCGTCGCGTCCTGGCTGCGGCGTGGCGGGCCGTTGCGCTGGTCTGCGTGCTTGCGTGCTTCGTCACCGCTCCCGCGCTCGCCGCGCGCGAGCGCATCGGCCCGCCGCCGCGGGCTGAACTGTCGCGCGACCTGCTGGCGTCGCGGATCGACAATTTCTTCAACGCCGAAGTCGCAGCCGGCAAGATCCCCGGCGCGATCGTGGAGATCCGCCACCGCGGCGAGACCGTCTACGCAAGGGCCTTCGGCCTGCAGAACGTCGACAGCGGCAAGCCGATGCGGGACGATGCGATTTTCGAGCTGCATTCGGTGACCAAGACGATTACCAGCGTCGCCGTGATGATGCTGGTCGACGACGGCAAGCTCGAGCTGAACGACCCCGTCGGCAAATACATCCCCGCTTTCGACCGGATGTTCGTCGGCGTCGAGAGCAAGGCCGACAACGGCAACCGGCAGCTCGATCTGGTGCCGGCGAAGCGGCCGATCACGATCGAGGACCTGCTGCTGCACACCTCGGGCATCACCTACGGCTTCTACGGCGGCGATAGCATGGTGAAGTGGCTGTACTCGGCGATGTATTTCGGCGACTACGACAACGAAGAGTTCGCAGACCGGATCGCCCACGCCGTGCTCGCCGACCAGCCCGGTACGCTGTGGAACTACGGTCACTCCTATGACGTGCTCGGCCGCGTCGTCGAGGTGGTGTCGGGCCAGTCGCTATACGCGTTCGAGAAGCAGCGGCTGCTCGATCCGCTCGGCATGACCGACACCAAGTTCTTTCTCACCGATCCGGCCGAGCGCGCGCGTTATGCGCAGCGGCTGCCGAAGGATCGTCGCGAGGAGCGCAACGCGCTGGAGCCGACGCGCTGGCAATCCGGCGGCGGCGGCATGGTCTCGACGCGCCGCGACCTGTCGCGCTTCGTGCAGATGCTGGAAAACGGCGGCGAATTCGAGGGTCGACGCTATCTCAGCCCGTCGGCGTTCAAGGCTATGACCAGCGATCACATCGGCCCGGAGACCGGCATCAAACGCAACGAGCACTACTATCCGGGCGATGGGTTCGGTTACGGCTACGGCTACGCGGTCCGCACCTCGGCCGGCCGCAAGCAGCCGCCGGACCCCGGCTCGCTGGGCGAGATCAAATGGGACGGCGCCGGCGGCGTGTATTTCGTCATCGACCGCGCGCAGCAATTGACCATCCTGCTGATGGAAAACCTCGGACCCGACCACGTCCGCATCCAGCAGGCATTGAAGCGGATCGTCTACGACGCGTTCGAGGAGAAGTAGGTCTCTCGTTCGTCGCGCCGGGCCCGAGTTCGCCCTTACTCCGCGTTGCTCCGCGAGATCGAAATCGACGACTCGGCCTTGCCGCGGATGCAGCGCATGTCGAGGCGGCGGAAGCGCGTCTTGATATCGTTGCCGCGCAACAGCCCGACGCGGCTGAAGCAGCGCTTGACGCCGCGCAGCGTGTCCGATTTGGGGATCGTGAACACGATAGCCGCAGCACTTGCGACCACCTCCTGAAACGCCACCGACGGTTTTCGCGAAGGCGCGATGCCGAACACCTCGTTCTTGAACGTGCGGCTCGGGCAGCCCAGCCGCAACGACTTCGCCGCCGGATGCGACAGGTAGATCACATTGGCGACCGTCTTGCCGACGGAGACGCTGTCGATCTGCGACTTGAGCTGCTGCGCAAGGTCGTCGCAGCGATCGGCGCGGGCCGGGGAGGCGGCGAGGGTTAACGCGGCCAGCGCGAGGGCGGCGAGCGCGGCGCGGCGCGGGCGAGACAAGGCGGCTGAAACGACGATCATCAGGCAATGCTCCACGAACAATCCGGCCAAGCTTCATAGCGAAGGCGGCGCGGAATGCAAAATGGGGGGAGGGGTGCGTCCCCGCAGGACGGGTCGTGGTACCGCTTCGGAGCAGCAAGCGGGCTCGTTGTGGGCCATAACGAAATATGGTAATATAACCATATCAAGCCGAGCCGGGTGGCACTGATGTCGGACTTCGAATGGGACGACGCCAAGAACCGGCTCAACCAGACGAAGCATGGGATTGGATTCGAACTGGCACAGCGGGCATTTCTCGATCCGCTCCGGGTGATCGCGGAAGATCTCGATCACAGCCGGGACGAGCGCCGTTATTTCTGTTTTGGCAAAGTGGAGGGCGGCATCGTCACGGTGCGGTTCACGATGCGCAGCGGCAGGATCAGGATCTTCGGCGCCGGCTATTGGCGCAAAGGAAAGGCGATCTATGAGGAAACCAACGGTCAAGTATAGCAAGGGCGAGATCGGCCGCGTCCGGATCGTCGACGACTTCCTGCCGTCGCCGGATCAACTCGTGCTGCGCGAGAACAACGTCAAGGTCACCATCAGCCTGTCGCAGCGCTCGGTCGATTTCTTCAAGCGCGCCGCCGCGAAGCAGAAGGTGCCCTATCAGCGCATGATCCGGGCGCTGGTGGATGCGTATGCGGAAAAGCAGGGGAAGGGGTGAGCGTGGTGTAGTCAGGATGGCGCGGCGGTCTCGCGGCTGCGCGTGTGGGGTGGAACGGATTTAACTCTGGCCTCGCTCTAAAGGGTGGCTCTTGGGGGCACCTTAAACCAAAGCGCCATTTCCATCTTTCGTTTTTATAGTATTGATGCGATATTACTACTTTGAATTGTGGCTTCCGGGGCGATTCGATGTTGGATATTCCAAGCTATTTGTGTCGTGGGGAACGGGCGCGGTTATTTCCCGTTCTGGCGGATACCTCAAAAGAAGGGAGGACGGCATCCATCCTCTTAGCTTGCCTGGCCAATGTGGACGAATTCGGCCGTTCGATGATGAGTACGCTTGGCCAGCGCGCCGGCCCCCGAACTAAAATAGAGACGTTTACCGAAGTCTGTTTTTCGTCTCAGGCCGACAAGATGCGACCAGACGGTCTGATCGTGCTAACGACTGGCGGTCGGGAATGGCGGGCTTTGGTCGAGGCTAAGGTCGGCAATTCCGATCTGGAGGTCGGACAGGTCGAAAGTTATCTGGCTCTCGCACGCGAAAACGAGATCGATGCACTGATTACGATCTCGAACCAATTTGCTGCCGTTCCTGCGGTACATCCGCTTCAGCTTCCTGCAGCGGCGCGCAGAAAGATCGAACTGTTTCATTGGTCTTGGATGCACGTATTAACGGAAGCGAGCTTGCTTCTGGCCAACGACGAAATTCTTGACCGCGATCAGAGGTTCGTCCTCAACGAGATGGTTCGTTTCTTGACCCATCCCAGCGCAGGCGTGAAGGGCTTCGACCAGATGCCCGCCTGTTGGACGGATTTGGTCGCGGCGATACAGGCGGGAGCGGTGCCTGCATCCAGCTCACCTTCCACTCGCGAAGTGGTTGGAGCATGGCATCAGGTCGTGCGCGATCTTTCACTTACGATGAGTCGACAGCTCGGAGTGGAGGTCTCCCCGCGGATTCCGAGGGAGCATCTGCGCGATCTGGATGCGCGGGCGAAAGCGGACATCTGTCATCTGTGCGACGACCACGCGCTGTCGGCGACCTTGATCGTTCCCGATGCGGCATCTCCTTTGGAGATCACTGCTGATATCAAGACACGGTCGTTAATTGTGTCCATGCATCTCCGTGCGCCGGACGACAAGAAGGGTACGAAGGCGAGGTTGAACTGGTTGCTACGTCAGTTTCCCCAAACAACCAATGACAATTGGCACGTCCGTCTGTATTGGCCGGGTCGCACAAGCAGCACTCAGAGGCCGCTGAAGGTGCTGCGGGAGAATATTGACGCAGCTGTCGATGAGCGGGCAGGCCAGGTGGTGACGTCGTTTGACGTCATCATGGTTCGCGACATCGGCGCTCGTTTCGCCCAGAGGAAAAATTTCATCCTAGATCTAGAAGCGATTGTGCCCCAAGCCTACGATCAGGCTGGGCAGCATCTGCGAGCGTGGCAGCGGACGGCGCCTCGCCTGCCAGAAGAGAAGGCTGTACCTGCCAGCGTGAGTACCGAGGCCATGCGAGACGCTGCAGAACATGAATTGACTGGCGCGCAGGACCGGTCTGCGATGGCAACACTGCCGGCGGCAGTGGTGAGTGTCGAAACCGAAGAAAGGGTGATTGAGCCGGCAGTCCTGGGCGAGCCCAGGACCGCCGACAGCCAGGACGTGGCAAAGGACGGCGAATAGGTGAGAGCTACGTCGCCTTAGCGACTTCACGACCACTGTCCCCGTTTTGAACCCTTCAAAACCCCGCCGAAACCGACTAGACAGGGCCGCAAATCCATCCTGAGGCCCCGTCCATGAACGCACCCACGCCGATCCCGTCCGCCACCACCCCGGTTCCGCCCTACACCCACACGCCGCTGTTTCCGCTCGGCAAGGACGAGACGCCGTATCGCAAGATCACGTCGGAGGGTGTGCGGGTGGAGACGGTGCTGGGCCGGCAGATGCTGGTGGTCGAGCGCGAGGCGCTGCGGGCGCTGTCGGAGGCGGCGTTCGGGGACATCAACCATTATCTTCGGCCGGGCCATCTTGCCCAGCTCCGCAAGATCCTCGACGATCCGGAAGCCAGTCCGAACGACAAATTCGTGGCGCTGGACTTTTTGAAGAACGCCAACATCTCGGCCGGCGGCGTACTGCCGATGTGCCAGGACACCGGCACCGCGATCATCATGGGCAAGAAGGGCTGCAACGTCATCACCGACGGCAGCGACGAGGCGGCGCTCTCCGAAGGCGCGCGCGACGCCTATCTGCGCCGCAATCTGCGCTACTCGCAGGTGGCGCCGCTGACGATGTACGAGGAGAAGAACACCGCCAACAACATGCCGGCGCAGTGCGAGATCTACGCGGAAGGCGATGACGCCTACAAGTTCATGTTCATGGCCAAGGGCGGCGGCTCGGCCAACAAGAGCTTCCTGTTCCAGGCGACGCCGTCGGTGCTGACCCGCGACCGGCTGCTGGCGTTCCTGAAAGAGAAGATTATGACGCTCGGCACCGCGGCGTGCCCGCCCTATCATCTGGCGATCGTGATCGGCGGCACCTCGGTGGAGTCGACCATGAAGACGGTGAAGCTGGCGTCCGCGCGCTATCTCGACGCGCTGCCTACGCAGGGCTCGGAATTCGGCAACGCCTTCCGCGATCTCGAGATGGAGCAGGAAATCCTGAAGATGACGCAGTCGCTCGGCGTCGGCGCGCAGTTCGGCGGCAAGTATTTCTGCCACGACGTCCGCGTCATCCGGCTGCCGCGCCACGGCGCCTCGTTGCCGATCGGGCTCGGCGTGTCGTGCTCGGCCGATCGCCAGGTGCTCGGCAAGATCACCAAAGATGGCGTTTACCTGGAGGAACTCGAGCACAATCCGGCACAGTATCTGCCGGAAGTCGAGCAGGCGCTCGGCGGCGAGGTGGTGCAGATCGACCTCAACCGGCCGATGCAGGAAATTCTGGCGACGCTGACGCAGTATCCGACCAAGACCCGGCTGTCGCTGACCGGCACCATGATCGTGGCGCGCGACGCCGCCCATGCGAAATTGCGCGAACGCCTCGATAAGGGCGAGAAGCTGCCGGACTACTTCAAGAACCATCCGGTGTACTACGCAGGCCCCGCCAAGACGCCCGACGGCTACGCCTCCGGCGCGTTCGGCCCGACCACCGCGGGGCGGATGGACTCGTTCGTCGATCAGTTCCAGGCGGCCGGCGGCTCGATGGTGATGGTCGCCAAGGGCAACCGCGCGCCGGCGGTGCGTGACGCGTGCAAGAAGTATGGTGGCTTCTATCTCGGCTCGATCGGCGGCGCCGCGGCCAACCTCGCCGAGCACTGCATCAAGAAGGTCGAGGTGCTGGAATATCCCGAGCTCGGCATGGAGGCGATCTGGAAGATCGACGTCGTCGACTTCCCGGCCTTCATCATCGTCGACGACAAGGGCAACGACTTCTTCAAGGAGCTGAATCTGGGCTGAGGCGGCGCTAACAACCTCGTACCGTCATTCCGGGGCGCCGCGTAGCGGCGAACCCGGAATCCAGAGATGACGAACACTGCGAGATTCCGGGTTCGCTCGCTGAGGCGAGCGCCCCGGAATGACGCGACCGACGCCTGGCGGCCTTACGCCCGCGTGCCGGTGAAGGGGAACGAGCCCATCGGGCCGATGCCCATTTCGCCGGAGATGCTGTCGCCGCTCACCTTGCCGGTGTAGGCCAGCGTCAGCGGCATCGGGTTGGTGATCGACAGTTTCCAGGCGACGTCGTCGCCATTCACCGTGCCGTCGAAGATCTCGCCCGCATCGCCGTCGGCGGATTGCGTGCCGGTGAGCGTGGTTCCGTCGGCCTTCAGCGTCAGGTCGGCCTGCCGCTCGCCCATCGGCGTGCTCATGGTGATCTTCCAGTTTCCGTCGACTGCCATTTGTCTCTCCCTTGGTCCGGCCTCGAAAGATGCCGGGCGGCCCGTCTTAATATGCCGCGGGGCGCGCAAACAACCCCGATCACGAATGTCGGCTGCGGCGAGGGGCCGCTACGACTTTGAGCCGAGGGCACGGTGGTGTTCTGCTCTGACGGTCGTGCATGGGGATACCGGTGGTGCGCCGCAACAGTCGTGCTATTATGCCGGGCTGGAGGACGCCTCGAGGTTCGACCGCTCGATCGGTGGAGCTCGACATGCGTTTGTTATATTTGCGCGGCTTGGCGCTGGCCGCCCTGCTGCTCTCCGCCGGCCTGACCGGCACGGCCTCTGCCCAGGTCGAGGTGATCACCGAGAGCACGACGGTTGCGCTCTCGGCTGCCGCAGACAAGGCTGTGCAAGGCCGCGTCACCCTGACCGCGGCTATCACCACCCGATATGGCGCCGGCGCCGCCGACGGCCGGATCACCTTTCTCGATATGACGACGATGCGGGTGCTCGGCTGGACCAGCGTGGCGCAGCCACGGCTCACAGTCGATGGCCTCGCGCCCGGCCGGCATCTGCTGCGCGCCGACTACAGCGGCAGCGCAGGCCGGCTGCCGGTGATCGTGCTGCCCAGCCAGTCGGACGAACTCGCGCTCGACGTGCTGGCGCGACCGATGGTGACGCTGTCGTCCTCGGCTGGCGTCACCGCGCCGGGCGAGCTCGTGACCTTCACCGTGACGGTGACCGGCAGCGCCGGCACCCCGGGCGGGCTGGTGACGTTGCGCGATGGCGACAGCGTGATGGCGGCGCACGTGCCGCTCGACCGCGTTGGGACCGCGGCGTTCACCACCTCGGCGCTGCCCGACGGCGTCCGCGCCGTCACGGTGGATTACCAGGGCGATGCGCGCTACGCAGCAGCGGAAGCGCAGATCGACCACCGAGTCACCGCGACGATCGCCTCCGCCGAGCCGCGGATGTAGCGCCTTCGTCGCCTGCGAGCGTTGCTATTCGGCCATCGCTGCGGAGGCGACCGCTGCGGCGCGGCGGCGATTGCGGATCGCCAGCCGGAACACGAGATATTGAATCACCATTGCCGCGACCTTGGCGGCCGGGGCCACGATCATCACATAGAAGGTCCAGGTCTTGATGTCGCCGGTCAGCGCCGCGGCGATCACGCCGCCGCCGAGCACGATCATCAGCACCGCCCAGAAGTACCCGGCGACCCGCACATATTCCGGGATCGTCGTCGCCACGATCGGCGGCACGTAGCGCAGCATCCAGTCCCGCCGCAGCATGATCGCGCCGACCGCGATATGGCCGACGCTGGGCTTGATCAGCACGAAACGCGGATCGTTGGTGAACAGCGTCGCGCCGCCGAGCACGACGACCAGCGCCACGCTCGCATAGGCCATCACGTCGAGCCGCTGGCCCCTGACCCGCGCATAGACGAACTGTCCGACCGCGCCGACCACCGCGACGATCGTCGCCAGCGCGACATTGCCGGTCGAAAAATACAGCACCACGAAGATGATGGTGGAGAAGAAGTCGCTGCCGAGCTTGGCGAACACGGCCTTCATCGCAGGCTCCTCCCGGCGGTCGTCACGCCCGGACCGGCGGGCGCGCCGCCGCGAATGTCGGGGGCGAGTGTGCGGGGCGCGCCGCGCGAAGTAAACCGCGCGCGAGCGCGAGGCATCGACACATCTTTCTGAGGCAACGTCGTCGCCGGAGAAGACAATGACATAGGCTCCTGCCAACCAGGCCGCGCCGCTACGGCGGCTCAGTCAAAGAGAAAAGCGTCGCCGAGGCTTCGCGCAAGGCCGCGACGCCAAGAAAAACTCCAGTTCGGAATTCTTCCAGAGAGCCTGGAGGGCCGGTCGTGGTGGGACGCAAGCGTCGCCGAGGGACGGCTCGCCGCCCTGGCGCGGCGTCACCGCGATCGCCGGCCAAAGCACCGGCCCGGACACGCCGGCCCGACGCCAAGCTGGGGAAGGTTCGGCCGGCGGCGATGAAACCCCTGCCAATTGCCGTGGAATCGATCTAGAAGGCCGGCTTGTGTCCTGTTCCGTGGCCTCCAGCAGCTCGAAGATCATGCCCGCTTTGTCGAACAAACCCTACCGTATCGGCCGCTCCAAGACCGGGCTCGGCCTGTTCGCCACCCAGCCGATCAAGAAGGGCAGCAAGATCATCCGCTATTTCGGGCCGATGCTCGACTGCAACAAGAAGAAGGACGACGCGGTCGAGAACAAGTACCTGTTCCAGATCAGCAAGCGCTGGACCGTCGACGGCTCGGTGCGCAAGAACGTCGCGCGCTACATCAACCACGCCTGCAAGCCGAACGCGGAGTCGGACGTCAACGTCAAAAAGCGCAAGATCATCATCCGCGCGATCAAGGACATCGAGCCCGGCGACGAGATCAACTACGATTACGGCACCGACTACTTCAAGGAATATCTCAAGCCGATCGGCTGCAAATGCGATTCCTGCGAGAAGAAGCGCAAGAAGAAGGCCGCCGAGGCGCGCGCCGAAAAGGCCCTGCTGAAGCAGAAGGCCGAGCGCAAGGCGCAGAAGCAGGCCGAGAAGTACGCGGGCAAGGGCAAGGCCAAGAAGGCTGACAAGGCGAGGGCAGCGAAGACGAGCAAAGCCGGCGGCAAGACGGCGAAAGCCACGAAGTCCAAGGCGAAGACGACGAGCGTGAAGGCCAAGAAGCCTGAGGCCAGGAAGCCCAAGGCCAAGAAGCCCAAGGCTGCCGCGTAGGACCCGCTGGAGGCCGCACAAATCGTCTGACATTCGTCATGCCCAGGCTCGTCCCGGGCATCCACGAATTTACCGCGAAACAGCAAGCAAGGCGTGGATGGCCGGGACGAGCCCGGCCATGACGTGGTGTAGGAATCTCGATCGTTCAGAGGCTCCTCCACGTCATTGCGAGGAGCGAAGCGACGAAGCAATCCAGATCAGTGCTTGATGCGTGGATTGCTTCGCTGCGCTCGCAATGACGGCATCAGGCCATCACCGCCCGCTCGCTCCGCCGCAGGCCCATATATTGCAGCTCAGCGAACGCGCCGACCGCGATCGCCTGGATCACGACGAAGCCGATGCCGAGCGCGTTCGGCGTCACCGCGCCGCTGACCAGCAGCGCGACGCTGCCGAGCGTCCACAGCGCGTTGCCGACGATCACCAGCAGCACCAGCGGCTTGCTCAGCGCCGCGCGGGTGCCGAGCCAGCCGACGAAGGCCGCATAGGCGATCAGGAACAGTCCGGTCTCGAGCAGCAGCGGCTGCGGCAGCGCGAGCAGCGGCGACAGCGCGCCGGCGCCGAATGCCAGCAGCAGCGCCATCGCGCCGCTGACCAGCGCGTCGGCCTGGAGCGCGCGGCGGAGCAGAATGGACGGTCGGATCATGGGGGTCTCCTTCGGTTCGGTTGGCGAGGGCCGAAGCATCTCCGCGTTTGCCGCCGAATTCGATTACCTCGCAGGTCATGGAAGCCGCGAAAGCTGCGTGCTAGTTTTGCGGCCATGAACACGAGCATCTCATCGGCCGCAGCGGCGGCCGGCGCGCAGCCGGTCCGGATCGGCGATTGCTTGCGGCAATGGCGGCAGCGCCGCCATCTCAGCCAGCTCGACCTCGCGCTCGACGCGGAGATTTCCGCGCGGCATCTGTCATTCGTTGAAACCGGCCGCGCCGCGCCGTCGCGCGACATGGTGATGCGTCTCGCGGAGCGGCTCGACGTGCCGCTGCGCGAGCGCAACGTGCTGCTGGTAGCGGCGGGCTTCGCACCGGCGTTCCCGCAGC
Organism: Rhodopseudomonas palustris; assembly: GCF_034479375.1. Lineage (NCBI taxonomy): Bacteria > Pseudomonadati > Pseudomonadota > Alphaproteobacteria > Hyphomicrobiales > Nitrobacteraceae > Rhodopseudomonas > Rhodopseudomonas palustris. The sequence goes on along the minus strand of NZ_CP140155.1, from coordinate 2,487,398 downwards.
GGACGCTCGACGATCCGGCGCTGCGGGCGGCGCGCGCCGCGGTCGATCAGGTGCTGCGCGCGCACGAACCAAGCCCCGCGCTGGCGGTCGACCGGCACTGGAACCTGGTGTCGGCCAATCGCATGGTGATGCCGCTGCTGGAGGGCATCGCGCCGGATCTGCTGGCGCCGCCGCTCAACGTGCTGCGGCTGTCGTTCCATCCCGAAGGGCTCGCTGCGCGCACCGCCAATCTCGGCGAATGGTGCGCGCATCTGTTGGAACGTCTGCACCGGCAATGCGAGGCGACCGCCGATCCGAAGCTGATCGCGCTGTATCGGGAATTGAAGACCTATCCGGTGCCGGCCCGCGCCGCGCCGATCGCGCCGGACGCGGTGGCGGTGCCGTTCCGGCTGCAACTCGGCGACGAGGTGCTGAGTTTCATCTCGACCACCATGGTGTTCGGCACGCCGGTCGACGTCACGCTGTCGGAAATCGCGATCGAGACCTTCTTCGCGGCCGACGACGCCACGTCGGCAAGGCTGCGCGGCATGGCGGCCGCGCTGTAGCGCCTTGCCTGCGGTTGTCGCGGCCCTATCTCTGTGAGACTGTCCGTCGAGGAAACGACGAAGGAGGCGCCGATGAGCGCGATCAGGCCGTTGAAGATCGATGTCGTGTCCGACGTCGTCTGCCCGTGGTGCTACATCGGCAAGCGCCGCATCGAGCAGGCGCTGGCGCTCGCGCCGGACGTGCCGGTCGAGCTCAACTACCGGCCGTTCTTCCTCAACCCGTGGGTGCCGCGCGAAGGCATTGCGCGCGATGACTATCTCACCAAGAAGTTCGGCTCGCCCGAGCGCTACAAGGAGATCGCGAGCCGCGTCGTCGACGCTGCCGCGCAGGAGGGGCTCGCCTATCATCCGGACCGCGTGCAGCGGCAGCCGAACACGATCGACTGCCACCGGCTGATCCACTGGGCCGAGGCGATCGGCCAGGGCCCCGCGATGAAGCAGCGGCTGATGGAATTGTACTTCCGTGACGGCGGCGACCTGACGGACATCGACGTGTTGGTGCAGGCCGCGGCCGATATCGGCCTCGACGCCGGCGAGGTCCGCGCCAAGCTGGCCACCGATACGGATGTCGAGCTGATTTCGGGGCAGGCCGAAGAGGCGGCCGAGAAGGGCATCTCCGGCGTGCCGACCTTCGTGTTCGCGCAGAAATACGCGGTGTCCGGGGCGCAGGATCCGGCGCAGCTCGCCAAGGCGATCCGCCACATCTCGGCGGAGATCAACGCCGAGGCGGCGGAGTAGTCAGCGATCTATTGCAGCGAAGGGCCTTCCCAAGAGGCACGGCCTCCTCATCCTGAGGAGCCCGGCGAAGCCGGGCGTCTCGAAGGATGAGGTCACGGGGGGGCGGCGGCGCATGGTTCGAGACGGCGCTGCGCGCCTCCTCACCATGAGGCCGTGCTCTTTGTGAGTTCTAGCGCTTCAGCAGCCGTTTCGCGGTCTGACGCAGCACCTCGCGGGCGCGTAGCGCGAACGTGGTCGGGCCGAACAGCGGATCGCGCGGGCGCAGCGGGATCAGCAGGTCGCCGATGGCGAAGCGGCCGCGCCAGATCGGGTCGATCATCGGGTGATCCGGCGCGGCGGTGGAATCCGCCATCGTGATCGCCGGATCGGCGCAGAGATGCCGCGTCAGCTCCAGCGTCAACAGCACGCCGGGCGAATGCCGCGCGAAGCTTTCGGCGATACCGAGCTTGAAGAAATAGGCGCGGTCCGCGTGCCGCAGCACGATGCCGGCGGCGATCGGCTCGTCGCCTGCGTGCAATAGCGCGATCTCGCAGGCGCCGCGTGCGGCGAGCGTGATCGCGGCCTGACGCAGCCGGGCGGCCAGTTCGGATCGGTGCAGCAACGCCGTGCCGCGGCGGCCCTTCCAGCCGCTGGCTTCGAGCGCGAGGAACACGTCGTACGCCTGCGCCACCGTATCCGGCGTTTGCGCCACGGTGAAGCGCACCTCGCCGTGATCGCCGAGCCGGCGCATCAGCCGGCGATATTCCTTGAGGCGCTTGCCGCCGAGTGCGTCGCGCAGCAGTTCGTCGGCGTCGCTTGTGGCGTCGAGGCAGGCGCGCGACCAGCCGCGCAGCAGCACCGGCGCGAGATCTTCAGCAGCGGCTGCGCGTGAGAACGCCCGCGCGGCGTCGCCATCGCAGGCGACGTCCCGCAGCAGCAATGCGCGGGCGCCGGTCGCGCGAGCCCGCGCGAGCATGGCCGCGGCGGCGCGGTCGGCGGCGTCACGATCGAGCAGCGGCGTATCGAGCGAGCGGAACGGATCGGCGGAGACCAGCACCGGCAGCGGCAGCCGGAATGCCTTCCACGCCGACAGCACCGGCAGCAGCCCAATCAGCGCGCCGGCGTCGTTCTGTGCGGTCAGCGCGCGCGTCGCTGCGCGCGCCCGTGGATCGCCGTTCGCGGCCATGGCCCATTCCGGCAGGTAGTAGCCATTCGGCTCGAGCACCCGGCCTGCGAGATCGCGCCAGGCGCCGGCATCGACCGCCGCCATCAACGGCAGCACGGCGCGCGCCGTGGCCGCGTCCGCTTGCGGGGCGCGTGCGACCGGCGATGAACTCGTGATTTCGACCACGTCGGCTTCCTACCCATGGCGGCGCGGCCGCGATCGATCGCGGCGCCCGGCGTCGATCGGAAAGTAACGGAGACAACTTGGAAATGAGTGAGTTCCATCGGGCATTTTAGGGAGTAATGTTAACCGCGGCTTGCCCGCGCAAGTTGCTGTGCGCGGGCTGCCGCGCGGATGCCGGGCGCGGCGTCCAATTGCCACGGGCGCGGACTGAACCCGTTTGCTGCCGCGGCCGACCAACTGCGGGAATTGCTTTGGAAGAGGAGAGGTCGATGTTGCGTGCGATGCTGTGGAACGCGGCGGTAGCTGCAACGATGCTGCTGGGCACGGAGGCGGCGCTGGCGGAAAGCCGCGTCGCATTGGTGGTCGGGCAGTCGGCCTATCGCGCCGTGCCGGCGCTGCCCAATCCGGTCAACGACGCCAAGGCGATCGAGAAGATGCTCGGCGACGCCGGCTTCGAGGTCACCGCCGCCAACGATCTCACCCAGACCGAGTTGCGCCAGATGGTCGGCGATTTCGCCGCCAAGGTCGCGGCCAAGGGGCCGGACACCGTGGCGCTGATGTTCTATGCCGGCCACGGCATCCAGGTCGACGGCGAGAACTATCTGGTTCCGGTCGACGTCGATCCCAAGCGCGAGGCCGACATCCCGCTGCAGGCGGTGCGGCTCAACGACGTGCTCAACACCCTGACCTCGGTGCCGACGCGGACCCGCATCATCATGCTCGATGCCTGCCGCAACAACCCGTTCCCCGAGATCCGGAAGACCACCGGACAGGGGCTGGCGCTGGTCGATGCCAAGACCGGCGCGCCCGGCACCTTCCTGTCGTTCTCGACGGCGCCGGGCTCGGAGGCCGAAGACGGCGGCGGCGGCAACAGCCCGTACACCGCGGCGCTGCTGAAGGCCGGCCGCGAGAGCGGGCTGCAGATCGAGGATACGTTCAAGCGGGTGCGACTGGCGGTCAATCAGGCCACCTCCGGCCGGCAGACGCCGTGGGAAAGCTCGTCGCTGGTCGACGATTTCCGCTTCTTCGGCACGGCCGAGGACGGCATCAAGCCGGAGAAGAAGCGCAGCGTCGAGGAGTGGAAGGCCTTCCTCAAGGGCAAGCCGATCGAACAGGCCAACGAGTTGATCGTGTCCGACGGCTCCGGCGACGCCTACGAGGCGTTCGTGTCGCTCTATGCCGAGCCGCCGCTCGGCCCCGAGGCGAAGCGCTGGCTCGACCGCTTTCGCCAGATGCAGGCCTGGAACCGGGCGGTGCTCGCCAACAGCGGGCCGGCGTATCGGTCTTTCCTCGACCAGTATCCCGACAGCGACCTGACCCCGACCGCGAAGAAGCTCGAAGAACGCCAGCGCAACAAGCCGGTGCCCGCGGTGGCGATCCCGGCTGCGACGCAGGCCAGCCTCACCCCGCCGGCGGTCGCGGCGGCGCCCGCGTCCGCGGCGACCTGCCCGTGCAGCACGCCGCCCGCGATCCAGAAGAAGGTCGACAAGCCGAAGCGCGTCGAGCGCGAACAGCCGCCGAAACGGACCGCCAAGCCGCCGCGCGGCCGGGTGTACTATGAGGATGATGACGATGTCGTCGTGGTGCGGCGTCCGCCGCCGGTCTATTACGACCCGCCGCGCGGCCCGAGCATTTCGATCGGCGGCGGCATCCGCGGCGGCTATGGCGGCGGCGGTTACGGCGGCGGCCCGAGCAGAGGCGGCGATGGTGGCCGCGTCGGCGGCAGCCGCTACTGAGAAGCCTGCGCTACTGGAAGGCGACGCCGATGCGCCGGGCGGCGCTCCAGATCGGGCGGCAGCGGTGTTTCACCTTGTCGGTTTCGATCACCAGCACGAATTCCTCGGGCAGGGCGACGGGCCCGTCGACGTCGATCCGCGCCCCGGTCGCCGACAGATTGCGGACCGTGCAATCGAAGCCCGCACCGCTGAACGCGATCGTGCCTCGCTTGAACACCCTGTGGCGCGGCGCGCCTCGTCGCTCTGTCATCGTCGTCGTCCGATCACCGGTTGGTGCGGCGAGTTTCGCGGAAACGGTTTGCGAAGTTCTGAAAGCGCCTGCGGCTTCCGGCGCCCTCCGATTCAGAAAAATTTCACCAAATGCGGCGAAGCGGCCGGATTGAGAGTCCCGCGGGGGTGTGGCGTACTGGATCCCGGCCGAGGGCCATCAGGGCAGGGGGGAGATATGTTGAAATTCGCGGGTGTGCTCGTGGCGGCCGCCGGGCTGCTGGTATCGCCGGCCGGCGCCAGGGCGGAGGTGCTGGATCTGGCGACGATGTCGTGCAAGCAGTTCATCGACTCCGGCCCGGACGAGATCAAGATGGTGCTGACCTGGCTCGACGGCTGGTACAAGGGCGACTCCGACGACGCCATCATCGACACCGAAGTGTTCGTCGCGAACGCCAAGAAGTTCGGCGCCTATTGCGGCGCCAACCCCAGTGTGAGCATCGTCACCGCGGCCGAGAAGATCCTCGGCAAGTGATCGCCGCGTCGGTCACAGCATCGCGAAGGCGCTCGACACCATCGCCACCGGCTTGCCGTCGTCGGCGCTGCGCAGCGTCACCCGGCCGAAGCTCATGGTGCGGCCGAGCCGCACCACCCGCGCGTCCGCGAGCACGTCCGACGAGGTCACCGCCTTGAGAAAGTGGGTGGTCTGATCGACCGTGGTCATCGGCCGGAACCCGCGATTGGCTGCCAGGATGGCGATCACCATCGCGGTGTCGGCCAGCGCCATCAGCGCCTGTCCGCAGACGATGCCACCGCTGCGGCACAGCCGCTCGGAGAACGCCATCCGCAGCGTCGCGCCGGGCTGCCAGTCATCGCCGGCGCCGGCCGGCGGCGCCGTCTCGACCGCGTCCACCGACAGGTCGAGGTCCTGCACCCAGGGGGCGAACACCTCACCGAGCGTGCGCCGCGCATCCGCGAGGCCGAATTCCGCCACCTGGCCGCTCTCCGTCATTTCGTCTCCCATGCTCTGGTTTGTTTTGGTTTCTGTACGTGTCCGTACCGGATTTGGCGGTCGGAAGTCGTTGAATTGCCTGCATCGGACCCGATTCTTGCCGGCTTGAAAACGCCATGGTCGTTCCCTTATGGTCCCCGCAGTCTGGTGGGTGGCGTGTGGCGAAGCGTTCGGCTTTGATCCTCGGCGTGGTTGCCGCGGCAATTCTCCTCGACGGCTGCACCAAATGCGGCCCGATCTGGGAGGATTGGATGCAGCCGCCGAAGTCCTGTCGGTCCGATCGTCTGTAGCGCGGCCGAAGCCGTCAAGCGCGCGAAGGGAGTTTCCAATGAAGTTGTTGCGCGGCGTCGCACTGAGCGTCCTGCTGGCCGGGCCTGCCTATGCGCAGATGCCCAACGTCAATCTGGTCCCCGAGATCCAGCACAAAACGCCGGAAGAAAAAGCGCAGGACGCGATCAGGGAGAAGGCCTATCGCGAGTCGCTGCGCAAGATCCCCGATGCCAAGGGGCCGAGCGATCCGTGGGGCGACGTGCGTAGCAACGAGCCTGCACCGGTGAAGCCGAAGACGGCGACGACGAGATCGAAAAAGACCGGGCCGACCGCGAACTAATTTCGGCCGGGACGCGCGTAGTGCATGTTCAAAACGGCACAGACTTTTCCTGAGAATTGATGTTGATGGACCGACGCGGCGAATGTTCGCCGCGCGGCTCTTGAACGCCTGCAATCGATGGCGAAGAGCTTGCTTCGCGATTGCAGGATGAGACGTGAATTCTTACGAAGCGGCGTTCGATCCCACCGCGTTTCTCGGCAGCGCTGGACCGGGACGGGCCCTCCAGCAATTCCGCAAGAACCAGAGCATTTTCGCGCAAGGTGACGAGGCCGACAGCGTGCTGTTCCTGCAGCATGGGCGCGTCAAGCTGGTGGTGATGTCGGAGCAGGGCAAGGAGGGCGTGGTCGCGATCCTGGACTCGGGCCAGTTCTTCGGCGAGAGCGCCCTGATCGGCCGGCGCCGCCTCGCGACCGCGGTGGCGCTCGAAGATTGCACCGTCACCACATTGGCGAACACGATGCTGATCGCCACGCTGCAGCACGAGCCCGGCATGTGCGAGTTCTTCATAACCCACCTGCTCAGGCGCAACTGCCGGGTCGAGGAAGACCTGATCGATCAGTTGTTCAATTCCAGCGAGAAGCGCCTTGCGCGGCTGTTACTTCTGCTCGCTGATATCAACCATGGCGACACCGCCAAGTCGCTGCCCGTCGATATCAGCCAGGAGACCCTCGCGGAAATGATCGGTACGACGCGGTCTCGCGTCAGCCACTTCATGAACAAGTTTCGCAAGCTCGGCTTCATCGACTACAACGGCCACATCGAAGTCTATCCGTCGCTGCGCAGCGCCGTGCTGCCCGACAAGGCGCGGCTGCCCGACGGCGATGCGCGGTCGGTTCGACTGAACGATCGCTGATTGCGGATCGCGGGATCGAGCGCGGCGAGCGGCGGCGGCGCGAACCTGCGCTCAGCCCTTTTCGCCGAGCAGCTTGCCCGACGAGCGATTGATGAAGTGCACGTGGGTACAGGCGGGGCAGCGCACCAGTTCGAAGGTCGTCGGCTCGGGCGCACCCACTTCCTCTGCGACCCAGGTCTGAACCTTCATGGCCGTCCGCGGACATTTGTAGATGAGATGCGCCATCAGATCGGAGCCGGATCTTCCACGAAGTTTCCGGACAATTGCCGCTCCCAGCCTCGGTCATTTGATCTGAATCAATAGTAGTAATATTCTACCTATAAATTATCGGAAAGGTGGCTCGAAGCTCCTCTGATGGTGTTTGGGTGTAGGGTTCCTGCAGCTCAACCCATTGGATAGATTTGAAAAAAAGCCGCCCACATCGGGGCGGCTTTCGGTCGATCGAGGCGAGGGCCGGCGCTATTGGCGAGCGCAGCTCAGCACGATGCTGGTCGAACTCGGTCCGCAGCGGGCGGTCATGACGCCGTTTTCGACGACGATCGTGTCGCTGAATTTGGCGGAGGCGTTGCCGATGCAGAGCGCCGACACCAGCGTCTCGCCGCTGTCGCAGGTCAGCGGGCAGCCGTTCGAGGAACAGGTCGTCGAGCTGACGGTGCGGATGCTGCTTGCGGATGCGCCGTCCTTGCCGGGAGGTCCGGGAGGGCCCGCCGGCCCCTGGGCGCCCTGTTCGCCCTTCGGCCCGGGCGTGCCCTGGCCCACGTCACAGCCGGCCAGGGCGATGGCTGCCGTCATCATCACGATCAAAGTCCCGAGGCGCATTCCTGTACTCCCTGCCAGACGGCCCGTGCATTCCGCCGCGGGCCTGATACGAGCGATTGTCGATACTCGTCGATCTTGCTTCATCGCGCGCTCGCGCGCGAGCCCGCAATGCGGTTGCGATCGATCTACTTCAGCACCGATCGGACGATATTGCGATGGCGCAAGCGACACGCGATGGCTCACGGCGATCGCCGGGATCGAGTCGCGCTGCGGTCGCGATGGATTCGGCGACAGCACGGCGGCCGATCGCGCGGATGCGCGCTTGCATTGCGCATCGCCGCACTCCGAATCGAAAGAGCCCCGAACGAGGCCATGTTCGGGGCTCTCCGTCAGCGTCGGAACTCCCCACCTCTAGAAAGTTCGGCAATGACGAAAGGAAAGCTATCGGTGAGCGCCCCGTGCGCATTGCGTGAAATCAAATACCGTCGTCTCCGCGGATAACGCGGCGATCGATCGCAGTTCGAGCACCTCGGCAGAATGCGGGCGTCGCACCCCCGGACCGGTCCCGATGCGCTGACGATCACGTCGCAGCGCGATCGGATCGGTCGCGTGGCGCGAGGCTGGCGATCAGTTGCAACAGGACGCGGCGGCGCTCTTCGTCGTGCGTCTCCGCCAGCAGCCGCCGATACAGCTTCAGATTCTCCTCGCGAACAAAATCGTCCAAGAATCTCCCCGTTGTTTTCATGCCGACTCGACCGGCTCGAGACTGGTGTGGAAAGGCGCGATGCGGTTGCTGGAATAATATCTGACTGCGAATCGCTGTCGATCCGAAGTCGCGGCGAGCCGTGCCGTAAATCGACGGACGCTGTCCGGGAACGACTGGCAGAAGGCTGCTCGAGTTCGGGGGCTTCGCCTCAGCGAGGCAGCAGCGTCACGCGGTCGGCGGCACGGCGGGATTGGCGTTGTTGAGAAGCTGCGTCACGGCGGCGATCACCTGCGATGGCGCGAACGGCTTGGTGAGCAGCAGGCTTCCGGGCACGCCGCGGGCGGCCCATTCGGCCGCGCTGTCGCCGGTCATGTAGATCACCGGAAAGGCCGGATCGGCCTCGCGGACGAAGCGGCCGACGTCCCAGCCGTCCATTCGGTCGCGGCCGAGATTGACGTCGGTCAGCAATGCGCGAAAGCGCTGCAGATCGTCGAGTAGTTTCACGGCCTCCTCACCCGAGGAAGCAATCACCGCGTCGAAACCGCCTTCTTCGAGGGCTTCCTGCACGACGCTCTGAATCATCGGGTCGTCTTCGACGACCAGGACGACGATGGAATGGTCCAACAACGTTCCCCTGCCTCGGGCGAAATCAATGATGCGCATCGATAAGTCGCGCCGGCTCCCGAAGTTCCGTGGCGTGGGATCGGCCGGGGACGGCGGCCATGATTCCAATTGCGGATGGCCGTCCTATGCCGACAGGCTAAAGCAATCGTGAACAGCGCGAGGATCGCTACAGATGAGCTGGTACGTCGACGCCATTCTGATCGGACTTGTTTTGCCCTGGATCATCGTGACCTATCGGCTGATCGCGGCGTTTCGTCAAAGCGTGGCGAAGGGCGTGACGACATGGGCGATGTGGGCCGCGCCCTGCGTGCCGGCGATGTTGCTGCTAATGTGGGGCGTCACCAGTCTGCGCTGATCGAGGTGCGGTGCCGCACGCAACGACGGGCGCGCGAACGCATCACCACGCGACACGGCCGCGCCGGGCGTACTCACCCGCTGTAGCCGCCGTCGTCGCCGCTGCGGTGGATCGACAGCATCATGCCGTTCTTGATCCGGCGGACCTCGGTGAACGCGCGCTGCACGCCGAGATCGGCGGAGTCGGTCGAGAAGGTGATCAGCTTGTTGCAGTTCGGGCACTGCACCTGAGTGCCCTCGCGGACGTTCCTGATCTTCTCACGAAACGGCACGCGGCATTTGGTGCACAGCACCCGGATCTTGTCCGGCGATTTGGGTGGGGCGAGCTGCATCGTCATGCAGCAGTTCTGCGCGGGGAGCGTTGAGAATCGATGAACGAGGCCGGGCGCCACCGGTGCCTCGCCGGGCTTGCGTTGCCCGCGGCGCGGAGCCACGGGGGCACGGCGCGGCGTCCGTCGCAACGGTCGACGGGATGCAGACCGCGGCGCGGTCAGCTGTCGGTCGGCGGTGGTGCGGCCCCCGGCGGCGGGGTGTCCGGCGCCAGCGCGCAGCCGAACGGACAGGCCGTTCGGGACGCCCGCCAATGCGTCGGTAATTGCGTCACGAATTCATGGGTGTCGCAATGGACCCATCCGCCGACCACCCGCCGGCATGGACCCGAGCTCCAACTCACGTTGCCATCGGTGATCACCGCCAACTCGAGCTGCACGTCGTAGTTCTCGGTCCCGATCGGTTGCCACATTCGACGAAAGGAGCATGTCTCGCTGGCTGTTACATTGTCGCAGATCAACTCATGGAAGAAGTTCTGATCGCTTTCGCGTGATCGGACGTTTCTCTCGGCGCAATTGCGGTCGGCCCGGCGCATCGCGCCCACAGTGGCCCGAACTTGCGCCGATCGCCGGTCGCATCCAATGCGCGGCGGGCAGGCCTGAAGGGGGCTTTCTCGGGTAGGACAACGCCTATCCATCTGAATTCGGACAAAAGGCGTCAAATGCGGCCGTCCCGCAGAAGGAACATATTGCGAACTGAGAACAAATAGGGTACGATGATTTCTGTCGGCCATGGGTCGGCGCGGTTTGTCCCACCGGCGAATCCCGTTCATAAGGAGCTTCATATGGCTGCTGCCCCCACCGCTTTGCGTATCGTCGAAGGATCCTCCATGGACAAGACCAAGGCCCTGGCCGCTGCGCTGTCTCAGATCGAGCGCCAGTTCGGTAAGGGCTCGGTGATGAAGCTCGGCAAGAACGACCGGTCGATGGATATCGAAACGATTTCCTCCGGGTCGCTCGGGCTGGACATCGCGCTCGGCGTCGGCGGCCTGCCGAAGGGGCGGGTGGTCGAGATCTACGGGCCGGAATCCTCGGGCAAGACCACGCTGGCGCTGCATTGCGCCGCCGAAGCCCAGAAGAAGGGCGGCATCTGCGCCTTCATCGACGCCGAACACGCGCTCGACCCGGTCTATGCCCGCAAGCTCGGCGTCAATGTCGATGAACTTCTGATCTCGCAGCCCGACCATGGCGAGCAGGCGCTGGAGATCGCCGACACGCTGGTGCGCTCCGGCGCGATCGACGTGCTGATCGTCGATTCGGTCGCCGCTTTGGTGCCGCGCGCCGAGCTCGAGGGTGATATGGGCGATGCGCTGCCCGGCCTGCAGGCGCGGCTGATGAGCCAGGCGCTGCGCAAGCTCACCGCCTCGATCAACAAATCCCACACCATGGTGATCTTCATCAACCAGATCCGGATGAAGATCGGCGTGATGTACGGCTCGCCGGAAACCACCACCGGCGGCAACGCGCTGAAATTCTACGCCTCGGTCCGGCTCGACATCCGCCGGATCGGCCAGATCAAGGAGCGCGACGAAGTCGTCGGCAATCAGACCCGCGTCAAGGTGGTGAAGAACAAGCTGGCGCCGCCGTTCAAGCAGGTCGAGTTCGATATCATGTACGGCGAGGGCGTCTCCAAGATGGGCGAGATTCTCGATCTCGGCGTCAAGGCCGGCATCGTCGAGAAGTCGGGCGCCTGGTTTTCCTACGACAGCCAGCGGCTCGGTCAGGGCCGTGAGAATTCCAAGGCGTTCCTGCGCGCCAATCCGGACATGACCGCCAAGATCGAAGCCTCGATCCGGCAGAATTCCGGCCTGATCGCCGAGCAGATTCTCGCCGGCTCGCCCGAGAGCGACGCCGACGGCGAGGAGCCCGGCGACGAGTGAGGCATCGCGGCCGGCGTCAGCCGGCCGGAGCCGTCAAGAGTTAAAGCCGGCGGGCGCCGCGGACCCCTGTTGCCGGGGCCCCCGTAGCGCTCGCCGCACCTTTTTTGAGATGTCTTGTTTGCGTCTCGATGAGGCGGCGCTGAGCAGCAAACTCAGCCGTCATGCGCGGGCTTGACCCGCGCATCCATCGCGTGCGCAGCGCGCTGAAAGCAAGGCATCTTGCGATGAGGATGGATTGCCGGATCGAGCCCGGCAATGACGTGTCTTGTTGAAGTGATGACCCGCGCCGCTCTCAGCCGTCATCGCCCGCGAAGGCGGCGACCCGGTATTCCAGAGCGCGTGTTGAGCTGTCGTGCGTTGCCCAGACGCTTTGCGATACTGGATCACCCGCTGTCGCGGGTGATGACACCCTGTTGCGTGGCATCGCGCGGTGAGGACTCTTCCGCCCGTGCTGATTTCGCCGTCCGCGCTTACTCCGCCGCGCGCGCGTAGTCCGCGGCCAGCGCGTAGTCCTCGATCGGCGGGCACGCGCACACCAGGTTGCGGTCGCCATAGACGTTGTCGACGCGGCCGACCGGGCACCAGTATTTGTCGGTGCGCGAGTTCGGGGCCGGGAAGCAGCCCTCGGTGCGCGGATAGGGCCGGGTCCATTCGGCGCTGGTGACGTCGTGCACGGTATGCGGCGCAAACCGCAACGGCGACGCCTCGACCTTGAAGCGGCCGTCCTCGATCTGCGCGATCTCGTGCCGGATCGCGATCATCGCCTCGCAGAACCGGTCGATCTCCGCCTTGGATTCGGATTCGGTCGGCTCGATCATCAGCGTGCCCGGCACCGGGAAGCTCATTGTCGGTGCATGGAAGCCGTAGTCGATCAGCCGCTTGGCGATGTCGTCCACCGTCACCCCGGTGGTGGTCTTCAGCGCCCGCGGATCGACGATGCATTCATGTGCGACGCGGCCGCGCAAATTGCGATACAGCACCGGGAAATGCGGCTGCAGCTTTGCGGCGATGTAGTTGGCGTTGAGGATCGCGATTTCGGTGGCGCGCTTGAGACCTTCGCCGCCCATCATCAGGATGTAGATGTAGGAGATCGTCAGGATCGACGCCGAGCCGTAGGGCGCGGCCGACACCGTGCCGCCGCCGTGCAGCACGCCGTTCAACGGCTCGCCCTCGGCCGGGTGCCCCGGCAGGAACGGCGCCAGATGCGCCTTGACGCCGATCGGCCCCATGCCCGGGCCGCCGCCGCCGTGCGGAATGCAGAAAGTCTTGTGCAGATTGAGGTGGCTGACATCGGCGCCGTAGTCGCCGGGGCGGGCGAGGCCGACCTGCGCGTTGAGATTGGCGCCGTCGAGATAGACCTGCCCGCCATGGGCGTGGACGATGTCGCAGATGTCGCGGATATGCTCCTCGAACACGCCGTGGGTCGACGGGTAGGTGATCATCACCGCGGCGAGCTCGGCCGAATGCTTCTCCGCCTTGGCGCGCAGATCGTCGACGTCGACGTCGCCATGGCTGTTGCAGGCGACGACGACGACGTCCATTCCGGTCATCGCCGCGGAGGCCGGATTGGTGCCGTGCGCGGAGGAGGGGATCAGGCAGATCTTGCGATGCGGCTCGCCCCGCGCCTGGTGATAGCCGCGGATCGCCAGCAGGCCGGCATATTCTCCCTGCGCGCCGGAGTTCGGCTGCAGCGACACCGCATCATAGCCGGTGATCTCGGCGAGCCAGGCTTCCAGCCGCGCGAACATCTCGTGATAGCCTTCCGCCTGCGCGCGCGGCACGAACGGATGCAGGCTGCCGAAGGCCGGCCAGGTCAGCGGCATCATCTCGGTGGTGGCATTGAGCTTCATGGTGCAGGAGCCGAGCGGAATCATCGCGCGGTCGAGTGCCAGATCGCGGTCGCTGAGCTTGCGCATGTAGCGCAGCAGTTCGGTCTCGGAGCGATAGTCCTTGAACACCGCCTGCGTCAGGTAGTCGCCGCTGCGCGTCAGCGCTGCGGGCAGCGTGTCGGCCGCGTCGCGCTCGACGCTCGCATAGTCGAGCGATCCGCCGAACGCGCGCCACAGAGCCTCGACGGTCGCTTGCGTGGTGGTTTCGTCGAGCGCGATGCCGAGCGAATTCGCGCCGATGCGCAGGTTGATCTTGTCGGCCTCGGCGCGCGCGACGATGGCGTTGCGCTTGTCGCCAACCTCGATCGTCAGCGTATCGAAGTAAGTCTCGTTGACCGGCGCGAAGCCGAGCCGCTTCAGCCCGGCCGCCAGCGTCGCGGTGCGACGGTGCACCCGGCGCGCGATCGCCTTGAGCCCGTCGGGGCCGTGATACACCGCATACATCGAGGCTATCACCGCCAGCAGCACCTGCGCGGTGCAGATGTTCGAGGTCGCCTTCTCGCGGCGGATGTGCTGTTCGCGGGTCTGCAGCGCCAGCCGATACGCCGGCTGGCCGTGGCTGTCGATCGACAGGCCGACGATGCGGCCGGGCAGGCTGCGCTTGAGGCTGTCGCGCGCCGCCATGTAGCCGGCATGCGGGCCGCCATAGCCCATCGGCACGCCGAAGCGCTGCGCCGAGCCGATCGCGATGTCGGCGCCGAGTTCGCCCGGCGAGGCGATCAGCGTCAGCGCCAGCAGATCGGCGGCGACCACCGCCAGCGCGCCCTTGGCGTGCAGCGTCGCGATCGCGGCGCGCGGGTCGCGCAAGGCGCCCGACGAGCCGGGATATTGCAGCAGCGCGCCGAACACGTCGGCGGCTTCGAGCTCGGTCTCCGGATCGCCGACGATGATCGACCAGCCGAGCGGCTCGGCGCGGGTGCGCAGCACCGCCAGCGTCTGCGGATGTGTGTCGCGATCGACGAAGAACGCCTTGGTCTTCTTGGCAGCGGCGCGCTCCACCAGCGCCATCGCCTCCGCCGCCGCGGTCGCTTCATCCAGCAGCGAGGCGTTGGCGACGTCGAGCCCGGTGAGGTCGCAGATCATGGTCTGGAAGTTGAACAGCGCCTCCAGCCGACCCTGGCTGATCTCCGGCTGATACGGCGTGTAGGCCGTGTACCAGGCGGGATTTTCCAGAATGTTGCGCTGGATCACGGTCGGCAGGATCGTGCCGGAGTAACCTTGCCCGATCAGCGAGGTGAACACTTGGTTCTTCGCCGCCAGCTCGGTCATATGCGCCAGCGCGTCGGTCTCCGACAGCGGCGCGCCGAGCGACAGCGGCTCCTTGATGCGGATCGCATAAGGCAGCGTCTCGGCCATCAGCTGGTCGAGGCTGCCGGCGCCGACCGTCGTCAGCATCGTCGCGATGTCCTGCGGCGACGGGCCGATATGGCGTCGCACGAAGTCGTTTGCAGCGTCGATCGGGCGGCGATTCGGCATGCGATGCTCCTGGTCCTTCAAGACTGACTGAAACGCGCGCCGCGCTTTCAGAGGTCGCTCAACTACTCACATTTATCGTTCTTCCGTCATGGCCGGGCTCGTCCCGGCCATCCACGTCTTGCAGCCATCGATACGCCAAGGGCGTGGATGCCCGGGCCTTCGCCGCGCCGAAGGGGCTTCGGCCCCGCAGGCGGGACAAGCCCGGGCATGACGGCTTGGTATCAGGCCGTGTGGGCCTTGTAGGCGGCTTCGTCCATCAGGCCGTCGAGTTCGCTTTTGTCGGCGATCTTCAGCTTGAAGAACCACGCCGCTCCGCCGGCGTCGGAATTCACCAGCCCGGGCTCGGTGCCGAGCGTCTCGTTGACTTCGAGGACCTCGCCGGTGATCGGCGCGTAGACGTCGGAGGCGGCCTTGACCGATTCGACCACGGCTGCGGCCTCGGCCTTCTTGACGCTGCGGCCGACCTTCGGCAGCTCGACGAACACCACGTCGCCGAGCTGTTCCTGCGCGTAGTCGGTGATGCCGATGGTGGCGACGTCGCCCTCGATCTTCAGCCATTCGTGATCGGAGGTGTAGAGCGTGGTCATGCGGATTCCTCAGCGCTTGTAGGTGTTCGGAACGAAAGGCATCGAAGCGACGCGCAGCGGCAATCGCTGGCCGCGCACTTCGGCAAACACAAGGGTGTCGCGCGCGGCTTGGGCGGTCGGCAGATAGCCCATCGCCACCGGCGCGTTCAGGCTGGGGCCGAAGCCGCCCGAGGTGACTTTCCCGATCGCCTCGGTCGCGTCGGCGCTGTCATACAGCGCTGCGCCTTCGCGCACCGGGGCGCGGCCTTCCGGCCGCAGGCCGACGCGGGTGTGGACCGTGCCGCCATCGAGCTGCGCCAGGATTGCGTCCGAGCCGAGAAAGCCGCCCGGCCGCGCGCCGCCGGACCGGCGGCTTTTCTGGATCGACCAGCTCAGCCCGCCCTCGACCGGCGTGGTCGTGGTGTCGATGTCGTGGCCGTAAAGGCAAAGCCCGGCTTCGAGCCGCAGGCTGTCGCGGGCGCCGAGCCCGATCGGCAGGACGTCGGGATTGCCCAGCAGCGCCTGCGCGAAGGCTTCGGCGCCGTCGGCCGGCACCGAAATCTCGAAGCCGTCCTCGCCGGTGTAGCCGGAGCGCGAGACGATGCAGGGCAGGCCGTTCAGGCCGAGTTCGGCGACGTCCATGAATTTCAGCCGGGTGACGTCTGCACAGAATTTCGCCAGTGCGGCTTCGGCCTTCGGCCCCTGCAGCGCCAGCAGCGCGCGCGCGGGCAGCGTGGTGATCTCGCACGTCTCCGACAGATGCGCCCGCAGATGCGCCTCGTCCTCGGCCTTGCAGGCGGCGTTGACCACCAGGAACAGCCGGTCGCCGAGATTGGTGACCATCAGGTCGTCGAGGATGCCGCCGGATTCGTTGGTGAACTGCGCGTAGCGCTGGCGGCCCTGAGCGAGCGCGGCGATGTCCTGGGGAACCAGCGCTTCCAGCGCACGGGCGGCGTCGTCGAGCTTGCCGGATTTGGCGCGCAACTCGATCTGGCCCATATGCGACACGTCGAACAGGCCGGCGCCGGCGCGGGTGTGGAGATGTTCCTTCAGCACGCCAGGCGCGTATTGCACAGGCATGTCGTAGCCCGCGAACGGCACCATCTTTCCACCGCGCGCCAGATGCAGCGCGTGGAGCGGGGTTCGTTTCAGAGCAGCAGAATCGTCACGGGCCAGCATTTCCAGGCTCCCACGGTTCCCGAGACCTATTTCTCGTCACCATTCGAGCCCCATCTGTCGCTGTGCCTGAGAGCATTATCCCGTCGGCGGACCCGCAGCGGGCTTGCGCCCGACCGGGTCTCTTTCCAGATGTCATCCTGTCGCGCGGTCCGTTTGCCTGAGAGTTTCCGGGGCGGTTGCTCCTTCGGCGCCGGCCCCCTTCACTGAAGAATTGGGCCGATCTCTCCCGACGCGACTTAGTCTCAACAAGTAGGACACAAACACGGCTTCAGCAAGGCTGTCAACGCAGTGCAGCGAGCTATCAACGGGTCTTCGCGGCCGCCCGCAAACCCCCCGGGCAGGTGGCAAACAACTGAATCCATGCCCACTTTCTGGACAGCGCGCGGCCTCGCGTCTAAAAGGCTGGGCACCCGGACAGCGGTGGACCCAGCCGGCATTTCGCGGGCATCCCGGACGATTGGACGAACATGAGCGGCGTTAACGATATCAGGTCTGCGTTTCTGAACTACTTTGCGAAGAACGGTCACGACATCGTTTCGTCGTCGCCGCTGGTGCCGCGCAACGACCCGACATTGATGTTCACCAATGCGGGCATGGTGCAGTTCAAGAACGTCTTCACCGGGCTGGAGAAGCGGCCGTATCAGCGCGCCACCACCTCGCAGAAATGCGTGCGCGCCGGCGGCAAGCACAACGACCTCGACAATGTCGGCTACACCGCGCGGCATCTGACCTTCTTCGAAATGCTCGGCAATTTCTCGTTCGGCGATTACTTCAAGGAACGCGCGATCGAGCTCGCCTGGAATTTGATCACCAAGGAATACGGCCTCAAGAAGGACAAGCTGCTCGTCACCGTCTATCACACAGACGACGAGGCGGCCTCGTACTGGAAGAAGATCGCCGGCTTCTCCGACGACCGCATCATCCGGATTCCGACCTCGGATAATTTCTGGGCGATGGGCGACACCGGCCCGTGCGGCCCGTGTTCGGAGATCTTCATCGACCGCGGCGAACACATTTTCGGCGGCCCGCCCGGCTCGCCGGAGGAGGACGGCGACCGCTTCCTCGAATTCTGGAATCTCGTCTTCATGCAGTACGAGCAGGTGACGAAGGACGAGCGCCTGCCGTTGCCGCGCCCGTCGATCGACACCGGCATGGGCCTGGAGCGGATGGCCTGCATCCTGCAGGGTGTCGACAGCGTGTTCGACACCGACCTGTTCCGCAGCCTGATCGACGCGACGTCCTCGGCGCTGGGCCGTGGGCCGACCGAGCAGGATGCCGCGTCGTTCCGCGTCATCGCCGATCATCTGCGCTCGTCGTCGTTCCTGATCGCCGACGGCGTGCTGCCCTCCAACGAAGGCCGCGGCTACGTGCTGCGCCGGATCATGCGCCGCGCGATGCGCCACGCCCAGTTGCTCGGCGCCAGCGAACCGCTGATGTGGCGGCTGGTGTGGGCGCTGGTGCGCGAAATGGGCCAGGCCTATCCGGAGCTGGTGCGCGCCGAGGCGATGATCGAGGAAACGATGCGCCTCGAAGAGACCCGCTTCCGCAAGACGCTCGATCGCGGCCTCACAATCCTCGACGAGAAGAGCGCGTCGCTGAAGAAGGGCGATATGTTCGACGGCGACACCGCCTTCACGCTGTACGACACCTACGGCTTCCCGCTGGATCTGACGCAGGACGCGCTGCGCAACCGCGGTATCAGCGTCGACATCGCCTCGTTCACCGACGCGATGGACCGGCAGCGCGCCAAGGCGCGGGCATCGTGGGCGGGTAGCGGCGAGGCCGCGACCGAGACCGTGTGGTTCGGCCTGCGCGAGAAGCTCGGCGCGACCGAGTTTCTGGGCTACGACACCGAGACCGCCGAGGGGGTGGTCACGGCCCTGGTCAAGGACGGCGCCGAAGTCGATGCGCTGAAGGCCGGCGACACTGGCGCGATCGTGGTGAACCAGACGCCGTTCTATGCCGAGTCCGGCGGCCAGGTCGGCGATACCGGCGTGCTGACCGCCGAGGGCGTGCGCTTCCGCGTCACCGAGACGCTGAAGAAAGCCGGCGATCTGTTCGTGCATCTCGGCACGGTCGAGCAGGGCACGATCCAGCGCGACATCGCGCTCACGCTCGACGTCGATCACGCCCGCCGCTCGTCGATCCGCGCCAATCACTCGGCGACGCATCTGCTGCACGAGGCGCTGCGCCAGGTGCTGGGCGATCACATCGCGCAGAAGGGCTCGCTGGTGGCGCCGGATCGGCTGCGCTTCGACTTCGTGCATCAGAAGCCGATCAGTGCGGACGAACTGCGCCGCGTCGAGGACATCGCCAACGATATCGTGCTCGAAAACGACGAAGTCACCACGCGGCTGATGGCGGTCGACGACGCCCGCGAGGCCGGGGCGCGTGCGCTGTTCGGCGAGAAATACGGCGACGAGGTCCGCGTCGTGTCGATGGGCAAGAGCGCCCGCGACCACGGCTCCAACGCGCTCGGCTGGTCGGTCGAATTGTGCGGCGGCACCCATGTGCGGCGCACCGGCGACATCGGCCTGATCTCGGTGACCGGCGAGAGCGCGGTCGCCTCCGGCGTCCGCCGGATCGAGGCGCTGACCGGGCGCTACGCGCGGCAGAGCGCCAATGCGGCGATCAATACCGCCAAGCAGGCCGCGGCCGAACTGCGCACCACGGTCGACGACATGCCGGCGCGGATCGCCGCATTGATGGACGAGCGCAAGAAGCTCGAGCGCGAACTCTCCGATGCGCGCAAGAAGCTGGCGATGGGCGGCGGTGGTGCGGCCGGCGCGGCCGATGGCGGCGCCGATGTCCGCGACGTCGGCGGCATCAAGCTGATGGCGCGCGCGGTCGAAGGTATCGAGATCAAGGATCTCAAGAGCCTGGTCGATCAGGGCAAGAAGCAGCTCGGCTCCGGCGTGATCGCGCTGGTCGCCAGAAGTGAGGACGGCAAGGGCTCGATCGTGGTCGGCGTCACGCCCGATCTGGTGGCGCGGTTCTCCGCGGTGGACCTTGTGCGCACGGCGTCCGCAGTGCTCGGCGGCAAGGGCGGCGGCGGCAAGCCCGACATGGCGCAGGCCGGCGGCCCCGACGGCTCCAAGGCGCAGGCCGCGCTCGACGCCATCGCCGCGGCGATCGGCGGCTGAGCCGGTCCGATGTCGCCGGCGCTGGCGTGGCGGGTCGAGCAGGCCTGCCTCGACGCCTGGCCGGCGCTGCGTAGCGCCCATCCAGCCCCGGCCTGGACACTGAGCTGTATCGCTATCACTATCGGCGGGCGGCGAAGTAGTTAGCTCCCGCCGTCATTCCGGGGCGCGAGCGAAAGCTCGCGAACCCGGAATCCCGAGCTTGTCACGAAAAACGTCAGACAACTTCGAGCTTCCGGATCGCCGCTCCACGGCGTCCGGAATGACGATGCTTGGCGTGAATGACGGCATCGGGGCGACCGCTCAGACGACCGCGCGCGCAGGCACTTCGATCGTCTGCGGCGGCGGCGGTGCGGCGTGCGCCTCCTCGACGCAGAACTTCACGGCGTCCCGCAGCGTCAGAATGGTCGCATCCGCCTTCGCCGACTCGTTGGTGTCGGCAATCTTCGGGTCTTCCGCCGACCACAGCGCCACGATGATCTTCGCATGCGGCGCCTTGCGGCGCAGACGGCGCACGGCATAGCGGATATGGGCGGTGTTCGACGCCTCCAGATACGACAGGCAGATCAGAGCGACGTTCGACACGTCGAGGCCGAAAATGTTCTTGGTCGACAGCGCGCTGGACGGCTCGACCCGGGCGCCGATGCCGTGGACGCGGCAGAGGTGGGCCAGCATCAGCGCCGCGGCCTCGTCCAGCTGGCTGCGCCCGCCGATGCACAGCACGGGCGCTTCGCCCTGCCATTCCTGCTTCAGATCGCTCGGCTTCAGCATCGGGATGTCGTCGCCGGCGCTGTCGCCCGACGTCTCCTCCACCGCGGCTGCCGCCTCGGTGTCGGTGGTGGTCTGTTCGCCGTCCGGCTCCTGATCGACCTCGTCGGTGAGGTCGTCAGTAAACTCCTGCACCGTCTCCTTGATCCTGGTCAGCCGCACCAGGTCGAGGGCGTCGCGGTCGAGGTCGGCCTGGGCAAGTTGCAGGCCCTTCAGGGCGACGTCGTCGTAGTAGGACGACAGCGAGCGCTCCTTCAGGAACTGCTCGGCCTTCTCGGCGGCTTCGGTGGGATCTCCCGCCAGCATCCGCTGGTAGAAGATCTCCGGCGGCGACAGCGCGGGCCGATCCCCGAACATCACGTCGAGGAACGCAAGGCGCTCGACATGCCGCCCCAGCACCACAAGACAAACCGTCAGCGGCGTCGCGAGCACGAGGCCGATCGGCCCCCACAGCGCGGTCCAGAAGGTCGCCGAGATCACCACGGCGACCGGCGACAGCCCGGTGCTGCGGCCATACACCATCGGTTCGATCGCATGGGCGATCGCAGGCTCGATCACGAAGAACAGCAGCGCCGTCCACACCAGCATCGACCAGCCGGGATCGACCGCGACCGCCAGTGTCAGTGGGAAGGCCGCGGCGATAATCGATCCGATATACGGCACGAAGCGAAGCACTGCGGCCAGAATGCCCCACAGCGTGGGGCTCGGAACGCCGATGATCCA
This sequence comes from Rhodopseudomonas palustris, assembly GCF_034479375.1. Classification (NCBI taxonomy): domain Bacteria; kingdom Pseudomonadati; phylum Pseudomonadota; class Alphaproteobacteria; order Hyphomicrobiales; family Nitrobacteraceae; genus Rhodopseudomonas; species Rhodopseudomonas palustris. The sequence goes on along the minus strand of NZ_CP140155.1, from coordinate 2,465,977 downwards.
AAGTCCGATGCCGATCAGGACGCCGAACCCGGAATTGATCAGCAACTGATTGAGAAACAGTCGGCTGAGCCGGCTGGCCGCATCGTCGAGCGCCGCGGTGGTGCGCTGCAGATCATGCGCGCCGGCGAGACGGATCAGCCGGTTGCGCAGATCCTCCCGCTGCAGAAGAATGAAGATAACGAAGATCACGATGATGCCGGTGGTGGCGAGCGGCGACACCAGCGGGGCGATCAGCGAGCGCAGATTGGCCAGGGTCCCGGGATCGGGCTGCAGCACTTCGACCGGGACGGGCGTGACGGGCCGCGACGACAAGGTGTTCGGCGGCGGATTGGTCAGCGACGGCGGGGGAGCATTGGTCGGCTTGTTGAGCTCCTTGCTGAGATCCTGCAACATGCCGCCGGCCCGCTCCAGCGTCGTGGAGCCGCCGGTGACGCCGCGCAGCGAGGTGATCTTGGACTGGATCGTCGACTGATATTGCGGCAGATCGCCGGCCAGCCGCGACAGCTGCGTCGCGATCAGGCTTCCGAGTGCGAAGATCACCGCGAATGCGAGCAGTACGGTGACGATGGCGGCGATCGCGCGCGGCACATGCCACGACTGCAACAGATTGACCGGGCGGGCCAGCACGAAGCTGAGCAGGATCGCGAGCGCGACCGGCACGAACACCTCGCGGCCGACATACAGCGCCGAGATGATGATCACGGCCAGTATCGTGACGGCGCAGGCCCCGACCAGGCCGGCGACGTCTCTCAGGGATTGGGTTTTGCCCAGCTTCATCGGTTCGACGCTTTTGGTGAGTTGATGATCGGACCGGCGATGCCGTCGAGGATGGTTTAGTACCTGCGGAACCCGCCGCCGCGGACCAGCCGGAGGACGAGCAGCAGAAGGACCGCGCCGATGGTCGCGTTGATGATCGCGCGAACGATGCCGGCTCCGAGCTGGATGCCGAGCTGCGGCAAAAGCCAGCTGCCGATCAGGGCGCCGACGACGCCGATCAGGAGATCGCCGATCAGCCCGAAGCCTGCACCGCGGACGATCTGGCCGGCCAGCCAACCGGCAATGATGCCGACGAGAAGAATGACGACCAGGCTTTCGCCGGACATGTCCATCAAAGAAACTCCGTACGGCGGGAAGCCGATCATCGATAAGTGCGGCCGAGGTTGTGAGTTCCGGGCGCCCGGCGAGTCTTGCGTCGGCTCGGACGGCCGCAGATCAAAACGGGACAGCCATGGCGGTGGGATCGCGGTTGGCGCGCTTTGCGGCGGCGGCGATCAATCGACGGATTTCGTCCGGTTGCGTCTTCTATCCTGAACGCGAGAACAGGCTGTTCTCGAATCCGGGCTCGCGCTGCGCGCGCGCTGGAATGACGAACGAGGGGGCGAGCGCGAACGACGGATCGGTCAATCCGCGGCCACGCCTTCCCGCACCTGTTTCTTCCGCGCGTCGCGTTCGTCGTGGATGATGGCGATCACTTTGCCGACCGGCATGCCGACGGTCTGCAGCACTGTGCTCGCGATTTCGAAGCTCGCTTCCAGGACTTCGCGGACGACGTCGGTGGCGCCGAGCTTGAACAGCCGCACGGCGTGTGCGGCGTCGCGGGCACGGACGATCACCGGGAGGTCGGGACGCTCGGCCCGAGCTGCGGCGACGACGTGCTCGGCGGCGTTCGCGTCGTGCATCGTGACTACCAGCGCCGTCGCTTCGTCGAGCCCGCATTTGCGCAGGAAGGCGCGCTGCGTCGCGTCGCCGTAGATCAGATTGTGTCCGGCCTTGCGCGCCTTCCGCACCGCCTCGGGGTAGATCTCGATGCCGATGAACGGCTTGTCCTGCTTCTTCAGGATGTCGCCGAGGATGCGGCCGACGCGGCCGTAGCCGACGACGATGATGCGGCCCGCCTCGGCGGGGCCGGGATCACCGTCGCCGTCGGCCAATGCGGTGGCGTTGTGGACACGTTTGCTTGCCTTGCGGCTCAGCCGCGCCAGATACGGCGTCAGCAGCATGGTGCCGGACGACACGAGCAGCATGAATTGCTCGACCTCGCGGGTGACGAGCCCCGATGAACTGGCGAGCCCGAGCACCAGGAAGGCGAATTCGCCGCCGCCGGCGAGCAGCAGGCTCGCTTCCGCCACCACCGGCCACGACAGCCCGAAGCCGCGCGTCAGCGCCGCGATCAGCACCGCCTTCAGCGCCACCATGCCGAAGACCGAGGCAGCCACCATCGCGGGGTAGCGCGCCACCTCGGCGACGTCGATCCGCATCCCGACCGAGATGAAGAACAGCCCGAGCAGCATGCCCTTGAACGGCTCGATGTCGACCTCGACCTGGCGGCGGAATTCGGTTTCCGCCAGCACCAGCCCTGCCAGGAAGGCGCCGAGCGCCATCGACAGCCCGGCCACATGGGTGAGTAACGAGGTCCCGACCACCACGAACAGGATGGTCGCCATGAACAGTTCGCGGTTGTTGGTGTGCGCCACCAGCCGGAACAGCCGGCGCAGCACCAGCCGCCCGAAACCGATGATCAGCAGGATCGCGGCGGCAGCCTGCACCATCGCCATGCCGAGGCCGTACCAGACCGATCCGGCCGCGACCGCGCCCGAACCGGCGGCGCCCGAATTGCCGAGCACCACGATCAGGAACAGAATCGGCACCACCGCGAGATCCTGCGCCAGCAGCACCGAGAAAATGCTGCGTCCGGCGATGGTCGCCAGCCGCTTCTGCTCGGCGAGGAGCTGCAGCACGATCGCGGTCGAGGACAGCGCCAGACAGGCGCCGATCACCAGGCTGGCTTCGACGGTGTTGCCGAATCCCAGCGCGATGCCGCTGATCGCCGCCGTGGTCAGCACCACCTGCGACATGCCCAGACCGAATACCAACCGGCGCATCGTCCACAGCCGGTCGAACGACAGCTCCAGCCCGATGGTGAACAGCAGAAAGGCGACGCCGAGCTCGGCTAATCGGTCGACCGCGTCTTGCGAGGTAATGGTGATCGCCTGCAGCCAGGGGATACCTTGGCCGATCCGGCCGAGGCTGTAGGGGCCGAGCACCAGCCCGGCAACCAGGAAACCGAGCACCGGGCTGATGCGCAGACGCGCCATCAGCGGAATGAGGACGCCGGCGGTCCCGAGAAACACCAGGGCCTCCCGGTAGACGCCGATATCGGTTGCTGCTGCCATGATGGTCCATCAATCACGGCGTTGCCGCGTCGGCGAGGGGTTCGGTCAAAATGGGTCGACCTGCGGCAAAAGATCGCAATTTCGTCGTCAATGCCAGCGACAAATTGCGGCCTTTGATCGATTGCAATCGCTGCGGCGATGGGTAGCCGGATCGAAGGTGGCATCTCGCGTCGTCATGCCACACAACGAGTTTATGGAACACAATACGCCTCTCATCTCCACGATCGTGGCCGGCCTGGTGCTGGCTTTCATGTTCGGTGTCGCGGCGCAGCGGCTGCGCGTGTCGCCGCTGGTCGGCTATCTGCTCGCCGGCGTCGTGATCGGTCCGTTCACGCCCGGCTACGTCGCCGACCAGAAATTGGCCAACGAACTCGCCGAGATCGGCATCATCCTGCTGATGTTCGGCGTCGGCCTGCATTTCTCGCTGAAGGATCTGCTGTCGGTGAGGAGGATCGCGATCCCCGGCGCGGTGGTGCAGATCGGCGTCGCGACGGCGCTCGGCGTTGGCCTCGGTCATACGCTCGGCTGGACGTTCGGGGGTGGGCTGGTGTTCGGCCTGGCGCTGTCGGTGGCGAGCACCGTGGTGCTGCTCCGCGCGTTGCAGGAGCGCCGGCTGATCGACAGCAATCGCGGCCGGATCGCGGTCGGCTGGCTGATCGTCGAAGACCTCGCAATGGTGCTGACGCTGGTGTTGCTGCCGGCGGTGGCGGACCTGCTCAAGGGCCAGGCCAATGGCGCGAGCTGGGACAGCGTGGCGCTGCCGATCGCGCTGACGCTCGGCAAGGTCGCGGCCTTCGTGGCGTTCATGCTGGTGGTCGGCCGCCGCGTGATCCCGTGGATGCTGCACTATGTGGCGCATACCGGCTCGCGCGAGCTGTTTCGCCTCGCGGTGCTGGCGATCTCGCTCGGCGTGGCGTTCGGGGCGGCGATGCTGTTCGACGTGTCGTTCGCGCTGGGGGCGTTCTTCGCCGGCATGATCCTGTCGGAATCCGAGCTGAGCCAGCGCGCCGCTAACGAGACGCTGCCGCTGCGCGACGCCTTCGCGGTGCTGTTCTTCGTCTCGGTCGGCATGCTGGTCGATCCAGGCATCCTGATCCGTGAGCCGCTGCCGGTGCTCGCCACCGTGCTGATCATCATTTTCGGCAAGTCGCTCGCGGCGTTCCTGATCGTGCGGCTGTTCGGTCATCCCAACATGACGGCGCTGACGATCTCGGCCAGCCTGGCGCAGATCGGCGAATTCTCCTTCATCCTCGCCAGCCTCGGCGTCAGCCTCGCCTTGTTGCCGGATCGTGGCCGCGATCTGGTGCTGGCCGGCGCGATCATTTCGATCCTGCTCAATCCGCTGATGTTCGCGCTGCTCGATCGCTTCGGCATGCGCGAGACGCTGTCGAAGACGAAGGTGAAGGCGCCTGACCCGGACGCCCGGGCGAAGACCACGTTGGGCGCGGGGGCCAAGCCGGCGCATCACGACGGCCACGTCGTGCTGATCGGCTACGGCCGGGTCGGCTCCACCGTCGGCGCGGCGCTGCGCCAGGACGGCGCTGACCTCGTAGTGATCGAGAACGACGCTGAACGCGTGGCGCAGTTGCAGCGCGAGGGCATCGCCGCGATCGGCGGCAACGCGGCGGCGCCGGACATGCTGGAGGCCGCCGCCATCGCCGGCTCGCGCGGTCTGCTGGTGGCGATCCCCGACGCCTTCGAGGGTGGCCAGATCGTCGCCAAGGCGCGCGCGCTGAACCAGACCCTCCCGATCATCGCCCGGGCGCATTCCGCCGAGGAAGTCGTGCATCTGAAGAGCAACGGCGCCGACGTCGTGATCATGGGCGAGGACGAGATCGCCAAGGCGATGCTGGCGAGGCTGGGCCGCCCGGCCTAGCGGCGACGGGGTCGATGTTGCAGCCGATCATGCCGGCGCGCGCAGCGCTCAATCCGCGCAGATCGTGCTGCGCAAAAACGCAAAGCCGAGCGCCTGACTCTGCGCCTGCTTGGTGTTGTCGACCGCGCCGGAATGGCCGCCCGCTACGGTTTCGTCGAACCACACCGGCTGCCCGAACGCCTGCAGCCGGGCTGCCATTTTGCGGGCGTGGCCGGGATGCACGCGATCGTCGGTGCGGTTGGTGGTGATGAAGATCGGCGGATAGGGTTTCGCGCCACTCGCAAGATGATAGGGCGAGAAGCGGCGGATGAACTCCCACTCCTCGGGATTTTCCGGGTCGCCATATTCGGCGATCCAGCTCTGCCCGGCGAGTAGTTTGGTGTAGCGCGCCATGTCGAGCAGCGGCACGCTGCACCAGATCGCGCCGAACAACTCCGGATAACGCGTCAGCATGTTGCCGACCAGCAATCCGCCATTGCTGCCGCCGTGGCAGGCGAGTTTGGCTGCGGTGGTGACGCCGCTCGCCGCGAGATCGCGTGCGACCGCTGCGAAGTCGTCATGCGCGACGTGCTTCGTCGCCTTGCGGGACGCCAGATGCCAGGACGGGCCGAACTCGCCGCCACCGCGTATATTGGCGAGCGCATAGACATGACCTCGCTCGAGCCACAGCTTGCCGACGATGCTCATGTAAGACGGCGTCAGCGACACCTCGAAGCCGCCGTAGCCGTAGAGAATCGTCGGCCGCGGCGGGCCGCCGACGGACAAGTCCCTGCCGATCAGGAAATACGGAATCCGGGTCCCGTCGGCCGCGAGAGCGTGGCGCTGTTCGACCTCGATCCGGGTTGCGTCGAACGAGTCCGGCGCGCGCTTCAGCAATTCCGGGGCGCCTTCGCCGGTCCACAGCGCCGTCGTGGTCGGCTGGTCGAAGCCGGTTGCCGTCAGCACCAGTTCGCGGCCCAGTTCGGGCTCGTCCTCGCCGCCGAAATTCTCCGCATAGATCGAGGCGTTGTCCGGCAAGTCGGGCAGGGCGCGGCTGCTCCAGCCGCTTTCTCCGCGGCTGGCGAGCTCGATGCGGCCGCGGACGTCGTCGAGGATCTGCAACATCACGCCGTGGCGTGTTTCCAGCCAGGACTGCAGCGACCGGGTCGGGGTCGGCGCGAATATGATCTCGAAATCGCGCGCGCCCGCAAGGAAACGATCGAGCCCGATCACCGCCAACGCTCCAGCGGCGATGGTCTGGTCGCCGACGCGCCAGTCCTCTTTCGGACTGAACAACAGGTCGTCGGCATTGAGCGAGATCGATACCTGCTCCGGCAGGTCGAGCCGAAGCCGCTGGCCGGCGAAAGCGCCGTGTTGCGGCTCGACGAAGATCTGCGCGCGGGTGAAATCCACCGCCCGCCAATAGGCCACCGCCTCGTGGGTCGGCCGGCGATTGACGCTGAACCAGGCAGCGACGTCCTCCTTCTCGACCTCGAACACGATCTCGGCGGCGTCGAGCGGGGTGCCGCGGCGCCATTTGCGCACCAGCCGGCCGTAGCCGGCCGCCGTGCTGTCTTCGGCTCCGAGCGCACTGCCGAACAGGATGGTGTCCTGATCGAGCCAGTCGGCGCGGGTCTTGGCCTGCGGGATTGCAAATCCGCAATCGACGAAGCGCTTCGTTGCGAGATCGAATTCGCGGAGTTCGACTGCGTCGGTGCCGTTGAACGAAAGGCTGACCAGCGCCCGCGTTTTGTCCGGCGAGCGCACCGCGCCGGCGAACGCCCAGGACACGCCCTCGGCGGCATTCAGCGCATCGATGTCGAGCAGCAGTTCCCAATCCGGCGTGACGCTGCGATAGCTCGCGAGGGTGGTGCGGCGCCAGAGCCCGCGCGGATGCGCCTTGTCCTTCCAGAAATTATAGAGGTGGTCGCCGGATTTGTGCACGAACGGGATGCGGTCATCGGCATTCAGGATGTCGAGCACGGCGTCGAAATCGGCGATGTAAGCGGCATCGCAGAATTGCGCTCTGGTAAGCGCATTCTGCGCCTCGACCCAGCCCACGGCCCGGTCGCCTTCGATTTCCTCCAGCCACAGCAGATCGTCGTCGGCACCGTCGGCCGGATTGCCCGATGAGGTCATTGCACACCTGTCCCAAACAAAAGCCCGGGCGCGGGTCCCGGGCTTTCAGATCATGGAGTTCGATCGCCCGCGCCTGTCGCGCGAGCCCGCGCTCAGGCCGCCTTGGTCTCGCTCATCGCCTTGTGCAGGTTCTGCGCGACCTTGTCGAGGAAGCCCTCGGTCGACAGCCAGCGCTGGTCGGCGCCGACCAGCAGCGCGAGGTCCTTGGTCATGGCGCCGGCTTCGACGGTCTCGACGCAGACCTTCTCCAGCGTGTCGGCGAACTTCGCCAGCTCTTCGTTGCTGTCGAGCTTGGCGCGATGGGCCAGGCCGCGGGTCCAGGCGAAGATCGAGGCGATCGAATTGGTCGAGGTCGCCTTGCCCTTCTGGTGCTCGCGATAGTGCCGGGTGACGGTGCCGTGGGCGGCTTCGGCCTCGACCGTCTTGCCGTCCGGGGTCATCAGCACCGAGGTCATCAGGCCGAGCGAGCCGTAGCCCTGCGCCACGGTGTCGGACTGCACGTCGCCGTCGTAGTTCTTACAGGCCCAGACGTAGCCGCCGGACCATTTCAGCGCCGAGGCGACCATGTCGTCGATCAGCCGGTGCTCGTAGGTCAGACCCTTGGCGTCGTATTCTTTCTTGAACTCGGCCTGGAATATCTCTTCGAAGATGTCCTTGAAGCGCCCATCATAGACTTTCATGATGGTGTTCTTGGTCGACAGATACACCGGATAGTTGCGGATCAGGCCGTAGTTCAGCGAGGCGCGGGCGAAGTCCTTGATCGACTCGTCGAGGTTGTACATCGACATCGCGACGCCGGCGCCGGGCGCCTTGAACACTTCGCGCTCGATCACCTGGCCGTCGTCGCCGACGAACTTCATCGTCAGCGTGCCGGGACCGGGGAACTTGATGTCGGTCGCGCGGTACTGGTCGCCATAGGCGTGGCGGCCGATCACGATCGGCTTGGTCCAGCCCGGCACCAGCCGCGGCACGTTCTTGCAGATGATCGGCTCGCGGAAGATCACGCCGCCGAGGATGTTGCGGATCGTGCCGTTCGGCGACTTCCACATGCTCTTGAGGCCGAATTCCTTCACCCGCGCTTCGTCCGGGGTGATGGTGGCGCATTTGACGCCGACGCCGACCTGCTTGATGGCGTTCGCCGCATCGATGGTGACCTGGTCGTCGGTCGCGTCGCGGTGCTCCATCCCGAGGTCGAAATACATCAGCTCGACATCGAGGAACGGGGTGATGAGCTTGTCCTTGATCATCTGCCAGATGATGCGGGTCATTTCATCACCGTCGAGTTCGACGACGGGGTTCTTCACCTTGATTTTCGCCATGCGGGATCGGGCCTTCTTTGCGACAGCTTGGGGCGGGATTGGGCGTGAGCCGCGCCCGCTATAGCACCGGCCTGCGCCAGCCGAAAGGTGAATGGACGGGCAAAACGGCAGGTTTTGCAGCGTTCCAGAGCGCGGCACGGCGGCGCGCGGCGGGCGTTGCGCGGCCGGCCCCGGCAGACCGCAGCTCATGTGACAGGCGAAGCCCGGCTTCAGGTTCTTAACGAATCGTCAAAGTTCACGGTAAACGCATTATTTCGCTTGAGAAATCGCGCCAGACTTGGCACCCAAAGCGCGCGGAAGAGGCCGCTCGCGGTGGCCCGGCTCAAGCTCCGCTATAATCTCAACACGCATACGCTGCGCGCCCTCGGTCGACCCCGAGGCGGATCTTTGAAAGCTCGTTTGATGGCCGGTTCCGGCACCGATAAATCCAGGCCCGAGTCCGACTTGGCAGGCCCCGTTGTGATTCTGGTAGAACCTCAACTGGGCGAAAATATCGGGATGTGCGCCCGCGCCATGGGTAATTTCGGCCTGAAACGTTTACGTCTGGTGAAGCCGCGCGACGGCTGGCCCAATGTCCATGCCCGCCGCTCGGCTTCCGGCGCCGATCACATCCTGGACGCGGTCGAGCTGTTCGAGACGGTGGGCGAGGCGGTGGCCGACTGCACGCTGCTGTTCGCCACCACCGCGCGCGCCCACGACCAGGCCAAGCCGGTGCGCGGGCCGGAGGCGGCGGCGCAGGAGATGATCACCGCGGCCGCGAGCGGCGGCACCGCCGGCATCCTGTTCGGCCGCGAGCGCTACGGCCTGCAGAACGAGGAGGTCGCGCTCGCCAACCGCATCGTCACCTTCCCGGTCAATCCCGCCTTCGCCTCGCTGAACCTCGCCCAGGCCGTGCTGCTGATGGGCTACGAATGGTTCAAGCACGCCACCGGCGGCGCGCTGCCCTATGCGATGCCGGAGCGCTCCGAGCCGGCCTCGCAGCACCAGATGACGGCGTTCTTCGATAACCTCGTCGCCGAGCTCGACCGCGTCGAGTTTCTGCGCCCGCCGGAGAAGCGCGACACCATGCTGGTCAATCTGCGCAACATCTTCACCCGGATGGACCCGACCAGGCAGGACATCCACACGCTGCACGGCGCGGTGATGGCGATCGCCGAGGGCCGCAAGGGCCCGGCCAAAGGCGGCGTGCTCGACGGCACCCAGGCGACCAAGCTGCGCGCGCTCTTGGCCGAGCGCGCCGCCGCCGGCCACGGCGACGACGCCGGCTCGATGCGCGGGCTGGCGCGAATGCTCCGCCGCAACCCGACCGACGCCGAGCGGCTCTTGTGGGAGCACCTGCGCAAGGACCGCCGCTTCGCAGGCCAATTCAAGCGCCAGACCCCGGTCGGCCGCCACATCCCGGATTTCGTCTCGTTCCCGAACCGCATCGCGATCGAACTGGTCAACCCGGACGAGAGCGACGCGATCGCGACCGACCGCGCTGCCCGCAAGGACTGGCTGGAGGCGCGCGACTATCGCGTGGTGCTGATCGAGGCGGCGATGGTCGAGAGGGGTATCGCCGAGGTGCTGGGGCGGCTGGAGGCGGTGGTGAAGGGGTAGGGCGTCATCCGGGCGGTCTTGTGAGGGCCGGCGCGATGGCATATGTTATTGGCATATGCCATGGAGGTCAGCATGCCGGTCCACCGACACGTCCGGTTGTTTCGCAACGGCAGGAACCAGGCGGTCCGCATTCCGGTGGAATTCGAATTGCCCGGAGATGAAGCCATCATGCATCGGGACGGTGACCGTCTGGTGATCGAGCCGGTGCGTAAACGCGGTCTGATCGCCTTGTTGGCATCGATGACCCCGCTCGACGAGGCGTTTCCGGAGATTGACGATCCGGCGCCGGCGCCGGAGAAAATCCTGTGACGCGCTACCTGCTGGACACCAACATCCTTTCCGATCTGATCCGGAATCCGCAGGGCGCGGCCGCGCGCCGCATCGCCAAGGTCGGCGAAGCCGGCGTCTGCACCAGCATCATCGTTGCGTCCGAGCTGCGCTATGGCTGCGCCAAGAGTGGGTCGTCCAAGCTGAGCAAGGCCGTCGGCGATCTGCTCGGCGAGATCGACGTGATGCCGTTCGAGGCGCCGGCCGACGCCGAATATGGTGCGATCCGTTCGGCACTGGAGTCCGCCGGGACGCCAATCGGCGGCAACGATCTGCTGATCGCCGCCCACGCGAAATCGCTGGGCGCGATCATGGTCACGGCCAATACGCAGGAATTCAAGCGCGTCCGGGGATTGAAGGTCGAGAACTGGCTGGCCTGATACAGAACGGCCGACGACGGGATCCGTCGCGCTGTGCGTTCGGCTCCGATCAGCTTCGTAGCAGTACGGGTCGCGATCCGATTGACTTGCGCCCCGCCGCGCGATTGGCTGATCGCAAGCGGCGATGCGCCGCGTGAATGACGATCGGGAGGGGACATGCGAACGACATCAGCTCGCGTTGGTTCAGGGATGGTCGCCGGCCTGGCGCTGCTGGCAGTCGCCGCGATGACGGCCGCGACCGCCGGCGCGGCCCGCGCCGACGACGTCGCCGGCACCTGGCTGCGCGATACCGGCCTGTCCAAGGTGAAGTTCGCGCCCTGCGGCGGCGCCGTCTGCGGCACGCTGGTCTGGCTGAAGCCGGGCGTCGAGACCCCTGCCAAGGTCGGCCAGAAGGTGTTCTTCGACATGAAGCCGTCCGGGCCGAACGCCTGGGCCGGAAGCGCCTTCAATCCCGAAGACGGCAAGACCTACACCGGCAAGATGAGTCTCGCCGGCGGCACCCTGACCACCCAGGGCTGCGCGATGGGCGGCATGATCTGCAAATCCTCGACCTGGACTCGGGCGAACTGAGCGCAGAGCCGGGCGAAATAACCCGTCGGCAGCGGTCAAATCTGACCAGCGGGCCTTCCTCATCGGCGACACGCTTGGCGCGACGATGCACTTCATGGAAACCGGCCTTTGACGGGACGACCGCAATTCGCGTGCCCGCGATCATTGCCGAACTTCTCGCTGCCCGGGGAGTGAGGTGGTGATCAGGAGTCTCGGGCAGTCGCATGCCCGAGACTCCTGACACGGCGGTCGCGTTGGCCGCGATCCGGCGTGTCGTCTCGATCTCGGCAGCGTGAGGACGAGGAGTTCGATGAATCATCGCAGATGGCCGAGGTCTTCTCCGCGTGGTCCGATGTCGTCCTGGTCGACCGCCCCGGCCGCGAGCGAACCGCCCGCTCGCCCCGCGGCCGTCGCTTTCGTCGGCCGGGCGGGAACCTCGTCGGTCTCCGTCCATGATTGAGCGCCTGACCTATCTCCAGTCCGTCGCCGATCGCTGCCGGGCGGTTGCCGCCGCTGCGGCGCCGAATCCGGCCGAAAGACTGATCCTGCTGGCGATCAAGCTCGAAGCGATGAAGCGCGACCAGAGCGCGCCGCAGCCGCCGCACGGTAAATAATCCTACTTCCCACTGCTCCAGGCCGGAATCCGCGCGGGATCGTCGACCCGCCGCGGGCGTTCGAACCAACGCGCCAGCGCGGCGTTGCTCGAACTGGCCGAGCCGCGATAGGTTCGGCCATTCCCTCTTACGGAGAGTCCGATTGAGCGTCGCCTTCACCAAGGAAGAAAGTGCCGAAACCGCGTCGGAGACAATGCTGCCGGATCGGCCGATTTCGGAGCATCCCAATCTCGTCACCGCGGCGGGGCTGAAGGCGATGGAAGCGCAGCTCGCCGAGGCGCGCGCCGGCGTCGAGGCCGCAGCCGAGATCGAGGACGTCAACGAACGCCGCCGCGCCGAGGCGATCCCCGCGCGCGACCTGCGCTATTTCGACATCCGCGTCCGCAGCGCGCAACTGATGCCCGAGCCGGAGTCGAGCGACGTCGTCGAGTTCGGCTCCACCGTCACCTTCCGCCGCCCCGACGGCCGCGTCCAGACCTACCGCATCGTCGGCGAGGACGAAGCCGACCCGAAGCAGGGCACGATCTCGTTCGCGGCGCCGGTAGCAAGGCTGCTGATGGGCAAGGCGGTCGGCGACGTCGCGGGGAAGGGCGAGCAGGAGCTGGAGGTGGTGGGGATCGGGTAGGGGAGGGTGTTTCTCCCCGCCTCCTGATGAGGTTCGCTGAACTTCCTCATTGGTTGGGCGCGTGCCATCGTGGACGCTCTAAATCAGCCCCTGAGAACATCTTCTGAAGAACCTCGATCTGTTGGCCAACGAATTGTCTGATGGTCTCTTGATCTTCTTTGGTTGCTTTGCGGCCTTCGATTTCAGTTGCAATTGTCTCTAGAAATAGCCTCACACCGTTCAACGTCCAACTTGTTGCGGCGAGATATCGTGCCGTGGAGCGGCTGCCTTGGTCGTTGAGTTCAAAGATCGGAAATCGATTTATTTCATTTGCCACAGTGGTCATGCTCAATGCGGCTTGGCGAAGTGACAAAGGAAACGGCAGAAAATGGGCTGATGTACGATGATAGCTCTCTAGGACTTCATAGCCATGCGAAAGAAGCCTCACAGCCGCATTTTTCAGTTGCCGCTTCCGTCGCCAAGTTGGCGCAAAGGCCGTGAAGTACGTAATTGCAATGGCAATCATGGTGCCGAAAAATTGAGCCCAACCTGCGAGTTTGTCGTGGCGTTCGAGCCATGAAATTAAGTCGAAAGTCCAGCTGTTGATTTCGTTCATTGTCTTTCCATGCGGTGTTTTTCTGGCTTAGACTAGCGCGTATCGCGCAGTGCGCTGCCGATCGCTGCGGATGGTGGATTGTGTTTCGTGCCTGTCTAGCCAAGGCGCAGTGAAATTATCGAAGCTCATTGAGCTTCTTTACTATGTCAAAAACAAACAGGATTCTCGGAAGCTAATGCCATTGTGCGAACTCCGCCGCAACAACTCGATGCAGCAGCGTAGCCCGGGTAAGCGCAGCGACACCCGGGGTTGATCAATTTTCATCCTGCATGTCGCTTCGCTCATGCAGGCTACAGCTGAACTCAACGCATGTCGCGTCGGACATGTGGGTAACACGGCGCCTGGAGCGTAGGGCGCAATAGCGAAGCGTATTGCGCCGCCTAACCGCCGTAGATGACGGAATACGTTCCGCTAATCCGTCCTGCCGACTGTCAGGAGCTGCTTCGGTTCGTCTGTTGCTGCTTGTAGCGATTTTGCACGTTGGGGTCGGACATCTTGCCCAAGACGACGTTCGTGTCGTCGGCGTCACCGGCCAGGCCCGGTGTCTGCATGATCGAATCCCCCAAGCGTTCATAGGCGATCGGATCGCGGATGAGAGGCTGGAGATATCGATCGAGAATGCTCTTGCCGGGAGTTTCCAGTTCTTCGGTGAGAGCATCGAGATAGCTGGATTTGTCGGTCTTGGCCCAATCGATGCTGAATCCGGCCCGCTGCGCCAGAACCGAATGGACCACCATGATGGTTCGGCCGTTGCCGTCGAGGAAGGGATGGCCATAGGCCAGATAGCCCATGATTTCGCCGGGTTTCGAGGCCATGAAGGACGTATCCTGTCCATGCGTCAACGCGTACTCCACGGCCGCGCGGATATCGTTTGGATGGGCGAAGAGGACGCGGCCCTTGCTGACGGCAATGTCCGGGGCCGTCTCCGTTCGATCTTGCCCGGCCCACGGGTAGAGCGCTTCGAACAGGATGCGATGGACGTCGAGTACGTGCTCGTAGCAAATGGCTTCGTAGCGGGCGAGCGTGGCAAACGCCTCCGACAGTCCGGTCGCAAACGAGGCGTGTTCGAGCCTGCGGACGATCGCGAGATCCTTCTCCTTCTCGAAGTTGCGCAAGTAACCTTGCGTGTCCAGATCGCCGAAGGGATCGAATGTCACGGCTTGGCTTCGCGCAGATAGCGCGCTTGCAGGTGGACGAGGTCTCTGCGGCTCAAATGCCCGGCGCGCTGCAGAGCGAGAAGGGTCTGTTCGACCTCGTCGAAAACGACGTTGTCGCCGGCCAGCCGCGTGATGTGATGGGCCAAGTCGTCGGACGCCGTTCCGACGTACTGCACCTGATGTTGCCGCGCCATCTCGCTGATCAGGCCGGCAGTGGCACTTCGACGGCTGGACATGGTTCGCCTCCTCGCCCACGAAATTAGCCGTTAAGCGGCTGTCAATCCACTCGAATCGAACTTCAGACAAGCACGGTTGGAGGGGCGGCTCGACGGTGTTACGCGTTGTTCCGCCCGCAGGGCGCATGAGCAAAGCGTCGTGCGTCGCCTGTCGCTGCCGAAGCCATTTTGGTCATCCGCTGCCGGCGGCGTGGTGAACCCATCCTTCCATGACATCCCCGTCCTTCGCCAGGACGTTTCAACGTGCTGCAACCTCGCGATGATAGCTTTGCGCCATTCTTGTCGGAGGATGTGTCATGTTACCAATGAAGTATTGTTTGCTCGCCGCAGCCGCGTCCGTGTTGCTGGTCGGTCCCGTCGCCGCGCAGACGGCGCCGGCTGCGGCCGAGGGGCAGAGCACGCCGGTCCGGATCCAGACCAATCTCACCTTCTTCCTGCCCGGCGCCGTGTCCGGGGAGGAACTGCCTCAGAAGATCGATCAGGCGCGCAAGATCGTCTATCAACTGGCGATGCGGGAGTGCGAGGCGCTGCGCAGCACGATCGCCAGGGACTGCAAGCTGGAATCCGTCAACAGCAACATCCGGCAGTCCGAAGCCCGGCCGCAGCAGTTGCAGCAGTCCCCAGGCTATCACGTCAGCGGATCGATCCAGTCGGTGATCAATCTGAAGTCGCAGCCTTAGCCGCTCCGCGGGCCGGCGCTTCGAGCCGTCTGCGTTAACCTTTCGCCCGCCGCCGCGTCGGCTGGGCGCTGTCCGCGCCCAGAGCTTGTGGGCGTCGGCGCCTGCGCGCGCCAGATGCGGGCTGTCCCGCTTCGATCGTCGTGATTCGCGGTGATTCGTCGCCGCTTTGTTCCGCCGGCGTTCCGAACGTTAAGGCGAGCAGGGTGGGCTGTCGCAAGGTGGGACAGTTCGGCTCGCCGGGATCGCTCGACCGAGGCGGGCGTCGTGCTACCCTTGCGCAAAACCAACAGGGAGCCCGCCGATGCCCGTCCCCACCGCCGCCAAGCGCGCCGCGTTCCGCAAGCTGCATGATTCCGGCTGCTTCGTGCTGCCGAACCCGTGGGATGTCGGCTCGGCGCGGCTGCTGCAGCAGCTCGGCTTCCAGGCGCTGGCGTCGACCAGTTCGGGCTATGCGTGGTCGACCGGCCGCGCCGACAATCGCGTCACTTGCGACGACGTGCTGGCGCATCTGACGACGCTGAGCGCGGCGGTCGATCTGCCGGTCAACGCCGATTTCGAGGGCGGCTTCGCCGACGCGCCCGAAGGCGTCGCCGCCAATGTCACCCGCGCGGTGGCGACCGGGATCGCCGGGCTGTCGATCGAGAATTCCACCGGCGATGCGGCGCGGCCGCTGTACGATGACGCGCTCGGCGTCGACCGCATCAAGGCGGCGCGCGCGGCGATCGATGCAACGGGCGAGGACGTGCTGCTGGTCGCGCGCTGCGAGGGCTTTCTGTGCGGCGAGCGCGATCTCGGCAAGACCGCGGCGCGGCTGGTCGCGTTCGCCGAGGCCGGCGCGGACTGCCTGTATGCGCCGGGGGTGTCGACCGAAGCCGAGATCACCACGCTGGTGCAGGCGATCGCGCCGAAGCCTCTCAACGTGCTGATCGTGCAGCCGACCATGACGGTCGCCGCACTCGCCGACCTCGGCGTCCGCCGCATCAGCGTCGGCGGCGCCCTGGCGCGCACGGCCTGGGCGGGGTTTCTGAATGCGGCGCGCGAGATCGCCGAGGAGGGCACTTTCACGGCCTTCGCCGGGGCGGCGAAGGGGGCGGAGTTGAACGGGGTGTTCGGGGGGAGGTAGCGGCTGTCGTCTTGTTACGGAACAGTTGGTGCACCAGCGTAGCCGTCAGGATAGCTTCTTCTGTGGCTTGTTGCCCGCAGGGCCTGGCTTCGACAATCGCGCCTGTTGCTCGAGTTCGGTCAGTTCGCTGATCGCCTCCGCCTCGGCGGCGTCAGTCTCGGCGGCGCGACGGCGTTTGTCGAACGTCTCGAAGCGCTCGGCCACGACCTGCTCCATGCTCGCATGGGAGACGCGGCCGGCGCCCTGCAGCACGCCGCGTTCGTTGAAGGCGACGAAGCGATCGGTCTGCGCCATCCATTCGGCCATGGTGGTCGGCTGGCGGTTGCGGGCGCGCAATTCGGCGAAATCGAGGAAGGCAGTGGTCAGCAGGTTGAGATCGCTGATCTCGTCGGCGGTGAGATAGTTCTTCGAGATGGTGACGTCGCCCTTGCGGACGCGGTCGCCCTTCCAGCTGGTCAGCGCCATGTTCGGCCGCGCGGGATCGGCCCTCGCGACGATTAATTCGGCGGCGGTCTTGCCGGTTATGGCGAACACCAGCTTGTTCTGGATCGAGGCGAAGAAGGTTTTGGCCGTCTCGGCCTTAGGGTCGTAATCGGCGCTGGTTGCGGCGAACAGGTCGCGGACTTTCTGGTAGAACCGCTTCTCCGACGCCCGGATGTCGCGGATGCGTTCGAGCAGTTCGTCGAAATAGTCGAAGCCGGCGGGGTCCTTCAGGCGCTCGTCGTTCATGACGAAGCCCTTGACCAGATAGTCGTTCAAGACCTCGGTGGCCCAGCGCCGGAACTGGACGCCGCGGGCGCTGCGGACCCGGTAGCCGACCGCCAGAATGACATTGAGATTGTAGAGGTTCGTGCTCCGCCGGACCCGACGTTCGCCTTCCAGCCGAACTTGTAAGGATTGCTTACAAGTTGCCTCCGGCGTCAGTTCGCCCTGTTCGAAGATGGCGCGCAGATGCTGCGTGATATTCTGCGGCGTTGTCTCGAACAGCAGCGCGATCTCGGCCTGGGTCAGCCAGACCGTGCCGTCCACCAGCCGCAGCTGCACCGCGTCCCGGCCGTCCTCGGTGCGGTAGAGGATCAGCTCGCCTTCGCCCTTGCTGTCCTCGAGTGTCATGCCGCCCCACCGACGCTGTCCCGGCCTCGGAGATGCCGTAGCATCTTGAATCGTGTCGCGCGTGTTTGTGGCCAAAGGGCCGCGAACTTCAAGCTCCGATTTCGGATGCGCGGTTGGATGGGATCAGGTGGAGCGGTCGCCGCTGCGTCCGCCGTCCGGGCCGAAGCTTTGCGAAGTCGGGCAGGGGACAACGGTCGCTGCGACTCGCGGCATCCCCCACCCCGCCCGGCTTCGCTGCGCTTCGCCGGGCGACCCTCCCCGCAAGGGGGAGGGTGATCCTGCGGCGGCCGCAAACGTTCACAACGCGGACTACGCGAGACCTACCTCCTCCGTCTCGGCCCCCGCGGCGGTCCGCGTTCCGGCGGGGTATGCGCATCTTCCAGCAGCACCATCGCCGCTTCGGGGATGCGGTCGAGCTTGACGCCGCCGTAGCGTAGCTGGATCAGCGTCTTGCGCAGCGCGGCGTCGCGGTCGAGCCACTGCTGGCCGGTGCGCGCCGGGCCGGGGTCGCGGGGCGGGCCGCGGCGGCCTTTCAGCGTGAGCCGTGCCATGTTCAGCACCTGCATCGCCTCGATCAGCCGGTCGAGATCGACCGAGGGGGCCTGCCACAGCTCGTCGACGCAGCGCTCGGCGAGCTGATGCAGCTTCACCCCGAGCATTCGCAGCTTGAGCCTGCGGCCGGCGCGCGCGGTCGGCACCGTGTCGCTGGCCTTCGGCGCCAGCGGGTGACGCGTCCAGCCGCCGTCTCGGGCCCAGCGCCCGACGGTGCCCTGGCTGACGCCGGTCTTCGCCTCGATCTGCTTGTAGGTCAGCGAGGTGTCTTCGATCAGCCGGCGGACATGCGCGACCGTGGCATTGGTGTGCAATCGCTTGCAGCCCTTCGGGCGGCCGCCCGGGACCGGCGGCGGCCCGCCATCCAGCGCAGCCAGCGCCGGCCGTTCCGAGGAATCGATGACGCGAATCGGGGAGCGAAACAGAGGGACGAGCATGCCGGCACCCATACGCCGAGGAGGATCGGTGTAGGAATATATGCCGATATCGCGGTTTATGACAAGAGTCGGTCGGGCGGGCCAGCCCTTGCCGGCGGACCCGCCGATCCGCCCCCGCCAACAAAAATGCCCGGGACCAGCCCGGGCATTTTCAGCATTTGCAACCAAACAACGAGGTGCGCGCGGCCCTGCGGCCGCGGCTCGTCAGCCTACTTGCCGGCCTTGATCTCGATCGCCGCCTGGGCGAGGAATTCGCCCATCTTCAGCCGCAGTTCCTGCTCGGACACCGTGATGCCCTTGTCGGTCAGGTCCTTGGTGACCTTGCGGATCACGTCGGCGTCGCCGGCCTCTTCCAGGTCCGAGATCACCACCTCTTTGGCATAGGCCGCGGCGGCGTCGCCGGACAGGCCGAGCTTTTCGGCGACCCACAGGCCGAGCAGCTTGGAGCGGCGCGCCTCGGCCTTGAATTTCTGCTCTTCGTCGAGCGCGAACTTCCTCTCGAAGCCTTCTTCGCGCTTGTCGAAACTGGTCATGTGCGAATTCCGATCTCTCTGCGGGGGACGGGGCCCCGCCGGTTTGCGGTGGGCGGTTCGGATGCCTAGATATCCAGCAGGAACCACAATGACAACCGCCCACAACAGCGCAGGCGGCGGGTAAAACTTCGGTGCGACCGGCCTGATCGATTGTGCCGGGGCCCCCAATCAGCTAGGTTGCGGCAAGGCTAGGTTCTTGTTCTGTTTCCTGTTCCGGCCTTCACGGCAGCTCCGCCGTGGGTCCCCATCGTCAGACGGAGCCACCCATCCATGGATTTCAACAAAACACGGTACATCCCCATGAGCCGGCGACGTCGCATTTATGAAGGCAAGGCCAAGGTGCTGTATGAAGGTCCCGAACCGGGAACCCTGATTCAGCACTTCAAGGACGACGCTACCGCGTTCAACGCCAAGAAGCATCAGGTGATCGAGGGCAAGGGCGTCCTCAACAACCGGATCTCGGAGTACCTGTTTCAGCACCTCAACGACATCGGGGTGCCGACGCATTTCATCCGCCGGCTGAACATGCGCGAGCAACTGATCCGCGAAGTCGAGATCGTGCCGCTCGAAGTGGTGGTGCGCAACGTCGCCGCGGGCTCCTTGTCGCAGCGTCTCGGGATCGAGGAAGGCACCCAATTGCCGCGCTCGATCATCGAGTTCTACTACAAGAACGACCAGCTCAACGACCCGATGGTCTCGGAAGAGCACATCACCGCGTTCGGCTGGGCGACCCCGCAGGAGATCGACGACATCATGGCGCTGGCGATCCGCGTCAATGATTTCCTCACCGGGCTGTTCCTCGGCATCGGCATCCGCCTGGTCGACTTCAAGATGGAATGCGGCCGGCTGTTCGAGAACGACATGATGCGGATCATCGTCGCCGACGAGATCTCGCCGGATTCGTGCCGGCTGTGGGACATCAAGTCGAACGAGAAGCTCGACAAGGACCGCTTCCGCCGCGACCTCGGCGGCCTGCTCGAGGCCTATACCGAAGTCGCGAAAAGGCTCGGCATCCTGATGGAAAACGAGCGCCCGGCCGGCTCCGGCCCGGTGCTGGTGAAGGGCTGAGCGCGCTGCGCGCGTTCACAAGCGAGGTCATTCCGGGGCGCCGCGCAGCGGCGAACCCGGAATCCAGAGGTTATTGAACGATCGAGATTCCGGGTTCGCTCGCTGCGCGAGCGCCCCGGAATGACGGATAGGGCAGAGGCTCTATCCGACACGACGAGGGGACCATGAAAGCGCGAGTGACGGTGACGTTGAAGAACGGGATCCTCGATCCCCAGGGCAAGGCGATCGAGGGTGCGCTGAAATCGCTCGGCGTCGGCGGCATCGCCAGCGTGCGGCAGGGCAAGGTGTTCGACATCGAACTCGCTGGCGCCACCGACAAGGCCGCGGCCGAAGCCGCGCTGAAAGACGCCGCCGACAAGCTGCTCGCCAACACCGTGATCGAGAATTATCGCGTCGAGGTGCTGTAGCTAGCGGCGAGGGTGCGATGGCCGAGGTGACCAACGAGCAGATCTACGAACTGGCGTTGAGCATTGTGGGCGATCTCGGCAAGCTCGAAGCTAAACTCGACGATATGTCGCGCGACTGTCGAGAGCTTAATCGCGAATTGTCCGAACCATTCCTCGACGTGCTTCCGTTCGTCGAAGACGGCGGCCGAATGCAATGAGCGATCTTTCCCTCTCCCCTTGTGGGAGAGGGTGGCGAGCGAAGCGAGCCGGGTGAGGGGCCGGCGCTTCGCAGGACGCAAACCCCTCACCCGGTCCTCATGTCGCAGGCGACATTCGGACCACCCTCTCCCGCAAGGGGAGAGGGAAGAAGCAGGACCTTGGCACGATGAAATCCGCCGTTCTCGTCTTCCCCGGTATCAATCGCGAGCGCGACATGGCGCGCGCGCTCAAGCTCGTCTCCGGCCATGATGCCGCGATGGTCTGGCACGCCGATACCGAACTGCCGAACGGCACCGACCTCGTGGTGGTGCCGGGCGGCTTCTCCTATGGCGACTATCTGCGCTGCGGCGCGATCGCGGCGCGGGCGCCGGTGATGGACGCGGTACGCAAATTCGCCGCCGACGGCGGCCTGGTACTCGGCGTCTGCAACGGCTTCCAGATCCTGTGCGAGTCCGGCCTCTTGCCCGGCGTTTTGATGCGCAACGCGCGGCTGAAATTCATCTGCCGCGACGTGCATCTGCGGGTCGAGCGCAACGACAGTCCGTTCACCCGCGGCTATCAGGCCGGGCAGGTGATCAAGGTTCCGGTCGCGCACGGCGAGGGCAATTACGAAGCCGACGAGGAGACCGTGAAGCGCCTCGAAGGCGACGGCCGCGTGCTGTATCGCTACTGCTCGCCCGAGGGCGAAATCGGCGAGAGCTACAACATCAACGGCGCCGCCGCCTCGATCGCCGGAATCGTCAACGAGCGCGGCAACGTGCTCGGCATGATGCCGCATCCCGAGAACCACGTCGAAGACATCATGGGCTGCACCGACGGCCGCGGCCTGTTCGCGGGGCTGGTGGAGCATCTGAAGAAGGCGGCGTAGTTAGTCGTCGTCATTGCCGGGCTCGACCCGGCAATCCATCCTCTTCGTGATCAACTTTGTAGCGCGCTCCGCGCGATGGATGCGCGGGCCTTCGCCGCGACGAAGGGGCTTCGGCCCCGCAGGCGGGTCAAGCCCGCGCATGACAAACCTCTCGTTCGTCATTCCGGGGCGCTCACGCAGTGAGCGAGCCCGGAATCCATACCCCCCGCGCTTGCGTTCGGGACCGCGGGTAGCAGCGCGGTGCGCTGATCGCAGAGTCCAGGGGCTATGGATTCCGGACTTGCGCGCGATGCGCGCAATCCGGAATGACGAACGAAAGGGTTGTTGTTCGTCACTTCGAGATTCCGGGTTCGCCGCTGCGCGGCGCCCCGGAATGACTCGCTAATGACTATCCGCAACCTCGGTGGCCGGCACCTTCCGCCGCACCCGCTTGATCGTGCCGGAGAACGTGAACAGCGGCCGCTCGCCGCTTTTCAGCATGCCGCGGACGAAGATCAGCGACTTGCCGGCGCGGGTGACTTCGCCGAAAGCTTCGATCAGTTCGCCTTCGAAGGCCGCGTCGAGGAATTCGGCGCCGAACGCCACCGTCACGCCCGGTCCGTCCAGCTCCTTGGTGGCGATCGCGAACAGGCAGTAGTCGGCGAAGGTCATGAAGCAGCCGCCGTGCACCGCCTTCATGCCGTTGAGGTGCTTCTTCTCGACCCGGAAGGCGCAGCGCACGCGGCCGTCGTCGTCGAGGCGGTGCCAGAACGGGCCGTTGTGGGATTCGAAGGTGTCGCGCGTCCAGGTGCGCCAGCCGGCGAATTCGCCCTCGGTGGCGATCGTGAGGTCGGGGCGGTGGGAGTGGGTGGTGTCGGCTGTCTGCTGCACGGCGGAATTATCCTTTGGTCGAGTCCCTTCCATAAAACCGATGATGCGCTGCAATGCAAATCGCAGCCTTGTGC
The DNA here is from genome assembly GCF_034479375.1 of Rhodopseudomonas palustris. NCBI lineage: Bacteria > Pseudomonadati > Pseudomonadota > Alphaproteobacteria > Hyphomicrobiales > Nitrobacteraceae > Rhodopseudomonas > Rhodopseudomonas palustris. The sequence continues at coordinate 2,443,486 of NZ_CP140155.1, read as the reverse complement.
GGCCGGCGTGATTCAATTGACACGGCGCAATTGGCAGGCCGCCGCGCGCTGTAATACCCTTGCGGCCGCACCTGGAGCATGATCCCGAAAAGTGGATACCGGTTTTCGGAGAAGACCATGCTCAAACAAGAATCTGGAGCAGGATGACGAGTCATCCTGCTCCAGGGGCCGCCTGAGGGAGAACAGAATGAGCGACCAGATCAAGTACGTCCTGGACGAGGAGAACATCCCGAAGTCCTGGTACAATCTCAATGCCGATTTTCCGACGCCGGTGCCCGACGTGCTGCATCCGGGCACGCATCAGCCGGTCGGCCCGTCCGATCTGGAGCCGCTGTTTCCGATGGAGCTGATCCTCCAGGAGGTCGCCACCGATCGCTACATCGACATTCCCGCGCCGGTGCGCGACGTGTTCCGGATGTGGCGGCCGTCGCCGCTGGTGCGTGCGCGCCGCCTCGAGCAGGCGCTCGGCACGCCGGCGAAGATCTACTACAAATACGAAGGCGTCTCGCCGGCCGGCTCGCACAAGCCGAACACCGCGGTGCCGCAGGCCTGGTACAACAAACAGGCCGGCATCAAGAAGCTGTCGACCGAGACCGGCGCCGGGCAGTGGGGCTCGTCGCTGGCCTTCGCGGGCTCGCTGTTCGGGCTCGACGTGTTGGTGTTCCAGGTCCGCGTCTCGTTCGATCAGAAGCCGTATCGCCGCGCGCTGATGGAGACCTACGGCGCGCGCTGCATCGCTTCGCCGTCGACGGAGACCGAGTCCGGCCGCGCCATCCTGGCGCAGAATCCCGACAGCCCCGGCTCGCTCGGCATCGCGATCTCCGAAGCGGTCGAAGTCGCTGCGAAGAATCCGGACATCAAATACGCGCTCGGCTCGGTGCTCAATCACGTCATGCTGCACCAGACCATCATCGGCCAGGAAGCGATCAAGCAGTGCGAAATGGCGGGCGACGATCCCGACGTGATCATCGGCTGCGCCGGCGGCGGCTCGAACTTCGCCGGCCTCGCGTTCCCGTTCCTCGGCCTGCAGCTGCGCGGCGGCCGTTCGCGGCGGATCATCGCGGTCGAGCCGGCGGCGTGCCCGACGCTGACGCGCGGCACCTACGCCTATGATTTCGGCGACACCGCGCATCTGACGCCCTTGGTGAAGATGCACACGCTCGGCTCCACCTTCATCCCGCCGGGCTTCCACGCCGGCGGCCTGCGCTATCACGGCATGAGCGGGATGGTGTCGCACGCCTATGAGCTCGGCCTGATCGAGGCGCGCGCCTACAAGCAGGTCGGCTGTTTCGAGGCCGGCGTGCTGTTCGCCCGCAACGAGGGCATCGTGCCTGCGCCGGAATCGACCCACGCGGTGCGCTGCGCGATCGACGAGGCGCTGCGCTGCAAGGAGGAGGGCAAGTCGGAAACGATCCTGTTCAACCTCTCCGGCCACGGCCATTTCGACATGCAGGCCTACATCAATTACTACGAAGGCAAGCTGGTCGACGTCGACTACAACGAAGCCGACCTCGCGACCGCGCTGGCGGGTCTGCCGGCGGTGGCGGCCTGAGGCGCTCTTAACCTCTCCCCGCCCTTTTGCGGGGAGAGGTCGGCACGCATCGCAGATGCGTGACGGGCCGGGCACTGCCGTCAATCCGAACTCGGCCTCTCAGGCCGGCATGGCGCCGGCCGCTCGCGGCATCCCTGCCAGCCCCGCTAGTGTGGCCGACCTCAATGCCACGCCCCTCGTCCCATCCTTCTCCCCGCGCAGAGCGGGGAGAAGGAGCAGGTCGCGGCTTGGGCGGCTCGGTGCCCCCATCGTCGCCACCATCGTCATGGCCGGGCTCGTCCCGGCCATCCACGTTTTCAGGCATGGAGCTCGTGGCCGTGGATGGCCGGGTCAAGCCCGGCCATGACGGTGAGAGGCAAAATCGCTGCCGGATCAGACGTTTCGTCTGGCGAACAGGCCTGTTGTCCACCCACAGCCGCGCAGAAAACCCTTTCCCCCTTGGGCCGATCTTTCTACATAACAGCCAGCCGCGCCGGCCCCTCCGGCGCGCCGAGGAATGCTGCCCTATGTCCGCTCCCGAGCCGAAGATCACCCCGGAACTGATTGCCAGCCATGGCCTCAAGCCGGACGAATATCAGCGGATTCTCGACCTGATCGGGCGCGAGCCGAGTTTCACCGAGCTCGGCATCTTCTCGGCGATGTGGAACGAGCATTGCTCGTACAAATCCTCCCGAATCCATCTCAAGGGGCTGCCCACCAAGGCGCCGTGGGTGCTGCAGGGGCCGGGCGAGAACGCCGGCGTGATCGACATCGGCGACAACCAGGCCGTGGTCTTCAAGATGGAGAGCCACAACCACCCGAGCTATATCGAGCCGTATCAGGGCGCCACCACCGGCGTCGGCGGCATCCTGCGCGACGTCTTCACCATGGGGGCGCGGCCGATCGCCTGCCTTAATGCTCTGTCGTTCGGCGCGCCGGAACACCCCAAGACGCGGCACCTCGTCGGCGGCGTCGTCGCCGGCGTCGGCGGCTACGGCAATTCGTTCGGCGTGCCCACGGTCGGCGGCCAGACCCGGTTCCACACCCGCTATGACGGCAACATCCTGGTCAACGCGATGGCGGTCGGCCTTGCGGATTCCGACAAGATCTTCCTCGCGGCCGCCTCGGGCGTCGGCATGCCGATCGTCTATCTCGGCTCGAAAACGGGCCGCGACGGCATGGGCGGCGCCACCATGGCGTCGGCCGAGTTCGACGAGGGCTCCGAGGAAAAGCGCCCGACCGTGCAGGTCGGCGACCCCTTCGCCGAGAAGCTGCTGCTCGAAGCCTGTCTGGAGATCATGGCCAAGGATTGCGTGATCGCGATCCAGGACATGGGCGCTGCCGGGCTGACCTGTTCGGCGGTGGAGATGGGCGCCAAGGGCGACCTCGGCGTCGATCTCGATCTCGACGCGGTGCCGACCCGCGAGACCGGCATGACCGCCTACGAGATGATGCTCTCGGAAAGCCAGGAGCGCATGCTCATGGTGCTGAAGCCGGAGAAGGAAAAGGAAGCCGAAGAGATCTTCAGGAAGTGGGGCCTCGACTTCGCGATCGTCGGCTATACCACGCCGACCAAGCGTTTCGTCGTCAAGCACGGCGGCGAAGTGAAAGCCGATCTGCCGATCAAGGAGCTCGGCGACGAGGCGCCGCTGTACGACCGGCCGCACGTGCCGTCGCCGAAACTGCCGGTGATCCACGCTCGCGAGGTCAACGCGCCGATGCCGGTGCCCGACGCGCTGGAAAAGCTGCTGGCGACGCCGGATCTGTGCAGCAAGCGCTGGGTCTGGGAGCAGTACGATCACGTCATCGGCGGCAACACGCTGCAACGCCCGGGCGGCGACGCCGCGGTGGTGCGCGTCGAGGACGGCCCGAAGGGCCTCGCACTCACCGTCGACGTCACGCCGCGTTATTGCGAGGCCGATCCTTACGAGGGCGGCAAGCAGGCGGTGGCCGAAGCCTATCGGAATATCACCGCGGTCGGCGGCAAGCCGCTGGCGATCACCGACAACCTCAATTTCGGCAATCCGGAGCGGCCCGAGATCATGGGCCAGCTGGTTGGCTGCCTGAAGGGCATCGCCGAGGCCTGCATCGCGCTGGATTCGCCGATCGTGTCCGGCAACGTCTCGCTCTACAACGAAACCTCCGGCCGCGGCATCCTGCCGACGCCATCGATCGGCGGCGTCGGCCTGCTCGACGATTTCACCAAATCGGCGACGCTCGCCTTCAAGGCCGAAGGCGAGGCGATCCTGCTGATCGGCGAGACCCATGGCTGGCTCGGCCAATCCGTGTACTTGCGCGACGTCTGCGGCCGCGAAGAGGGCGCGCCGCCGCCGGTCGATCTCGCCTGCGAGAAGCGCCACGGCGACGTCGTCCGCGGCATGATCCACGCCGGCACCGCGACCGCGGTGCACGACCTGTCCGACGGCGGGTTGCTGGTCGCGCTCGCCGAAATGGCGATCAGCGGCGGCATCGGCGCTTCGCTCGACGCGCCGCCGGACGCCACCGTCGCGCATGCCTGGTGGTTTGGTGAGGACCAGGCCCGCTATCTCGTCACCGTGAAGGAAGACGATCTGCTGACGGTGCTGTCGAAGCTGAAGAGCGTCGGCGTCCCCTGCACTCAGATCGGCACCACTGGCGGGCACACGCTGAAGATCGAAGGCGAACGCGCCGTCGACCTCAAGGCGCTGCGCCATGCGCACGAGCACTGGCTGCCGGACTACATGGCGGGGAAGGCGTAAGTCAGTTCAGGTCTCCACTTCGTCATTGCGAGGAGCGCAGCGACGAAGCAATCCAGAAGCCGACTGCTCGGCGCTTCTGGATTGCTTCGCTGCGCTCGCAATGACGAGATTCTTCAGGGACGCCATTTCGGGGCGCTCGCGCAGCGAGCCTCGCAGCCTGCTCCAACGTCGTCATCCTGAGGCGCGAGCGCAGCGAGCCTCGAAGGATGCGCAGACGCGTCGCAGCGCCGGCGATCGCGGCCCATCCTTCGAGGCGCGCAACAGCGCGCACCTCAGGATGACGCAGAGTGCGTCGGTCGCTCCGCCCGCACCACCTCTCGTTCGTCATTCCGGGGCGCGAGCGTAGCTCGCGAACCCGGAATCTCGGCCACGCATCCCAACCTCTCCATCGTCATTCCGGGATGCGCGCTGTTGCGCGCAGGCCCGGAATCCATAGTCCCTGGCCTTGCGGCAAGGCACGACGTGGCCGATGCCGCGCGCAAGTAACAAGCCTCGGGGGGTATGGATTCCGGGTTCGCGCCCCAAGAGGGGCGCGCCCCGGAATGACGAACGAGAGTGTGCGCGCGGCTGAGCGCGCGCACGTTGTTACTTCCCGCCTGCGCCTTCACGTTTCCCGCCCGTCCCCGCGCGCTTCCAGCTCGTCAGCACCGCGTCGATGACCATGCCGATCATCGGTTCGGTCTTGGTCCAGTCCATCGTTCGCGTCGCGTGGGGAAACCAGATCATGCCGTGGACCGCGGCCAGCAGGCAGTCCACCGCGGCTTTGCAACCGATGTCGGGCGTCGCGTGCTCCTGCAGAAACGCACCGACGGCGCGCTCGAACACCGCATAAGCGCGCTCGACGACCGCCGAACGGCCGAACGCGACGCCGTCGCCGCTGCGCACGATCTGCATCGACGGCGCCAGCGCGAACAGCGTCTCGAAATGGTCGAAGTGATCGAGCCAATAGCGCATCGCGCCGAGCAGCAGCTTTCGCACGCGCGTCTCGGTGTCGGGCTCGGCCTCGGCGATCCGCTCCAGCTCGATCGTCGCTTCGAGCATGTCCTGCTCGCGGATCGCGAACAGCAGATCGCGTTGATCCGAGAAGTACTGATAGATCGTGCCCGGCGAGTAGCCGGCCGCCGCCGCGACGGCGCGCAGCGAGTAACCTTCGGAATTCTTGGTCGCGAGCAGCCTTCGGCCGGCCGCGACGAACGCCGCGCGGACCTGGGCCTTGGCCTCGGGGGACATGGCGCGGCTGCGGACTGATCTGCGGCCGGCGGGCGGGGGCGTCTTTCTGAGCATGCGCGATCCTAGCGTTTCGGCCCGACGAAATCTCGCCTTCAAGTGAAACGCACTTGCATAATTGAACGCGTTTAATTATCGTTTGCCCAAGTCCGAAAACGGACAGATGCGCTCAGCATCGACATCAGGGAGGCTCGTTCGATGGTGCTCACCTTCGATTTTGCCCGGCGACATGGCTGTCGTCGGGACGCGCGCTCGCGCGCTCGATCAATCGCGGCCTCTGCTCACGCGAGCGTGTTCATGGGAGGGCCCCAGCGATGAGCCGCAAGCCGACACGCCGCGAATTCAGCGTCACCGCGCTCGCCACCGCACTGACCGCGACCCTGCCGGCGCCGTTCGTATGGGCCGCCAACAAGACCTACGATCCGGGGGCGAGCGACACCGAAATCAAGCTCGGCCAGACCGTGCCGCATTCCGGGCCCGGCTCGCTCTACGGCGTGCTCGGCCGCGTCGGCGAGGCGTATTTCCAGATGCTCAACGAGAAGGGCGGCATCAACGGACGCAAGATCAAGTTCCTGAGCGTCGACGATTCCTACAGCGCGCCGAAATGCGTCGAGGCGACGCGGCGGCTGGTGGAGCAGGAGGAGGTGCTGGCGCTGTTCGGTTCGCTCGGCACCGCGCCGCAGACCGCCGTGCACAAGTATCTCAATTCCAAAGGCGTGCCGCAATTGCTGCTGAACAGTGGCGCGTCGAAATGGAACGACCCGAAGAAGTTCAAATGGACCATGGCGGGGCTGCCGCTGTACCCGACCGAGGCGCGGATTCTCGCCAGGCACGTCCTGAAGACCAGGCCGAATGCGAAGATCGGCATCCTCTATCAGAACGACGATTTCGGCCGCGATTTTCTCGGCCCGTTCAAGAAGGTGCTGCAGGAGGCGGGCGGCACCGCGCAGGTGATCATGGAGCAGAGCTACGACCTCACCGAGCCGACGGTGGATTCGCAGCTGATCAATCTGTCCAAATCAGGCGCCGACGTGTTCTTCAACGTCTCGACCGGCAAGGCGGCGTCGCAGTCGATCCGCAAGGTCGCCGAGCTCGGCTGGAAGCCACTGCACCTGCTGTTTTCGAGTTCGACCGGACGCTCGATCCTGAGCGCCGCGGGCCTCGCCAACGCGACCGGCATCGTCGCCGTGCGCTACGCCAAGGAGGTCGGCGGACCGCTGTGGGCGAACGACCCGGACGTGCTGGCGTTCGAGGATCTGCGCAAGACATATCTGCCCAACGTCGATCCCGGCAACACCATCGCCTTTGCCGGCTACGGCCAGGCCGTGACGATGGCGGAAGTGCTGCGCCGCTGCGGCGACGACCTCCGCCGCGCGAATGTGTTGAAGCAGGCGATCGGGCTCGCGGGCTTCCGGCCGCCGTATTTTCTCGAAGGCATCAGTCACAGCTTTTCGGCGGACGACTACACGCCGATGAAGACGCTGTTCATCTCGCAATTCAACGGCAAGGACTGGGACGTCTCCGACAAGCCGGTCGCCGAGTAACGGGCCGTCGCGTTCACGCGCGAGCACCGCGCTGCATTGGACGAACCTTGGAGCCTATCAGGAAATGCAATTCTGAAAATCAGGCACTTTCGTTTCCACGCGTCATGGCCGGCCTTGTGCCGGACATCCACGCCTTCTGACGGAAATGCAGGAAAGGCGTGGATGGCCGGGACAAGCCCGGCCATGACGAAGTTTGTGAGCAAACTAAGCGATATGCGAAATGGCTGCGAACTCGATTCAGATTTCAGTTAGGCATGGAAGGAGACGGCGATGAGCGCTGCGGCGATTGCGATGACCGAATTCCCGACGGCATCGGCCGGCATCCTGCCCGGCGACGGTCCGTTCTGGGAACGGCTGCCGCCGCGCGATGCGCGCGCGATGCGGCTGCCGGACGGCCTCTTGCTGCAGGATCAGGAGGATGTCCGCACTGCCTTCCGCGACAAGCGCCTCGTCAATCTCGCATTGGCGATGCTGCGATCCGACCCGACGGTCGATCCGGCCTTCATCGAGCGCCGCACCAAGCAGTTGCTCAGCATGGAGGGGCCCGATCATCTGCGGCTGCGCCAATTGACCATGACGGCGATGTCGCCCCGCGCCGTCGAAGGCTATCGCATGCGGATGCGCACGATCATGGAAAATCTCGTCACCCCGGTGCTGCAGCAGGGCCGATGCGAAGCGGTCGAGTCGCTGTTGCGGCCGTATCCGATCCCGGTGGTCTGTGCGCTGATGGGCATCCCCGATCAGGATATCGATTTCTTCTCGCGGGTCTCCGCCGACTGGGTCGCGTTCATGCATCTGGGCACGGGCGCCGCGGCCGTGTCCTATGCGGCGCATCTCGACATGGACGCTTATCTTCTTCCGGTGATCGAAAGACGCGAGACGCGGCTCGGCGACGATATGCTCAGCCATCTGCTGCGCGCCGAAGAGGACGGCGACCGGCTGTCGCGACACGAAATCGTCAACATGATCGGCGGCTTCCTCGCCGCCGGCACCGACACGACGCGCTATGTGCTGGGCAGCGGGCTGTATCTGTTCGCGCAAAACCCCGACCAGTGGCAGAAGCTGCGCGAGCGCCCGGAGCTGGTCGGCCGCGCGGTCGACGAGGTGCTGCGTTGTGCGCCGGCGGGGGGCTTCATTTCGCGCTACGCGTCGACGGATGTCGACATCAACGGTCTCGCCATCCCGAAGGGAACGTCGCTCGCTCTGTCGCTGCTGGCGCTGAACTACGATCCGAACATCTTCGAAGAGCCACAGCGCTTCGACATCGAACGCCCAATGGTGCGGGCGCCGCATCTGACCTTCGGCTTCGGTCCGCACACCTGCCTCGGCCTGCATCTGGCGAAGGCCGAACTCGAGGAGGCGCTGCTGGTGCTGTCGCGCGCCTTCGTCACGCTCGAACTCGACGGGCCCTGCGAATGGCGGCCGCCGCACGGCCTACAGGGCCCGACCTCGCTGCCGATCGCGTTTACGGCTGCGGCCAATGTCGCCGGGGCGCGTGAAGTCGCCTGAGAGGGAAATTCGTCCTTGCGAGGAGCACCCGGGCGCTTCGCGACGTCCGAGTACAGGCTCCGCGACGAAGCAATCCAGCGGCTCAGTGCCCGGCGCCTCTGGATTGTTTCGCTTCGCTCGCAATGACGTGGATTGGACGCTTCCGCCGTCATTCCGGGATGCGCGCTGTTGCGCGCAGGCCCGGAATCCATAGTCCCTGGACTGGCGGTGGCGCACGGCGTGGGGCTGTCCTGCTTGAGTAACAACTCCCAGGGATTATGGATTCCGGGTTCGCGCTGCGCGCGCCCCGGAATGACGTTGAGAGGTGGTGCTTTCGCGAATAATCACAGCACCCGATACGCCCCCGGTATCTTCCGCAGCCCCGCGGTCGTCGCCCAGCTCAGCAGCAGCCCCAGCGTGAACACGATCGCGGCCTTGGCGATCGCCGGGAGGTCGACGTTGAACAGCGCGTATTGCAGCCACAGCATCCAGGCGTAGTGCACCAGGAAGATGCCGTAGGCGTCGTGCTGCAGCGGGTCGAGGATGCTCCAGCCGGCGCGCTTGAAGCGCAGGAAGTAGGCCAGGATCGCGAAGATCACGGTGACGCTGAAGGCCGTGAAGGCGAGGCCGTAGCCGGCCTCGTACCACGCCGGCAGATCCGGCGGATTGTCGAGAATGCCGCGCTTGATGCCGATGAAGCCCCACATCGCCGCATAGGGAACGAGCGCGAGCAGCGCCCAGATATGCCATTGCTGCGCCAGTCTGCCGCCGGCGCTGAGCACGCCGCGCTCCGGATGACATGCGCCGATTCCGGCGCCGATGAAGAAATACGCGGCATAGAGCAGCACGCGGCTGGCCTGCACCGAGAACGGCCCGAATTCGAACCACTGGTTCGGTCCGAAATACACTCGCGCCGGTACGTAGAGCACGGCGGTGATCGCGAACACTGCGACGATGTAGAGCCCCGGCCGCGCGAAGCCGAGCGCGGCGAGACGATTGAGCGGATCGAGCGTCCGCCGCGAAATTCGGTAGGCGGTGCCGCCGACCACGCTGAAGATCAGCAGCACCCACAGAAACCACAGCGGCCCGCTCGGCCACGGCCCGACCGTGATCATGTTCCACCAGAATTCGGTGAAGCGCGTGTCGGGGTTCTGCTGCAGCGCCAGCGCGTAGTAGGCGATCGGAATCACCGTGACGGCGGCGATCGCGAAAGGAATCCCGAGCCGGATCAGCCGGTCGCGCGCGAACGTCCCCATCTTCGGCCGGTGGTCGAGGCTCGGCCACAGGAACAGCCCCGACAGCATGAAGAACATCGCCATGAAGAAGCTGTCGGTGGCGAGCACGACGCAGTCGAATCCGATCCAGGACTTTTCGTCGGTGTGGCCGAAATGGGTGTAGGGGATCACCGAATGGTGAATCAGCACCAGGATGGTGAGGAAGGTCCGCGCACGATCCAGCGACAGGTCGCGCACATGCGCCGTACTCGCGGCTGCGGGCGCGGCGAGGGCACCGGCCGTCGGATAGGTTGTCGTCACATCGTCTCTCCGTCGATCCGCGGCGGGACAATGTCCGCGAAATGCCGGTCCGGCAAGTTTGAAGACTTACGAGGGGAAAGGCCCGCTTGTTACGCCGGTAATTCCTCGATCTTGACCTTGTCCGGATAGAACGCGAGGTAGCCGGCGATCTCCACCATCGCCGGAAACGGCGCCTCGTAGCTCCAGATCGCATTCGCCAGGGTCCGGCCGCCGGCTTCGATGCTGAAATAGCTGGCGTCGCCCTTGTAGGGGCAATGGGTGCTGCGGTCGGTCGCGGCGAGCAGCGTCATCTCGGCGTCGGCGCGCGGAATATAGTGCACCGGCGGATAGTTCGATTCCTGCAGGGTCAGCGCGCGCGTGGTGTCGGCGATCACCGTGTCGCCGGCGGTGACGCGCACCCGCTTCGGATTCGGCGTGATCGTGATCGGATGGTCGGGGCCGGGGATCTTCATGGATGGTCCTCGCGATAGGCGGTCGGCCGCGGCCCTGGAACAGCCGCGGGAGCCGAGCGGCGCTGGGCTAGATGTGCCCAGACTGCGGGCTTTGAAAGGGGCGCGCGGCAATATAGTATTGCACAAATCGACGACGGTCTGCGGCCGCGACCGGCCGGACCGGATCAAATTCTGGAGGACACGGAATGCCGATGGATGCCCGCGACATCGAGGCCATGATCAAGGCCGCGATTCCCGACGCGGAGGTGACGATTCGCGACCTCGCCGGCGACGGCGACCATTACGCGGCGACGGTGGTGTCCGAATCGTTCCGCGGTAAGTCGCGGGTGCAGCAACACCAGATCGTCTACGCCTCGCTGCAGGGGCAGATGGGCGGCGTCCTGCACGCGCTCGCGCTGCAGACCGGGGTGCCGGAAGCCTGACGGTGCGGCGAGGCGCCGCGCGGTGACGACGGAGGCATCGAACGCCGCCAATCTGCTCCGCGTGCGAAGACCGCACGAACACAGCCGCGTCACCTATGTCGAATTGTTCTTCGACCTGGTGTTCGTGTTCGCCGTCACCCAGGTGTCGCATTTCCTGCTGGGGCATTTCACGCCGGTCGGCGCGCTGCAGGCGCTGATCCTGATGTCGGCGATCTGGTGGGTGTGGGTCTACACTTCCTGGATCACCAACTGGCTCGATCCCGAACTCACCCGCGTCCGATTGATGCTGTTCGCGCTGATGAGCGCCGGGTTGCTGCTGTCGACCTCGATCCCGCGCGCCTTCGAGAGCCGCGGCCTCGCTTTCGCGCTGGCCTTCGTGGCGATGCAGGTCGGACGCAGTGCTTTCGCCTTTCTCTCGACGCCGAAAGCCGAGCCGCTACGGATCAATTTCTTCCGGATCACGAGCTGGCTGTGCGTCAGCGGGCTGTTCTGGATCGCTGGCGGCCTGCTCGACGGATATGCGCGGATCGCGCTGTGGATGATCGCGCTGGCGATCGAATATGCCGGGCCCGTGGCGGGCTTCTACGTGCCGTGGATCGGCGCCTCGACGACGCGGGACTGGAGCGTCGAGGGCGGCCACATGGCCGAGCGTTGCGCGCTGTTCATAATCATCGCGCTCGGCGAATCGATCGTGGTGACGGGCGCCACCTTCGCCGGCCTCGAATGGACCGCGACGACCTTCACCGCCTTCGCCTCGACGCTGATCGGGGCGATCGCGATGTGGTGGATCTATTTCCACATCGGCGTGCATCTCGGCGCGGACCGGATCTCGCACTCGAACGATCCCGGCCGGCTGGCGCGGCTGGCCTACACCTACATCCATCTGCCGATCGTCGCCGGCATCGTCGTCACCGCGGTCAGCGACGAGCAGGTGCTGGCGCATCCCAGCGGCCACGCCGACATCAAGGTGACGATCACCACGGTCGGCGGCCCAATGCTGTTCCTGATCGGGGTGCTGCTGTTCAAGCGCGCGGTGCGCGGCCATCTGCAGCCGTCGCACATGGCCGGCATCGCCGCGCTACTGGCGCTGATCCCGTTCGCGCCGCTGGTCCCGCCGCTGGCGCTGTCGATGGCGACCACCGCCATCCTGCTCGCGGTCGGCTATTGGGAAGCCGTCTCGCTCGGCGCCGCCGCGCGCTCGCCGGTGGAATAGGCCATCGTGCAGCCCTCCTGCGCGGGCCTTCAGCCTTAACCGAAGCTTTACGACGGCGCGGCACCGTTCGGGCTGGACCGGGGGCGACGAATTTGTCGAAGTGGCGGGAGGAAAAGGCGAAGGCTAACGCGCAGGCGCTTGCGCGGCTGACCAAGCGTTTGCCGCTCGCCTTTCCGCAGGCCGTGCTGGTGCGCGCGAAAAGCTGCGCCTACGCGCCGGCAACTCTGCGCGTCGCGATCGACGGCTATTGGCGCGCGCATCCGCTGCGCGCCGATAGGCTGGCGCGGACTCTTGCGGCTCGCAGCGGTGCGCCCGAGGGATGGCGATGGCAGGTCGGTGATCCGGAGGCCGGGCTGCCGGCGACGTTCCGCACGCCGCCTGCGCCGTATCGCGAAACGGCGTTCGCGAAGGGACCGGGCTTCTGCTGCGTCTGCGGCCAGCCGGTCTATCGCTTCGGCTGGCACGCCGATCTGTGGAACGCCGGCGCGAACAGGAATGCGACGTGGCACAGCGCCTGCGTCACGGCGTGGCAATTCTGGAACGCGCCGAGCGGCCAGACCAAGCTCCTGCGCCGGCTGCAGGGCCGGCGCTGCCGCGAAACCAACCGGCGGCTGCTGAAGACCGCCGAGGTCGATCACCGCGTGCCGCTGTTTCAGGTCTGGCGCCAGCACCGCGATGCGCCATGGCCGGCGCTGCTCGGCTATTGGGGACTACCGAACCTTCAGGTGATCAACCGCGAGGTCCACGTCGAGAAATGCGCGGTGGAAGCGAAGGGCCGACGCGTGGTGCGGGTCGTGGCGGCCGAGCTCGAGACGACGAGCTAACGTCTTCGTGAGATACCCGTCGCGCCCGTTGGCCGATGATAGTCACAAACTATCAACGTCGTCATGGCCGGGCTTGTCCCGGCCATCCACGTCTTGGTGCTGCAGGTGCCGTAATATGTGATGCCCGGCACAAGGCCGGGCATCACGGAGTCAAGGGTTGGCGGTTGATTGAAAGGCTGAAATCAGCCCTCCGCCTCCAGCGCGTGCACCGAGAACAATCCGTCCGCGTCGGTCCAGCTTTGCTTCAGCGTCCAACCCGAGTCCTGCGCCAGCGCGCGGAAACGCGCGAGGCTGTATTTGTAGCTGTTCTCGGTGTGGATGGTTTCGCCGGCGCGGAACGCGATCGGCTCGCCGAGAATGCGCACGGTCTGGTCGCGCAGGCTGACCAGATGCATCTCGATCCGGTGCAGATCGCGGTTGTAGATCGCGCGATGCGCGAACGCCGGCAGTTCGACGTCGCCGTCGAGCTCGCGGTTGATCCGCTCCAGCACGTTGAGATTGAACTTCGCGGTGACGCCGGCGGCATCGTCATAGGCCGGCACCAAGAGCCGCTCGTCCTTCTCCAGATCGACGCCGATGATCAGCCGCGCCCCGTCGCCGAGAATGTCGCGGGCGCTGTTCAGAAAGTGCGCGGCGTCCTGCGGTTCGAAATTGCCGAGCGTCGAGCCCGGGAAGAAACCGACCTTGGGCAGATCGCGCACCGCCTCGGGCAGCGCGAACGGCTCGGTGAAGTCGGCCGCGACCGGATACACCGCGAGGTCGGGGAAGTCGCGGCGCAGCTCCGCGGCCTGCGCGGTGATGAAGTCGCCGGAAATATCGACCGGCACGTAGGCGGCGACCTCGTGGGCCGCGAGCAGCAGGCGGATCTTGGTGGTGGCGCCGGCACCGAATTCGACGATCGCGGCGTTCGGCGGAATCAGCGCGGCGATCTCGCCGGCGCGGTCGCGCAGGATGCCGAGCTCGGTGCGGGTCGGGTAGTATTCCGGCAGCTTGGTGATTTCGACGAACAGCTCGGAGCCGGCGTCGTCGTAGAAGTATTTCGGCGACAGCGATTTCTGCGGCTGCGACAGGCCGTCCAGCACGTCGGCCGCGAAAGTCTGCGTCTGCGGATCGAGCTGGTGCGCTCGCGCGTGCACGGCGACGTGCATATTCATGGGCGGTCTCCCGGATGCGCGCGCGGCGCAGTTATTTGGATAGTCAGACGTCGTAGTCGGCGAGCCGGAGTCCGGTGAACTGCCAGCGGTGGTACGGATAGAAGAAGTTGCGATAAGTGATACGGCTGTGACCGGCCGGCGTTACGCAGGACGAGCCGCGCAGCACCAGTTGATTGACCATGAACTTGCCGTTGTATTCGCCGAGCGCGCCTTCGATGGCGCGATAGCCCGGGTAGGGCGCGTAGGCGCTGCGGGTCCACTGCCAGACCAGCCCGAAGGCGTCGTTGAGCTGGCCGGCGCGGGCCGCGACTTCCCATTCCATCTCGGTCGGCAGATGCTTGCCGGCCCAGCGCGCATAGGCGTCGGCCTCGTAATAGCTGATGTGGCAGACCGGCGCGTCGGGATCGATCGGCTGCAGGCCGCCGAGCGTCATGATGGTCCACTCGCCGTCGATCTGGCGCCAGTGGCCCGGCGCTTCCCAGCCCTCGCGTTCGGCCGCGGCGAAGCCGTCCATCAGCCACAGCGTCGCGCTGCGATAGCCGCCGTCGGCCATGAACTGCAGCCATTCGCCATTGGTGACGAGATGGCGCGACAGCTTCACCGGCCCGACCAGCGCGCGATGGACCGGCTTCTCGTTGTCGAAATGGAAGCTGTCGCCGGCGTGGCCGATCGCATGGATGCCTTCGGGCAGATCGACCCAGCCGTCGCCGCTGCGGTCGGCGGCGGAGAGCTTCCAGGCCGGATCGTACGCCGGCGGAATCGGATTCTGCGCGAAGGCGTGCAGAATGTCTGTCAGCAGCAATTCCTGATGCTGCTGTTCGTGGTTCAGCCCGACCTCGACCAGCGGCGCCAGCGTCGCCGCGTCGGCCTCGGCGAACAGCGCCAGCATCGCTTCGTCGACAGCGCGCCGATAGGCGGTGACGTCGTCGGCGCCCGGCCTCGTCAGCAGCCCGCGCGCCGCCCGGGTGTGCCGCGGGCCGGCGGAGACGTAATAGGAATTGAACAGATAAGCGTAGTCGGGGTGGAAGACCTGGTAGCCGGGCTTGTGTGGTCCGAGCAGGAACTGCTCGAAAAACCATGTCGTATGCGCGCGGTGCCATTTCGCCGGGCTGGCGTCCGGCATCGACTGCACCACCTGATCTTCAGGGCCGAGCGGAGCCGCGCGGCGCTCGGTCTCGTCGCGGACGGCGCGGTAGGCCTCGGCGAGGCCGCCGGCCGGAGCGGGGGCCGTCAAGTCGGAAGAAGGGGAAGAAACGACCACAGAAGCTGCGGCAGAGGACATGTTCGGCACGAGCGACTCCGGTTTGAAGCAAAACGCCGCTGTCCGGCAGCGGTTCCATGCTCCCGGACATAGGCGTTCGTTTCATGGATGTAAGGCCGCGACCGTACAATCCGCGCCGCGGCGCCGGCGCGGCAGCCGGGCGAAATGCCGCGCCAAAGAACGCCGATTCTTGAGCCAAATCAGAACCTCAGCCGGCATGTCGGGCATTTTACTTGGGCTGCAACGCGTTTTCGGGATACATATATCCCCACTCGACCCGGCCGCTGGTGGTCAGCCGGCCGCGCCGCAAAAGGATCCGTCATGAGCATCGAGCAATTCATCGACAATGAAGTGAAGGCCAACGACGTCGTGCTGTTCATGAAGGGCACGCCGCAGTTTCCGCAGTGCGGCTTCTCGGGTCAGGTGGTGCAGATCCTCGATCACATCGGCGTCGCCTATAAGGGCCACAACGTGCTGGAATCGGCCGAGCTGCGCGACGGCATCAAGCAGTTCTCGAACTGGCCGACGATTCCGCAGCTCTACGTGAAGGGCGAGTTCGTCGGCGGTTGCGATATCATCCGCGAGATGTTCCAGGCCGGCGAACTGCAGAAGCTGTTCACCGACAAGGGCATCAAGGCCGCCGCCTGAGCACCTTCGCACGCCGGATCGGCGCGGCGACCCTGGAGGTCGTCGTCGCCGACATCACCACGCTTTCGCTCGATGCGATCGTCAACGCCGCCAATGGCTCGCTGCTCGGCGGCGGCGGAGTGGACGGCGCGATTCACCGCGCAGCGGGGCCGCAATTGCTGGCCGCATGCCGCAAGCTCGACGGCTGTTCCACCGGCGATGCCAAGATCACGCGCGGCTACGACCTTCCCGCACGGCATGTGATCCATGCCGTCGGCCCGATCTGGCGCGATGGCGATTCCGGCGAGGACGAAGCGCTCGCCTCCTGCTATCGCCGCGCGCTCGAGCTGTGCCAGCAACACGGCCTCGCCTCGGTTGCGTTTTCGGCGATCTCCACCGGCATTTACGGCTTTCCCCCTGAGCGCGCCGCGCCGATCGCGGTCGCCGCCTGCATCGACGCGCTGCCCGGCGCGCCGTCGGTGACCAAGGTGCTGTTCTGCTGCTTCTCCGCGCCGAGCGCCGCCTTGCACCGCGCGGCGCTGACTGGGGCCCTTGATTAGCTGCGCGCGAACGTTACCATCCGTCCCGGTAGCAACCGGGAGGAACCGATGATCTTGCATCGTGCCGCGCGAACGCTGTTTGCTGGAGCGCTGGTCGCGTTCGCCGCCGGACAGGCGTCGGGCCCGGCGGCCGCGGAAGGAACCTTCGACCCGCCGCCCGGCGCGCAATTCTCGCAGGCCAAGCTCGCGCACATCGACGCGTTCTTCGACAAGATCATCGCCGAGGGCAAGATCCCCGGCGCGGTGGTGTATATCGAGCAGCGCGGCAAGCCGGTGTATCAGAAGTATTTTGGCGTGCACGACGTCGCGACGAAAGCGCCGATGACCGACGACACCATCTTCCGGCTGGCCTCGCTGACCAAGCCGTTCACCGCCTTCGCGGTGATGATGCTGGTCGACGACGGCAAGCTGAAGCTCGACGACCCGGTGTCGAAGTACATTCCGGCCTTCGCCGAGACCAAGGTCGGCGTCGAGAAGACGCGCGACAACGGCGAGAAGTATCTCGATTTCGAGACGCTGAAGCGGCCGATCAAAATCAGCGACCTGCTGCTGCACACGTCGGGCATCACCTACGGCTTCTACGGCGACAATCTGGTGCGCAAGGCGATCGCCGCCGCCAAGATCTACGACGGCGACCCCAGCAACGCCGAATTCGCCGACCGCATCGCCAAAGTGCCGCTGCAGGAGCAGCCCGGCACGCTGTGGGACTACGGCAATTCCTACGAGGTGCTCGGCCGCGTCATCGAAGTGGCGTCGGGCAAGCCGTTCTACGAGTATCAGAAAGAGAAGCTGTTCGATCCGCTCGGGATGAAGGACACGCGTTACTATCTGGCGGAGGACGGGCAGAAAGCGCGGATGGCGCAGCCGATGCCCAACGACGCCGATTTCCGCGTCGGCCGCCCGAGCCGGCCGGACATCGTCAAGAAATGGGAATCCGGCGGTGGCGGTCTGACCTCGACGCCGAACGACGTGATCCGGTTCGTGCGGATGCTGCTGCACAAGGGCGAACTCGACGGCAAGCGCTATCTCAGCGAAGCGGCCTTCAAGGAGATGACCACCGATCATATCGGTCCGAATTCCGGCATCGCGCGCGATCACTTCTATTTCCCCGGCGACGGCTTCGGTTACGGCTACGGCCTTGCCGTCCGCACCGACCCCGGCAACGCCAAGCCGCCGCCGCCCGGCTCCATTGGCGAACTGAAATGGGACGGCGCCTCGGGCTGTTATTTCGTGGTCGACCCGAAGCAGGAGATGTTCTTCGTGCTGATGGAGCAGACCCCGTCGCAGCGCCAGCCGGTCCAGCGCGAACTCAAGAAGCTGGTTTACGAGGCGCTGGTCGACTGAGCGCGCCTTCGGCGGCTGATCGAGCCTCGCTGCGGTCCACGCAGCGACGTCGAGAGTGCACTGCACGCGCCACGGCAGTTTGCGTTTCGGCCGATCGCGATGAACCGAATGTCCGGTTGGGAATTGACCCTGCGACAATTTGGGCCCACCGTCCCGGCCCCAATGGAAAGGATTCTCATGAGCTACACCCAACCCGGTCGCAAGAGCCTGGTGTCGCGCGTTCTCGCGGCAGCGATTCTCACCAGCATTTATTGCTTCAGCCTGGTCGGCGCCACGGCGCTGATCACGGGTGCATCCACGACGGAGGCATCCGCGCAGCGCGGCGATCGTGGCGATCGCGGTCGGGGCCGTGGTCGCGGTCGCGGTTATGACCGTGGCCGTGGTCGCGGGCGTGGCGATCGTGGTCGCGTTCGCGGCGGCGGCCGTCCGGGCGCCTGTGTCGTCAACGCTGCCGGCGTTCGCATCTGCCTGTGACGTTGCTCACACGCCGCTCTCGGGGCGCGTGTGAAAAACGAAGTATCAACGCGCGCCGCTCACCGAGCGGCGCGCGTTGCGTTTTAGGCCCCGCGCAGAATCTCCCGCACCAGCGCGACCGTCTCGTCGATCATCGCGCGGCCGACATCGAGATGCGTGCAGGCGCGGATCCGGCCGTCCATCATCGCCAGCAGCACGCCGCGCTGCCGCAGCTTGGCCACCATCGCGTTGCCGGCCACACCGGCGCCGTCGGGGCGGAAAAACACCAGATTGGTCTGCGGCTCCTGCACCTCGACGCCGGCGATCTGCGCCAGCGCCGCGGCCAGCGCCCGCGCATTGGCGTGATCCTCCGCCAGGCGCTCGACGTGATGATCGAGTGCGTAGCTGCAGGCGGCCGCGATGATTCCGGACTGCCGCATCGAGCCGCCGAGCCGCTGCTTCCAGCGCCACACTTCGTCGATGAAGGCGCGTGAGCCGGCGAGCGAAGCGCCGACCGGCGCGCCGAGGCCCTTGCTGAAATCGATCCACACCGAGTCCCAGCCGGCGGTCATGTCCTTCGCCGCGATGCCGGTTGCGACCACCGCGTTCATCAGCCGCGCGCCGTCCATATGGGTGGCGAGGCCGGCCGCCTTGCCAGCCGCGGCGACGGCGTCGAGCGTGGCCTGGGGCCAGATCGTGCCGCCGCCGATATTGGCGGTCTGCTCGACGCTGACCATGGTCTGCGGCGGCTCGTAGCGCGAGCGCGGATGCAATGCCGCGCGGAACGCGGCCAGCGAGAACTGCCCGCCGTCGCCGTCGAGCGGCGTGATCTGGAAGCCGCCGAGCGCCGCATGGGCGCCGCCCTCACGCGACAGGATATGCGCGGTGCGATGCGCGACGATCTCGTCGCCGGGCCGGCAGGTCGCCAGCGTTGCGGTGACGTTGCACATCGTGCCGGACGGCAGGAACACCGCGGCTTCCTTGCCGAGCAGGGCGGCGACGCGCTCGTTCAGCGCATTGACGGTCGGGTCGTCGCCGGTCTGTTCGTCGCCGACCGCGGCGCGCGCCATCGCCTCCCGCATCGCCGGCGTCGGCCGGGTCTGGGTGTCGGACAGCAGATTGATGTGCACCGGAGGTGCCTGCGGATCGGGGCGGGGAGGGATGTAGGACATGGCTGGAGGCTAACACGGCGGCGGCGAAGCGGGGAATGGCCGGGATCTCGCAGATGATAATCGATCACGTGCCCCGGACGCTGCACAGCGCGCCGCGCTCACCTCTCCCCGCGCGCGGCCGGGCTACAGCAGGAACTCGACGGTTTCACCGGAGCTCTCTTCACCCTCCCCTGGAGGGGGAGGGTCGGCGGGTAGCGCGCGTAGCGCGGTGCCCGTCGGGGTGGGGTGAGCCGCGGGCACGGCGGATGAACTCTTCGCCACCCCACCCCGCTCGCTGCGCGAGCGACCCTCCCCCTCCAGGGGAGGGTGATCCTCGCAGCGGCCGCGAACAAGAATCCGCCAAACAAAAAGGCCCCGGCGAACCGGGGCCTCGATGCATCGGACTGAGCAGCAATCAGTACGAAGAAAGCAGTCTCGCGCAGCGATCAGCGCGAATAGAATTCGACGATCAGATGCGGCTCCATCTGAACCGCGAAGGGCACGTCGGACAAAGCCGGGATGCGCCCGAACTTGGCGGTCATCTTGCCGTGGTCGACCTCGATGTAGTCCGGCACGTCGCGCTCGGCGAGCTGGCTGGCTTCGAGCACGAAGGCGAGCTGCTTCGAGGCTTCCTTGACCTCGATCAGGTCGCCGACCCGAACCTTGTAGCTCGAGATGTTGACGCGCTTGCCGTTGACCTTGACGTGGCCGTGATTGATGAACTGGCGCGCCGCGAACATCGTCGAGACGAATTTGGCGCGGTACACCACGGTGTCGAGCCGGCGCTCCAAGAGGCCGATCAGGTTCTCGCCCGAATCGCCCTTGAGGCGGGTCGCCTCGACATAGATCGAATGGAACTGGCGCTCGGAAATATTGGCGTAATAGCCCTTGAGCTTCTGCTTGGCGCGGAGCTGCACGCCGAAGTCGGAGAGCTTGCCCTTGCGGCGCTGGCCGTGCTGGCCGGGGCCGTATTCGCGGCGGTTGACCGGGCTCTTCGGGCGGCCCCAGATGTTCTGGCCCATCCGGCGGTCGATTTTATACTTGGCTTCACTGCGCTTTGTCATCGCGTCCTCGGTTGATCATGGATGAGGAGACGCGCCCTCCTGTGCGGCCGGAAAATTCCCGCCGCCGACAGGCCCGGCCCCAAAGCTCGAGAGGGGTGGACCACGGGTCGCGAAACACAACGCGGGCCGAAAGGCCCGCGCTGTTGGCCGCTTTCTAGGGAGAAACCGGGGGGATGTCAATTCGGCCGGGGGCTGGAAAGGCCGCCTTCGGCGCCTATCCCCGCACCACCCGGACCGGCGGCTTGGCCGCCTGGGTGCCGTGCATCGCCTGCAATTCGCCGGCGATGGCGGTGTTCAGCACCTGTTCGAGCCGGGTCATGAACCGGGCGATCGGGGCGGCGTCGATCAGGCGGTGGTCGAATCGGATCACCATGTCGAGGCCGCCGTCGTCGTCGAGCCGGCCGAAGCTCAGCATGTAGGGGCCGGGGCTGATCGGGTAGAGGTCGCCGGCGGCGATCGCCGACACCGAGGACAGCCCGAAGCTGCCGAAATAATTGGCCCGCTGCCGGGCCAGCGACAGCCCGCCCCACCAGATGAACCGCCGCAGCGGCAACGGCAGCGCGCAGATCCGCATCAGCTTGCGGAACATCGGCACCTGGTCGACCGGCGCGGATTGCGCCTCGCGGATCAGGCCATCGACGCAGGCCAGCGACAATTCGTCGGGCGCGACCAGTTTTTGCGCCAGAACGCTGTCCTCGCCGTTGATCTGCCGCGCGATCGCGATCACCGCGACGCTGCGCGGCAGCTCGTAGAAATGCGGCCACGGGAAATCCATCACCAGCGTGCGCAGCACCGGCTGCTCCCGCGCCACCAGCGCGAACGCCTTGGCGATGATCGCGGCGAAGCCCGGCGGCGAGGTCAGCCGCGCGCGCGCCTGGGCCATCGGCCGCAGATCCAGCCGGCGCTGATAGGTGATCAGCGGCACGCCTTGGGAGGCCCACATCAGGTCGGCGACCAGCCGCCGACCCAGCGGTATGCGTCGAATGGTTCCGCGCACGGGCTATGGCGCCGGCGTCGCGAGCGGCTTGGTCTTGTCGACCACCCAGACCGCCATCACCTTGGCGCCCTTGTCGCCGTGGACCCTGGCATCGTGCACGACGCCCGCGGGGATCGCATAGGAATCGCCGGCCTTGAGGTGTTTGTCGGCCTGGCCGTCGATGCTCATCACAGCTTCACCTTCCAGCAGATACCCGGTCTCGATCCCGGGGTGGGTGTGGCGGCCAATGCTGCCGCCCGGCGGAAGTTCCGCAAGACCGCTGATCGTGACGAAACCGTCGGGGAACTCGACCTTTTGCAGCGGCGTCCGCTTGATTCCGCCCGGCTGCTGGGCGAAAGCGGCGCCGGCGAGCGCGACGAAAGCAAGAGCGATCACGGTTCTTGTAGTCATTGCGGCTCCTCCCTGCCTGCGAAACTAGCAGCATGGGCGCACGGCGGAAAGCATTCAGGCTGAAATGTGGCCGCCAAAATACGGCGAAATGGTCGCGGCGATGCGGTGCGGCCGTCCGGACGTGAATACCATCTGGACCCGGGGATCGTCGCCATGGCCGGAACCCGGGCCGAGCAGCGTGGCCACCCGCCGGGCGATCGCCGGCGCCGGGTCGATCCAGTCCACCGGCCACGGCGCCAGCCGCACCAGCCGGTCGAGCAGCAGCGGATAATGCGTGCAGGCGAGCACGATGCTGTCGGTGCGGCCGCCGTCGCCGGCGACGAAGCAGGGCGCGATCTCGGCCCGGATCGCCTCGTCCGGCACGTCCGCGCCGCCGAGCGCGGCTTCGGCCAGCGCGGCCAGATGCACCGAGCCGACCAGATTGACGTCGCAGCCGCCGGCGAAATCGCGGATCAGCGCGCGGGTATATTCCAGCCGCACCGTGCCGCTGGTGCCGAGCACCGACACCCGCTTGGTCTTCGACGCCGCGCAGGCCGGCTTGATCGCCGGCACGGTGCCGACGAACGGCACCCCATAGCGCGCCCGCAGCGGCGCCAGCGTCATGGTCGAGGCGGTGTTGCAGGCGATCACCACGAGGTCCGGCGCGTGCGCGGCGATCAATTCGCCGATCAGCGGCACGACGCGGCCGATCACCGCCTCCTCGCTGCGCTGGCCGTAAGGAAAGAACGCGTCGTCGCCGACATAGACGTAGCGCGCATCCGGCCGCACCTTCACGACCTCGCGCAGCACCGTCAGCCCGCCGAGGCCGGAATCGAAAACCAGAATGTTCGGATGCATGCCCACGACGCGAGCCTAGTCCAGCTTGGTTAGTTTTCGGTAGCTGCGCAACGGGATGGCTGCGCCCCGCAGTTCTCGCCCTTTGCTCGTCATTCCGGGGCGCTCGCGCTAGCGAGCGAACCCGGAAAATCCCGAGGTTGTTGGGACGGGGCGATGAACAGCTCGGGATTCCGGGTTCGCGCTGCGCGCGCCCCGGAATGACGAGCAGAGATACTCAGCTCTCCCCGAACACCCGCCGGAAGATCGTGTCGACGTGCTTGAGGTGATAGCCGAGGTCGAACTGCTCTTCGATCTCGGCATCCGACATGTACTTCTTCATGTCCGGGTCGGCTTTCAGCAGCGTCAGGAAGTCGCCTTCGCCGCGCCACACCGGCATCGCGTTGCGCTGCACCAGCTTGTAGCTCTCCTCGCGCGAGCAGCCCTTCTGGGTCAGCGCGGTCAGCAGCCGCTGCGAATGGATCAGCCCGCCGAGGCGGTCGAGATTCTTCGCCATGTTGTCGGGATACACCACCAGCTTCTCGATCACGCCGGCCAGGCGATTGAGCGCGAAGTCGAGCGTCACGGTGGAGTCCGGCGCGATCATGCGCTCGGCGGAGGAGTGCGAGATGTCGCGCTCGTGCCACAGCACGACGTTCTCCATCGCCGGCATCGCATAGGCGCGCACCATCCGGGCGAGGCCGGTCAGGTTCTCGGTCAGCACCGGGTTGCGCTTGTGCGGCATCGAGGACGAGCCCTTCTGGCCCTCGGAGAAGTACTCCTCGGCCTCGAGCACCTCGGTGCGCTGCAGATGCCGCAGCTCGGTGGCGAGCCGCTCCACCGACGACGCGATCACGCCGAGCGTGGCGAAGTACATCGCGTGGCGGTCGCGCGGAATCACCTGGGTCGACACCGGCTCGACCGCAAGGCCCATGGCTTTGGCGACGTGTTCTTCGACCCGCGGATCGATATGCGCGAAGGTGCCGACCGAGCCCGAGATCGCGCAGGTCGCGACTTCTTTTCGCGCGGCGACGAGGCGGTCGCGGGCGCGGGAGAATTCAGCGTAGGCATAGGCCATCTTCAGGCCGAACGTCACCGGCTCGGCATGGATGCCGTGCGAGCGGCCGATCGACGGCGTCATCTTGTGTTCGAACGCGCGCGCCTTCAGCGCCGCCAGCACGCGGTCGAGATCGGCCAGCAGGATGTCGGAGGCGCGCACCAGTTG
This sequence comes from Rhodopseudomonas palustris, assembly GCF_034479375.1. Lineage (NCBI taxonomy): Bacteria > Pseudomonadati > Pseudomonadota > Alphaproteobacteria > Hyphomicrobiales > Nitrobacteraceae > Rhodopseudomonas > Rhodopseudomonas palustris. Next base: position 2,419,473 of record NZ_CP140155.1, on the reverse strand, counting down.
CACGTTGAAGCAGGTGTCGAGCACGTCCGACGAGGTCATGCCCTGATGCACGAAGCGCGACAAGGGACCGACGAATTCGGCCAGATGCGTCAGGAACGCGATGACGTCGTGCTTGACCTCGCGCTCGATCTCGTCGATCCGCGCCACGTCGAACGCCGCGTCCTTGCCCTTGGCCCAGATCGTCTCCGCGGCTTCCTTCGGGATCACGCCGAGCGCGGCCTGCGCGTCGGAGGCGTGCGCCTCGATCTCGAACCAGATCTTGAAGCGGGTGAGCGGCTCCCAGATGGCAGCCATTTCCGGACGGGTGTAGCGCGGGATCATCACAGACTCTTCGTGTTGGGGGATTACGCCGCGCTTTAGCAGACGGGGGGCGGGGAGGCCACCGAATTGCCGCGCGTTCAGCGGCGCCCGTGCGCGCCGGCGGCGCCGCGGGCCGCCTCCAGGGCGCCGCGCGCCGCCGCGACGTCGGGCAGGAAGCGGAAGCCGTAGCGCCCGGTGAAGTCGGTGTCGGGCGATGCCGTGGAGGCGCGGGAGGCGAAGCTGAGATGGCCGCCGCGGCCGCGGATGTCGAGCACTTCGAGCTGGTTCATCGCGCCGAAATCGGTGGCCACCGCGCGGTCCCGGCCGAGCCCGGCGCGCAGGATCAGCGCGCGGCGGTCGGTGACGACATAGAGCGTATGCAGGTGGTGCAGCAGGACGACGAACGGCCCCAGCACCAGCGCGACTCCGAGCAGCAGCGGCAAGCCGATCCAGTCGCCGAGCCAGCCGCGCGACAGCCCGAGCAGCGCCAGCGCCAGCCACGGCACGCCGATCCACCACAGCGCCCGCACCATCATCATCGCCGCATAGGCATCGGGCTGCGCCTGCCACAGCACGCGCTCGCCGGGCTGCAGCGCGGCATCGAGCGCGCGCCGCAACGGCGCTTCGAACAGCGTGGAGCGGAACGCGTCGGGGATCGTCGTTTCAGAAGCCATGCCGGTAAGTCATGCGGGCGCGACGGCCGGTTCACCACGTCGCCATTGGCCGCAGCCGCGCCCCGGACCTTTTCGGCCGGCTGCGGGTTGGTCATCTCAACCGACGCAAAGGAGATCGTCATGCCGGCAGGTCAACGCAGTGGAACGGGCGCCATGTCCGAACTCGAAGACGAGAAGGTGCGCAAGAACGATATCCTCAGCAATCGCGACAAGGCCCAGCGCCCACCCGGCCGCGGCCTCGACGGCAAGGGCACCGAGATCGACGAATACAAGGACATCCCGAGCAATCAGCGGGAGAAGTAAATCCGCGGTTGCACGACTCCAGACGAAACGTGTCCCGCACGCGGTGCAGCGCGCAGCGCTGCCCCGCAGATGCGGGACCGCGGTGTCCGGCGTCGCCCGAGGACCGCAGCGATCGGATATGGGTTCCCGCCCGATGTCGATCAGCGGTTTGGCTCTGCCTATCCCCTGTCGTCCCCGCGCAGGCGGGGACCCATACGCCGCAGCATCTCGATTGAATCGCTGCGGCAGAGGTACTTCCTCAACTTGAAAAGCCAGGGATTATGGGTCCCCGCCTGCGCGGGGACGACTCGTGCGACGGCCCTGCATGTCGCGGCGCGGCCGGGGCACGAGACTCTTGACAATAATCCTATTATGATTATAGTCCGCTTCGTCCTGTCCGTGAGGGGCGCTTCGCGAGGCGTCGTACGGGCGGGACAGATCGCGAAGGCCGGGCAACCGGTCCGGACGATAACCCGGCGTGACCAGCCTGGCTGGGAACGTCGGCTGGACGCGGCGTCCTGCGCGCTGTGCCTCGCAAGCACACGTCCGGGAGGCTTCGGGTATCCGTCCGGGCCTACTACGAGGCTCTGCGACTTGTTAGTTCGCTGCACGGGGGCAGGCGAAGGCGGCGTAATCCGCCGGACCGTGGGGTTTCATTACCCTTGCCTGTCAACGGAAGCACGGGCCCGAAGACAGAAAGCGCCGCGGTGGGCGCGCCGACGAGGCGTTGCGCGATCCTTCGCAAGAAGTGATCGCGAGAACCACCACAACCCGCGCCGACCGGCGCGCCCCCACCCCTCGCTGTGACAGCGACGGGTGCACAACTCGGGCTCGGCTGAGCCGCGAGAAGGAATTGCCGTGGCTGTTTGATAATCGAATCCGGACCGTTACCACCCGTGTCCCGGGCGCGATGCGGCATTCTTATGCCGCTTCGCGGAACCGGGACCCCGGTTTGTCTTCGACAGGGCGGCACAGCCGATGATCAGTGGCGAGCAAAAACCGGGACCCCGGATCAGCAGCGCACCACGCCGCCAAGAGCGGCGCGCTGCCCAGCATCCGGCGCACCGCGTTGTTGCAGAGCGCTCGTCTCATTTTCAGCGTCATCGACCGGACGACCCAGTATCCCAGAGCGTCGGTTACTTCGCTGTGCATAGCCACAGGCGCTCTGGAATACTGGATACTCCGCTTTCGCGGAGGATGACGGCAAACTGTGTGGCACCGCGCATCACCGCTCATGCCCGTCATGCGCGGGCTCGACCCGCGCATCCATCGCGCGCGAAGCGCGCCATGAGGAGTCTTTGCGAAGAGGATGGATTGCCGGGTCGAGCCCGGCAATGACGGCGGAGAGCTAAACCACGTCCCCTCTTGCCATCGCCGCCGCATTCCTGATGCCGTCGATATTCGCCTTGTAGCTCTCGACCGTCCCGCCCTTGAACACCGCACTGCCCGCGACGAACGCATTCGCGCCGGCCGCTGCCAATTGCCCCGACACTTTGTCGCTCACCCCGCCGTCGACTTCGATGTCGATCGGCCGGCCTGCGGTCATGGCGCGGATGTCCTGGATCTTGTTGATCGCGGAGGGGATGAAGGCCTGGCCGCCGAAGCCGGGGTTGACGGACATCACCAGCACCAGGTCGATCATGTCGATGACGTATTCCAGCGCGCTCGCCGGCGTTGACGGATTGAGCGAGACGCCGGCCTTCTTGCCGAGCGCGCGGATCGCCTGCAGCGAGCGATGCAGGTGGGGACCGGCTTCGGCGTGGATTGTGATGTGGTCGCAGCCGGCTTTGGCGAAGGCTTCGAGATAGGGATCGCACGGCGCGATCATCAGATGGGCGTCGAAGATCTTGGTGGTGTGCGGGCGCATCGCCTTGATGACGTCGGGGCCGTAGGAAATGTTCGGCACGAAATGCCCGTCCATCACGTCGAGATGGATCCAGTCGGCGCCGGCCTGGTCGACCGCGCGGACCTCTTCGCCGAGCCTGGAGAAATCCGACGCCAGGATCGACGGCGCGATGACGAGGGGGCGGGGCGCGAACTGGGACATGGGCGTTTCCGGCGTGAGAGGGATCAGCCTCGCTATCACGCGGGCCGGCGCCTCGCAATGCGGCCGGGCAAGCCGCCGCAGCGCACGCGGCGCGGTCGGCAGGTTCTGCCGGAGCGGCAGTAATTTCCGCCCGCTTCACGCCGCGTCGCGGCGAAAACCCCAGCAATCCCAAGCCTCCGCGGACTGGCACGGCGATTGCTGAACGAGGGAACAGGATGCGTATGCGTAGTTGCGGCCGCGGTTCGCGGCGTTGAACGGAGTCTCGTCATGTTGCCAGCCCTCGGCGCTCTCGGTGCGCTGTCCGGATTGCTCAATGCGCTGAGCTCGACATCGTCGTCGTCGTCGAGCTCGTCGTCGAAGACCACCAGTTTCAGCAACCCGTTCGAATCCTCGAACTCGAAAAGCAGCAGCTCGTCGCCGTTCGACTCGTCGAGCAGCAGCAGCAGTTCGTTGCCGTCGAGCAGCCTGTCGCCGGAGATGATGCAGGCGCTGCTCGCGGCGCAGCAGCAGGGTCAGACGTCGACCACCGACGCATCGACCACGGCGACCAAGAGCCGCGACGCCGCGCTGAAGGATCTGTTCTCGCAGCTCGACAGCGACGGCGACGGCGCGATCAGCCAGGGCGAATTCCAGGACAAGCTCGGCGCCGGCGGAACCAATGCCGGGAACGCCAGCAAGGTGTTCGCCAAGCTCGACGCCGACAATGACGGCTCGGTGAGCGTCGACGAATTGTCCGCCGCGCTGAAGCGCAAGGGCCAGCAGGCTCAGGCGGGCGGCGGCGGTGGCGGGTCGCAGGAGAGCTCGGGCGCGTCGACCACCAGCGTCACCAATGCGGACGGCTCGGTGACGACCTCGATCACCTATGCGGACGGCTCCAAGGTGTCGACGACCTCGGCCGCGAACGCTAGCAGCGCGCGGGCGTCGTCGTCCTACAATTTCATCGAGCAGATGGTCCAGCGCCAGGCAGCGCAGTTGCAGACCTCGGCGACCTCGTCGGTGTCGCTCAGCGCCTGAACCGGTCGCGCCATGCCGGCTGCGCGTCCTTGAACGGCAGCGCGGTCGCCTCATAGACGCCGCGCGCGATCGCCCGCGCCACCGTGTTGGCGGCGATCGCGCCGAGTTCGGTCAGCCCCGCGAGCGGATCGACCGGCTTCTTGCCGGTCGCGGCCGCGAACACCACGTCGCCGTCGAGCGGCGCATGCACCGGATAGATCGCCCGCGCAAAGCCGGTCTGCGCCATCATCGCCAGCCGCTTCACCTGCGTCTTGGTCAACAACGCGTCGGTGACGATGGTCACCAGCGTGGTGTTCTCCGCGGTCGCGGCGGCGGCGCCCTTGATCTTCACCGCCAGCATCTGTTCGGTGAAATGCTGCGGCATCCCGCAGCCGCCGAACTCGTCGCCGACTTCGTAAGGCGCCGACCAGAACCACGGGCCGTCGCCGATCGTCACGCTGCCGATCGCATTCACCGCCGCGATCGCGCCGACCATGATTCCGGCGGGCGTCTGCGCCGAGGCCGAGCCGAGCCCGCCTTTGTTGTTCGCCGTGGTGGCGCCGAGTCCCGCGCCGACGCTGCCGAGCGCGAAGGCGTCGCTCGCGGCGGCCGCCGCCTGATAGCCGAGGTCGCGATACGGCGAGAAGCGGCCCCACGCCTTGTCGCCGCCATTGAGCATGTCGAAGATCACGCCGCCCGGCACGATCGGGATCGTCGCGGTGCCGATCGGAAAGCCGCGGCCCTGTTCGGCGAGCCAGGCCTGCACGCCGCCGCCGGAATCCAGCCCGAACGCCGAGCCGCCCGACAGCGTGAAGCCGTCGACCTGCTCGACGGTGTTGACCGGCTCCAGCAGCACGCCGTCGCGGATTCCCGGGCCGCCGCCGCGCACGTCGATCGAGGCGGTCGCCGGCGTATCGAACAGAATCGCCGTGACGCCGGAGGCCAGGCGTTCGTCATGGGCGTGGCCGACGCGGACGCCGGCGATGTCGGTGATGAGGTTCTTCAAGGCAGTTCCAGGGGCGAAAATCACGAGGGGAGGGATATTGTCGGCCTAAACACTTCGTCGAAGCAACCCCTCACGCGGCGATCACAAGCTGCGGAAGCTCGCCGCGGCGGGCCTTGCGCGGCTGCGCGGCGCAGGTGCATGTAGCCGCATGATCCACGACGTCTCGATCCCCGCGGCGCTGATCGCCGGCCTGGTCAGCTTCCTGTCGCCCTGCGTGCTGCCGCTGGTGCCGCCATACCTGATCTATCTCACCGGCGCGACCATCGAACACGTCGCGGCAGACGAGTCGGAGCGCACCTCGAAGCGCGCGGTGATGATCTCGGCGCTGGTCTTCGTGCTCGGCTTTTCGACCGTGTTCGTGGCGCTCGGCGCCAGCGCCAGCCTGGTCGGCGGCCTGATCCGCGCCTGGTCGGCGGAACTCGCGATCGTCGCCGGCATCGTCATCATTCTGATGGGGCTGCATTTCCTCGGCCTGACGCGGCTCAACATCCTGATGCGCGAGGGCCGGCTGCCGATTCCAAAACCGGTGGGCCTGTGGGGCGCCTATGTGATGGGGCTGGCTTTCGCGTTCGGCTGGACGCCCTGCATCGGCCCGATCCTCGCCGCGATCCTCTCGGTGGCGGCGGCGGAAGCCACGGTGGCGAAGGGCGCGGGCCTGCTCGCGATCTACTCGCTCGGCCTCGGCGTGCCGTTCCTGCTCGCGGCGCTGATGGTCGAGCAGTTCTCCGGCCTGTTCGCACGAATGAAGAAACATCTGGCGACCGTCGAGCGCGTGATGGGCGCGCTGATGGTGCTGACCGGCATCGCCTTCCTCACCGGCGCCATCACCGACGTCAGCATCTGGCTGCTGAACACGTTCCCGGTGCTGGGGACGATCGGGTGAGGGCCTCCTACGGCCACAACTCGCCGTCTCCATCCCATCCACATGCGTCATTGCCGGGCTTGACCCGGCAATCCATCAGCTTGAATGATGAGGCAGTCCAGCACGGCTCTTAGTGCAAGTCAGCATGTCGTATTGGGTCTACATTCTCGCCAACGCCCCAGGTGGCACGCTGTATGTCGGCGTGACCAACGACCTTGTCCGCCGCACCTACGAACATCGGGAAGGTCAGGTCGAAGGCTTCACCCGCAAATACGGTATCAAGCGGCTCGTGTACTTCGAAGCGCACGACACTGCACTTGCGGCGATCCAACGCGAGAAGAACATCAAGCACTGGCCGCGCGAGTGGAAGATCGACCTGATTGTGCGCAATAATCCCAATTGGGACGATCTTTACGATCAAATCGTTTGTTAGAAGATGGATGCGCGGGTCAAGCCCGCGCATGACGCTGTTGTTGGTGCGAAACCTCAGGGCCTCACATCGCCTTGCCGATTTCGGCGTAGTTGCCCTTGGCGTCCCATTTGTAGACGACGTAGTCGATCGCCTTGATGTCGCCCTTGGCGTCGAACGCCATCTTGCCGAGCACGGTGTCCCATTCGCCGGCCTTGATGGTGTCGATCACCTTCTTCGGATCGGTGGTCTTGGCCTTGGCGACGGCCTGCGACCAGACCTGGAACGCGGCGTAGGTGTAGAGCGTGTAGCCTTCCGGATCGATGCCCTTGGCCTTGAACTTCTCGACGATCGCCTTGGCGGTCGGCTTGTTGCGCGGGTCGGGGCCGAAGGTGAACAGCGTGCCCTCGGCGAGCGGGCCGGTGATCGAGGCGAATTCCTTGTCGTTCATCGCGTCGCCGGCCATCATTGCCGTCTTCAGGCCCTGGTCGCGCATCTGGCGCAGGATCAGACCGGCTTCCTGATGATAGCCGCCGATATAGACCAGATCGATCGAGTCGCGCTTCAGCCGCGAGACGATCGAATTGAAGTCCTTGTCGCCCTTGTTGTAGGACTCGAACATCTTCTCCTGGAAACCGGCCTTGTTCAGCGCCTTCTTGGTCTCGTCGGCGAGGCCCTTGCCGTAGGTGGTCTTGTCGTTGAGGATCGCGACGTTCTTGCCCTTGAAGTTCTGGGTGATGTATTCGGCGGCGATCAGGCCCTGCTGATCGTCACGGCCGCAGACGCGCAGCACGTTCCACAGCTTGCGCTCGGTGAACAGCGGGTTGGTCGAGGCCGGGGTGATCTGCAGCACGTTGCCGTCGGCATAGGCTTCCGATGCCGGGATCGACGACGACGAGCAGAAATGCCCGGCGACGAACGGAATGCCGTCACCCGCGAGTTTCTCGGCGATCGAGCGGGCCTGCTTGGGATCGCAGGCGTCGTCGCCGATTTCCAGCGCGAGCTTCTTGCCGAGCACGCCGCCGCCGGCGTTGAGATCGGCGACCGCCTGGTCGGCGCCGTTCTTCAACTGCCGTCCGAACGCGGATTCGCTCCCGGTCATCGGCCCCGAGACCGCGACCTTGATGTCCTGCGCCAGCGCCGTGGTCGACAGCGCCAGCGACGCGCCGAATGCCAAACCGAGAAGCTTGAGTTTCATGGATCGATCCCTGCGGTAGTGTGCGAACGAACAGTGCGCCCGGGCCAGCCGACGCGCGAAGCCTGGCGGCATTGTTGGCTGATTTTCCGGCCAAGTCATCGACAAAATGCGCGGTTTGCCGCAGCGCTCTGGCACATTCTGCCGCAGCCTGCGGGCGGTGACGTCACACCTTGCGGCCGCCTTCGAGATACGCGGCGCGGACTTCCGGGCGCGCCAGCAGGTCGGCGCCGCTGCCGCTCATGGTGATCAGGCCGTTGACCAGCACGTAGCCGCGATGCGCCAGCCGCAGCGCGTGGTTGGCGTTCTGCTCGACGATCAGCACGGTCAGGCCGTCCTGCCGGTTGAGGGTGCGGATGGCGTCGAAGATCTGCCGGGTGATCAGCGGCGCGAGGCCGAGCGAGGGCTCGTCGAGCAGCAGCAGCCGCGGCCGGCTCATCAGCGCGCGGCCGATCGCCAGCATCTGCTGCTCGCCGCCCGACAGCGTGCCGCCGCGCTGGCCATAGCGTTCGCGCAGCCGCGGGAACAGCGTCAGCACGCGCTCCAGCACCTCGGCGCGCTCGGCCTCGTTGCTGTCGCCGGCATCGGCGCCCATCTGCAGATTCTCGGCGACGCTCATCCGTGGAAAAATCCGCCGGCCCTCCGGCGATTGCGCGATGCTCATCCGCGCGATCTGGTGGGTCGGCGTCTGCGTGATGTCGACGCCGTCGAACACGATGCGCCCGGTCTTGGCGCGCGGCTTTCCGAAGATCGACATCATCAGCGTCGATTTGCCGGCGCCGTTGGCGCCGATCAGCGCCACGATCTCGCCGGGCTTGATATCGAGATCGACGCCCTTCAGCGCCTCGATCTTGCCGTAGGCCGCACGCAGGTTTTCGATACTCAGGAGAGGAGTTGTTGCGGTGGCGGAGGTCATCGCGACGGCGCTCCACCAACACCGTCATGCCCGGGCTTGACCCGGGCATCCACGGACACACGCACCGCCTTGCCCGCGGGCGTGGATGGCCGGGTCAAGCCCGGCCATGACGGAGTGAGTGGGGGGAGGCCAGTCACAGCCCGAGCTCCTGCTCGACGGCTTCGACCTCTTCGTCTTCGACGCCGAGATAGGCGGCGATCACGCGCTGGTCGTCGCGGATCTGCTGCGGCGTGCCCTCGGCGATCTTGACGCCGTAGTCGAGCACGACGACGGCGTCCGAGATCTCCATCACCACGCTCATGTCGTGCTCGATCAACAGGATCGAGGTGCCGTGATCGTCGCGGATCGAGAGCAGCAATTCGCTGAGCGCCGCGCTCTCGCGCGCGTTGAGGCCGGCGGCCGGCTCGTCGAGGCACAGCAGCACGGGTTCGGTGCACATCGCGCGCGCGATCTCCAGCCGCCGCTGGTCGCCGTAGGGCAGATTGCCGGCGGCCTCGTCGGCGCGGTCCAAGAGGCCGATCTGCTTCAGCCAGAAGGTGGCGCGCTCGATCGCCTGCTTTTCCGCCGCGCGCCAGGACGGCGCGCCGAACAGGCCGAGAAAGGTCAGGCCGGATGCGAGCATCAGCTTGTTGTGCTGCGCCACCATCAGGTTTTCCAGCGCGGTCATGCCGGCGAACAGCCGGATGTTCTGGAAGGTGCGGGCGACCTTGGCGATCTTGGTGATGCGGAAGTCGTTGAGCTTGTCGAGCCGGTAGCTGTCGCCGCCGGGATGCTGCAGGCTGATTGCGCCGGCGCTCGGCTTGTAGAAGCCGGTGATGCAGTTGAACACCGTGGTCTTGCCGGCGCCGTTCGGGCCGATCAGCGCGGTGATCTTGCCGCGCTGCGCCGCGAACGACAGATCATTGACCGCGACGATGCCGCCGAACCGCATGGTCAGGCCGTCGACGCGCAGAATCGGGCCGTCGCTCATCCGTGGCCCTCCTTGACGAGGTCGGACGAGATCGCCTGATTGTGCTGCAGATACACGGTCGGCGCGCGATGGCCGATCAGGCCGCGCGGCCGCCACACCATCAGCAGCACCATCGACAGGCCGAACACCAGCATCCGGAACTGATCCAGCCCGCGGAACAGCTCGAAGCCGCCGATCAGCGCCAGCGCCGCCAGCGCGACGCCGAGCTGCGATCCCATGCCGCCGAGCACGACGATCGCCAGCACCAGCGCGGATTCCTGGAAGGTGAACGACTCCGGCGAGATGAAGCCCTGCCGGGTGGCGAAGAACGCGCCGGCGAAGCCGCCGAACATCGCGCCGGTGGCGAACGCCGTCAGCTTGGTCGTGGTGGTGTTGATGCCGAGCGCGCGGCAGGCGACTTCGTCTTCGCGCAGCGCTTCCCAGGCGCGGCCGATCGGCAGGCGCCGCAGCCGGATCGTGGCCCAGTTGGTCAACAGCGCCAGCGCCAGGATGATGTAGAACAGGAAGACGAGCCGATGCGACGGCGAGAACGGAATCCCGAGAAATGCTGCGAGGCCGTTCTCGCCCGGCACCAGCGGGATGCCGAACAGAGTCGGCCGCGGGATGCCGCTGACGCCGTTCGGGCCGCCGGTGAGGCTCTGCCAGTTGATGATGACGAGCCGGATGATTTCGCCGAACGCCAGCGTGACGATGGCGAGATAGTCGCCGCGCAGCCGCAGTACCGGAAAGCCGAGCAGCACGCCCCAGAATCCGGCGAGGATGCCGGCGAGCGGCAGGCAGATCCAGAACGACAGCCCGAAATTGGTCGCGAGCAGCGCGTAGGAATAGGCGCCGACGGCGTAGAACGCGACGTAGCCGAGGTCGAGCAGGCCGGCGAGGCCGACCACGATGTTCAGCCCCCAGCCCAGCATCACATAGGTCAGTACGAGAATGCCGAGGTCGAGGATGTAGCGCTGGTCGTAGAAGATCACCGGCACCAGAATCGTGAAGATCAGCAGCACCGGGGCGACGGCGCGGCCGGCGACACTGAGCGTCTTGCGCGCGCCTTCGGGCATCAGCCTCGGCGTATCGACCGGGCCCCACCAGCGACGCAGCAGCTCGACCACGATCGAGCCGACGAACACCGCCGCGACCATGCCGGCGAGTTCCGGGAAACGGGTCCAGTAGATCAGTTGCCCTTCCGGCCCGGCTTCGGTTCGCACGCCGATCATCAGCGAAAACAGAACCAGCGCCACGAGGGCGCTGATCAGGGCTTTTTTGAAGATGAAGGCGGCGCCGACGCCGGGTTTGGCGGCGGTCGCAGCGGCGGCGGGGGCATGAATGGCCACGCGCGCCGCTCAGACTTTTTCGACTTCCGGCCGGCCCAGCAGGCCGGTCGGCATGAAGATCAGCACGACGATCAGGATCGAGAACGCCGCGACGTCCTTGTACTCGACCGAGAAATAGGCCGACCAGAAGGTCTCGATCAGGCCGATCAGCAGGCCGCCCAGCATCGCGCCCGGCAGCGAGCCGATGCCGCCGAGCACGGCCGCGGTGAACGCCTTGATGCCGGCGACGAAGCCCATGAAGAAGTCGACCAGGCCGTAATACAGCAAATACATCATGCCCGCGACCGAGGCGAGTGCGGCGCCGATCACGAATGTCATCGAGATGGTGCGGTCGACGTCGACCCCGAGCAGCGACGCCATGGTCCGGTCCTGCTCGCAGGCGCGCATGTCGCGGCCGAGCCTGGTCTTCGCCACCAGCCAGGTGAAGATCGCGAGCAGCACGATGGTGGTGATCACCACCACGATCTGGACATTGGAAAGCTGCACGTTGAAGCCGTCGGCGCTCTCGTGCAGCGTGTAGCCGCCGGTGATGATCGGCGGCACCGGCTTGACGCGGGCCCCCTGTGCGACCTGCGCGAAATTCATCAGCACGAACGACATGCCGATCGCCGACAGCATCGGCGCGAGGCGGAACGAATTCCGCAGCGGGCGATAGGCGATGCGCTCGACCGTCCAGCCGTACAGCGCGGTGATCGCCATCGACACCAGCAGCACCACCAGAAGAATCAGCGGCACGAAGGTGAGGCCGAACGACACCAGGATCAGGAAGCTGATCAGGGCGATGAAGCCGCCGATCATGAAGATGTCGCCATGGGCGAAATTGATCATGCCGACGATGCCGTAGACCATCGTGTAGCCGATCGCGATCAGGCCGTAGATCGAGCCGAGGACGAGGCCATTGATGAGCTGCTGGGCGAAATAGTCCATGCGCTGCCGTGGTCTGAGGTCCGAACGGAACGGAGAATCGTGAGCGCAGCGTGCCCGTCTGGTGCACCCGCTCGCGCTGGAGACACGATGCGGCGAGGGCCCCGGCAGCCGGAACGTCGCTTCGCTTTAAGGATTTTGTAACAGTTGGAACCGGTTACGGCAACAGCCGTGCCGATACGACCTTCTTCCCTGTGGACGACGCGGGTTCCGGGACAGCGGATCGGCCGCTTCCGATCGCCCCAAAGTTCTGGCTGCGACGCCGAAACGAGACGCAAGTTTCGTGCCCGCCCGAAGCTCTTTCGGCAGCAGGTCCCCATCATCCACAGGGTTAACGGGCGTTAAGGTTAACAAAGCCTTTCCGTTGTCGCTCGTCGTTAACCGGGTTTAGCTCGGCGGACTCGCCTTCCATGATCGGGGAGGCCGGCAGCGGGAAGCCCACATGAACACGAACTGGCGGATCAGCTCTGTGAACGGCGTGCTGCTCGCGGCCTATTTCGTGCCGACCTGGCTGATGGTCGCGTTCAAGATCGTGGTGTCGCCGATCCACGCCCTGTACGACCGGCCGAACATCTCCGTCGCGATTTTCCTGAGCGATCACTTCCATCTGGCTGCGACCGCCACGGTGCGGACCGCCTGGATGCTCGCACTCGCCAAGTTGACGGTGGCTGCGTTCTTGACGGTATTCGTCGCATTGCTGATGCGGCCATCGATCCGCAAGGCCGGCGGCGGCGACGAGGCGCTGGCGATCGCGCTGACGCTCGGCAGCGTGATCAGTTTCGCCAGCATGATCATGGCGTCTCAGGTCGGCGAATTGGAAGCGATGCGGCTGCACGCCACCGAGCTGCTGCTGCTGCTCGGCACCGCGATCGTGATGCTGGTTGAGCGGCCGAGGGAAGCAGTGACCACGGTTGCGGAGCGGCCTGCGATGATGCCGAACTATCCGCACGCGCCGCAGAATTCGTGATCACTATCCGACGAACACCTCCCGGACGCACCATATCGCAATGCGCAATGCGCAAAGCGCCTATGCGTGGCCCGTCGCGTGTTACGGTGCCGTGCTACTTTTTCTTTTGCGAACGGCGTGCTTAAGTAGCCCGGCAACGCCGCCGACCAAGGCGGCCGTCGATTGCGGGAGGAGAATCCATGGCCATGACGATGAACGGCGAAGTCCAGCTGGGCGCGCCGAAAGATCTGGTGTGGAGCAAGCTGAACGACCCTGAAGTGCTGAAGCAGTGCATCCCCGGCTGCGAAGAGCTGGAGAAGACCGAGGACGACAGCGGCTTCCGCGCGGTGGCCAAGTTGAAGGTCGGCCCGGTGTCGGCGCGCTTCAAGGGCCGCGTGACGCTCAGCGATCTCGATCCGCCGAACGGCTACAAGATCACCGGCGAGGGCGAAGGCGGCGTCGCCGGCTTCGCCAAGGGCGGCGCCGTGGTCGGCCTGTCCGACAAGGACGGCGGCACGCTGCTTTCCTACGACGTCGAGGCGCATATCGGCGGCAAGCTGGCGCAGCTCGGGCAGCGGTTGATCAACGGCTCGGCCAAGAAGCTCGCCGACGAATTCTTCGCCAATTTCTCCAAGGCCGTCGAGGGCAACGGCGGCGCCTGAGTGCGCTGCGGCGGATTCGATCACGCTCCCGTTATCAGGCTCGGGCGCTGTGTCTCGCGCGCTTTCGATATTCGGATCGAGGTTGCCGATCCGGGTGTTGCCCCCTAAGATATCTTCAAGAAACACAACTAAGACGCGAGCTGACTACCGTGCAACGCGGTGGTGTGAAAAGAATGAGAGGGCCGATGGCCAAGATTTCCCTGATCGTGAATGGCAATCCCGTGACCGCGAATGTCGATCCGCGCACGCTGCTGGTGCAGTTTCTGCGCGAACATCTGCGGCTCACCGGCACCCATGTCGGTTGCGACACGTCGCAGTGCGGCGCCTGCGTCGTGCACCTCGACGGCAAGGCGGTGAAGTCCTGCACCACGCTCGCGGTGATGGCGGACGGCCACGAAGTGACGACGATCGAAGGGCTCGCGGCCGATGGCGCGCCGCTGCATCCGATGCAGGAAGCCTTCCGCGAACATCACGGCCTGCAATGCGGCTTCTGCACGCCCGGCATGATCATGACCGCGGTCGATCTGGTGCACCGCAAGGGTCATGAGCTGTCGGACGCCACGATTCGCGAGGAGCTCGAAGGCAATCTGTGCCGCTGCACCGGCTATCAGAACATCGTGCTGTCGATCGCGGCCGGCGCCAAGGCGATGTCGAATTCCGACCTCGCGTAATTCGATTCGGACAACGATCAAAGCGCAGGCCGAGCGGCCCAGGGAAGCTCAATGTACGAATTCAAATACCACCGCCCCGCGACCGTCCGTCAGGCGGCGAATCTGCTGATCAAGAACGAGGACGCCAAGCTGATCGCCGGCGGCCACACGCTGCTGCCGGTGATGAAGCAGCGGCTCGCCGCGCCGCCGCATCTGGTCGACCTGTCGCATATCGAAGGGCTGAGCGGCATCGAGATGAAAGGCCGTTCGCTGGTGATCGGCGCCACCGCCAAACACGCCGAAGTGGCGGCTTCGCCGATCGTCGGCGAGGCGATCCCGGCGCTGGCGGAGCTGGCGTCGCTGATCGGCGATCCGGCGGTGCGCCACAAGGGCACGATCGGCGGCTCGCTCGCCAACAACGATCCGACCGCGGACTATCCGGCCGCGGTGATGGCGCTCGGCGCCACCATCGTCACCAACAAGCGCAAGCTGAAGCCGGAGGAGTTCTTCCAGGGCCTGTTCACCACGGCGCTGGAGCCGGACGAGATCATCACCAAGGTGCAGTTTCCGCTGCCGAAGAAGGCAGCCTACATTAAATTCCGCAACCAGGCCTCGCGCTACGCGCTGGTCGGCGTGTTCGTGGCGCGACGGCCGTCCGACGTCGCTGTCGCGGTGACCGGCGCCGGCTCCGACGGCGTGTTCCGCGTCACCGCTTTCGAGGAGGCGCTGAAGGCGCGGTTCAATTCGAAGTCGCTCGACGGCATCCACGTCCCGCACGACGGCTTGAACAGCGATCTGCACGGCAGTGCGGAATATCGCGCGCATCTGATCGGCGTGCTGGCCAAGCGCGCGGTCGATGCCGCCAACGGCAAGGCGTGACCTTGCGATCGGCCCGCCCATGAGCGTCACCCCATGAGGGTCAATCGATGAGCGTCACGGCGCCCCCCGCTTCGGTCGACGCGACGCTCGACATGCTGACGAGCCGCGGCTATCTCGCCGAGCGGGCGCTGGCGACGGTGGTGTTCCTCGCGCTGCGGATGAACCGGCCGCTGTTCCTCGAAGGCGAGGCCGGCGTCGGCAAGACCGAGATCGCCAAGGTGCTGTCGGCCGCGCTCGGCCGCCGTCTGATCCGGCTGCAGTGCTACGAGGGGCTGGACGTCGCCTCCGCGGTCTACGAGTGGAATTCATCGGCGCAGATGATCGCGATCCGGCTGGCGGAGGCCGCCGGCGACACCGATCGCGCGCAGCTCTCCAGCGACATCTTTTCCGAGCAGTATCTGATCAAGCGGCCGCTGCTGCAGGCGCTGGAGCCGGACATGGCGGGTGCCCCGGTGCTGCTGATCGACGAGCTCGACCGCGCCGACGAAGCGTTCGAGGCGTATCTGCTCGAGGTGCTGAGCGACTATCAGGTGACGATCCCGGAATTCGGCACCATCAAGGCGCCGCAGCCGCCGATCGTCATCGTCACCTCGAACCGCACCCGCGAGATCCACGACGCGCTGAAGCGGCGCTGCCTGTATCACTGGGTCGACTATCCGAACGCGCAGCGCGAGCTGGCGATCGTCAAGTCGCGCGTGCCGGGGATTTCGGCCAAGCTGTCGCAGCAGGTGGTCAACTTCGTGCAGGCGCTGCGCGAGCAGGACTTCTACAAATCGCCCGGCGTCGCCGAAACGCTGGACTGGGCGACGGCACTCACCGAGCTCGACGCCCGCGCGCTGACCGCCGAAGTCGTCGGCGACACGCTCGGCGCGCTGCTGAAGTACCAGGACGACATCACAAGGATGCAGGGCGACGCGCTGCAGAAGCTGGTGAAGGACGCGACCGAAGAGACGTCGTAGTCGGACTCTTTGCATTCGTTGTGTGGCTCCGCCTCCGCCGCATCGGCAGCGCGCCCCCTCTCCCGCTCTTGCGGGGGAGGGTTGGGGTGGGGGAGCAACGGGCACCGTGCTCGCGTCGCCCTCACCCCAGCCCTCTCCCGCAAGCGGGAGAGGGAGCAGACCGTGCGAGCGGCGAGGCAGTGGCACTGACTAAGAGTTCGTCATTCCGGGGCGCGAGCGCAGCTCGCGAACCCGGAATCTGAAACGGGCACGAATGTCGAGATTCCGGGTTCGCGCTGCGCGCGCCCCGGAATGACTGGTTGAAAGGGGAAGCTCGAACGATGCAGCGAAACCCGATGACCGCGATGGATCACCTCAATCCGCCGACCGGCAAGATGGCCGACAATGTCGTCGGCTTTGCGCGGGCGCTGCGCGCCGCCGGTCTGCCGGTCGGGCCGGGCGCGGTGATCGATGCGCTGGAGGCGCTGCAACTGATCGAGATCGGCAACCGCGACGACCTCTACGCCACGCTGGAGGCGATCTTCGTCAAGCGGCACGAGCATCAGTTGATCTTCGCGCAGGCGTTCGCGCTGTTCTTCCGCGCTGCCGAGGAATGGCAGCACATGCTGGATTCGATCCCGCTGCCGGATCACGCCAAGAAGAAGCCGCCGCCGGCCTCGCGCCGGGTGCAGGAAGCGATGGCGCCATCCACGACGCGCGATTTCCCCGCCGCCGAGGAGCAGGAGGTGCGGCTCGCGGTGTCCGACAAGGAAATCCTGCAGAAGAAGGATTTCGCCCAGATGAGCGCGGCGGAGATCGCCGAGGTCACCCGCGCGATCGCGCGGATGCGGCTGCCGCAGGCGGAGCTGCGCACGCGCCGGGTCCGCCCCGACAAGCGCGGCCTCAAGCTCGATCTGCGCCGCACGCTGCGCGCGTCGCTCCGCACCGGCGGCGACATCGTCGACATTCGCAAGCTCGGGCTGATCGACAAGCCGGCGCCGATCGTGGCGCTGCTCGATATCTCCGGCTCGATGAGCGAGTACACGCGACTGTTTCTGCATTTCCTCCACGCCATCACCGACGATCGCAAGCGCGTCTCCACCTTCCTGTTCGGCACCAGGCTGACCAACGTCACGCGGGCGCTGCGGGCACGCGATCCCGACGAGGCGCTGGCGAGCTGCACTTCGTCGGTCGAGGACTGGGCCGGCGGGACGCGGATCGCGACCTCGTTGCACGGCTTCAACAAGCTGTGGGCGCGCCGTGTGCTCGGGCAGGGCGCGATCGTGCTGCTGATCTCCGACGGGCTGGAGCGCGAAGCGGACAGCAAGCTGGCGTTCGAAATGGACCGGCTGCATCGCTCCTGCCGGCGGCTGATCTGGCTCAATCCGCTGCTGCGCTTCGGCGGCTTCGAGCCGCGCGCGCAGGGCATCAAAATGATGCTCCCGCACGTTGACGAATTCCGCCCGGTGCATAACTTGACCTCGATGCAGGGGCTGATCGAGGCGCTGTCGTCGGCGCCGCCGCCGCATCATTTCAGCGCGATCCGCTCGGCCGCGTAACCAAGTCATCGCAGAGGAGACGTCCGATGCTCGATCGCGACGAAGACATTCTCAAAGCGGCGGAAGACTGGAAGAAGGCCGGCCACGGCGTCGCGCTCGCCACCGTGGTCGAGACCTGGGGCTCCGCCCCGCGCCCCGCCGGCTCCAGCCTCGTCATCAACAACGACGGCACCTTCCTGGGCTCGGTCTCCGGCGGCTGCGTCGAGGGCGCGGTGGTCACCGAGGCGCTCGACGTGATCGAGAGCGGCGCGCCGAAGCTGCTGGAATTCGGCGTGGCCGACGAGACCGCCTGGAAGGTCGGGCTGTCCTGCGGCGGCACCATCCGGGTGTTCGTCGAGAAGGTCGGTTAGTCTCAGGGGGCGAGAACGTGACTGAGGAAGTGAGAGTTCCTCCGTCATTGCGAGCGAAGCGAAGCAATCCAGAAGCTCAGTGCACCTAGCTGGATTGCTTCGTCGCGGAGCCTGTCCTCGGACGGCGCTGAGCGCCGATCCGGGGGCTCCTCGCAATGACGGAGTTTCGCTTCCAAGGCCGTTGTCTTCGGCTGGGTTCTGAGGTGCGAGTTAGGCAAGCGGGGCGGTTACTGTGAAACTTGAAACGTTGCAACAACTCAACGCCGAGCGCGCCGCGCGGCGGCCGGTGATCGTCGTCACCGACACCGCGACCGGCGAGCAGCGCCTCATCAAGGCGGCCGAGATAGCCGCCGACCCGCTCGCGGCCGAACTGTCGAAGCAATTGCGGATGGGCAAGAGCGCGACGATCGAGGTCGACGGCCGCAAGCTGTTTCTCAACGTCTATGCGCCGACAGCGAAGCTGGTGATCGTCGGCGCGGTGCATATCAGTCAGGCGCTGGCGCCGTTGGCGCGGTCGCTCGGCTACGACGTCACCGTGGTCGACCCGCGCACCGCGTTTGCGAGCCCGGAGCGGTTTCCGGACGTGCCGCTGATCGCGGAATGGCCCGACGTCGCGCTGCCGCCGCTGAATATCGATCACTACACCGCCTTCGTCGCGCTGACCCACGATCCGAAGATCGACGATCCGGCTCTGCTGCACGCCTTCGCGCGCGACTGCTTCTACATCGGTGCGCTGGGCTCGAAGAAGACCCATGCACGGCGGATCGACCGCCTGAAAGAGCAGGGCGCCTCCGACGCCGACGTCGCGCGCATCCACGCGCCGATCGGGCTCGCCATCGGCGCGGTGTCGCCGTCGGAGATCGCGGTGTCGATCATGGCCGAGATCACCGCGACTCTGCGTCAACCAAAGCCGAGCGCGCCATGAAGTTCGGCCCGCGCCGTCCGGCCGATGCGATCGGCGGCGTCACCGTGCATGCGCTGCGCCGGAATGGCTTGCTGCTGAAGAAGGGCACCGCGATCGGCCCGGCCGAGGTCGAGGCGCTCGAACGTGCCGGCGTAACCGAGATCGTGGTGGTCCAGCTCGAGCCGGGCGACGTCTCGGAAGACGTCGCCGCCGCCGATGTCGCGAAGGCCGTCGCCGGCGATGGCGTCCATGTCGAGCGCGCCTTCACCGGCCGCGCCAATCTGTTCGCGCAACGGCCCGGCGTGCTGGTGATCGATCGCGCCGCGGTCGATCGCGTCAATGCGATCGACGAGGCGATCACCTTCGCGACGCTGCCGGCGTTCAAGCCGGTGGTCGAAGGCGAGATGATCGCGACCGTCAAGCTGATCCCGTTCGGCGTCGAAGGCAAACTGCGTGACGCGGCGGTGGCGGCCGCGCAGGGCTCGGCGCTGCGGGTCGCGCCCTATGTGATCAAGCGTGTCGGCGTGGTCTCGACGCAACTGCCGGGCCTGGCGAGCAAGGTGATCGACAAGACCCTGCGCGTCACCGCCGAGCGGCTGGCGCCGGCGGGGGCCGAGATCATCGCCGAGCGCCGCATCGCTCATGACGAGTCTGCGCTCGCAGCGGCGCTGCAGGAATTGCTCGGCCTCGGCGCGGAGCTGGTGATCGTGTTCGGCGCCTCGGCGATCGCCGATCGCCGCGATGTGATCCCGGCGGCGATCGGCGCCGTTGGCGGCGCGATCGAACATTTCGGAATGCCGGTCGATCCCGGCAATCTGCTGCTGATCGGCCGCGTTTCCGGCGTGCCGGTGCTGGGCGCGCCGGGCTGCGCGCGCTCGCCGGTCGAGAACGGATTCGACTGGGTGCTGATGCGGCTGCTCGCGGGTCTGAACGTGACGCGCGCCGATATCACCGGCATGGGCGTCGGGGGCTTGCTGATGGAGATCGTGACCCGGCCGCAGCCGCGCGTGCCGGTCGCCGAAGGCGGCCGCAACGTCGCGGCGATCGTACTCGCCGCCGGCCGCTCGACCCGGATGGGCGGGCCCAACAAGCTGCTCGCCGAGCTGAACGGCACGCCGCTGGTGCGGATCGTGACAGAGCAGGTGCTGGCGTCGAAAGCGTCGCGCGCGATCGTGGTCACCGGGCATCAGGCCGACAAGGTCGAGGCCGCGCTGTCCGGTCTCGACGTTTCCTTCGTCCACAATCCCGCCTTCGCCGAAGGCCTCGCGTCGTCGGTGAAAGCCGGTGTCGGTGCGGTGCCGGACGATGCCGACGGGGCGGTGGTCTGTCTCGGCGACATGCCGCTGATCGACTCTCACCTGATCGACCGGCTGATCGACGCCTTCGATCCGGATCGCGGCGGGCTGATCGTGGTGCCGGTCGCGGACGGCCGCCGCGGCAATCCGGTGTTGTGGTCGCGGCGCTTCTTCCCCGAGCTGATGACGCTCGACGGCGATATCGGTGCGCGGCATCTGATCGCGAAGCACGGCGAGGCGGTGACCGAAGTGCCGGTCGACGGCCACGCCGCGTTTCTCGACATCGACACGCCTCAGGCGCTCGAGGATGCCCGCCGCGGCTGAGCGTGGCGCGCGACGGATTATTCACCAAGTTGAAAGTCCTCTCGCCCTAGAGTTCCACCGGGTTACTTGGGGAGGGGATGTTGGGGTTGTCTGCTGCTCCGCGCCGTTGCGGCGCGCTTCTTGCTGCCTTGTTGGTGGTCTTGTCGGCCGCGTCCGCGCCGGCTCTCGCCGCCGGTGCTCTCGCCGTCGGCAAATGCGGGGCTTACGGCAAGGCCTTCGACTATGCGGCCGATGCCGCCGCGGTCGCCGCCGCGCGCAAGCAATGCAACGGCGATTGCACCACCATCACGATGCGGCGCGCCTGCGCGGCGCTGGCGATCGATCTGCTGAATCCCTGCGGCGCGCACGGCTATGCGGTCGAGCCGAAGATTTCATCATCGCTGAACGCCGCGACTCGCAAATGCTACGAATATGGCGGCAAGGAATGCGTGATCCGGGCCTGGGCCTGCGACGCCAAGGGCTGACTCTCCGGCCGTCTTCGGCTACGGATTTCGCATGCAGTTCGATACCAAGATCGCGTTGGTGATCCGCTCCGACCTGGAAGCCTGGCAGAAGCTCAACGTCGCCGCCTTTCTGACCTCGGGGATCGCCGCGGCGTTTCCGGAATGCATCGGCGAACCGTATCAGGACGGCAGCGGCACGCCGTATCACGCCTTGATCGGCCAGCCGATCCTGATCTACGGCACCGACCGGGCGGCGCTGTCCCGCGCGCTGGAGCGGGCACTCGCGCGCAACGTGACTGCGGCCGTCTACACCGAGGACATGTTCACGACCACGCACGACGCCGCGAACCGCGAGGCGGTGAGGGCGGTGGCGCGCGCCGATCTCAATCTGGTCGGGCTCGCAGTGCGCGCCGACCGCAAGGTGGTGGACAAGATCCTCGACGGCCTAAAATTTCACGCCTGATCGCGCCGCCGATCCGGCTGGACTATGGCAGCGGGCGCGGCGCGCGCTCTTCGGGCTGCAGCTTGCCGTCTTCCTTACGCTGCGCGGCGCGATAGACGTCCTCGGTCCCGGCTTCGGTCTGCCGCTTCTCCGATGCGGTGCGGCTGCGATTGCGCATCAGCGCGAACGCCATCGCGAGGCCGAGAATGATGATGCCGATGCCCCACATCCATTCGGTCGATGCCATGTCTCTCTCCCTTTGTGATCTCGTGGGACAATCCCGGTTGAGAGCCGTCGTTCCGCAACTTGTCCGGAAGGACCCCGACCCGGTCGAGGCGCCTCCGTCAAGATCCGGTCTTGAATATGACTGACCGGTCAGTCATAAGTTTGGGATGAAGGATTCCACTTCCCGACCGACCAGGCGATCGACCTCCGTCACTCCCGGCCCGGCACCGGCCCCGCGCGGCCGGGCCAAGCCCGCCGATGCGACGAGCGAACCGTCCCGCAACGCCGCCGCCTCGACACGCGCGTTGCGCGCGGCGGAGCGCCGCGCCGCGATCGTCGACGCCGCGCTCGATGAGTTCATTGCCCGCGGGTTCGCGGCGACGCGACTCGAAGACGTGGCGAAGCGCGCCGGCGTCGCCAAGGGCACGATCTATCTGTACTTCGCCGACAAGGAGGCGTTGTTCCAGGAGTTGCTGCGCTCGGCGATGCTGCCGCTGATCGAGAAGCTCGATGCGCCGCCATTGCCGGGGGTATCGGCGCGGGCGACGTTCGAGATGTTCGCGGAGGTCTTCGTTCGGGAAGTGACGCAGACCCGGCGCGCCGATCTGCTGCGGCTGATGATCACCGAGGGGCCGCGGTTTCCGTCACTCGCCGAATTCCACTATCGCGAAGTCGTCGTGCGCGGCCTCGCGGCGATGCGCCGCGTCATTGCCTACGGCATCGAGCGCGGCGAAATCCGCAATGACGCGCTGCTGCAATTTCCGCAACTGATCATGGCGCCGGCGATGCTGACGGTGATCTGGCAGGGACTTTTCGATCGCTATTCGCCGCTGGATTCGCTCGGCCTGCTGCGGAGTCACATCGCCATGATTTTCAACGAAGGGAAAGCGACATGATCGCGCGCCCGATCCACGCCGCTGTTGCCGTCGCCGCGCTGTTGGCGATCGCGGGCTGCACCAACAAAGCTGATCCCGGCTATCAGGGCTGGGTCGAGGCCGACCTGATCTTCGTCAGCCCCGACGAATCCGGCCGCATCACCAGGCTGACGGTCCGCGAGGGCGACGAGGCCCGCAAGGGCGAGCTGATCTATACGCTGGACGACGATCTGCAGCAGGCCGACCTCAACCAGAACAACGCCACGCTCGCCAACGCCAAGCAGAGCTTCGACCGCGCGCAGTCGCTGTCCAAGACCGGCTCCGGCACGCAGGCCAATCTCGATTCCGCGATCTCGGCGCTGCGCGTGGCCGAAGCCCGCGTCGAGACCTCGAAGACCCGGCTGATGCGTCGCCAAATCTACGCGCCGGTCACCGGCAATGTGCAGCAGATCTATTTCCGCGAGGGCGAGATGGTGGCGGCGCAGAAGCCGGTGCTGTCGATCCTGCCGCCCGGCAACATGAAGCTGCGATTCTTCGTGCCCGAGGCGGCGCTGCCGACGCTCGCGATCGGCGACACCATCCGCGTGACCTGCGACAACTGCGCGCCGGATCTCACCGCCAAGATCTACTTCA
This sequence comes from Rhodopseudomonas palustris, assembly GCF_034479375.1. NCBI lineage: Bacteria > Pseudomonadati > Pseudomonadota > Alphaproteobacteria > Hyphomicrobiales > Nitrobacteraceae > Rhodopseudomonas > Rhodopseudomonas palustris. Next base: position 2,396,442 of record NZ_CP140155.1, on the reverse strand, counting down.
TCGCGACCACGGCGGAATACACGCCGCCGGTGATCTACAGCCAGGACGAGCGCAACAAGCTGGTCTATCTGATCCAGGCGCGGCCGGAGCGGCCGGCCAGCCTGCGCGTCGGCCAGCCGGTCAGCGTTTATTTGACGCCGAAGACGCCGGCACAGACGCCGGCCGCAGCGGGCGGCAAGTCATGACCGCCGCATCGGCCGCTGCCGACATCGCCATCGACGTCAGGGGGCTGAGCAAGTCCTTCAACGGCCGCGAGGTGGTGCACGATCTGTCGATGCAGGTGAAGCGCGGTTCGATCTACGGCTTCCTCGGCCCCAACGGTTCCGGCAAGACCACGACGATCCGGATGCTGTGCGGCCTGCTGACGCCGGACAGCGGCGAGGGCACCTGCCTCGGCTACGACATCAAGCGCGACGCCGACAAGATCAAGCGTCAGGTCGGCTACATGACGCAGCGCTTCAGCCTGTATCAGGACCTCTCCGTTCGCGAAAACCTCGAATTCGTCGCGCGGCTCTACGGCGTGCGCGACGCCCGCGCGGCGGCGCGCGAGATGATCCGGCGGCTCGGCCTGTCGGGCCGCGAGAACCAGCTCGCCGGCGAACTCAGCGGCGGCTGGAAACAGCGGCTCGCGCTCGGCGCCTGCACGCTGCCCAATCCGCAATTGCTGCTGCTCGACGAGCCGACCGCCGGTGTCGACCCGAAGGCACGGCGCGATTTCTGGAACGAGATCCACGGCCTCGCCGCGGAAGGGCTCACCGTGCTGGTGTCGACGCACTACATGGACGAGGCCGAGCGCTGTCACGAGATCGCCTACATCGCCTACGGCAATCTGCTGGCGCACGGCACCGTCGACGAGGTGATCGCGCAGTCCGCGCTGGCGACCTGGGTCGTGACCGGCGAAGGGCTCGGCGCGCTGGCACACGAGCTCGCCGGCAAGCCCGGCGTCGACATGGTCGCGCCGTTCGGCACCAGCCTGCACGCTTCCGGCCGCGATCACGCCGCGCTGGAGGCGACGATTGCGCCCTATCGCAAGTCGGGTCAGCACTGGCAGCACGGCGCGCCGTCGCTCGAGGACGTGTTCATCGAACTGATGAGCCGTACCAAGGACAATTTCCAATGAGCGCCGCCGACGACAGCGCCACCGGCCGCATCCAGCCGATCAAGCCTCCGCGTTTCGGCTTCCTGCGGCGCACCTATGCGATGCTGGTGAAGGAACTGATCCAGCTCCGCCGCGACCGTCTCACCTTCGCGATGATCGTGGTGATTCCGGTGATGCAGCTTCTGCTGTTCGGCTATGCCATCAACACCACGCCGCGGCATCTTCCGACCGCGGTGCTGCTGCAGGAGGATAGTGATCTCGGCCGCTCGATCCTGAAGGCGCTGGAGAACACCGCTTATTTCAACTTCGTTCAGGAGGTGCAGAGCGTCGAGCAGTTCGACAATCTGCTGTTGTCCGGCAAGGTGCTGTTCGGCGTCGAAATCCCGCGCGGCTTCGAACGCGCGGTGCGGCGCGGCGAGAAGCCGGCGCTGCTGGTCGCCGCCGACGCCACCGATCCGGTCGCCGCCGGCTCGGCGCTGTCGGCGCTCGGCCGGATCGTGCAGACCGCGCTGGAGCACGACCGCGTCGCCGGCGAGCCCGGCAACCCGCCGTTCGAGATCCGCGCACACGCCCGCTACAACCCCGCGGCGTCGTCGCGGCTCAATATCGTGCCCGGCCTGGTCGGCACCATCCTGACGATGACGATGCTGATCTTCACCGCGCTGTCGGTGACGCGCGAAATCGAACGCGGCACCATGGAGAACCTGCTGTCGATGCCGATCACGCCGGTCGAGGTGATGCTCGGCAAGATCCTGCCTTATGTCGGCGTCGGCTTCATCCAGGCGTCGCTGATCCTCGGCATCGGCGTGTTCTTGTTCGGGGTGCCGCTGCGCGGCAGCCTGCTGCTGCTGGCGTTGCTGTCGACGCTGTTCATCACCACCAATCTGGCGATCGGCTACACCTTTTCGACGCTGGTGCAGAATCAGTTGCAGGCGATGCAGGCCTCGATGATGTTCTTCCTGCCGTCGATCCTGCTGTCCGGATTCATGTTTCCGTTCGCAGGCATGCCGGCCTGGGCGCGATATCTCGGCGAATGCCTGCCGCTGACGCATTATGTGCGGATCGTCCGGTCGATCATGCTGAAGGGATCGACGCTGGAGAATTTGCGCTACGATACGCTGGCGCTGGCGGCCCTGATGCTGATAGCGATGACCATCGCGGTCACCCGGTTCCGGCGGACGCTGGATTGAGCCGATATCAGGGCTGAAGGAGCGTCCGATGAAAATGCCGTGGCGACGGGCGTCTCAGTTCTCATCGCAGCGCCCGACGCTGACGGATGAGTTTCGCAGCGCGTTGGCGCGCGAGATGCTGCGCACCGAACTGCTGCGGGCGAAGGTGCTCCTGATCACCGTCTCACTGCTGATGGCGATTTTCACGACGTCCTACTGGATCTTCCCGTCGGCCATCGAAAAAATCTGGCGCGGCCAGTTCTCGCTGGCCCCGTTGCTGTTGTCCTATGCTCCCTTGCTGGTATTCGAAGTCAGCATCATCGCGATGCTGCGCCGACGACTGGCCCAGGGGCGCGACGTGCCGCATGCCGGGCGTTACCTCGGTGTGCTGATCGAGACCAGCCTGCCGACGGTCGGACTGTATCTGCAGATGAACAGCATGGGGCCGAACCAGGCGCTCGCCTTCGCCGTGCCGTTCGCCTATTTCATCTTCATCATCCTGTCGACGCTGTGGCTCGACTTCCGGCTGTCGCTGTTCACCGGCTTCGTCGCCGCCGCCGAGCTCTTCGCCATCGCGATGTTGTACCATCCGCCCGGCTTCGACCACGAGCCGCCGCCCGATCTCGCCTTTCACCTGATCCGCAGCCTGGTGCTGCTGACCAGCGGCGTTCTCGCGGGTGGCGTCGGCATGCAACTCCGCCGGCAGTTCGAAACCTCGATCTCGGCCGCGGGCGCGCGCGACCGCATCACCAGCCTGTTCGGCCAGCACGTCTCGCCGCAAGTGGTGGAGCAGCTACTCGCGGCGGGCACGCAGGTGACGGGCGAGACCCGGACGGTGGTGGTGATGTTCGTCGATTTCCGCAATTTCACCGGCGCCGCTCGGTTGCGATCGCCGGAGGAGGTGGTCGCGCGGCTCGACGATGCCTTCGCGGTTCTGGTCGATATCCTCGAGCGCCACGGCGGTATCGTGAACAAGTTTCTCGGCGACGGATTTCTTGCGCTGTTCGGCGCGCCGATCGCGGACCCGCGCGCGGCGTTGTGTGCGGTGGCCGCGGCGCGCGAGATGCTGGCAGCGATGCAGGACAACAATGCCGGGCAGGACTGGCCGCTGCGGATCGGTATCGGCATCCATATCGGCGATGCGGTGGTCGGCACCGTCGGTTCGCCGCGGCGCAAGGAGTACACAGTGATCGGCGACACCGTTAATTTCGCGTCGCGTCTCGAATCGCTCAACAAGGATTTCGACACTCAGTTATTGATCTCGTCGGCGATTCGCGACGAGGTCGGCGCCGACGCCGGCGACGCTCGATTGCTCGGAAGCGTGACGATGCGCGGCTATGCGGAGCCGATGGCGGTGTGGAAGTTGGGCTGAAAAGTCCCTGCGCGAGGCCCGTTTCTCCAAAAAGGGCATCGTCGCAGATCGCGGGGCCGTCGTCGTGAACCAGAAGTATTAGCAAGTATAAAATTCAATAAACTAGAAAATTTGAATGAATTGTTATCCTTAACCAAATATTAATGGGATCGTTTACACAGTGAATACTTTGTTTACCGTCATCCCCGACGAAGGGGAGACGGAAATGTTCTTGATCAATCGGTGCGTCATCGGGGCAATCGTGGCCTTGCTGGCCGGCAGCGCGGTGGCGCAGGCGCAATCCGCATTGCCGGGCGTCAGGCCCGAGGCGGAATTGCTGCAGCCCGGCCCGGCGCAGGCCTGTCCGCCGAGCGAGCCGACCGATCCGGCGATCACCTCGTCGCTGGGGGATCGTTTCATCGCCGGGCAGCATTTCCGCGAGACGAATGCGGTGCGCGGCGACGTGGCGATCGCCTGGCTCGGCACCACGTTCCGGCAGCGCTTCGTGTCCAAGACCGAGAGCAGCGTCGCGCGTACCACGCTGCAGCCGTTCCGCCTGCGCCGTGCGGCACGCGCCAGCGAGATCGTCGCCTGGCTCGGCGATCGCGGCGAGACGACCCTCGGCGAATTGTGGTGTCTGCTGACGCTGCAGCCGAACGGCGAGGCGGGCGCGCTGCTGACCAGCGCGGTGCCGAACCTGTTCTTCGTGCGTGACCGCGACGGCAGGCTGTGGACGGTCGACGTGCTGTGGGGCGGGCCGGGCTGGGAGATCGGCGCCAGCGCGATCGACGGCGATCGCCCATGGGACGCCGGCGCGCAGGCGTTCTCGCGTTGATCCCGCGGTGTGAACTCAGGGGCGTAGTTGCGTCGCCAGCCGCCCGTAGCCGCCGTTCCGTCCGAAACTGTCGCTGACGAGTCCGATCGCCGCCGACCATTCGAAGGCACCGGATTGCAGCCCGGTGAGGTGGATACCGAGACGGGTCTGCCGGCTGAAATCGTCGCGCGATCCGGAGAGTTCGGGGCCGATCCAGAAGGCGTCGATCAACCGCCAGCCGGCGGCGGCGCGGAAGCCGTAGCCGCCGGCGATGGTGGTGGCATAGAACGCGGTCGCGAGCATCATCTCCGGCGTCGGCTGCGCCCATGTCTCCGCGGCGATGCGCAAGCCGGCATGGGGACCGCGCCATCTGGCCCCGAGTTTGTCGGGGGTGAAATTGTGGTTCTCGAAGTCGGGACCGGCGAACAGCCGCAGTTCGAATTCGCCGCGCTTGAAGCGCCAGCCGGGCATCAGCGCCGCGCGAAAGATGGCCGTGGTGTAGGTCCGGCTGGGAGTCCGAAAGCGCTCCAGCGCGTTCGACATCGACAGCCGCAGAATGAAGCCGTCGTCGTCCAGCCCGTTGGCGGCCCAGTGCAGCCCGGCATAGGTGGACGAGCCGTTGCTCCACACATCGTAGCCGCCGAACATGAGGACCTGATCGGCCCTCGAACCGCCGCTGAGCGGATCGGCTGTCGCCAGCTCCGTTATGGTCGGGTCCGTCGTCGGCGATTCAATCGGTGGCATGCGTGCCGTCGCAGACAGGCCCGGCGACGACAGCAGCGCTGCGAGCAGAGCATCGCCGCCGTCCGATGGACCGAGCGGCCCTTGCTCGGCTTGCGACTGGAAATCGTCCTGTTCGAACTCATCCTGTTCGAACTCGTCAGGCTCGAAAGAGTGGGCGTCGAGAACCCGACTGGTGTGGTTCTGAAACGCGTGGTTCTGAATGGTATCGTTCTGACTGTTGTCGTTCGGGCTGAAATCGATCTGCGCAACCGCGCCGAGCGGCCCGGCCATCAGGACCACGGCCACGCCCAACGCGCGCACCCAGCCAACGCAACGCACCGCTACTCATCCCGAACGCAATGACGTGGTCAAATAATCGGGGATTTAAGCAGCGGCCTGACTGGTTGTTCAGTGATCGATATGCAACCAATCGCAGGTTTCAGCGCTCGCCGCCGGCGATGGCGTGTTCCAGGGCGATCGCGATCTTCTTGTCGATATCGGCCATGCCGTCGACATAGGCCTCAGACAGCGACAGGCCTTCAGGCGAGGTCGGGTCGGCGCGGGCGATGGTCTCGAAATGATGGCGCAGCTTGTCCGGCGCGGGATGAGCCTTGATGACGGCATTGGCAAAATTGAGCAGCGCCTTGATCTGGCCGTTCATGAAATCGAGTTTTTCCATCTGCCACCGCCTGTTGTGTTCGTTGGCGTGAATCCTATCAGCCGGCTGCCGCCGGGCGATTGATCCGGCGCAAGCGGGAGGCGAAGGCGACAGCTTGCCGCGGCATCTGGCGCTCGCTCGATCGACGCTGCGTGGCATCGTCGCGTTCGGCGATGATCGCGACGCCGGCGCGAACGCTAGAGCCGTTCTGTCTCCGATGGAATCAGCACTGGCGTTCAGGGATACTCACCACAGGCACAGCCTCATGGTGAGGAGGCGCGAAGCGCCGTCTCGAACCATGCGCCGCCGGCACTGCGTCGCCCCATCCTTCGAGACGCCCGGCTTCGCCGGGCTGCTCAGGATGAGGTTCAGTGCAACTGGCAAGAGCCATATTGCTTCAATCGGTCGATGAAACGCTCTAGCCGAGCAGTTTGATCAACTCCATCGCCGCAGCCGGCGCCCGCACCTTGCCTTCGTGGATGACGTAGGCGAACACGTCGCGCTTTTCCTTTTTCGCCTTGCCGTCGCCGACCTTCGGCAGATCGTCCGGCTCGCCGCCCGCGGCCCAGGTCTCGAACCGCTTCGCCCAGGCCTGCAACGCCTTCGGCGGATAGCCCGTCTCGACGTCGTCCTTGCCCTTCTGCAACCGCGCATAGACGAAGTCGCCGACGACGTCGGCGATCTCCGGATAGGTCGCGTGCTCTGAATACACGACCGGAATGTTGTGCTTTCGTAACAGCGCGATGAAGGCCGGGATGCAGAAGCTGTCGTGGCGGACCTCGACGGCGTGGCGCAGCGTGCGGCCGTCGATCGCGCGCGGCAGCAGTTCCAGGAACGCGCCGAAATCGGCTTCGTCGAACTTCTTGGTGGGCGCGAATTGCCACAGCACCGGGCCGAGCTTGTCGCCGAGTTCGAGCACGCCGGAATCGTAGAACCGCCGGATGCTGTCGCCGGCCTCGGCCAGCACCTTGCGATTGGTCGCGTAGCGCGGCCCCTTCAGCGAGAAGACGAAGTCGTCCGGCACCTCGCTGGCCCATTTGCGGAAACTCTCCGGCTTCTGCGAGCCGTAGAAGGTGCCGTTGATCTCGATCGAAGTGAGCCTGGAGGCCGCGTATTCCAGTTCCCGCCGCTGCGGCAGCTTGTCCGGGTAGAACACCCCGCGCCACGGCTCATAGGTCCAGCCGCCGATACCGATGCGAATGCGGCCCGTCTTGGTTTTCATGCCGGTCTCCTCTTGCGCGACGACATCGGCGCACCTATCTGGGTTACAACGGCGACGCCGATGCTGTTGGCTCATCAGCCACGCACAGGCAGCCGAACGACCACAGAATAGTAGGGAGCGCCGGATGTACGCGCACCTGTTGTTCGTGGTCGTTGACGTTTGGGGGGTGACCTTTGGGTGTGTGGCGTTTGGGTGTGTCCTGTGCGCCTCTCCGCGCTCCCTTTCCCACCCGTTTCCCGCCCTCTGCTACATATTTTGTAACGGAACGCGCCTTGGCAGCGTCCCTGGGCCTCGATATACGCTGGCGCCATGAACCAAGCCAGTCCAGTGGTCGCCGAGACCCGCGCGGAGCCATCGACCGCGCTGCAATTGTCGGTGGTGGTCCCCACCTTCAATGAACGCGACAATGTCGAGTTGCTGTTCCACAAGCTGGAAGCGGCACTCGCCGGCGTGGCCTGGGAAGTCATCTTCGTCGACGACAACTCGCCGGACGGCACCTGGAATGTGGTGCGCGAACTGGCGCTGCGCGAGCCGCGGGTGCGGTGTATCCGGCGGATCGGGCGGCGCGGGCTCTCCGGCGCCTGCATCGAGGGGATTCTCGCCGCCAGCGCGCCGTTCGCCGCGGTGATGGATGCCGACCTGCAGCACGACGAAACCCAGCTCGCCAAGATGCTCGGCCTGCTCGAAAGCGGCTCCGCCGATCTCGTCGTCGGCAGCCGCTACGTTGCGGGCGGCAGCGCCGACAGCTTCGACCGGCAGCGCGCCGGCTTCAGCGCCCTGGCGACCGCGGTGGCGCGCAAGGTCCTGAAGGTCGAGATCGCCGACCCGATGAGCGGCTTCTTCATGATCCGCCGCGATCGCTTCGAAGAGCTGGCGCCGCGGCTCTCGACCCAGGGCTTCAAGATCCTGCTCGACGTCGTCGCCACCGGGCAGGGCAATCTCCGCACCATCGAGGTGCCTTACAGCTTCGGGTCGCGATTGCACGGCGAGAGCAAGCTCGACTCGATGGTGGCGCTGGATTTCCTCGGCCTGGTGCTGGCGAAGTACAGCAACGACATCCTGTCGCTGCGCTTCATCCTGTTCGCGCTGGTCGGCTCGACCGGCGTCGTGGTGCACTTCCTCACGCTGTACCTGGTGCTGATGGTGTTCGATCAGCCGTTCGCCGAAGCGCAGGCGGCGGGAGCCGTGGTGGCGATGACCAGCAACTTCATCCTCAACAACTTCCTGACCTATCGCGATCAGCGGCTGAAGGGTTTTGCGATCCTGCGCGGGCTGCTGTTGTTCTACCTGGTGTGCGGCGTCGGTCTGATCGCCAATGTCGGCGTCGCCTTCGCGGTGTACAATGAGCACATCACCTGGTGGCTGGCGGGCGCCGCCGGCGCGGTGATGGGCGTGGTCTGGAACTACGCGATGTCGGGCCTGTTCGTCTGGCGCAAGCGTTGACGCGGCCATGACGACGGCGCGACGCTACGTCGGCGGCACCGCTCTGGCGATCGCCGCCATGGTGGCGCTGCGTCTGGTCGCCGCGGCGGTCACGCCGCTGACCTTCGACGAAGCCTATTACTGGACCTGGTCGCAGCATCTCGCCGCCTCCTATTTCGATCACCCGCCGATGGTGGCTTGGGTGATCAGGCTCGGCACCCTGATCGCCGGCGACACCGAATTCGGCGTGCGGCTGATCTCGGTGCTGCTGGCGCTGCCGATGAGCTGGGCGACCTGGCGCTCGGCGGAGCTGCTGTTCGGCGGCCAGCGGCTCGCCGCCGGCGCGACGCTGCTGCTCAACGCCACGATGATGGTCTCGGTCGGCACCGTGATCGTGACGCCGGACGCGCCCTTGCTCGTGGCGTCGAGCTTCGTGCTCTATACGCTCGCGCAGGTGCTGTCGTCGGGCAGGGGCGTCTGGTGGCTCGCGGTCGGCGTTGCGGTCGGCGCCGGGCTGCTGTCGAAATACACCGCTCTGTTCTTCGGCCCGGCGATCCTGATCTGGCTGCTGTGGGTGCCGAAGCAGCGGCGCTGGCTGCTGACGCCATGGCCCTATCTCGGCGGGCTGATCGCGTTCGCGATGTTCACGCCGGTGGTGCTGTGGAACGCCGAACACCAGTGGATCTCGTTCGTCAAGCAGCTCGGCCGCGCCAGGGTCGACGGCTTCAATCCGTCCTATCTGCTCGAGCTGGTCCCGACGCAGTTCGTCCTGTCGACGCCGCTGGTCTACATTCTCGGCCTGATGGGGCTTTATAGATTGGCGCGCGGCGCCGGCGCGTCGGGCGCGCGCGTCCTGATCAGCGCGATCGTCTGGACCATCGCGCTGTATTTCGCCTGGCAGGCGACCCACGACCGTGTCGAAGGCAATTGGCTCGGCGCGCTGTACCCCGCATTCGCGGTCGCCGCCGCGGTCGCCGCGACCTTCGTGCAATGGGGGCCGCGGGCGCAGCGCGTCGTCGATGTCTGCAGGCGATGGGCCACGCCGGTCGGCGTACTGATGTTCGTGCTGGTGGTGGTCCAGGCCAACACCGGCGTGCTGACCGGCTATCGCCGCGACGCCAGCGTGCGCGCGGTCGGCGTCGGCTATCCCGCAATCGCCGCCGAGATCGCGGCGGTGCGGGAGCGCACCGGCGCGACCTGCGTGCTCGCCGACGATTACGGCAATACGGCGTGGCTGGCGTTCTATCTGCCCAGGGGCACCTGCGTCGCGCAGCGCAACGAGCGCTATCGCTGGCTCGCGGCGCCGTCGCCGAGCCCGGAGCAGCTCGCGGGCCCGTTGCTGCTGGTCGGCGAGACCAACGCCGCCGCCCATCCGGCGCTGCGGGCGACCTTCGGCCGGATCGAGAAGGTCGGCGCGGTCGAGCGCAAGCGCGGGCCGCTGTTGATCGATACGCTCGAACTGGACATTCTCGGCGACGCGAAGGCCCCGGCGCTCGACAATTCGCCGCCCGTCTATTGAAGCTGGCCGGACGCGGGTACTTTAGTCTAAACAGTTGATCCGGCAAGCTGACCGGCCCGACGTCTTTGTGCTAGAGGCTGCCGCACCCTTCGCCCGCCAGGCGCGCGCCGCGCCGTTTCCAACGCACGAGTGACATGATGAACGACACGGTCTTGATTGTGGGAGCCGGGCACGCCGGATTTCAGGTCGCCGTCTCGCTGCGCCAGGCCAAGTACACCGGTCGCATCGCGCTGATCAACGACGAGAAGCATCTGCCGTATCAGCGGCCGCCGCTGTCGAAGGCCTATCTCAAGAGCGGTGGCGATCCGAACTCGTTGATGTTCCGGCCCGAGAAATTCTTCCAGGATCAGACCATCGAGCTGATCTCCGATCGCGCGGTGTCGATCGATCGCGCCGCGCGCAAGCTGCTGCTGGCCTCCGGCGAAACGATCGAATACGGCCATCTGGTGCTCGCCACCGGCGCGCGCAACCGCCAGCTCGACGTGCCGAACGCCACGCTGCCCGACGTGCTGTATCTGCGCACGCTCGACGAAAGCGAAGTGGTGCGGCAGCGGATGCCGGAGAAGAAGCACGTCGTGGTAATCGGCGCCGGATTTATCGGACTGGAATTCGCCGCCACCGCGCGCGGCAAGGGTCTGGAAGTCGACGTCGTCGAGCTGGCGCCGCGGGTGATGGCGCGCGCGGTGACGCCGGAAATCTCCAGCTACTTCCACGACCGCCACACCGCTTCGGGCATCCGCATCCACTACGGCGTCCGCGCCACCGAGATCGAAAGCGAGAACGGCCGCGTCACCGGGGTTGCGCTCAGCGACGGCCGGACCTTGCCGTGCGATCTGGTCGTGGTCGGCGTCGGCGTGATCCCGAATGTCGAGCTGGCGTCGGCGGCGGGCCTGCCGACCGCGTCCGGCATCATCGTCAACGAACAGCTCCTCACCGAAGACCCGAACATCTCCGTGATCGGCGATTGTTCGCTGTTCAACAGCGTGCGGTTCGGCGAGGTGATGCGTGTCGAGTCGGTGCAGAACGCCACCGATCAGGCGCGCTGCGTCGCGGCGCGGCTCACCGGCTCGCCCGCGACCTATGACGGCTATCCGTGGTTCTGGTCCGACCAGGCCGACGACAAGCTGCAGATCGCCGGCCTCACCGCCGGCTTCGATCAGGTGGTGATCCGCGGCAGCGTCGCCGAGCGCTCGTTCTCGGCGTTCTGCTACAAAGACGGCCAACTGATCGGCGTCGAATCCGTCAACCGCGCCGCCGACCACGTGTTCGGCCGCAAGATCCTGCCGCTCGGCAAGTCGATCACGCCGGAACAGGCGGCGGATGTGTCGTTCGACCTGAAGAAGGCGACGGCGTAGTCCGCCCGGCTACGCCGTCGCCCCGAATTCCCGCTGCACCGCTTGGATGTCGGCGATGGTCGGCAGGCCGGCCTCGTTGCCGAGGCGCTGGATCTTGTAGGTGGAGGCGGCGCGGGCGAATTCGAAATGCTGCTGCCAGCTCTTCTCCGGGCTGGCGAGATACGAGAACACATAGGCGCCGTGAAACACGTCGCCAGCGCCGTTGGTGTCCAGCACGCGTTCGCGCGGGATCGATAGCGCCGGCAGGGTGCGCACGGTGCCGGTCTCGTCGTACCAGATCAGGCCGCGCTCGCCTTGCGTGACGCCGCCGACCCGGCAGCCGCGCGACTTGAGGTAGTCGAGCATCTTCTCCGGCGTCATGTCCATCTGTTCGCACAGCCGCTCGGCGACGATCGCGACGTCGATGAATTCCAGCAGCTCATGGGTGTTGGTGCGCAGGCCGCCGCCGTCGAGCGAGGTCAGGATGCCGCTCTCGCGGCACAGCCTGGCATAGTGGATCGCGGCGTCGGGCTGATGGCCGTCGACATGCAGCGCGCGGCAATTACCGAGGTTGAGCAGCGGGAACGGATGGATGTGTTCGTCGTCGCGGCATCGCACGATCGCCCGCTTGCCGTCCTTCGGCATGATGAAGGACAGCGACGACGAGGCGACCTTGCGGGGATGGATCTCGATCCCGTATTTCGCGCTCATGTCCTGAAACATCCGCCCGAGCCAGTCGTTGGCGATGGTGGCGATCAGGTCGGGCACGATCCCGAGCTTGGCGCAGCAGAACGCCGCGGTCACCGCGTTGCCGCCGAACGACACCGCGTAGTCGGACGCCACGTGTTTCTCGTCGCCTGTCGGCATGTGGTCGGTGATGAAAGTGACGTCGATATAGGTCTGTCCGATAAAAAGTGCGTGCATGAGCGTCCCGTACTGCGAGCCTGACCCGGCATGGCCACAATAGCACTGCTTATCGCAGGGCATTCGCTAAAATAATCCGCAACATCGGAGGGGTTTGAACAGGGCTTTCGCCGAAAATCCGGTCACAACGAGGGACGCCCTGCCTTGTTCCGGTCAGGGCGCCGCAGGGAGGCAAGCGTGGGTTCCGGCCGGTGTTCGACATCGCAGGGTGGCTGTGCGGCGAGAATCTGCTGCGCGCTTTCGGGGAACAAGGCGCGTACACCCAGCGGGATTACCAGGTTCTCGATCGGGTTTTTGAACATAAGATCGTTCCGGCGCGTCGTGATCGAATCGCCCGCGGCGGGGCAGCGATGGCGATCGGTATGGAGAAGCCACGTTCGGCCAAAAGCACCCGAGGGTTGTTTCCATGAACGTCAAAGAGCGTAATCCCGAGGACATGCCGATCGTGCCGGCTGCAGCGCCGGAGGAGCGTTCGGCGATCACCGCGATCGATCACCTCGTCGTTCTGGTCGGTGACCTGCCCGCGGCGGTCGCGACATATCAGACCCTGCTGGCGCGCGCACCCGCCTGGCACGCGACCGGCGACGGCTCGGAAAACGTTCTGTTCACGCTCGACAACATGTCGCTCGAGCTGATGGCTCCGGCCGGCTCCGGCGGCACTGCCGATCGCATCCGCGCCGTCATCAATCTGCAGGGTGAAGGGCTGGCGAGCCTCTGCTTTCGCGTCTCGGATATCGGCCGGATGCACCGCCGGCTCGGTCGTCTCGCGATGCAGCCGGATCCGGTCGCCTCGGTCGAGGGGCGCGATACGCGGACCGGCGCGACCCTGAGCTGGAAGCGCACCCGCGCCGCCACCAGCGTCACCCGCGGCGTGCGGTTGTTCTTTCTCGAGCTCGATGCCGAGCGCCCGCGCTCCGACATTTCGGGGACGGCCCCCGTCACCGGCCTCGATCATATCGTCGTCTCGACCTCCGATCCCGAGCGCGCGGCGGCGCTGTACGGGTCGAGGCTCGGGCTGGACATGGCGCTCGACCGGGCCCAGCAGGAGTTGCGCCGGCTGATGTTCTTCCGCTGCGGGGACGTGAATATCGAGGTTGTGCACCGGCCCGTCGCCGGTTCCGATGCCGAGCACGACAAATTGTGGGGCGTTAGCTGGCGTGTCGAGGATCTCGACGCCGCGCGCGCACGCCTGATCGACGCTGGTCTCACGGTGACGGAGCCGCGCGCCGGCCGCCGCCCCGGCACGCGTGTCGTCACCGTGCGCAGCGGGACCTGCCGGATTCCCACGCTGCTGGTCCAGCCGGAGGCGAAGTAGTCAGCCGCCGAGCCGGCACGGCACGCGCAGATAGCCGCGAAACCGCACCCGTCCGCCGCGCGACGGGATGCCGTCGAGCGCGTAGTTGGGGAAGCGCGCCAGAAATCGCGTCAGCGCGATCACGCCTTCGAGCCGCGCCAGCGCCATGCCGGCGCATTGATGCGGCCCCGTGGCAAAAGCGAGGTGCCGGTTCGGCGTTCGTCCGACATCGAACCGGTCGGGATCGGGAAATTGCGCCGGGTCGCGATTGGCGGCGCCGATGCACAGCGTCAGCGAGGTGTTGGCCGGCATCGCCACGCCGCCGATCTCGACGTCCGCGGTGGTGATGCGGTTGCCGAGCTGGTTCGAGCTCTCGTAGCGCAGGATCTCCTCGACCGCGGTGCGGGCGAGGCCGGGCTGGCCGATCAGCCGCTGCTTCTCCGCAGGATTGTCTGCGAGCGCCACGAGTCCGTTGCCGATCAGATTGGTGGTGGTCTCGTGTCCGGCGTTGAGCAGGAAGATGCAGTTGTGCAGCAGCTCCTTGGCCGACAGTTTCTCGCCGGTGCCGTCGTCGCCCTGGATCAGCCGGGTCAGGACGTCATGCTCCGGATCGCCGGGTTCGGCGCGGCGCCGCGCGATCAGGGTTTCGAGATAAGCGAGGAAGTCGCGAACCGCATCATTGCCGCGCGCAAACGTCTCGGGCCCGATCACCGGCTCCAGCGCGCCGAGAATCGCCAGCGACCAGTCGCGCAACGGGCCGCGTTCGTCGTGCGGCACGCCGAGCAGATTGCCGATCACCTCGATCGGGATCGCGGCGGCGAAATCCTCGATCAGATCGACGCCGTCTTTGACTGCCATCGCGTCGAGCAGGCGGTCGACCAGCGCGATCAGATCCGGCTGCATGCCGGCGATCGCGCGCGGCGACAGCGCGCCCGTGATCAGCCGCCGCACTCGCGTATGCGCCGGCGGGTCGTTGAACACCAGGCTCGTGGTGTGGTGCTCGAACAGCAGCGAGTCGCCGTATTTCGGCGCGAATTCGCGCTTCTTGTCGGAGCTGAACAGCGTGGTGTTCTTGTAGACCGTCACCAGATCGTCATAGCGCGTCAGGATGTACCCGCCGTTGCGCAGCCGCTTGACCGGCTGATGCGTCTGCAGGGCGCGATAGGTGGGGTAGGGATTGTCGTAGAACTCCGGCGTCAGCCGTTCGAGCTCGAACTCCGCCGCCAGTTCGCGTGAGGGCATTTCCATGTCATTCCCGTTTTTCTTGTTTATAGAGCGTTTCCCGGCGAAGCGCATATCGGCTGGCCGGAGGCGGCGGGCACGAGGCTTCGAGGGATACCGCGGGGCGGAATGGCCGACCCGGGCAAATCCCGACCGGGCCTGAAAGACGGGCATCTTAGGCGATTTCCACGCTCACGATTCTGTGCATTGCAGCGAACCCAATTGACAATCCGGCAGGTGAGTGCCTACTCACGAAAATGAACTCATTGCGAATGACGCGTGATTTGCGGCGAGAATTGATTCTTGGCGCCGCAAAGCGATGCTTTGCGCGAAACGGCTTTGCGGGGACCACGACCAAGAGCGTCGCCACGGCGGCGTCGATCTCGGAAGGGTTGCTGTTCAAGCATTTTCCGAGCAAATCAGTGCTGTATGCCGAGATTCTGGCGGAAGAGTGCGAGGCCGACCCCGCGCTGGTCCACCTGCTCGACCTGCCGCCGTCGACCGAAGCGCTGGTCGTCGTCGTTCGCAATATGGTCGCGCATTTCTTGCATGTTTCGGATCAGCCGGACGGCGAGGAGGCGCAGCGTCTACGGCTTCTGGTCACGAGCCAGCTCGACGACGGCGAGTTCGCCAGGCTGGTGTTCGAGAAGATCTCCGGGCTGATCGGACCGAAATTCGCCGCTTCGCTCGATCGCGCGGTAGCGGCCGGAGAGGCGACGCGGATCGGGCAGGAGCCGATGAACCTGTTCTGGTTCGCGTATCATACGCTGGTGACGATGGCGCTCGGACGACTGCCGGCGGTGCCATGCCTCGCTTACGGCGAGGCGGCCGCTCTCGAACGGCAGACCTGTGAATACATTTTGCGTGGGATTGGACTGAACGACGACGTAATTGCCGCCCATCTGGATCGCGAGCTATCGCCCGAGCAGACGAGCGCGGAAACGACAGAGAGTGCATAAATGACGCTTGCGACAGAAACCCCGCCCGCTGCGCGGTCGGCCCCTGAAAAGCCGCGCCCCCGTCCGGTGCGGATGACCCGATGGTTCATCATCATCGGGTTGCTGCTGGCTATTCTGGTGGGCGGGCTGGTCGGCTTCAATGCCTTCCGCAGCCACATGATCGCGCAGTTCTTCGCCAACAACAAACCGCCGCCGATCAACGTCTCGATCGCCGAGGCGAAGTCCGAGGTGGTGCCGAACCTGCTGACCGCGGTCGGCGATCTCGCCGCCGTGCATCAGGTCAACGTCACCTCCGACGTCAACGGACGCATCACCGACATTCTGTTCACGCCAGGTGCCGAGGTCAAAGCGGGCGCAAAACTGCTGCAGCTCTACGACGCGCCGGAGCAGGCCGACCTCGCCAATTACCGGGCGCAGGTCAAGGTCGCCGAGCTCTCGCTCGACCGCGCCAAGCAGCTCGCCGCACGGCAGTTCGGACCGCAGGCGACGGTCGATCAGGCCCAGGCGTCGTTCGACCAGGCCAATGCCGGCATCGCGCGAACCGAAGCGGTGATCTCGCAGAAGCTGGTGCGCGCGCCGTTCGACGGCGTGCTCGGCGTCCGTCGCGTCGAGGTCGGTCAATATCTCACGGCCGGCACCCAGATCGTGACGCTGACCGACCTGTCGCGGGTCTACACCAACTTCACCGTGACCGAGAAGGACAGCGGCACCTTGAAGGTCGGGCAAGCGGTGCGCGTCACGGTCGACGCCTATCCGGGCCGCGTGTTCGAAGGCAAGATCACCACGATCGAGCCGCAGATCAGCGCCGAAACCCGCAACATCCGGGTGCAGGGCACGCTGGACAATCCCGAGCACATCCTGAAGCCGGGCATGTTCGCGACCACCACGGTGGTGCTGCCGGACAAGCCGGCGGTGATCACCGTGCCGGAAACCGCCGTCGACTACACGCTGTACGGCGACTCCGTGTTCCTGATCAAGGAAGAGAAGGCCGACGATGGCAAGACCAGCCTCAGCGCGGTGCGGACCTTCGTGCGCACCGGGGAGCGGATCCACGGCCGCGCCGTGATCCAGAGCGGTCTGAAGGCCGGCGACCGCGTCGTCGCGGTCGGCCAGCTCAAGCTGCAATCCGGCGCCGCGGTGGCGATTTCCAAGGACCCGCCGCCGCCGATTCCGGCAACGCCGCCGCGCTACTGAGCGAGGCGCGGGACGGCGCATCGGCGCGTCCCGCCGACATCGAATCTGTCCGGCCGGCGATCGTCGCCGTCCGGTAGCAACTGAACAATTCGCCGCCTCGCGCCGCTGGATGCGCGAGACGCGGGCGTCACGGAGCGACCGCACTATGGGTGCCCTCACCGATATCTTCATCAAGCGGCCGGTGCTGTCGCTGGTGGTCAGCCTGCTGATCCTGCTGATCGGCTTCAGGGCCGCGACCACGCTGCCGATCCGCCAGTATCCCAAGCTGTCGAACACCGTGATCACCGTCACCACGGTGTATCCCGGCGCCTCGCCGGACCTGATGCAGGGCTTCATCACCACCCCGCTCGAGCAGGCCGTCGCCTCGGCCGAGGGCATCGACTACATCACCTCGTCCTCGACCCAGGGCCAGAGCCTGATCACGGTCTACGTCAAGCTCAATTTCGATCCGAACCAGGCGCTCACCGAGGTTCTGGCGAAGGTCAATTCGGTCAAATATCTGATCCCGCGCGAAGCCAACGATCCGGTCATCGTCAAATCCACCGGCGAGACCACGGCGGTGATGTATATCGGCTTCTCCAGCAACGAGCTGTCCGGCTCGGCGATCTCGGACTATCTGACGCGCGTGGTGCAGCCGGTGCTGTCCACCGTCGAAGGCGTGGCCTCCGCCGACATTCTCGGCGGCCAGACCTTCGCGATGCGGATCTGGCTGGATCCGATACGGATGGCCGGGCGCGGGGTGTCTCCCGACGACGTCGCAGCAGCGATCCGCGCCAACAACTTCCAGGCGGCCGCGGGTCAGACCAAGGGCTATCTCACGGTCTCCAACGTCAGTACCAACGCCGATCTGCAGAACGTCGACCAGTTCAAGCAGATGACGGTGAAGGCCAAGGACGGCGGCTTCATCAGGTTGCAGGACGTCGCCACGGTGGAGCTCGCCGCGCAGAGTACCGATTCCAGCGTGGCGTTCTCCGGCGAGCGCGCGATCTTCATCGGCGTGCAGGCGACGCCGCAGGGCAACCCGCTCAACATCGTCTCGGGTGTGCGCGCGCTGTTCCCGGATATCGAGCGCAATCTGCCGCCGTCGCTGAAGATGAAGGTCGCCTACGATTCGACCAAATTCATCCGCTCGTCTATCGACGAGGTCGAGATGACGCTGATCGAGGCGGTGGGGATCGTCATCGTGGTGATCTTCCTGTTCCTCGCCTCGTTCCGGTCGGTGATCATCCCGGTGGTGACGATTCCGCTGTCGCTGATCGGCGTCTGCACGGCGATGCTGGCGATGGGCTTCAGTATCAATCTGCTGACGCTGCTGGCGATGGTGCTGGCGATCGGCCTCGTGGTCGACGACGCCATCGTCGTGGTCGAGAACATCCATCGACATCTCGAGGAGGGCAAGAGTCCCGTCCAGGCCTCGCTGATCGGGGCCCGCGAGATCGTCGGGCCGGTGATCTCGATGACCATCACGCTGGCCGCGGTGTACGCGCCGATCGGCTTCCTCGGCGGCCTCACCGGCGCGCTGTTCCGCGAATTCGCCTTCACGCTCGCGGGCGCGGTGATCGTATCAGGCATCATCGCGCTGACGCTGTCGCCGATGATGTGCTCGGTGCTGCTGAAGCATCAGGAGAGCCAGGGCTGGTTCGCCCGCAAGGTCGACAACGTGTTCGGCGCCACCACGCGCTGGTATGGACGCCAGCTCGATCGTTCGCTGGACTACCGGCCGATCACCGGGATGTTCGCGCTGGTGATCCTCGGCCTGGTCGGCTTCATGTACATGAATACGGCCAAGGAGCTCGCGCCCGAGGAAGACCAGGGCATCGTGTTCGCGGTGACCAAGGGGCCGAAATACGCCAATATCGACTACTCCAACTACTACGGAGAGAAGCTCGACAAGGCGTTCGCGGGCTTCCCGGAGACCGACCTGCGCTTCATCCTGAACGGCACGTCGGGCCCGAACAACGGCATCGCCGGCATGTTGCTGAAGCCGTGGGACGAGCGCGAGCGGTCGTCGATCAAGCTCAAGCCGCTGGTGCAGAACGAGCTCAGCAAGATCGAGGGCGTCAACGCCTTCGCCTTCAACCTGCCGCCGCTGCCCGGCGGTCCGGGCGGCCTGCCGATCCAGATGGTGATCAACTCCACCACCGGCTTCCGCGCGGTCTACGAGGAGATGGTCAAGCTCAAGGACGCGGCGCGCAAGAGCGGTCTGTTCATCGTCGCCGACAGCGATCTCGATTTCAACCAGCCGGTGGTGCGGGTGAAGATCGACCGCAACAAGGCCAACGATCTCGGCATCACCATGTCGCAGATCGGCGGCACGCTGGCGACGCTGCTCGGCGGCAACTACACCAACCGCTTCAACCTGGAAGGCCGGTCGTATCAGGTCATCCCGCAGGTGCCGCGCGCGGATCGGCTGTCGCCGAATTCGCTCGACGGCTACTATGTGCCGAGCGCCACCGGGCAGCAGGTGCCGCTGTCGACGCTGGTGTCGATCGAGACCGCGACCGACCCGAACGCGCTGACGCATTTCAACCAGCTCAACTCCGCCACCTTCCAGGCGGTGCCGATGCCGGGCGTCACGGTGGGGCAGGCGGTGGACTTCCTCGAGCAGCAGGCGAAAAACCTGCCCTCCGGCTTCAACCACGATTATCTCGCCGACGCGCGGCAATACGTGAAGGAGGGCAATCAGCTCGCCATCACCTTCGGCTTCGCGCTGATCATCATCTTCCTGGTGCTGGCCGCGCAGTTCGAAAGCCTGCGCGATCCGCTGGTGATCATGATCTCGGTGCCGATGGCGATCTCGGGCGCGTTGATCCCGCTGTTCTTCGGCGTGGCGACGATCAACATCTACACCCAGGTCGGGCTGCTGACGCTGGTCGGCCTGATCAGCAAGCACGGCATTCTGATGGTCGAGTTCGCCCGCGAGCTGCAGCTCAAGGAAGGGCTCGACAAGCGTTCCGCGATGGAGATGGCGGCGCGGGTCCGGCTGCGGCCGATCCTGATGACCACCGCCGCGATGGTCACCGGCCTGCTGCCGCTGCTGAGCGCGTCGGGCGCCGGCGCCGCGAGCCGGTTCTCGATCGGCCTCGTGGTGGTGTCCGGCATGTTGATCGGCACGCTGTTCACGCTGTTCGTGCTGCCGGCCGTCTATGTCGCGATCGGCACCGATCACCGTGCGGCGTCGGAGTCCGAGCGCGCCAAGCAGATCGAGGATTACGAGATGGAGCAGGCCTCGCCGTCGCTGAAGCCGACCTGAACCTGCTGCGTCTCGACGCGCGTCGAAACATGGCGGACCGGCAACGGTCCGCCATTTTTCATGGCGGGCGCCGCGCCGATCGCCGTGGCCGTTTGCGGAATCGTCGCGCGGCCCTTACCTGATGATCCATGAAGCAGGACGAGACGGATGTTCTGGTGCTCGGCGCCGGGATCGTGGGCGTCGGCGCCGCGCTGCATCTGCAGCGACGCGGCCGCGACGTCGTGCTGGTCGATCGCAACGCCGCGGCGGGTGACGAGACCAGCTACGGCAATGCCGGGCTGATCGAGGTCGCCTCGGTGCTCCCCTATATGTTCCCGCGGGATCTGGCGCATCTGCTGCGCTACGCCTTCAACGGCTCGGCGGACGTGCACTACCAGTTGTCCGGCCTGCCTGAATTCCTGCCCTGGCTGCTGCGCTATTTTCAGGCCTCGTCGCCGGAAGGCGCGGCGCGCACCGCGCGCGCCGCGCTGCCGCTGATCCGGCAGAGCCTCGCCGAGCATGAACTCCTGATCGCCGAGGCCGGCGTGCCCGAACTGTTGCGCAAGACCGGCTGGATCAAGCTGTTTCGCTCCGAATCCTCCCTGAGCAAAAACGTCGCCGAGCTCGACCGCGTGAAGCAGTTCGGCGTCACCGCCGACGTGCTCGACGACGCCTCGATCGCGGCGCGCGAACCGAACCTGATGGGCAGATTTGCCGGCGCGATCCATTGGCTGGAGCCCGGCTTCGTGCCCGATCCCGGCGCGCTGGTGAAGGCCTATGCGGCGCTGTTCACGCGCAAGGGCGGCCGGTTCGCCCGCGGCGACGCGCGCACGCTGCAGCAGCACGGCGGCGGCTGGCGGATCACCACCGACGATGGCGTGGTCACCGCACGCGAGGTGGTGGTGGCGCTGGGGCCGTGGTCGGATCTGGTGTTCAGGCCGCTCGGCTATCGCATTCCGCTCGGCGTCAAGCGCGGCTATCACCAGCATTTCGCGGCGCGCGGCAACGCGGTGCTGCAGCATCCGATTCTCGATGCCGATCGCGGTTATTTGCTGGCGCCGATGAATCGCGGCATCCGGCTCACCACCGGCGCGGAGTTCGCCCGCCGCGATGCGCCGCCGTCGCATGTGCAGATCGATCGCACCCGCGCAATGGCGCGCGATCTGTTTCCGCTCGGCGATGTGATCGAGCAGCAGCCCTGGATGGGCGCGCGGCCATGCCTGCCGGACATGCTGCCGGTGATCGGCCGGGCGCCGCGTCACCCCGGGCTGTGGTTCGATTTCGGGCATCAGCATCACGGGCTGACGCTCGGTCCGGTCACCGGGCGGCTGTTGGCCGAGATGATGACCGGCGAGGAGCCGTTCGCCGATCCGGCGCCGTTCGCCGCCGAACGTTTCGGTTGAGGCGCACGTGCCACACCTCGGATCGCTTGCATCGCGCTGCGTCTCGCGGCGATACTGGCGGCAGTGTTCAGGATGCTCCGCCGGGCGTTGCTGAGCCGCCCCTTCGCGTGGTGATGTGAATTGGAGACCGGTTCGCATCGACACGACGCACCACTGCAGGAATCCGGAGCCGCCATGAAAGTCAACGTCGAGATCGATTGCACCCCCGAGGAAGCGCGCGCGTTCTTCGGCCTGCCCAACGTGCAGCCGATGCAGACCGCGGTGATGGACAGGCTGCAGCAGCAGATGCTGTCGAACATCGACAAGGTGTCGCCGGAGGCGTTGATGCAGAGCTGGTTCACCTTCGATCCGAAGATCGCCGAGCGCTTCCAGGATATGTTCGTGACCATGGCGGGCCTGGGCGGAAACAAGAAGTAAACCGACAGGAGGTTGGATGGCGGCCGTCGACCGCGCGACCCCTCAGCATCGTCTGCGTCCGCCGAGCCTCGCGCTGCTGCTGGCGGAGGCGCGCAGCCTGCTCGAATTCAACGCCAGCATCCTGCTGTCGCCGCTGCTGCTGCAGGCGCCGAAGGGCGACGGCCATCCGGTGCTGGTGCTGCCGGGGCTGCTCGCCAGCGATCTGTCGACCGCGCCGCTGCGGCGCTATCTGCGCGCGCTCGGCTATCAGCCGTTCGCCTGGGAGCTCGGTCGCAATTTCGGCGGCGTCTACCGGATGCGCGACCGGCTGCGCCGGCGCCTGACCTCGATCCACGAAGCGTCCGGCCGCAAGGTCAGCGTGGTCGGGTGGAGCCTCGGCGGCGTCTATGCCCGCGACCTGGCGCTGCATGCGCCGGAGACGATCCGCGGCATCGTCACGCTCGGCAGCCCGTTCTCCGGCGACATCACCGCCACCAATGCGCGGCGGGTCTACGAGCGGCTGTCGGGCGAGGACCTCGACGAGATCAGGCTCGACGACCTGAAGACGCTCGCGGGCGACATGCCGGTGCCGACGACGTCGATCTATTCGCGCACCGACGGCATCGTGAACTGGCGCACCTCGCTGCTGCGGCCGTCGCCGACCGCCGAGAACATCGAGGTGCTGCTCGCGAGCCATATCGGGCTCACCGTCAATGCCGCGGTGTTGTGGGCGATCGCCGACCGGCTGGCGCAGCCGGAGGGCGCATTCGTGCCGTTCGATCGCTCGGGGCCATTCGCGCTGGCCTATGCGGCGCGATCGCCCGAGGCATGAGGGGGCAAACGTTCGGATGTCCGGATTGATCGGACAGCGCGCGATCGCTATCTGCTCGACGTCCGGGCGAGCGTGGCAGCCCAACGAGGAGAAGACAATGGCCGACAAGGACAACGACCCGGCCGCGGCATGGCAGGCGATGTTCGGCGAGATGAGCAAGGGGTTCACGACGCTCGCCAGTCAGGCGATGGCGTCGCCGGAAATCGCCAAGGCGGTCGGTCAGGTCGGCGGCGCCACGGCGGAGGCGCAGAAACAATTCGGCGAGATGGTGGAAAAATATCTCGCCGGTCTCAACCTGCCGACGCGGGCGCAGATGGACGACTTCGGCGCGCGCTTGTCCGCGATCGAAGCGCGGCTCGATCAGCTCACCACGGCGATCAATCAGGGCCGCAACACCGCTGCCACGCCGAAGCCGCCGCACGCGAAATAGTGCCGATCGGTGTCGGATCGGTCTGCAACTCCAGATCGACGTGGCCTGGAACCGCACGCGTTAATCACGATCAAGGCGAAATTTTCACTAGTAGTTTCAATTACTTAATCGATGTCAGGCTTGTTGCAGTGCAACATTTTGTTGCAACGCAACATAGGTTGTGCCATATTGCGGCTGCCCGGGCCGCAACCGGACGGGCAGGACCATAGCTCAACCACCGAGGATGGAGACACCCGATGACCGACCAGAATTATACCGAGACTCACCAGGCCGCGTTCGACAACGTCAAGCAGGCGTTCGCGCCGGTCGGCGACGCGTTCAAGAATTTCCAGAATCTGGAAGTTCCGGAAGCGACCCGCGACTTCGTCAAGCGCGCGGCCGGCACCGCGAAGGAAAAGGCCGCCGACTTCCAGGCGGGCTCGGAGAAGGTCACCTCCGCGATCGAAGAGGCCGTCAGCCATTCGGTCAGCGAAGCCGCCAAGATCAGCCGCAACATCCAGCAGGCGATCTATGCCGACACCCAGGCGTTCTTCTCCGGCATCGACAAGATGGCGTCGGCGAAGTCGCTGAACGAAGCGGTGCAGATCCAGTCCGATCTCGTCCGCTCGCACGGCGAAGTCCTGATGTCGCGCGCCAAGTCGACCACCGAATATCTCGGCAAGCTCGTGGCCGACAGCACCAAATCGGCGCAGGACAACCTGACCAAGACCTTCAGCAAGCCGCTCTGATCGGGCGATCGATCGAGAGCGCGTTACGACTGCTGACCAATGAATTCTCGGCCCGCGCAAGCGGGCCTTTCTTTTTGGGCGGGACACATCCCGTCGTTCCGGGGCGCGCGCAGCGCGCGCGAACCCGGAACCCCGAGCTGTTCTGCATTCCGGACGTCGAAAATGTGGCGCAGTGACTCGGATGTCGAGGGGGCCTGAACTGCGGGATTCCGGGTTCGCCGCTGCGCGGCGCCCCGGAATGACGGTTGCTAAGCCCGCCGCGCCACTGCCGGGCGCTCGTTCTTCTTGCGCGACGCTGTGCGCTCGGGCTTGGCGCCGTCGTCCGTGATCGCGTCCATCGCCTGTTCGGCGCCGGCGACCATCAGCGTCGTCACCATCTTCGCATAGGTCTCGCGGCTCAGTCCCTTGCCTTCGCGGAACCACAGATAGTGCCAGTTCAGCATCCCGAACAGCGACATCGTCAGCGGCTTCAGCAGATGCGGCGTGGCGGCGACCGCCGGGATCGCCGCGCTGATCGCGTCCGACATCAGGCTGACCAGCTTGCGCTCCAGCGTCTTCAATTGCTCCTGCTGTTCGGGCGGCAGCAACTTCAAACTCGAGATCTGCACCTGATGCTCGGCGTCGGCGCCGCGATAGGCTTCCAGCAGCGCCGCCGAAATCGCAAACAGCCGCTCGCCGGCGTCGCCCTCGGACTGCGCCGCGGCTTCGACCACGCCGACGAGATGCTGCAGATGATCCGCGAGCAGGTCGAACAGAACCGCGTCCTTGGAGCGGTAGTAGTGATACATCAGCGCCTTGGAGACGCCGCAAGCCTCCGCGATCATGGTGATCGAGGTTCCGGTGTAGCCGTGCTCGGCGAACAGTTTTGCGGAACGGCCGAGGATGCCGCGGCGTTTCTGGTCGTAGTCGTTCGCTCGCGTGCGAGCCATGCGATGCAACATCCTGCTTGGCGCGGCACGCCCGACACGAACCGCGGATGACTGGTTCCGACACTTGCATTGACCGTCCAATTGGTCAATTATATTTCCAACAAGGCCGGGCCGCGCGCCCGAGCCTGCGAGGAAACGCCGAGGCCACGCCATGTACACCCAGGCCCTCAACACCACCGAAGCCGACGATCGCAATCTCGAGGACGCCGGCCGCGCCGCGCGGTTCCAGGCGCGGATCGACGCCGAAGAACGGATCGAGCCCAACGACTGGATGCCGGCCGCCTATCGCAAGACGCTGACGCGGCAGATCTCCCAACACGCCCATTCCGAGATCGTCGGCATGCTGCCGGAAGGCAACTGGATCACCCGCGCGCCGACGCTGCGCCGCAAGGCGGCGTTGCTCGCCAAGGTGCAGGACGAATGCGGCCACGGGCTGTATCTCTACGCCGCCGCCGAGACGCTCGGCGCCTCGCGCGAGGAACTGGTCGACCAGATGCTGAGCGGCAAGGCGAAGTACTCGTCGATCTTCAACTACCCGACGCTGACCTGGGCGGATATCGGCGCGATCGGCTGGCTGGTCGACGGCGCCGCGATCATGAACCAGATTCCGCTGTGCCGCTGCTCCTACGGCCCCTATGCGCGCGCGATGATCCGCGTCTGCAAGGAGGAGTCGTTCCACCAGCGCCAGGGCTACGAGATCATGCTGACGCTGGCGAAGGGCTCGGCCGAGCAGAAGGCGATGGCGCAGGACGCACTCGACCGCTGGTGGTGGCCGTGTCTGATGATGTTCGGCCCGCCCGATCAGGCGAGCCAGCACAGCGACACCTCGACCAAGTGGAAAATCAAGCGCTTCTCCAACGACGAGCTGCGCCAGAAATTCGTCGATGCCACCGTGCCGCAGGCGCACTATCTGGGCCTGACGATTCCCGATGCCGATCTGAAGAAGAACGACGAAACCGGTCACTGGGACTACGGCACGATCGACTGGGACGAATTCAAGCAGGTGCTGGCCGGCAACGGCCCGTGCAACCGCGATCGGCTGGCGGCGCGCCGCAAGGCGCATGACGACGGCGCCTGGGTGCGTGAAGCGGCCGTCGCCTTCGCCGAGAAGCGCAAGAAGAAACTGGCGGCGTAGAACGCCGGACTGAGTTGAAACCTCTCCCCGCGCGCGGGGAGAGGTCGGATTGCGCAGCAATCCGGGTGAGGGGGCGTATCGACGCAGCCGAGAAGTCGAGACTCGCGGAGACGCCCCCTCGCACCGACCTCTTCCCGCAGGCGGGGAGAGGGACACGAGGAGGGAACGACATATGACCACGCCGAATACGGCGCTGTGGGAAGTCTTCATCCGCAGCCGCAATGGCCTCGCGCACAAGCATGTCGGTTCGCTGCACGCCGCCGACGCCACGCTGGCGCTGCAAGCCGCCCGCGACGTCTACACCCGCCGCGGCGAGGGCCTGTCGATCTGGGTAGTGCCGTCGAGCGCGATCACGGCGAGCGATCCCGCCGAAGCCGGGATGATGTTCGAGCCGGCCGAGAGCAAGATCTATCGTCATCCGACGTTCTACGAGGTGCCGGACGAAGTCGGGCATATGTAGTTCGCCGCCGTGGCTTTCTGAGACATCGGCGCCGAGCACGAACTAACCTTTCCCCGCGCGCGGGGAGAGGTCGGATTGCGCAGCAATCCGGGTGAGGGGGCGTCTCCCAGCGGCCGAGCCGCTGCGACTCGCGGAGACGCCCCCTCACCCCGACCCTCTCCCCGCACGCGGGGAGAGGGAGACCGCCCGCCGCGCGGCGATGCATCGTTGCGCCAAAAGGACGTTGATCAGACATGCCCGCCGCTTCGATCACCATCACCGACACCCCGCTGTTCACCTACGCGCTGCGCCGCGCCGACGACGCGCTGATCCTCGGGCATCGGCTGTCGGAATGGTGCGGGCACGCGCCGATGCTGGAAGAGGACATGGCGCTGTCGAACGTCGCGCTCGACCTGATCGGCCAGGCGCGCGAACTCTACAGCTATGCCGGAGCCGTCGAGGGCGAGGGCCGCGACGAGGACCAGCTCGCTTATCTGCGCGAGGAACGGCAGTATCAGAACCTGCTGCTGGTCGAGCAGCCGAACGGCGATTTCGCCCGCACCATCGCGCGGCAATTGTTCTATTCGGCGTTTGCCGATCCGTATTGGCGGGCGATGATGGGCTCGCGCGATGCGACGCTCGCGGCGATCGCCGCCAAGTCCGAGAAGGAAAGCGCCTATCACCTCCGCCACGCCGCCGAATGGATGATCCGGATCGGCGACGGCACCGACGAAAGCCATCGCCGCGCGCAGGACGCGATCGACGCGCTGTTGCCGTTCACCGGCGAACTGTTCGACGCCGACGACAGCGAGCGGCGGTTGATCGAGGCCGGCGTCGCGATCGATCCCGCGAGCCTGCGCGACACCTGGCAGGGCACGATCGCCGCCGTGCTGGGCGAAGCGACCTTGACGCTGCCGAGCGGCACGTGGGTGCAGCGCGGCGGTCGCAGCGGCCGGCACAGCGAGCATCTCGGCCATCTGCTCGCCGAACTGCAACACATGCAGCGGACCTATCCGGGCCAGACATGGTGACGCGCGCCACCAGCGATTCCGAGCTGCGCGCCCGCGCCTGGGATGCGGCCGCCACCGTGGTCGACCCGGAGATTCCCGTCCTCACCATCGCCGATCTCGGCGTGCTGCGCGACATCAGCGTCAACGACGGCCGCGTCGAGGTCGCGATCACCCCGACCTATTCGGGCTGCCCGGCGATGAACATGATCACGCTGGAGATCGAACTGGCGCTGGCCCGCGCCGGCATCAGCGATGCCCGCGTCAAGACCGTGCTGGCGCCGGCCTGGACCACCGAGTGGATGAGCGCGGAAGGCCGCGCCAAGCTGAAAGACTACGGCATCGCGCCGCCGCAGGCCGCGACCGGCCGCCGCGCGTTGTTCGGCGCGCCGTCGGAAATCGCCTGTCCGCAATGCGGTTCGATCGACACCGAGCAACTGTCCGAATTCGGCTCGACCTCCTGCAAGGCGCTGTGGCGCTGCAAGAGCTGCCGCGAGCCGTTCGATTACTTCAAGTGCCATTGAGCGCCGCCATGAACATCTCCGCCACCATTCCGCGCTTCCATCCGCTGGTGATCCGCGATCTGCGCCGCGAGGGCCGCGACGCGATCTCGCTGAGCTTCACCGTCCCGCCGGATCTGGCCGACGCGTATCGCTTCGCGCCCGGGCAGTATCTGACGCTGCGCACCACGATGGACGGCGAGGAGGTGCGGCGCTCCTATTCGATCTGTTCCGGCCCCGACGACGGCGAACTCAGGATCGCGGTGAAGAAGATCGACGGCGGCGCGTTCTCGGTGTGGGCGACCGAGGAACTGAAGGCCGGCGACACGCTCGATGTGATGACGCCGACCGGCCGCTTCGGGGTCGCGCATGCGGTCGATGAGGTGCGGACCTATGTCGGCTTCGCCGCAGGCTCCGGCATCACGCCGATCCTGTCGCTCATCAAGGCCGTGCTGGCGCGCGAGCCCGACAGCCGGTTCTTCCTGTTCTACGGCAACCGCAGCACCGATCAGATCCTGTTTCGCGATACGCTGGAGACGCTGAAGGATCGTTACCTGCAGCGCTTCGCGGTGTTCCACGTGCTGTCTCAGGAGGAGCAGGACGTGCCGGTGATGCAGGGCCGGCTCGATCGCGACAAGGTGCGGCTGCTGCTGACCGCGATGCTGCCGGCGGCGTCGGTCGATCACGTCTTCGTCTGCGGTCCGACCGGGATGAGCGACGACGTCGAGGCGGCCTGCCGCGAACTCGGCATCGCCGAGGCGCGCATCCATGTCGAGCGTTTCGTTTCCGGATTGGGCGGCAAGCCGCGACCCAAGGCGGTGGTCGCGCCGGGCGCCCCGCCCAAGGCGATCGCGGCGCTGATCATCGACGGCAAGCGCCGCGAAGTGCCGGTGGCCGAGGGCGAAGCGATCCTCGACGCGGCGCTGCGCGCCGGCGTCGATCTTCCCTTCGCCTGCAAGGGCGGCATGTGCTCCACCTGCCGGGCCAAGCTGGTCGAAGGCGAGGCCCCGATGGAGCTGAACTACTCGCTGGAGCCGTGGGAGCTGCAGGCCGGGTTCATCCTGACGTGCCAGGCCAAGCCGACGTCAGCGCGCGTGGTGGTGGATTACGACCATTTGTAGCGTGGCGTCGCGAGACCGCTCCGTTTCCGCCGTCATTGCGAGCCGAAGGCGACGCGATCCAGAGCACCGCATGCTGCGACCCTGGATTGCTTTGTCGCTTCGCTCCTCGCAACGACGTTGAGAGTTCGTCATTCCGGGGCGCCGCGCAGCGGCGAACCCGGAATCTGAAACCCGCACTGCGGGATTCCGGGTTCGCTCGCTGTGCGAGCGCCCCGGAATGACTGCTCTTTCTTGGCTATGACTTCGGCCGCTTGTCGAACACCCGCCTGGCCTTGCCGAGCGAACGCTCCAGCGTGTCGGGCGGCACGACTTTGATGGTGGTCGAGATCCCGATGGTGTTCTTGATCAGGTGCGCGACGCGTTCGGCGTGCGGCACGAGGCCGGCGCCGTCCCAGCTTTCCGGGCGGGCTTCGGCCAGCACCGTCATCTCGTCCATCCGGCCGTCGCGGGTCAGCTCGATGATGAAGTGGCCGCCGCACCAGTCGGTGCCGAGCAGCACTTCCTCGATCTGGGTCGGAAACACGTTGACGCCGCGCAGGATGATCATGTCGTCGGAGCGGCCGGTGATCTTCTCCATCCGCCGCATCCCGGGCCGCGCGGTGCCCGGCAGCAGCCGCGTCAGATCGCGGGTGCGATAGCGGATCACCGGGAAGGCTTCCTTGGTCAGCGAGGTGAACACCAGCTCGCCCTGTTGGCCGTCGGGCAGCACCGCGCCGGTCGCGGGATCGATCACTTCGGGATAGAAGTGATCCTCCCAGATGTGCAGCCCGTCCTTGGTCTCGACGCATTCCTGCGCGACGCCGGGGCCGATCACTTCGGACAGCCCATAGATGTCGGTCGCGTCCATATCGAACGCCTGCTCGATCTCGGCGCGCATCGCGTTGGTCCAGGGCTCGGCGCCGAACACGCCGTATCTCAGCGACGATCCGCGCGGGTCGAGCCCCTGCCGCTTGAACTCGTCGAGGATCGCCAGCATGTAGCTCGGCGTCACGGTGATGATGTCGGGCTTGAAATCGTTGATCAGTTGCACCTGGCGCTCGGTCATGCCGCCGGAGACCGGGACCACGGTGCAGCCCAGCTTCTCGCCGCCATAATGCGCGCCGAGCCCGCCGGTGAACAGGCCGTAGCCATAGGCATTGTGCAGGATCATGCCGCGCCGCGCGCCGGCGGCGCGCAGCGAGCGCGCCATCACGGTGGCCCAGCTGTCGATGTCCTTCAGCGTGTAGCCGACCACGATCGGCTTGCCGGTGGTGCCCGACGAGGCGTGGACGCGGGCCAATTGTTCACGCGGCACCGCGAACATGCTGAACGGGTAGTTGTCACGCAAATCGGTCTTCGACGTCAGCGGAAATTTCGACAGATCGCCGAGGTCGCGGAAGTCGGACGGGTGCACGCCGGCGCGGTCGAACGCAGTCTTGTAATGCGCGACGTTGTCGTATGCGTGCTTGAGCGTCCAGGCCAGCCGCCTGGTCTGCAATGCCGTGATCTCGTCCCGCGAGGCGCGTTCGGCCTCGTCGAGTTCGGCGCTGTAGCCGGAAGACGCTCTCAACTGATGGATGCTCGCGGCCATCGCTCTATCCTCTCTCAGCGTTGATCGGGGGATTGCGGCGGCACCAGCGTTCCGCCGATGGCGCGCGAATGGCCGCGGAATTCGGCGATCACGGTGCCGGCCGAACTGACGCGCACGTCGTAGATGCCGGAGCGTCCGGCGCGGGTGATTTCGCGCGCGCTCGCGGTCAGCTTCGCGCCGAGCTTGCTCGGCCGGATGAAGCTGATCTGGCCTTGCGCCGCCACGGTGTTCTCGTTGCGCGAGTTGCACGCATAGGCGAAGGCGGAGTCGGCCAGCGTGAAGATGAAGCCGCCATGGGCGATGCCGTGGCCGTTGACCATCTCGGTGGTGATCGTCATCGCCAGCGTCGCGAAGCCCGGGCCGATCTCGACGATCTCCATGCCGAGCGCCTTGCTGGCATGATCGTTGGCCCACATCGCGTCCGCGCAGGCGCGCGCGAGGTCGTCGGGGGACAATTCGGCCGGGGCGGGAGAGGGCGCTGCGGTCACCGCGCGACTCCGCAGCAACCAGCCGGCGCCGCGATGCGCCGCGGCCCGCGACCGCCGATCAGGTCGTCCTTCACGTTTCTCTCCCCAATCTTCTCTCACCGTTCACGGGCTTCGAAAGCCTCTTGAATTGAACGATCGGTCAGTCAATTATTAGCCCAAGCAATCATCGTGTCAACGGCCGCCCTGCGCGTCAAACCGCTCGATCGCGCCGAGGGCCGAACAACAAATCGGGAGGGATCATGACCATCACGCTGCAAAGCCTCGCGCAGGATCGCTGGGTCACGCCGGCCGAAGGCCTGGTCGAGATCGCGAGCGCGATCGACGGCCGCGTGGTGGCGCGCGCCTCCAGCGCCGGGCTCGACTTTGCCGCGATCGTGCGACATGCGCGCGAAGTCGGCGGGCCGGCGCTGCGCAAGCTGAGCTTTCATCGGCGCGCCGACATGTTGAAGGCGCTGGGCGCGTATCTCGGCGAGCGCAAGGAGACGCTGTACGCGCTCGCCGCCGACACCGGCGCCAACCGCCGCGACAATGCGGTCGATATCGACGGCGGGCTGGTCACGCTCGCCGCCTACGCCTCGCGCGGCCGTCGCGAATTGCCGGATACCAGCTTCATCGTCGAGGGCGAGGTCGAGCAGCTCGGCAAGCGCGGCAGCTTCGTCGGCCAGCATCTGCTCTCGCCGCTGCACGGCGTCGCCGTGCATATCAACGCCTTCAACTTCCCGTGCTGGGGCCTGCTGGAAAAGCTCGCGCCGGCGATGCTCGCCGGCGTGCCGGTGATCGCCAAGCCGGCGACGGCGACGGCCTATGTGGCCGAGGCGCTGGTGAAACTGATCCACGAATCCGGCCTGCTGCCGGCCGGCGCGCTGCAACTGATCTGCGGCGGCACCGGCGATCTGCTCGATCATCTGACCGGTCAGGACGTCATCGCCTTCACCGGCTCGATCGAGACCTCGGAGAAGCTGCACGCGCATCCCAATGTCGCGCGTCATGCGATCCGCTTCGTCGCCGAGCGCGACTCGCTCAACGCCGCGCTCCTCGGGTCGGATGCCACCCCGGCCGATCCGGAATTCGATCTGTTCGTTCGCGAGGTGGTGCGCGAGATGACAGCGAAGGCCGGGCAGAAATGCACCGCGATCCGCCGCGTGCTGGTGCCGCGCGCGCAGCAGACCGCGGTGATCGCGGCGTTGAAGGACAAGCTCGCCGAGGTCAGGCTCGGCGATCCGCGCAAGGACGACAAGGCGATGGGGCCGCTGGTCAGCCGCGACCAGCGCGAAGCGGTCCGCGCTGCGATCGCGACGCTGCAGACCGAGGCCGAGATCGTGTCGGGCGATCCGGAGCGCTGCGAGGGCGACGGCATCGACACGACCAAAGGCGCCTACATGGCGCCGATCCTGCTGCGCGCCCGCGATCCGATGTCGGCGCGAAGAGTCCACGACACCGAAGCGTTCGGGCCGGTCGCGACCGTGCTGGCCTATGACGACATCGATCAGGCGATCGAGCTGGTTCGCCGCGGCGAGGGCAGTCTGGTCGCGTCGCTGTTCACTTACGACAATGTCGTGGCGGAGCAGATCGCGCTCGGCATTGCGCCTTGGCACGGGCGGCTGCTGATCGTCGATCGCGATTGCGCCGCGGAGTCGACCGGACACGGCACGCCGTTGCCGGCGCTGCTGCACGGCGGGCCGGGACGGGCCGGCGGCGGCGAGGAACTCGGCGGGATGCGCAGCGTGCATCACTACATGCAGCGCACCGCGATTCAGGCGTCGCCGCGGCGGCTGGCGGCGTTGACCGGCACGTGGAGCCGCGGCGCGCCGTCGCCGGCCGCCACCGTGCATCCGTTCAAGCGGAATTACGACGAGCTGGCGATCGGCGACAGCATCGAGACCGCGAGCCGTCCGATCACGCTCGACGATATCGAGCACTTCGCGCATTTCACCGGCGACACTTTCTACGCCCATATGGACGAGGCCGCGGCCAAGGCCAATCCGTTCTTCCCGGGCCGCGTCGCCCACGGCTATCTGATCCTGGCCTTCGCGGCCGGCCTGTTCGTCGATCCGGCGCCGGGTCCGCTGCTCGCCAATTACGGCCTCGACAATCTGCGCTTCCTCAAGCCGGTGTCCCCCGACGACACCATCAAGGTGAAGCTCACGGTGAAGCAGAAATCCTCGGCGCGCCGTCCGGAATACGGCGAAGTGCGCTGGGACGTCGAGGTGGTCAACCAGTACGACGAGCCGGTCGCCCGCTACGATCTGCTGACGATGAGCGCCCGCCCGCCCGCTTAGCCCGCCCATCCGCTGCGCGCCGCGCTTCACTTCTCGTTCGTCATTCCGGGGCGCGAGCGCACTCGCGAACCCGGAATGACGGAGGCGAGAGACTTTGCGGGGGATCTTCAGTTTCGTGTCCCGCACGCGGTGCAGCGCGCAGCGCTGCTCCGCAGATGCGGGACCCCGGTTTCTTCTCGATAACCAGCAGGTGTTGTGAGCCCGCGAACCGGGGTCCCGGCTCTGCGCAGCGGCACTCCGTGCCGCAGCGCGTCCGAGACACGAGACGGATCGTGCCTTGACAACATTCCTATTATGATTATAGTCCGCACTGTCCTGTCCGTGAGGGGCGCTTCGCGAGGCGTCGTACAAGCGGGACAGATCGACGGGCCGGGCAACCGGTCCGGAACGATGGTTCGATGACGCCGGCGCTGTGCCGGTGGAATCGAACGGACGCGGCGTCCTGCGCGATGCGCCTCGCAAGCGTGTCGTCCGGGAGGCTTCGGGGACCCGTCCGGGCCTACTACGAGGCTCTGCGACTTGTTAGTTCGCTGCACGGGGGCAGGTGAAGGCGGCGTAATCCGCCGGATCCGTGGGGCTTCATTACCCTTGCCTGTCAACGGAAGCACGGGCCCGAAGACAGAAAGCGCCGCAGGTGGGCGCGCCGACGAGGCGTCGCGCGATGACTTCGAAAGAAGCCATCGCGAACTCACCACCTTCGCGCCCCGCGGCGCGCCCCCACCCCTCGCTGCGAAGCGACGGGTGCAAATCTCGGACGCTCCGGCGCCGCGAGACCAAATCGCCGTGGCTGTTTGACAATTGAATCGGAGACCATGGAGAGGCAACGAAGCCGCTCGAGTGCCAACCGTCATCCGCGGGCTTGACCCGCGGATCCATCGCGCGCGCAGCGCGCTGTCGTACAGTTCTTGCGAAGAGGATGGATTGCCGGGTCGAGCCCGGCAATGACAATGCGTTATTGGCGGACCGCGCCTCACTCTCATCGCCCGACTTGATCGGGCGACCCAGTATTCCAGAGTGTTCGTATTGGATCCGCAGCATCCTGACACAAGCGCGTCGCTGCGCAACATGGTCTCCGCTCACTCCGCCGTCCGCGTCACGATCTTCACTTCCGACGTCAGCGTGCGGTGCACCGGGCATTTATCGGCGATCTCGATCAGCCTGGCGCGCTGCTCGGCGTCGAGGTCGCCGTCGATCGCGATCACGCGCTCGATCCTGTCGAGCAGGCCGACCTTGGTCTGGCACTCGGCGCAATCCTCGGCGTGGATCTTGGCATGGTTCAGCGTCACGGTGACGCGATCGAGCGGCAGTTTCTTGCGTTCGGCATAGAGCCGCATCGTCATCGAGGTGCAGGCGCCGAGCGCCGACAGCAGCAGATCGTAGGGACCGAGTCCGGAATCCGCGCCGCCGACCGCGACCGGTTCGTCGGCGAGCAATTGATGCGGGCCGACGCTGATCCGCTGCTGGAATTTGCCTTCGCCGGTTTCCTGCACGATCACGGTGCGCGGCACTTCCGGCGCGCCCGTGGTGGCGGCGGGAGGCGGGGCGTCGAGATAGCGCTCCGCCCAGGCGGCGATCACGTCGGCCGCGTAGTTCGCATCGCGGCGGTTGCTCAGGAGATGATCGGCATGGTCGAGCGAGACGAAGCTCTTGGGATGCCGCGCAGCCAGAAATATCCTCGTGGCGTTGTCGATATTGACGGTGGCGTCCGTCGGCGCGTGCATCACCAGCAGCGCCTTGCGCAGCTTGGTCACCTGCGCCATCAGATTGTGTTCGCCGGCGTCGTCGAGGAATTCGCGCCTGATGGTGAACGGCCGGCCGGCGAGCGAGACCTCGACGCTGCCCTGTTCGCGGATCGCGTCGACATGCTCGGCGAACAGGCCGGCGACATGCGACGGATCCGACGGCGCGGCGATGGTCGCGATCGCCTTCGCTTCGGGGATCTGCGCCGCGGCCGCCAGCACGGCTGCGCCGCCGAGACTGTGGCCGATCAGCAGCGACGGCGCCCGATGAACCTCGCGCAGATGATCGGCGGCGAGAACCAGATCGGCGACGTTGGAGGAGAACGTCGCATTGGCGAAGTCGCCCTCGCTGGCGCCGAGCCCGGTGAAGTCGAACCGCAGCACCGCGATGCCGCGCGCCGCCAGCCCGGCCGCGATCCGCCGCGCGGCGAGATTGTCCTTGCCGCAGGTGAAGCAATGCGCAAACAGCGCGAAGGCGAGCGGCGTCGAGCCCGGCAGTTCGAGCGCCGCCGCGAGCCGATGTCCGCCGCTGCCGGGGAATTCAAAGCGTTCGATCGGCATGGCGTGCTCCCGCTTCGATCGCCGGCGCAACTTGCGCCGACGCCACGGTGTTCTATATCACGCCGATCGGTCCGGTCGACCGAACAGCAGCGGGAGTTGCCGGGGCCCCCGCACCGTCCCCTCCGACCACCGCACCGGCTCGGTCGGATCGAGCGTGAATTCCGGAATCCGCTTCAGCCATTGCTCGATCGCAACCGTCATCTCCATTCGCGCCAGGTTGGAGCCGACGCAGCGATGGATGCCGAGCCCGAACGCGACATGCGGGTTTTCCTTGCGGTCGATCTTGACCCGATCGGCCTCGGGGAAGACGTCGGGATCACGGTTGGCGGCGGGGAACGACAGCAACACCATGTTGCCGGGCTTGACCGGGCAGCCGGCGATCGTGGTCTCCTTCATCACCTCGCGCGCCATCGTCACCGGCGCATAGGCGCGGAGGAATTCCTCGATCGCGGTCGGCATCAGTTCCGGCTCGGCGATCAGCCGCGCGCGATCCTCCGGATGCGCCGCCAGATGCCACAGCGCTGCGCCGATCGCGCTCCAAGTCGTGTCGATGCCGGCGATCAGCAGCAGCCGCAGCGAACCGAGCACATGGATGTCGGACAGCGGCCGACCGTCGGCGTCGCGCGCATTCATCAGCGTGGTGATCAGGTCGTCGCTCGGCTTGTTCTTGCGCGCCGCGATGTGTCCGGCGAAGTACACGCTCATTTCCTGCAGCGCCTTCATCAGCGTCGCGTCGTCGTGGATGCCGAGTTCGAGGATTTCGTGAATCCACTGGATGAACTGGTCGCTGTCGGTCTCCGGAATGCCGAGCATATGGCAGATCGTCTTGACCGGGATGTGCTTGTTGTAGGCCTTCGCGGCGTCGCAGCGGCCATCCGCGATGAAGCCGTCGATCAGTTCGTTGCAGATCGAGCGAACCCGCGGCTCGAGCCTGGCGACCGCGTCGGGCGTGAACGGCGGCAGCAGCAGGCGCTTGGCCGGCTTGTGTTCCGGCGGGTCGGACGTGATCGGCGGTGACGACTGCACCGGCTCGGGCCGGCTGTTGCGGACGATGATGCGGCGCGACGAGAAATGATCGGTGTCGTAGGAGATCTCCTTCACCGCCGCGAAGGTGGTCGGCATATAGACGCCCAGGAAGCGGTCGGTGTGAACGACCGGGCTCGCCGCACGTAGTTCGTCCCAGATCGGATAGGGGTTCTCGGTCCAGCGCGGGTCGGTGTGGTCGAAGTCGCTGGCCCAATCGGTCACAGGCGCTCGCTCGGTCATTGCGCGTTCTCCCTCCGGCTATCGTTGGCGTCACGGTCTGCGCCGCGACTTGAATGAACGAGGTCAGTCTTCTGTGATGTCGATCGCGTTTTCCGGGCAGTTGGACTTGGCGAGCCACGCCTTGTCGATCAGGTCGGCGGGCACGACGCCGTCGCCTTTCTCGTGAGCGTTGCCGTAGTCGTCGAGATCGAACAATTCGGGCGCCAGCGCCTTGCAGCGCGCATGGCCCTGGCACTTGTCCTGATCGACATGGATGGTGAGTATTTCGGACATGCGGCGTTTCCTCGTCGTCCGCCTTGGCGGCGGATCTATGGGTGACGTGACGCGCGAAGACTAGCACAGCGCGTCACGTCCGCCAGTGTCCTGTGGACGGCTCAGAGGCTCGCGGGAGCCGGCCGCGGATCGATCGGCGTGCTGCCGCGCAGGCCGAGAACGTCTTCGAGCACCGCGGCGCCGGCGAGCAAGCCGGCCTCGTTGCGCGGCCGCGCGATCATCTGCAGTCCGACCGGCAGGCCGGTCGACGTGAAGCCGCAGGGCAGCGACAGCGCCGGGCAGCACACCAGCGTGATCGCATAGACGATGCCGAGCCATTCGACGTAGTTGTCGAATTTGTGGCCGTTGCATTCGGCGAGGTAGCGCTGCTCGACCGGGAACGGCGCGGTGATCGTCGCCGGGCACAGCAGCAGATCGTAGGTCTCGAAGAACGCGACGGTGCGCGCCGCCATCGCCACGCGTTGGGCTTCGGCCTTGGCCAGATCGTCGACGCCGAGTGCGAGGCCCTGCTCGATGTTCCAGATTACCTCGGGCTTCAGCAGATCGCGTTTGGTGCGTAGCAACTCGGCCTTGCTGATCGCGAAGTCGAAGGCGCGCAGCACGTGGAAGCACTCGTGCGCCTCGGAGAGATCGGGCTGGGCCTGTTCGACGATCACGCCGGCCTCGGCGAAGCGTTCGGCCGCCTTGCGGGTGATCGCGGCGACTTCCGGATCGACCGGCGTGATGCCGAGATCGGGCGAGAAGGCCACGCGCAGCGGCTTGGCGCGCGACCGCGCCGCGGCGAGGAACGACGAGGCCGGCGCGGGCAGCGACAGCGGATCGGCGGCGTGTTCGCCGCTCATCGCGTCGAGCAGCAGCGCGACGTCCTCGACATTGCGCGCCATCGGGCCCTGTACGCCGAGATTGCGGTCGATCTTCGCCGCCGGCGTATGTGCGACTCGGCCGAAGCTCGGCCGCAGGCCGACCACGCCGCAGAAGCTCGCCGGGTTGCGCAGCGAGCCGCCCATGTCCGAGCCGTGCGCGAGCCACGCGGTGCCGCTCGCGAGCGCAGCGGCTGCGCCGCCGGACGAGCCGGCGGCCGAGCGCGACAGATCCCACGGATTGCGCGTCGCCCCGAACACCTCGTTGAAGGTATTGGCGCCGGCGCCGAATTCCGGCGTGTTGGATTTGGCGTAGACCACGCCGCCACTGGCTTCGAGGTGCTCGACCATCAGGTCGGAGCGGGTCGGAACGTGGTCCTTGAAGATCGGCGACCCCTGGGTCGTCAGCACGCCTTCGACCGCGGTGAGGTCCTTGATCGGCACCGGCAGGCCGGCGAGCACGCCGCGCTCGGATTGCGGCTTCTTCATCAGCTCGGCGGCACGGGCGCGGGCGCGATCGAAGCACAGCGTCGGCAGCGCGTTGACGGCGCCGTCGACCTCGGAGATCCGCTGCTCCAGCGCGTCGAGCAGATCGAGCGGCGTGACCTCGCCGCTTCGGAGCTGGTCGACGATCCTGCAGGCCGTCGCCTGAATCAACTCGTGGTGTGCCGCCATCCTGTTGTCTCTCCTGACTTGATCGGCCGGCCATGCGGGTGCAAGGCAGGGCGGGCGCGTGGCGCCATCCGACTACGACGCATTGGGTAGCCCGGCCTGCTTTTCAAGTCACCGGTTCGGGCCTTATATCGCGCCATGGGTCTCTTCTCACATAACGACTCGAACGGCCACAACCTGTCCGGGTTCTGGCAATTGTCGCACCGGTTCTGGCTCAGCGGCACGCCCCGGGTGACCGGCCTGATCGCCTTGCTGATCACCGTCGTCCTGGCGCAACTGACCATGCAATTCTATCTCAACCTGTGGAATCGGCACTTCTTCGACGCGCTGGAGCGGCGCGACGGGGCCGAGCTCTGGACTCAAACTTTCGTGTTTCTGGCCTTGGCCTGTACCAGCATTTGCCTGGCCGCGACCTCGGTGTGGGCGCGGATGACCGGGCAGCGCCATTGGCGCGAATCCATGACCCGTTCCATCCTGGCAAAATGGTCGCTCAAGCGCCACGACGAGCCGATGAACGGCCATGATCATGGCGCCGAGAATCCCGAATATCGCCTAGCGGAGGACGTCCGCGTCGCCACCGATGCGCCGGTCGACCTGATCCTCGCCTTCCTGTCCTCGGTGCTGACGGCGCTGACGTTCTTCAGCGTGTTGTGGAGCGTCGGCGGCAGCATCGTCGTCAGTCCGTTCGGCTCCCGTCTGGAAATCCCCGGCTATCTGGTGCTCGGCGTGATCGCCTATTCGACACTGATGACCGCGCTGATGCTGTGGTTCGGACGCCGGATGACCAGCATCAGCGAGCAGCGCAACCAGAACGAGGCCGAATTTCGCGCCGCCGCCGAGGTGCTGCGCGGCTGCCAGCCGGCGACCGAGGCGGACGAAGCGGGTTGGATGGAAAGGCTCGAGCGACGCCTCCAGGCGGTGCTGCGGTCGTGGCGCGATCTATGCTGGCAACTGGTCGACATGACGCTGGTGTCGCACGGCAACTTCCTGTTCGCGCCTGTGGTGGCGTATTTCCTGTGCTTTCCGAAGTATCTCAGCGGCGCGATGTCGCTCGGCGAGGTGACGCAGAGCGCGGCCGCTTTCGTCACCGTGCAGGGCGCGGTGAACTGGCTGGTCGACAACTATCAGCGGCTGGCGGACTGGCGCTCGTCGGCCAACCGCGTCGCGGCGCTGCTGGCCGCGATCGACAGAATGCCGGATGATAGCCCCGCGTCGGTGGAAGCAGCCGAGCCGTTGCCGCGCTGACGGCGGCGCTTAAGTTGTCGTTCCGCCGCGGGCCTGGCGAATGACGTCGGCGTACCAGCGGAACGATGATTTCGGAATTCGCCGCTGCGTCGCGTAGTCGATGAAGATCAGGCCGAAGCGAACGCCGTAGCCCGACTCCCATTCGAAATTGTCGAGCAGCGACCAGACGAAATAGCCGCGCACATCGGCGCCCGCTGCGATCGCCGCGTCGAGGCCGGAGATGTAGTCGCGCAGAAAGGCGATGCGGCCGGGATCGATCACCGCGCCTTTATCGTCGGGCTTTTCGATGTTGCTGCCATAGCCGTTCTCGGTGACGTAGACCGGCTTGCCGTAGCGGCGGCTGACTTCGATCAAGGTGTCGCGGAAGGCGTCGGGCTCGATCGTCCAGTCGATCGGCGTGCGCGGGATGTCATCGGGCTTGGCGCCCCAGCCGAGACCGATGATCGCATTGGGATCGGAGTTGATGTAGACCGGGCTGTAATGGTTCAGCCCGAACCAGTCGAGCGGGCGGTGAATCCGCTCCATGTCGCCGGGCCGGACGTGCGGTGCGATGGCGTCGCGGATCAGCGAGGGATATTCGCCGAGATATTGCGGATCGGCGAAGGCCCGGTTCCAGTAATC
Source organism: Rhodopseudomonas palustris (assembly GCF_034479375.1). Lineage (NCBI taxonomy): Bacteria > Pseudomonadati > Pseudomonadota > Alphaproteobacteria > Hyphomicrobiales > Nitrobacteraceae > Rhodopseudomonas > Rhodopseudomonas palustris. The sequence continues at coordinate 2,355,813 of NZ_CP140155.1, read as the reverse complement.
GCCGATCAGCGCGGCTTCCGCGATGTCCTCGGGCTTGTCGGTCGACGGATAGATCGGCTGATAGTTGGTGACCAGCCCGATCTCGGCGTTCGCGACGGTCTGGCGCAGCACGTCGACTGCCGCACCGTGGGCGAGATTGACGTGGTGGATCCAGCGATGCAGCTTGTCGTCGGCGCTGCGGTCGCGGGCGCCGAAGGAGCGGGCGAACAGGCTGAAGATGCCGGGCTCGTTGAAGGTCACGAACCGCTTGACGCGCCGGCCGTAGCGTTGGCCGATCAGTCGGGCGTAGTCGGCGAACCAGTCGACGATGTCGCGATTGAGCCAGCCGCCGCGATCTTCGAGCGCCTGCGGCAGATCCCAGTGATAGAGGCACAGCCACGGCTCGATTCCGGCGGCCTCGAGTTCGTCGATCAGCCGGTCGTAGAAGGCGAGGCCGGCTTCGTTCACCGCGCCGGTGCCTTGCGGCAGCACGCGTGGCCACGCCACCGAGAAGCGATAGGCCTGCAGGCCGAGCGCCTTCATCAGTGCGACGTCTTCCTTGTAGCGATGATAGTGGTCGCAGGCGACGTCGCCGGTGTCGTTGTTGGCGACCTGTCCGGTGCGGCAATAGGTGTCCCAGACGCTTTGACCGCGTCCATCCTCATTGGCCGCGCCCTCGATCTGAAAGCTCGCCGTCGACGCGCCCCAGATGAAATCGGGGCGGACATGCGATAGCGATGGAAGACCCAGCATCGGCTCGTTGGCGGGCGGTGCGAGCTTGTCCATGGCCTTCGTCTCCAGATTGGCGGCTTTTGTGTTCTGATACGCCGCGCCGTCGGGCGATGCGCTTGCGCTGGATCAAAACGCGACCTTGTGCCGCCGCGGCGATGGCGCTCGCGGCGAGCCGGGGCCCGTTGCAGCAGCACGTTACGACGTGGCCATCGATGGCGTCATGGCTGATCTGCGCAAGCGCCGGGTCAGCGCTCGCAGGGGTGGATGTGTGCGGTGCAGCGTTGATCGCCGGCGGCGTTTGGTCCACATGCTTGTGCTCTGCTCGGCTTTCGAGATCGGCGCACTCACGCGATGGACCAGAACATGAAGAAGAAGGACGAATACCGGATCGCGGTCATCCCCGGCGACGGAATCGGCAAGGAGGTGATGCCGGAAGGGCTGCGTGCGCTCGAAGCCGCCGCGAAGAAGCATCGCGTCAAGCTGAGATTCGATCATTTCGACTTCGCCAGCTACGACTACTACGCCAAGCACGGCCAGATGATGCCGGACGACTGGAAGGACAAGATCGGCAGCCACGATGCGATCTTCTTCGGGGCGGTGGGCTGGCCACAGAAGATCCCGGATCACATCTCGCTGTGGGGATCGCTGATCAAATTCCGCCGCGAGTTCGATCAATACGTCAATCTGCGCCCGGTCCGGCTGATGCCGGGCGTGCCGTCGCCGCTCGCCGGACGCAAGCCGGGCGACATCGATTTCTGGGTGGTGCGCGAGAACACCGAGGGCGAATATTCATCGGTCGGCGGCCGGATGTTTCCGGACACCGAGCGCGAATTCGTCACCCAGCAGACGGTGATGACCCGGACCGGCGTCGACCGCATCCTGAAATTCGCCTTCGAGCTGGCGCAGTCACGGCCGAAGCGGCATTTGACCTCGGCGACCAAGTCGAACGGCATTTCGATCACCATGCCGTATTGGGACGAGCGCGTCGAGGCGATGGCGAAGGCCTATCCCGAGGTGAAGTGGGACAAGTATCACATCGACATCCTCACCGCTCATTTCGTGCTGCATCCGGACTGGTTCGACGTCGTGGTCGGCTCTAATCTGTTCGGCGACATCCTGTCGGACCTCGGCCCGGCCTGCACGGGCACGATCGGCATCGCGCCGTCGGGCAACATCAATCCGGATGGCGATTTTCCCAGCGTGTTCGAGCCGGTGCACGGTTCGGCGCCGGACATTGCGGGGCAGGGCATCGCCAATCCGATCGGGATGATCTGGTCCGGCGCGATGATGCTCGAGCACCTCGGCGAGAAGAACGCGGCCGATGCGATCGTCAAGGCGATCGAGCGCACGCTGGCGGAGGGCACGCTGCGCACCCGCGATCTCGGTGGTCAGGCCGACACGACGGCTTGCGGCAAAGCTGTGGCGGAAATGGTGGAGTAGGGACGTGCGCTGCTAACGCCGGGTGGCGATGACCGGTCTCTGGCTACGTCGGCCGACCGGGGTGGACGGCTTGCAGATCGTCCGGCGACGGAGCAGCGGCCTTGGCCGCTGCGGTTTGCGACGGCGGATCGCGATCGGATGGTCCGGCTTGCGGCTCGGCAGTTGCGGCTGTGGTTGCTTGGACCTGTCGCGCGCAGGACGCTTCGTCCGCTTCGCGTCGGGGCGCCGGCCGATGGGACGCTGCTTCAGCACCACCGGCTTGCGTAGTTCGCGCGGGCGAACGACGAGTACGCGGCTGGTCGCGGCGGGGATGATCGGCGGCGCAACGATCGCGGAAAGGACCGTGGTCGCCGGCGCGGCGAGCGCCGACGTCGGCGGCGCATTGGCTGGGGCGGTCTCGATCAGCGCGCCATGTGCGCCGGCATCGGGAATTCGCACCCCACGGGGTGGTGGTGCCCGGGTTCCGCGCAGGATTTCGGAGACGTAGAACGCGGCGATCAGCAGGGCGGCGCCGTAGACGATGTCCGCCCTGAACATCAATCCCGCGCCGGTCACTGCGAGTGCGACCGTCGCCGCCTTCAGCAGCTTGTCGCCGTCTCCGAACAATGTGTCGAGCCACATCCAGTTGCCGCGTCGCCAAATCGGCGGCAGGAGCTTGATGTCCAGCGCGTTGCGAGCTGCCGCGAAGCCGATGTCGCGTGCCGCGAGGAGATACCAGGCGATCCCGAATGCCAGCAGGAAAGCCAGCGTGCCGCCAAGTCCGGCAGCGGAGCCGACGATGATCACGAGCCCGACGGCGCAAGCGGCAAACCAGTCCTTCATGTGCAAACTCCCTGCTGCTGCAGAAGTGTCGCACGCGGATCGGCGACCCGGCCTTGATCCGGATCACGGCTTTCAATCAGTCGCCCTCCGAGTCCTGGTAACTAATTGCCGTTTGCGCTGGTTAGACGTGGTAGCTAATCCGCTTTCGCGATCCGGCGGCAATGCGCGAGCGACGCGGCGATCAGGTTTTCGCTCGCCTCCGGCGTGCGGAATGCGGAGTGCGCCGACAGCGTCACGTTGGGCAGCGTCGTCAGCGGATGATCGGCGGGTAGCGGTTCGATCTCGAATACGTCGAGCGCGGCGTGGCGCAGATGGCCCGATTGCAGCGCCTCGATCATCGCCGCCTCGTCGGTGAGGCCGGCGCGGGCGGTGTTGACCAGGATCGCACCGGGCCGCATCGCACCGATCCGCTCGCGCGACAGGAACCCGCGAGTCTCGTCGTTGAGCAGCAGGTGTAGCGAGACGACGTGGCTGTCGCGCAGCAGCGTGTCGATGTCGACGAACGTGACGTCGGGCGCTGGCTTGGGCGTGCGATTCCAGGCGATCACATTCATGCCGGAGCCATGTGCGATCCGTGCGACTTCCGCGGCGATGCCGCCGAATCCGACCAGTCCGAGCGTCTTGCCGGTGAGTTGCATGCCGTCCTCGCGCAGCCATTGGCCGGCGCGCATCTCGCGGTCCATCAGGGCGAGGTTGCGCGCCGCCGCCCACATCAGCGCGATCGTGGCTTCGGCGACTGCGGTGTCGCCGTAGCCGCGGATCAGGTGGACCTCGATGCCGAGCTCGGCGAGCTCCTCGATGTTCATGTAGCTGCGTGCGCCCGTGCCGAGAAACACCACGTGTTTCAGGCCGACGCATTGCCGCGCGATCGCGGTCGGCAGATAGGTGTGATCGATGATCGCGATGGCTGCGCCGGCGAGTACGCCTGGCAGTTCCTCCGGCGTCACGTCGGGATCGCGATGGATCACCATCGGCTGATCGTCCGGCAGGGCCTGCGCTTCCATGATCATCGCCAGCGTTTCGCTGGCGTCGACGAACACCGCGTGCATGTGTCTCTCCGATCCGGTCGTCGTGTTACTTCGCGACGCCCGCGAGCGACAGCACCGTGTGCAGCAGCACGTTGGCGCCGGAGGCGCAGTCGGTCTGCGTGGCGTCTTCGAGCTCGTTGTGGCTGACGCCGTCCTTGCAGGGCACGAAGATCATCGCCGTGGGCACCTTGGTGTTGAGGTTGCAGGCATCGTGGCCGGCGCCGGAGGTGATCCGGCGGCTGGCATAGCCGAGCGCGTTCGCCGCGCTCTCGACGGCGCCGACCAGCGTTTTGTCGAAATGCGTCGGCTCCTTGCGCCAGACCAGATCGAGCGTGACCTCGACGTTGCGTTTCGCCGCGATCCCGGCCGCGGCGGCGCGAATGCGTTCGTCGAGTTGCGCGAGGATCGCCGCGTCGGCGCTGCGCGCATCGATCGTGAAGGCGATTTCACCGGGGATGACGTTGCGGGAGGGCGAAGCGATCGCGGCTTCGCCGACGGTGCCGACGGCATTGCCGAGCTCGATCGCCATGGATTCGATCGCCAGCACGATCTCCGACAGCGTCGCCAGCGCGTCGCGGCGGAGATTCATCGGCGTCGATCCGGCATGGCTCTCGAAGCCGGTGATCTTGCCGTCGTACCACAAGGTTCCCTGGCCGTGCTCCACCACGCCGATGGTCTTGCCTTCGGCTTCGAGGATCGGCCCCTGTTCGATGTGCAATTCGAGGAAGCCACTGAACGGCTGCGCGCCGACTGGCCTGTCGCCGCGATAGCCGATGCTGTCGAGCGCTTCCGCAACGCTGATTCCGGCGGCATCCTTGCGGCCGAGGATATCGTCCACGGTGAAGTCGCCGACGAAGGCGGCCGATCCCATCATCGCCGGGGCGTAGCGCGAGCCCTCCTCGTTGGTCCAGTTCGTCACGCAGAGCGGTATCTCGGTTTCGATGCCGGCGTCGTTCAGGGTGCGGATCACTTCGAGCGCGGCGAGCGTGCCGAGGACGCCGTCGAACTTGCCGCCGGTCGGCTGGGTGTCGAGATGCGAGCCGAATCCGAGCGGCGGTTTCGACATGTCGCGTCCCTTGCGCAGCGCGAACATATTGCCGAGCCCGTCGACCTGCACGTCGAGGCCGGCATTTTCGCATGCGGTTCGAAACCAGTCGCGGACCTGCTTGTCCTCCGGCCCGAGCGTCAGCCGTCGCACGCCGCCCTTCGGCGTGGCGCCGAATTGCGCGGTGGTGTGGATGGTCTCCCACAGTCGTGAGGAATCGATCTGTAGGTTCGAGACAGGCTTGGTCATGCGATCTCCGGACAACGTCGCCGAACGGCGCGAGAAAGGACGGAGAGTTCAACGCCGCGCGGCGCGCGTCAACCTGCCACTGGCTCTGCCGCCGGCAGAATGTCTGGGGCCAGATTTGAGACCTCCGGCATGAAGCCGCCGGAGTGGGCGATCTCGGCCGCGAGCTCGGCGACGCGTTCGACCGCCATGGTGTCGGGCGAGGAGAGCCAACTCGCCGAGAACCGCAGCGGCGCGATCCGGAGGTCGGTCTGCAGCAATCGTAACCGGCCGTCGGCGAGTTCGTTCTCGACGATAGCGGTCGGGATCACGGCGACGCCGAGGCCTTCGATCGCCATATGGATGACGGTGCCGAGCGACGCCGAGGCGTGCAGGCGGATCGGCGGCAATTCCGGCTTGTTGAACAGCGAGCGCACGATCTCGTAGGGCTGGGTCTTGCGCGGGAAGGTGATGATCGGAAATCTCGCAAGGTCTTGCACCGTGAGCGGACCGGTGCCGAGCCCGAGCGCGGGGCTCGCCAGGAAGCCGATCGGATAGTCGCACAGCACGCGGCTGCGCACCGTCGATGCCGTCATCGGGCCGAGCAGAAAGGCCAGCTCGATCTCCTGCGCCAGCAGTCGCGCGCGCAGGTTGGGGGTGATATCGACCTCGATCTCCAGCGACAGGTCGGGATAGAGCCGGTTCACCCGTTCGATCAGCCGCGGCAACCACGTGTGCACGATGGTCTCGGCGACGCCGAGCCGCAGCACGCCGCGCATGCTCGATTGATCGCCGATCGCGGCTAGCATCTCGGTGCGCAGCCCGATCAGCTTTTCCGCATACAGCATCAGTTGCCGCCCGCTCGGAGTCGGCGACGCCATGCGGTGGTCGCGCTGCAACAGCCGCACGCCGAGCTCGCGCTCGAGCTGGGCGATCCGCTGCGAGATCGCCGGCTGGGTGGTGTTGAGCTTTTGCGCTGCGCCGCGAAAGCTGCCGAGCGTGACGACCCAGAGGAAGGTTTCGAGCGCCTTGAAGTCCACCATCCGACGGCCCGCCTTAGGATAATTGAGATTTATCGTTTCTGATCAGAAACAAAGATTAGACATTATACTAGGCTTGCGCTCCACTGCTGTCGAGATAGTGGGCAGGGCGAAAGAATGACTGTTTCTATAGCAGATCAGCAGTTCCAGGCCGATGGCCAGACGCTTCCTTCCTATCAGGCCAGACTCGCCTATCGGGCTGGACAGTCCGCCAGCACCGCCGGCATCGCGCCCGGCTTCGTGCAGGGCAATCTGGCCATCCTGCCCGAGAAATTCGCCGCCGCTTTCCATCGGTTCTGCCAGCTCAACCCGAAGCCGTGCCCGATCATCGGCATGTCCGATGTCGGCAATCCGATGATCGCCGCGCTCGGGCTCGACCTTGATATCCGCACCGATCTGCCGCGCTACCGGGTGTGGCGCGATGGCGAAGTGATCGAGGAGCCGACCGACGTGATGGCGCATTGGCGCGACGATCTGGTCGCGTTCGTGATCGGCTGCTCGTTCTCCTTCGAGGAAGCGCTGCTGGCGGACGACATCGCGATCCGGCACATCGATTGCAAGGTGCGTGTTCCGATGTATCGCACCAACATCCCATGCGCGCCGGCCGGTCCGTTCGCCGGGCCGATGGTGGTGTCGATGCGCCCGCTGAAGCCCAAGGACGCCATCCGCGCCGTGCAGATTACTTCGCGTTTTCCCTCGGTCCACGGCGCGCCGGTGCATATCGGCCTGCCGCAGTCGATCGGCATCGCCGACATCGGCAAGCCCGACTACGGCGATCCGGTGCCGATCGCGAACGACGAATTGCCGGTGTTCTGGGCTTGCGGCGTCACTCCGCAGGCCGTGATCGCGGCCGCCAAGGTGCCGTTCGCAATCACCCATGCGCCCGGATTGATGCTTGTCACCGACCTGAAGAACAAGCACCTTGCGGTGCTCTGAGGCTAACCCGAACCTTCGATCGCATTACCATCAGCGCTGGTAGCAAAGGAACATGCCATGAAGATCAATCGCCGTCATCTCGTGATCGGAGGCGCAGCGAGCGCCGCCGTGCTGCCGTTCGGAACGGCCGCCCGCGCGCAGGCCAAGGAAGTCGTGATCGGTGTGATCTATCCCTTGTCCGGCGCCAGCGCCCAGATCGGCGTCGATGCCCAGAAGGCGTTTCAGACCGCGGCCGAACTGATCAACAACAAATACGACTACGATCTGCCGCTGGCGCGCGACGAGGGCCTGCCCGGGCTCGGCGGCGCCAAGGTGCGGCTGGTGTTCGCCGACCACCAGGCCGACCCGCAAAAGGGCCGCGCGGAGGCCGAGCGCCTGATCACGCAGGAAAAGGTCAGCGCCATCGTCGGCACCTATCAGAGCGCGGTCGCCGTCACCGTCAGCCAGATCTGCGAGCGCTATCAGGTCCCGTTCCTGTCGGCCGACAATTCGTCGCCGAGCCTGCATCGCCGCGGCCTGAAGTTCTACTTCCGCGCCGCGCCGCACGACGAGATGTTCTCGCAGGCGATGTTCGACTTCTTCGACGCGCAGAAGAAGAAGGGCCAGAAGATCGAGACGCTTGCGCTGTTCCACGAAGACACCATCTTCGGCACCGATTCGGCGAACGCCCAACTCAAGCTCGCCAAGGATCGCGGCTACAAGGTCGTCGCCGACATCAAGTATCGCGCCAACTCGCCGTCGCTGACCGCCGAGGTGCAGCAGCTCAAGGCCGCCGACGCCGACGTGCTGATGCCGTCGAGCTACACCACCGACGGCATTCTGCTGATCCGCACCATGGGCGAACTCGGCTACAAGGCCAAGAACATCGTCGCGCAGGACGCCGGCTTCTCCGAGAAGGCGCTGTACGATGCGGTCGGTGACAAGATCCCGGGCGTGATCTCGCGCGGCTCGTTCTCGCTCGACCTCGCGGCCAAGCGGCCGATGGTCGGCAAGATCAACGACATGTACAAGGAGAGGTCCGGCAAGGACTTCAACGACTATTCGTCGCGGCAGTTCATGGGCCTGATCGTGATGGCCGATGCGATCAACCGCGCCAAGTCGACCGACGGCGAGAAGATCCGCGAGGCGCTGGTCGCGACCGACATGCCGGGCGACAAGACCATCATGCCGTGGAAGCAGGTGAAATTCGACGCCGAAGGCCAGAACACCTTCGCCGACCCGGTACTGCTGCAATATGTCGGCGGCAAGTTCGTGACGATCTTCCCGGAACAGGCCGCGGTCGCCGAGGCGATCTGGCCGATGCCGTAGGCGACGGCTCGCCGCTGTTCGTCGTCATTGCGAGCGCAGCGAAGCAATCCAGAAGCTCCGAGTACGGCGCCGCTGAATTGCTTCGTCGCTTCGCTCCTCGCAATGACGGCAGCCCGCTTCTTCTTGTTCAGGAGCTTTGCCTTTGACCACCGCAACCATCATCCAATCCCTGGCCAGCGGCCTGCTGATGGGGCTGCTGTATGGCCTGGTCGCGGTCGGGCTGGCTCTGATCTTCGGCCTGATGGACGTCACCAATTTCGCCCACGGCGAATTCCTGATGCTGGCGATGTACATCTCGTTCTTCCTGTTCGCCTTCTTCGCGATCGACCCGTTGCTCTCCGCGCCGCTGGTAGGTGCGGCGATGTTCGTCTTCGGAGCGGTCGCTTACTTGTTCATCATTCGCTTCGCGATGCGGGCGAAAGCCAATATCGGCATGGTGCAGATCTTCACCACCTTCGGCCTCGCCATTCTGATGCGCGGCCTGGCGCAGTATTTCTTCACGCCGGACTATCGCAGCATCAACGTCTCCTGGCTCGGCGGCAAGACGATCTCGTTCGGCGGCATATTCCTGCCGGTGCCGCAACTTGTCGGCGCGCTGGTGTCGCTGGCGGCGTTCGGCGCGCTGTACTTCTTCATCAAGAAGACCGATTTCGGCCGCGCGCTGGAGGCGACCCGTGAGGATGCCGGCGCGGTGGCGCTGGTCGGCATCGACAAGAACCGGGTGTTCGCGCTCGGCTGGGGGCTCGGCTCTGCGCTGGTCGGCCTTGCCGGCGCGGTGATGGCGATGTTCTTCTACATCTATCCCGACGTCGGCGCCTCGTTCGCGCTGATCGCCTATGTCACCGTGGCGCTGGGCGGCTTCGGCAGCGTATTCGGCGCGTTCGCCGGCGGCATCATCGTCGGCCTCGTCGAGGCCACCACCGCGCTGATCATGCCGCCGTCGCTGAAAGCGGTCGGCATCTACGCCGTCTATTTGCTCGTCGTCTTCATTCGGCCGCGTGGCCTGTTCGGATCGATCTGATGGACCAGGCACACGCCAAACGCCGCCGCCGCGACCTCATCGTCGCCGCCGTGCTCGCCTGTATCGCGGCGCTGGTGCCGCTGTTCGTCAAGGACGTCTACGTCCAGAACATCATGGTGCTGACCCTGATGTATGCGGCGCTGTCGCAGGCCTGGAACATCCTCGGTGGCTATTGCGGCCAGATTTCGCTGGGCCACGCATTGTATTTCGGGCTCGGCGCCTACACCACGGCGCTGCTGTTCACCAAATTCGGCGTGCTGCCGTGGTTCGGGATGCTCGGCGGCGGCCTGATCTCGGCGGTGATCGCACTGGCGCTCGGCTATCCGACCTTCCGGCTGCGCGGGCATTATTTCGTCATCGCCACCATCGTGATCGCCGAAATCGGCTTCCTGCTGTTCCACAACTGGGACTGGGCCGGAGCTGCGCTCGGCATCGACATCCCGGTGCGCGGCGACAGTTGGGCCAAATTCCAGTTCACCCGCAGCAAGCTGCCCTACTACTACTTCGCCCTGGTGTTCTGCTGCGTCGCCTGGCTGGTGACGTGGTGGCTGGAGAACTCGAAATGGGGCTATTGGTGGCGCGCGGTGAAGGACAATCCGGAAGCCGCTGAAAGCCTCGGCGTGGTGGTGTTCAACTCCAAGATGGGCGCCGCCGCGGTGTCCGCCTTCCTCACCGCGATCGGAGGAGCCTTCTATGCGATGTTCGTGTCCTACATCGATCCCGAAAGCGTGATGACGTTCCAGTTCTCGCTGCTGATGGCGCTGCCGGCGGTGCTCGGCGGCATCGGCACGCTGTGGGGGCCGGTGCTCGGCGCCGTGATCCTGATCCCGCTGACCGAATTGACGCGCTCCTTCATCGGCGGCTCCGGACGGGGCGTCGATCTCATTCTCTACGGCACCGTGATCGTGCTGATCTCGCTGGCGCGGCCGGAGGGGCTGATCGGATTGTTCTCGCGGCGACCCGCCTCGAAGGGAGCGCCGCGATGACCGTGCCCTTGCTCGAGACCCGCGGCGTGTGGCAGCGCTTCGGCGGTCTGATCGCCAACAGCGACGTGTCGATCTCGGTCGGCCGTGGTGAGATCGTCGGGCTGATCGGCCCGAACGGCGCCGGCAAATCGACGCTGTTCAACCTGATCGCCGGCGTGCTGCCGCCGACCCAGGGCTCGATCATTTTCGACGGCGAGGACGTGACGAAACTTCCCGCTACCGCGCGTTGCGCGCGCGGCATCGCCCGCACCTTCCAGGTGGTGAAGAGTTTCGAGTCGATGACGGTGATCGACAACGTCATCGTCGGCGCGCTGATCCGCACCACGGTGATGCGCGAAGCGCGCCGCAAGGCGCACGAAGTGCTGGCCTTCTGCGGCCTCGACGCCCGCGCCGACGTGCTGGCGAACCAGCTCATCCCGTCCGAAAAGCGCCGGCTCGAGGTCGCGCGCGCGCTCGCCACCGAGCCGAAGCTACTGCTGCTCGACGAGGTGCTGACCGGGCTGACGCCGACCGAGGCGCAGACCGGCGTCGAACTGGTGCGCCGTGTCCGTGACACCGGCGTCACCGTGCTGATGGTCGAACACGTCATGGAAATCGTGATGCCGCTGGTCGATCGCGCTATCGTGCTCGATCTCGGCAAGGTGCTGGTCGAAGGCGAGCCGGCGGACGTCGTGCGGGATCCGAAAGTCATCACTGCCTATCTTGGGGATCGCCATGCTGTCGGTGCGTGAGATCACCACGGCCTATCAGGGGCTGGTCGCGATTTCGCAGGTCTCGATCGAGGTCGAGAAGGGCGAGATCGTCTGCGTCGCCGGCGCCAACGGCGCGGGCAAGTCGACGCTGCTGAAATCGATCGCCGGCGCCGAGCGTCCGCGTTCCGGACAGGTGTCGTTCGACGGCGAACGCATCGACGGCACCGCGCAGCACCTGATCACCGCGCGCGGCATCGCTTACGTGCCGGAGAACCGCAGGCTGTTTCCGCGGCTGTCGGTGCACGACAATCTGCGGCTCGGCAGCTATCTGTTCCGCGGCAAGCCGGACCGCGAGCAGCCGCTCGAGTTCGTCTTCAGTCTGTTTCCGCGCCTGCAGGAACGGCTCGAACAGCGCGCCGAGACATTGAGCGGCGGCGAACAGCAGATGCTGGCGATCGGTCGCGCGCTGATGACGCGGCCGCGGCTGTTGATGCTCGACGAGCCGTCGCAGGGCATCATGCCAAAGCTGGTCAGCGAGATCTTTCAGTCGGTGAAGAAGATCCGCGACGCCGGCATGACCGTTCTGATCGTCGAGCAGCGCATGGCCGAATGCCTCGAAATCGCCGACCGCGCCTACATCCTGCAGACGGGCAGGGTGCTGATGCAGGGCAAATCCGCCGAGCTGATGGACAATCCGGACGTCCGCAAAGCATATCTGGGCCTTTAGCTGAGTTTGCTGCGGGTTTTGCCTCCGAGTTGAGTCTCCATCGCTCCGCGTCATTGCAAGGCGCAGAGCGACGAAGCAATCCAGATGTCCCGTGCATCTGGTCCTGGATTGCTTCGCTGTGCTCGCGATGACGGATGCTGAAATTCATCGTATCTCTTGAGCCTCCAAGGATGCCGAGGGACGCTCAACATGCCGCGCTTTGCCGCCAATCTCAGCCTGATGTTCACCGAGCACCCGTTTCTCGATCGCTTCGATGCCGCAGCCGCAGCCGGGTTCTCCGCGGTGGAGTTTCTGTTTCCCTATGAGCACAGGCCCGACGACATCGCCGAGCGATTGAGGCGCAATCACCTCACGCAGGCGCTGTTCAATCTGCCGCCCGGCGACTGGGCGGCCGGCGAAAAGGGGTTTGCGGCGCGGCCGGAGAAGTTCGCAGAGCTACAGCAGAGCTTGCACACCGCGCTGCCCTATGCGCTGGCGACCGGCGCGAAACGCGTGCATCTGATGGCCGGGATCGCCGATCGCCACGACGGCGAAGCGGCGCTGGCGTTTCGCCGATCACTCGCGGTGGCGGCGCATTTCTTTGCGCCGCACGGCATCGATGTGCTGATCGAGCCGCTCAACACGCGCGACGTGCCGGGCTATTTCCTCGGCGATTTCGCCTTCGCCCGTGACCTGATCCGCGAATTGCAGATCCCGAACCTCAAGCTGCAGTTCGACATCTATCACTGCCAGATCCTGCACGGCGACGTCGTGATGCGGCTGCGCGAGATGATGCCGATCATCGGCCACATCCAGATCGCCAGCGTGCCGTCGCGTCACGAACCGGACGGCGAGGAATTGAACTATCCCTTCCTGTTCGACGAACTCGACCGGCTCGGCTATGCCGGCTTCGTCGGCGCCGAATATCGGCCGCGCGGCGTGACGCTGGACGGACTCGGCTGGTTCGCGCCCTACGCTGTGAACTCCAAGACGTCGTTGTGTCGCGACGTGGAATTCGAGCCAGATGACGGAAGATCGCCGGTCCGCCGAACTTCATGCTTCGGCGACCCGCGGCCGCGCTGACGCATCCGCGAGTTCCCTCGGCTTCCACGCTCCGCTCTCGTGATCGGCGGCGGGCCGTCCCGGACTCTCTCCGCTTGCGATCACTCTGTCGTGACCATCCATCCGCGACCGGCCGAAATACGCTGCTATTCGATCTCTGCAGGGAGCTTGTGCGTTGCAACAGCTTGGCGACCCCGGGTGCGTTCAGGTAGATCAGACATCGCGGCAGGGTCGCCGTCATCGACGACAGCATCGGGAACGGCCTGACGGATGATATCGCTGGTCCGCATCGCACTGAGCCGGCCCTACACCTTCGTGGTGCTCGCGCTGCTCCTGCTGATCATCGGTCCGCTCGCCGCATTGCGCACGCCCACCGACATCTTCCCCGAAATCCGCATCCCGGTGATCGGCGTGGTCTGGCAATACACCGGCCTGCCGCCGGACCAGATGGCCGGCCGCATGACCACGCCGTTCCAGCGCGCGCTGACCACCACGGTCAACGACATCGAGCACATCGTCGCCAATTCGTATAACGGCTTCGGTATCGTCAAGATCTTCTTCCAGCCCAACGTCGACATCCGCACCGCCAACGCCCAGGTGACGGCGATCTCGCAGACGATGCTGAGGCAGATGCCGCCCGGCGCGACGCCGCCTCTGATCCTGAACTACTCGGCCTCGACGGTGCCGATCATCCAGCTTGCGCTGTCCGGCGACGGGCTGACCGAGCAGAACCTCGCCGACCTCGCCATCAATCAGCTCCGCACGCCGCTCGTCACCGTGCCGGGCGCGGCGATCCCGTGGCCGTTCGGCGGCAAGCAGCGTCAGGTCCAGATCGACCTCGACCCCGCCGCGCTGCAGGCCCGCGGCCTGTCCGGGCAGGACGTCGCCAACGCGCTGGCCGCGCAGAACCTGATCACCCCGGTCGGCACTCAGAAGATCGGCGAGTTCGAATACGTCATCCAGCTTAACAACTCGCCGAAGCAAATGGCCGATCTCGGCAATCTGCCGATCAGGGCGGTCAACGGCGCGATGGTCTATGTGCGCGACGTCGCCTCGGTGCGCGACGGCAATCCGCCGCAGACCAACATCGTCCACGTCGACGGCAACCGTTCGGTGCTGATGATGGTGCTGAAGGCGGGAGCGGTGTCGACGCTCGACATCATTTCGGGCATCAAGCGCAAGGTCGCCGAGGTCAAGGACGCGTTGCCCGAACAACTGAAGATCGCCTTCATTGGCGACCAGTCGGTGTTCGTGCGCGGCGCCATCACAGGCGTCGCGGTCGAGGGCGTGATCGCCGCGCTGCTGACCAGCGTGATGATCCTGCTGTTCCTCGGCAGCTGGCGCTCGACGATCATCATCGCGGTGTCGATTCCGCTGTCGGTGCTCGGCGCCATCGTGATGCTGTCGGCGATCGGCGAGACGCTGAACATCATGACCCTCGGCGGCCTCGCGCTCGCGGTCGGCATTCTGGTCGATGACGCCACGGTGACGATCGAGAACATCAACTGGCATCTGGAGCAGGGCAAGGAGGTCGAGACGTCGATCATGGACGGCGCCCGGCAGATCGTGACGCCGGCCTTCGTCTCGCTGCTGTGCATCTGCATCGTGTTCGTGCCGATGTTCTTCCTCGAGGGCGTGGCGCGCTTCCTGTTCGTGCCGATGGCCGAAGCGGTGATGTTCGCGATGATCTGGTCGTTCATCCTGTCGCGCACGCTGGTGCCGACGATGGCGAAGTATCTGCTGAAGCCGCACGTGCATCACGGCAGCCTCGACGCCAAGCAGCGCTCGCGCAATCCGCTGGTTCGTTTCCAGCAGGGTTTCGAAGGCCTGTTCGCCCGGTTCCGCCACGGCTACGGTGATCTGCTGACGCTGGCGATGGGGCACCGCAGGCTGTTCGTCGCGGGCTTCCTCGGCGTCGTCGCGATCTCGTTCGCGCTGGTGCCGTATCTCGGACGCAACTTCTTTCCGTCGGTGGATTCCGGGCAGATCCTGATGCACGTTCGCACCCAGGTCGGCACCCGCGTCGAGGAAACCGCCAATCAGCTCGCCGAGGTGCAGAAGGCGATCCGCAGAATCATCCCGCCGGATCAGATCGAAACCATGACCGACAACATCGGCATGCCGATCTCCGGCATCAATCTGACCTACAACAATACGGGCGTGATCGGCACCCAGGACGGCGATATCCAGATCAAGCTGAAGGGCGAGCACGAGCCGACCGAAACCTACGTCCGTGCGCTGCGTGAGCAATTGCCGAGGCAGTTTCCCGGCATGAGCTTCGCGTTCCTGCCCGCCGACATCGTCAGCCAGATCCTCAATTTCGGCGCGCCGGCGCCGATCGACCTGCAGGTGCGCGGCGCCAACCTGCCGGCGAATTTCGAATACGCCGGCAAGCTGCTGGCGAAGATCAAGCGGATTCCCGGCGTCGCCGATGCGCGGATTCAGCAATCGCCGAACAATCCGATGTTCAATATCGATGTCGACCGCACCCGCGCCCAATATGTCGGGCTGACGACGCGCGACGTCACCAACAGCCTGGTGGTGAATCTCGCCGGCTCGTCGCAGGTGGCGCCGACCTATTATCTCAACCCCGACAATGGCGTGTCGTACTCGATCGTGATGCAGACCCCGCAATACCAGATCGACTCGCTGGGCAAACTGGAAACGATCCCGATTTCGGCGACCGGGAGCGCCGGCGCCAGCGCGCCGATCCTCGGTGGCCTCGCCGATATCAGACGCGCGGCCGGCAATGCGGTGATCTCGCAATACGACATCCAGTCGATGGTGCAGATCTTCGCCACCACCCAGGGCCGCGATCTCGGCGCGGTGTCCGCCGATATCCGCAGGGTGATCGAGGAGACCAAGGCCGAGGTGCCGAAGGGCTCGTCGGTAGTTCTGCTCGGCCAGGTCGAGACCATGAACAGCGCATTCTCGGGCCTGCTGTTCGGCCTGCTCGGCGCGATCGTGCTGATCTATCTGTTGATCGTGGTCAACTTCCAGTCCTGGGCCGATCCGTTCGTGATCATCACCGCGCTGCCGGCGGCGCTCGCCGGCATCGTCTGGATGCTGTTCGCGACCGGCACGACGCTGTCGGTGCCGGCGCTGACCGGCGCCATCATGTGCATGGGCGTCGCCACCGCCAACAGCGTGCTGGTGATCTCGTTCGCGCGCGAGCGCTACGCCGCGCTCGGCGATCCGGTGCAGGCGGCGCTGGAATCCGGCTTCGTCCGGTTCCGTCCGGTGCTGATGACGGCGCTGGCGATGGTGATCGGCATGGCGCCGATGGCGTTGGGCTTGGGAGAAGGCGGCGAGCAGAACGCGCCGCTCGGCCGCGCCGTGATCGGCGGCCTGATTTTTGCTACCATCGCGACACTGATGTTCGTGCCGGTGGTGTTCAGCATGGTTCACAAGAAGCAGCCGGCGCAAGACGCTGAGCCTGCCCCGGAGATGTCGCATGTCCACTGACGCCCCGCCGCGAAAATCCCGTCGCGGCCTCGGCATCGCCGGCATTCTGCTCGCCTGCGCCGCAGTCGCCGTCGTGGTCACGGGCATCAATGCGCGCGAGAAGAGCGACGCCGATCTGCGCAACTGGACCGATGAGCAGGCGATCTCCAGCGTCGCGGTGACGCGGCCCGACGGCAAGGTGCTGACCAACACGCTGGATCTGCCGGGCCGGCTCGAGGCCTATTCGCGCGCGCCGATCTACGCCCGCGTCTCCGGCTATGTGAAGAGCTGGAACGCGGACATCGGCGCGAAGGTCAAGGCCGGGCAGGTGATCGCCGAAGTCGAGGCGCCCGACCTCGATCAGCAATTGCTGCAGGCGCGAGCCGATCTCGCCAGCCAGCAGGCCAGCGCGCGTTTGTCCGAGGCGACGCTGAACCGCCGCAAGACACTGCTGGCGTCGAACTTCGTCTCGGCGCAGGAGATCGACGAGCGCACCGCGGATCTCGCCAACAAGAAGGCCGCTGTGAATTCCGGCCAGGCCAATGTCGAACGGCTGGAAGCGCTGGCCGGCTACAAGAAGATCACCGCGCCGTTCGACGGCGTCGTCACCGAGCGCAACACCGATGTCGGCGCGCTGATCAGCGCCGGCTCGAGCGCTGGTCCCGCGATGTTCGTGGTGTCGGACATTGCGAAGCTACGCGTCTACGTCAACGTGCCGCAGACCTATGTGCCGATGATCAAGATCGGCGCCAAGGCGGTGATCACGCTGCCGGAATATCCGAACCGCAGCTTCCCGGCGACGGTCGAGGCCTCGTCGCAGGCGGTCGATGTATCCTCCGGCACCACGCGGATGCAGCTCGCGCTCGACAACGCCAAAGGCGAACTGATGCCGGGCGGATACGCCAATGTGAAGCTCAGCCTGGTGCGCGACGGCGTGCCGCTGCACATCCCGGCCAGCGCGCTGATGTTCAATCGCAGCGGGCTGCGCGTCGCGGTCGTCGGACCGGACGACCGCGTGCAGCTCAAGACCGTGAAGATCGCGCGCGATCTCGGCCGCGAAATCGAACTCGCCTCGGGGCTGTCGCCCGACGACCGCATCATCGTCGCCCCGCCGGACGGCATCGCCGACGGCGAAAAAGTCCGCGTCGTCGGCGGCGATGCCGGCAAAGGAAAACCGACGGCGTCGGAGAAGCAGGACGTGAAGGGGTAGCTGCGGAAGACCAACTGCGATCGAGCGTCGCCACACGACTGACCTCATCCTGAGGAGCCCGTCGAAGCCCGCAGCGCGAAGCCGGGCGTCTCGAAGGATGTACACGAGCGCGTGCAGCTCATGGTTCGAGACGCCCGGCTTCGCTGCGCTACACCGGGCTCCTCACCATGAGGGCCCACGTCAAACCGCACGCCACTCCGGCACGCCATCGGCCGCCGTCGAGATAGCGCCACGCGCGCCGACCGGGCTGCGGTCCATGTTCGTCAGCGCCGCCAGAGTCGCCTGATCCTGCGCCGGCACCCGTGCCAGCGTGCGCGCGCCGTTCGACGTGCGCAGCATGACGACGCCGTGTTCGACGTCGCCCTTGCTGGTGTAGATCACGGTGAAGCTCTCGACCGTGCCGTCGCCCGAGGCTTCCGTCACGAACGCCGGCACGTCGCCGTAAGCCGCATCGGCGTTCGCCTGCACGCTGACGTTCTCGCTAAGCGCTTCTTCCGGAGGCGTTCGCGACACCACCAGCGCGTGATGCTTGGTGACGAATCCGCCTTGCCCGTACAGCAGGCCGAGCCTGGCGCCGCCGCGCAGCTTGCGCACCATCGCGCAGGCGGCGTGGGTCATGTAGGTGTTGAGTGGCGCGCCGAAGAAGGTCAGGCCGCCGGTCACCGTCGGCTGCACGTCGTCGCCGAGGCCGAGCGTGCGCCGCGCCATTTTCGGCACAACCGGGAAGCAGGAGTAAAGCTCGATCGCGTCGAAGGCGCGGCCGTCGCCGCCGACCATCGCCTTGATCGTCTCCAGCACGGCGTTCTGCGCGTGGCTCTGGTGGAACTGATCACGGGCGAGATAATCGCGCGGCTCCTCGGCCGAGGCGCCGCCGTGAATGTAGATCAGTTTCTCCTCGGCGATGCCGGCCTCGCGCGCCTTCGCCAGCGAGGTCAGCAGCACCGCGGCGCCGAGATTGACGCTGGGATTGGCGACCATCAGCTTGGTGTAGGGCCAGGCGATCAGCCGATTATCGGGCGATGGCGTGGTGATCTCGCTTGGTGCGAAGGCGCGCTTGATCCAGGCGCTGGGATTGCTTGCTGCGGCCTGGGCGTAGCGCGACCACAAGACTCCGGACTCGTCGAGCGCCTGCCGTGGCGTCTGGCCCCAATGCGCCGCGGTCGCCGCCTCGTACAAAGGATACACGGTGATCGGCCGCGCCACGCCGAGCTGCGTGGCGATCGGCTTCTGGAACGCCGCGCCGCGCTTCGGCTCGGGAACGTCGCTGGCGAACGGCGTCCACGGCAATTCGAGCTTGGCACGCGCCGCCTTGGTCGCGGTCGATTGCGCCTCGGCGCCGCACACCACCGCGACATTGGCCTCGCCGCGCGCGATGCGCAGCGCCGCCTCGTGGATGAAACGGATCGGGCTCTCGCCGCCGACCGGACCGTAATAGCAGTGCCGTGGTGACACGCCGAGCCGTGCGGTGAGCTGCTGCTCCGGCGCGTGATAGCGCCAGCTCAGGAAGTTGACGACGTCGAGCGAGTTGATATCGCGCAGGAGGCTCGTGGCGCTGTCATCTCCGGCGCGCCGCACCGCGGCTTCCAGCAGCGCCAGCGGCTCCAGCCCTTGCGCGAGGTCGTTCGGATGGTCGGCGATTTCGCCGATGCCGACGATGACGGGAATGCGCTCGGGCGTGAGTTCGCTGGCCATCTCTTGTTCTTTTTGTTGGTGGAGGGGCGCGATCGTCAGAACGCGGTGTAGCCGCCGTCGATCACGAAGGTGTCGGCGGTGTGATAGGACGACGCCTTGCTCATCAGATACACCGCGATGCCGCCGAAATCCTCCGGCTCGCCGAACCGGCGCACCGGAATGCGCGGCATCACATTGGCGACGAATTTGTCGTTGCCCATGATGCCCGCGGTCATGTCGCTCTTGATCCAGCCCGGCAGGATCGCGTTGGCGGTGATGCCGTTGCGCGCCAACTCGACCGCGAGCGCGCGCACCAGCGCGTTGATCGCCGCCTTGGTCGCGGCGTAGTGCTCGTTGCGCGCGGTGCCGAAGATCGAGGCGAGGCTCGAGGTGGCGACAAGCCGGCCGAACGGATCGCCGTTGGCGGCGCGTTCGGTCATGTGCCGCGCGGCGGCCTGGAAGGCATGGAAGACGCCGTCGAGATTGGTCGCGAACATCGTGCGCCATTGCTCTTCGGTGCGTTCGATGAACGGCTGTCGTCCGCCGCCGCCGATGCCGGCATTGGCGAAGCAGCCGTCGACCCGGCCGAAGGATTGCAGCGTCGCCTCCATCGCGGCCTTGACCGACGCCGGATCGGTGACGTCACAGACCCGCGCTTCCGCCTTGCCGCGCGCGCCGGCGAGGCTCTCCAACGCCGCCTTGTTCTTCTCGGGATTGCGGCCCCAGATCGAGACGTTGCAGCCGGCGGCGGCGAGCGCCTGCGCCATGCCGAGCCCGATGCCGCCATTGCCACCGGTGATGACCGCAACGCGTCCGCTCAGATCGAAAATGCTCATACAGCGTTTCCATTTTTGTTTGTCGCGCGCTAAACCGTTCATCACGGCTGCGCGCTGTTATCGTCGCCCGACCATGGACAAGCGCGCCGCAAAAATCAAATATGGCTCCAGGTCCGAGAGCCTTCCACACCGCGGAATAACGCGGAGCAAGCGCGAGGAAACAGATGCAGTTCAAACACGTCACGCTCGATTTCGATGGCCCCGTCGCGATCCTGAAGCTCGATCATCAGGAGGTGATGAACGCGGTTTCAATCGACATGCTCGGCGGCCTCGGCGAGGCGCTCGACGCGATCGAGGACAAGCGCGCCGAAGTGCGTTGCCTGGTCATCACCGGCGCGGGCCGCGCGTTCTGTACCGGTGCCAATCTGCAGGGGCGCAGCTCGAGCAACAACATGAGTCAAAGCGGCAAAGGCGCCGGCGCCGCGCTCGAAACCGCCTTCCATCCGTTCCTGCGCCGTCTGCGCAAGCTGCATTGCCCGATCGTCACCTCGGTCAACGGTCCGGCCGCAGGCGCCGGCATGAGCTTCGCGCTGATGGGCGACATGATCCTCTGCGCGAAGTCGTCCTACTTCCTGCAGGCGTTCCGCCGCATCGGTCTGGTGCCGGATTGCGGCTCGACCTGGCTGCTGCCGCGCGTGATCGGCAAAGCGCGCTCGGTCGAATTGTCGCTGCTCGGCGAGAAGCTGCCGGCCGAGAAGGCGCTGGAATGGGGCCTCGTCAATCGCGTCTACGACGATGCCGAGCTGTGGGCCGAGACCATGAAGCTCGCGCAGGAACTCGCCAACGGCCCGACCATCGCGCTGTCGCTGATCCGCAAGCTGTATTGGGATTCGCCGGAGAATTCGTTCGAGGAGCAGCTCAACCTCGAATTCGAATCCCAGCGCATCGCAGGCTCGACCGACGACTTCAAGGAAGGCGTCGGCGCGTTTCTCGAAAAGCGCCCCGCGAAGTTCCAGGGCAAATAAGCGCGCGATGGCCGCAACGGCTTTTGTCGAGGCGCTGGCGCGCAGCGTGCGATCGTGGTGCGCCGGCGCGACCGGCGTCCGCGACGTCGCGCAGCTCTCCGGCGGCGCCAGTCAGGAAACATGGTCGTTCGTGATCGAACGGCCGGACGGCGACGTCGCGGCGATCCTGCGCCGCTCGCCGCCGGGTTATGGCAGCGTGTCGGGTCGCGCCGCCGGCCTCGACGCGGAGGCCGAGCTGATGCGGCTCGCTTATGACGCCGGGGTGCCGTCGCCGCGCGTCCTGCACGTGCTCACCGAGCGCGACGGGCTGGGCGACGGTTTTTTGATGCAGAAGGTGGATGGCGAAACCATCCCGCGCAAGATCCTGCGCGATGAACTATTCGCCGCCGCACGTCCAAAACTGGCGCGGCAGATCGGCGCCATCCTCGCCGGCCTGCACGGCATCGACAGCGCCGCGCTGCCGAGCTTGCGGACGATCAGTTCGACGCAGGAGATCGGGCTGCTGCGCGACGACTATCGAGCCTACGATTGGCCGCGGCCGGTGTTCGAACTGGCGCTGCGCTGGCTCGCCGATCACGACCCCGGCGTCTCCAAGCAGATTTCGCTGGTGCACGGCGATTTCCGCCACGGCAATCTGATCATCGGCCCCGACGGCGTCCGCGCCGTGCTGGATTGGGAGCTCGCGCATCTCGGCGATCCGATGGAGGATCTCGGCTGGGTCTGCGTCAATTCGTGGCGGTTCGGCGAGATCGACAGACCGGTCGGCGGGCTCGGCTCGCGCGAGGAGATGTTCGCCGGCTACGAAGCCGCGGGCGGGCACGTCGATCAAGCACGCGTGAAATTCTGGGAAGTGATGGGCACGCTGCGCTGGGGCATCATGTGCTGCGGCATGATGCAGCGGTTCAGGCAAGGACCCGATCACTCGATGGAGCGCGCGATGATCGGCCGCCGCTCGTCGGAGACGGAAATCGATCTGCTGCGGCTGCTGGCGCCGCGCGGCTAATCATTCAACGAGGCAGCGATGCAGGACGAACCGAGGCCCGACGAACTGATCAAGGCGGTCGCCGACTTCCTGCGCGACCAGATCGCGCCGCAGATTTCCGGCCACGCCGCGTTCAAGCTGCGCGTCGGCATCAACGCGCTCGATCTGGTGACGCGGCAATTGGCGCTGACCGGCGAAAGCGACGCCGCAGAACACGCCAGCCTGAAGGCGCTGCTCGGCCACGACGGCTCGCTGTTCAACCTCAACGCCGAACTCGCCGATCGCATCGCGTCCGGCGCGGTCGACCTGTCGACGCCGGGCGTCAAGGACCATCTGTGGCGTACCACGCTCGCCAAGCTCGCGGTCGATCAGCCCAACTACGCGAGCTATCGGCGCGAGCTGGAAGGCGGTGAACAAGGCCTTCCAACAAACACTCCGTCATCCTGAGGAGCCCTGCTTCGCGAGTTGCGCGAAGCTGCGCGTCTCGGAGGATGGGCCGCAATCGACGTCAGCGACTCGTCGCCGCATCCTTCGAGGCTCGCTGCGCTCGCACCTCAGGATGACGATTCAGCAGTGTTCATCCGAGGAATTTCTCAGTTGTCATTCCGGGGCGCGCGTAGCGCGAACCCGGAATCTCGAAGAGTTCATCACCTCTGGATTCCGGGTTCGCGAGCTGCGCTCGCGCCCCGGAATGACCGACGTTGGTTTGCCGTCATTGCGAGGAGCACCAGGATCGGCGCTTTGCGCCGTCCGAGTACAGGCTCCGCGACGAAGCGATCCAGCGCCGGGCTCGGAGCTTCTGGATTGCTTCGCTTCGCTCGCAATGAGGCCAAGAGGTCGTGCTGACGAACTACTTGCCCTGCCAGTTCGGCTTGCGCTTTTCCGAGAACGCCTTCGGACCCTCGACGTAGTCCTGCGACGCGACCATCGCTTTCACGGCCGGATAGTCGCGCTGCTCGGCGATCGCCTGCGGCAGTGAGACGTCCAGCCCGCGCGACAGCGTCTGTTTCGAGGCGCGGATCGACATCGGGGAGACGGTGCAGATGGTTTCGGCCCAGCGCTCGGCGGCGGCGAGGGCCTGCCCCGGGGGCACCACCTCGTTGACGAAGCCGAGCTCGTGACCCTCTCTCGCCGAGACGTGGCGGGCGGTGAGGATCATGCCCATCGCGCGCTTCAGCCCGATCTGGCGGGGCAGGCGGTGCAGGCCGCCGGCCAGCGCCGCGAGGCCGACGCGCGGCTCGGGCAGGGCAAAGGTGGCGTTCTCCGCGGCGATGATCAAGTCGCAGGCGAGCGCAATTTCGAAGCCGCCGCCCATCGCCACGCCGTTGACCGCGGCGATGATCGGCTTGTCGCAATCGAACCGCGACGTCAGCCCGGCGAAGCCGGTCTCGCCCCAGCCGCGCTTGCCGCCGCTCGCCTGCCACTTCAGATCGTTGCCGGCGCAGAACGCCTTGTCGCCGGCGCCGGTGACGATCGCCACCCATTGTTCGGGATCGGCCGAGAAGTCGTTGAACACGCCTTCGAGTTCGTAATGCGCATCGGTGTGCAGCGCGTTGTAGACCTCCGGCCGCGACAGCGTGACGATGGTGATCGGGCCCTTGCGCGTCACATTGGAGAATTGCAGCGCCATCGGCGTTTCCTTTTTTCGTTGAGCAGAATTTGCGCGTCGCATGCGCGCTTGACTTGACGAGACGCGCGCATGTTAATCGGTCGCTTAACAAGATCAACAACAACGCGAAGACCGTGGGAGCACGCCTTGGATTTTTCTCTGCCGCCGGAGCTGGTCGCCTATCTCGCCGAGCTCGATCGCTTCATCGATGCCAAGATCAAGCCGCTGGAACAGGCGGACGACAACATCCGTTTCTTCGATCATCGCCGCGAATGGGCGCGCACCGATTTCGAGGGCGGCGGGCTGCCGCGTCACGAATGGGAAGAGCTGCTGCGCAAGGCGAAGAACATCGCCGACGATGCCGGGCATCTGCGCTTCGCGATCCCGAAGCGCTATGGCGGGCAGGACGGCACCAATCTGTCGATGGCGGTGATCCGTGAGCACTTCGCCGCCAAGGGCCTCGGCCTGCACAACGATTTGCAGAACGAGCATTCGATCGTCGGCAATTTTCCGATCGTGAAGATGCTCGACCTGTACGGCCGCGACGATCAGAAGGCGATGATCGACGGCTCGATCACCGGCAAATTTCGCATCACCTTCGGCCTGACGGAACCCGATCACGGTTCCGACGCGACGCATATGGAAACGCGCGCGGTCGAGGCGACGCGCGACGGCAAGAAGGGCTGGGTGATCAACGGCGAGAAGATGTGGACGACCGGCATGCACGTCGCCACGCATTGCGCTTTGTTCGCCCGCACCTCGGGCAACGATGGCGACGCGCGCGGCATCACCTGCTTTCTGGTGCCGGCCGATGCGCCGGGCGTGAAGGTCGAGGAATATCTGTGGACCTTCAACATGCCGACCGACCATCCGCGGGTGAGCTTCACCGACGTGTTCGTCACCGAGGAGGCGTTGTTCGGCGAGGTCGGCCGCGGCCTGTCGTTGGCGCAGTGCTTCGTGCACGAGAACCGCATCCGCCAGGCGGCGAGTTCGCTGGGCGCCGCGGTGTTCTGCATCAATGAAAGCGTCAAATACGCGCGGGAGCGCAAGCCGTTCGGCGAGGAACTGGCGCGCAACCAGGCGATCCAGTTTCCGCTGGTCGAACTCGCGACCCAGGCCGAAATGCTTCGCCTGCTGATCCGCAAGACCGCGTGGGAGATGGACCAGATGACCCAGGCGCAGGTCGAGCACACGCTGTCCGACAAGGTGTCGATGTGCAACTACTGGGCGAACCGGCTGTGCGGCCAGGCCGCCGATCGCGCGATTCAGGTTCACGGCGGCATCGGCTATTCGCGCCACAAACAGTTCGAGCACATCTACCGCCACCACCGCCGCTATCGCATCACCGAAGGCAGCGAGGAAATCCAGATGCGCAAGGTCGCGGGATTCCTGTTCGGCTATATGGGGGCGAACAAGAGGTGAAGGCGATCTGGGCGGTGTTCATCTGCCGTCCAACACACGTCATTGCCGGGCTCGACCCGGCAATCCATCTTCTTCGCAAGATGCATCGATTAGCGCGCTCTGCGCGCGATGGATCCGCGGGTCAAGCCCGCGGATGACGTCAGGTGGTGGAGCGAGCCCGTTGCCTCTCCGCGATCCCCGATTCGACTATCAAACAGCCACGGCAAATTGGTCTCGCGGCTCCATCGAGCCCGAGTTGTGCACCCGTCGCTGTCGCAGCGAGGGGTGGGGGCGCGCCGCGTGGCGCGAAGGTGGTGAGTTCGCGATGGCTTCTTTCGAAGTCATCGCGCAACGCCTCGTCGGCGCGCCCACCTGCGGCGGTTTTAGGCTGTCAGGCCCGTGCTTCCGTTGACAGGCAAGGGTAATGAAACCCCACGGTCCGGCGGATTACGCCGCCTTCGCCTGCCCCCGTGCAGCGAACTAACAAGTCGCAGAGCCTCGTAGTAGGCCCGGACGGGTACCCGAAGCCTCCCGGACGCGTGCTTGCGAGGCACGACGCGCAGGACGCCGCGTCAATCCGAATCCCCCGGCACAGCGCCGGCTTGATCGAACCATCGTTCCGGACCGGTTGCCCGGCCCGTCGATCTGTCCCGCTTCAAAAGCGCCCTCGAGAAGCGCCCCTCACGGACAGGACGATGCGGACTATAATCATATTAGGAATGTTGTCAAGAGATGCCGCCGGCAAGATCGTCATCACCCGCGCAGGCGGGTGATCCAGTATCGCAGGGCGCGCGCGGCGAATGCATAGCCCCCCACAGAGGCTCTGGGATACTGGGTCGCCCGCCTGCGCGGGCGATGACGGGGAGTGGATGCTGCTCCGTCCCGTTGCCTCCGGACCGCTCGTCGGATCCGCCTCGTGGTTCGCGACACCCGGCTTCGCGATGCTGCGCGATGCTCCTCTCCATGAGGGTCGAGACTGCGGGCGTTCGCGCCGAACTTCCCGTCAGCTCGCCGCCGGCGCGGCCGCCTTCATCTTGTCCTGCAAGGTGAAGCTGTCGCCGGAGCGGGTCAGGATCGCGTCGCGGTCGTGGAAGGCGTTGAGCGTCGAGCGGTGGCCGATCGAGACGATGGTGGTGTCGGGCAGCTTCTGATCGAGCAGACGATACAGCGCGGCTTCCGACGGTTCGTCGAGCGAGGCGGTGGCTTCGTCGAGGAACAGGTAGCGCGGCGCGTGCAACAGCGCGCGCGCGACGCCGAGCCGCTGCTGCTCGCCGAGCGACAGCGTCCGGTTCCAGTGGCCGTGTTCGGCGAGCCGGTCCGCCAGCGCCGGAAGCCCGACCTGCTTCACCACGTCGGCCACCTGCGCGGCGGTGAACGCCTCGGTCTCCGCGGGATAGACGATCGCGGCCTGGAGCTCGCCGACCGGGAAGTAGGGCCGCTGCGGCAGCATCATGATGGTGGCGTCGGCGGGAATCGCGATCGCGCCGGAGCCGAACGGCCAGATCCCCGCGATGGCGCGGAACAGCGTCGACTTGCCGGCGCCCGACGGTCCGGCGATCAAGGTGCGCTCCTTGCCGCTGATCCGGAAATCGTCCGCGCGCATCAGCGGCTTCCCGGCGGGCAGAGTCAGTTCGAGGTCGTCGAGATCGATCGCATCGCCGGCTTGCGTGACCACGCGGCTGATGCCGGGATTGGCGCGCTGCGCGGTTGCGTTCCGGATCGCGGCCTCGAAGCCATCGAGCCTCGCCACCACCGATTGCCATTCCGCCAGCGTGCGATAGGCGGTGACGAAGAACGACAGCGAGTCCTGCACGTTGTTGAAGGCAGAGGCGGTCTGCATCAGCCCGCCGAGCTGGACCTTTCCGGCGAAATAGGCAGGGGCGACCAGGATATAGGGAAAGATGATCGAGGCCTGCGAGTAGCTCGCGGTGAATGCCGTGAGCTTCTTGGTGCGCGTCATGATCCGCATGAAGTTGTCGGCGACCAGCCCGAACCGCGACGACAGCTTGCCACGTTCCGCAGGCTCGCCACGTAGCAGGGCGATCTGTTCGGAATTTTCGCGAGCCCGCACCAGGTTGAAGCGGAAGTCGGCCTCGAACCGCTGCTGGCGGAAATTCAGATCGGCCAGCGGCGAGCCGATCCAGTGCGTCAGCACGGTGCCGATGGTCGCGTAGATCAGCGCGCCCCACACCAGATAGCCCGGGATCGGGATGTCACGCCCGAACACGTGGAGCGGCGCATCGTTCGACAGCCCCCACAGGATGATGACGAACGAGAACAGCGTCACCACCGAATTCAGCAGGCCGATGCCCAGCAGCAGCGTGCGCTCGACGAACATCTGGGTGTCTTCGGCGATGCGCTGATCCGGGTTGTCGGCGGCGTCGCCCTGCAACTGCATCTGGTAGTGGTTGGAATCGTGCAGCCATTCGCCGAGATAGCGCTCGGTCATCCAGCGCCGCCAGCGGATCTGCAGCCACTGGTTGAGATAGAGCTGATAGACCTTGAGTGCGATGAAGATCGCCGCGAGCACGCAGAAATAGCCGAGCTGATAGGCGAAGACGTTGAAGTCGCGCTCCTGCAGCGCGTTGTAGAAGACGTTGTTCCAGCGATTGAACAGCACCGCGAGGCCGACCACGGCGAGTTCGATGACGACCACCGTCGCCAGCAGGATGCGGCCCATCCGCCGGTCCTCGGATTTGAAATACGGCACCGCGATGCGCCACACGGTCGCCAGGGTGGAACGAATGCTGGTCACGGATGAGTTCTCCGGGTGCGAGGCCCTCGCCCGAGGGCCGTTCGACAAGATTGCAGGTGTACGACCTACGGCGCGCGCCCACTTGTCGCACCCTAGCATGACGGCCGCGGCGCGGAACCGGGTCCGGCCTGTTTCGCGCGTTTGTGAGCATCCGCGGGCCCGGGTTCACCTGATCGCGCGCTGTCGCCGATGCGGGCGATCACTGGTCAAGCGGGCCGCATCCGCGATAGACAGCGCCATGATCTCGAACAACAGACGAGGAAAGATGCGTTCTTCTCTGCTGACAGGCGCCGCGCTGGCGGCGGCTCTCGTCGTCGCGCTCTCGGGCCCCGCAAAGGCTCAGCCGGACGGCGAATTTCCGTTCGGTCTGGAAATGACGCTGGAAGCCCCGCCGAAGCCGGGCTCGAAACGGATTCCGAATCTCGAAATCGGCGACAAGGGCGAGGTCCGGCTCGAACTGTGGTGCAAGGGCGGCAGCGGCCAGTTCTCGGTCGCCGGCGCCAGCGTGATCTTCGTGCCCGGCGCGCTGGAGGATCGCAATTGCCCGCCGGATCGCGCTCAGGCCGACGATGCGCTAATCGCGGCGCTGACGGCGGCCACCGGCTGGAGCCGGCAGGGCGACTACGTGACGTTCTCGGGCGGCGAGACGCTGCGGTTCCGGCTCAACAGCAACTAACTCGTCGGGCCGTCGCGCAGGATGATGTCGGCGCAGGCCGCCGCGGACTGCACGACGCCGCTGTAGCCGCCGAGCCCGGCATAGGCCGAGGCCAGATACAGCCCCGGCAGCACCGTGCGCGGCGAACGATACGGCGCGCCGCCGTCGTCCGGCGGCAGCGGCGCGAAGCCGTAGACCGAGCCTTGCGGCACGTTGAGATATTGCTGCACCGACAGGGCGACGTTGAACGAGGAAGCGGTCACCGCGCCGGCGATGCCGGGATAGATGCGGTCGAGATGAGCGACGATCGCCTGCTGCCAGCGGCCGCGCTTGGCGCGGTAGTCGTCCTGATCGAGGCCGCTCCAGTTGGTGATCTGATCCGGCCCGACCACCGACAGCACATAAGGCGGCGACGGCACGCCGGAATCGATCGCGGCGTAGTCGGCGATCGCCAGCGGCGGCATCCGCTCGGCGGGCTCGCCGGCCATCAGCGCCTTGCCGTCGGCGTAGTCCGCGAGGTTGTTCATCCAGTCCGGCAGCACCTGCGTCGAGTAGCTGGTGACGCCGAACTCGCGCGGCGGCTGCGATAGGCCGAGCGTCAGCGCGAACAGCGACAGCGACAGCGTGCGGCCGGCATAGCTCTCGGTCAGTCGCCGGTCTTGCGCATCGGGCATCAGCGCCGCCAGCGCGCCCGGCGCGGCGTTGCCGATCACGGTGAGGGCTTCGACCGATTGCGGATCGCTGCCGTCGCGCGCGGTGTGGGCGACGCGATGGATCGCGCCGGGCTCACCCATCTCGATGCCGCTGACGGCGCGGCGCAGCATCACGTCGCCGCCGCCTTTGCGTATCGCGCGGGCGAGGGCGCTCGACAGCCGCTGCGAGCCGCCCTGGACGTAGCGGGCGCCGGTCAGGAGAAAGCCGCCCTGCATCATCGCGAACGGAACCCACCACAGCCTGGCGGGGTCGTCGTGGAAGTAGGAGAGGTTGCCGGCGATCGCGCATTTCAGCGCTTCGTCGTCGCCGAACAGCGCCTGCAGCTTGTCGGCCAGCGACGACGACCAGTCGGGAAACTCCGGCGCCAGCGCGAACACCGCGTCGAGGCCGCCGTCGCCGGCGGCCGCAGCCAGTTGCTCCATCTCGCCGAGGAATTGTTCGATGCCGCTGCGGGCGCCGGGAAACCGCGCCAGCAGCGCCATGCGGGCGCCGGCGAAATCGTCCGGCAGCACGAAGGGCTGCGCGAGCGGGCCGCCGCGGATCTCGTACAGCGCGCCCGCCGGGACAAACTGCACCGCGTCGCGCGCCCCGGCGCGGCCCAGCGCCGCGTGCTTGGGGTCGCGCGGATGCTGCGGATCGCCGGTGATATGCAGCGAGCCCTCGACGAACAGATCGCCGACCTTGTAGCTCGACGCCGCGCCGCCGACCGAATTGCCGCGCTCCAGCACCAGCACCTTGCGGCCTTCGCGGGCGAGGATTGCGCC
Organism: Rhodopseudomonas palustris; assembly: GCF_034479375.1. NCBI lineage: Bacteria > Pseudomonadati > Pseudomonadota > Alphaproteobacteria > Hyphomicrobiales > Nitrobacteraceae > Rhodopseudomonas > Rhodopseudomonas palustris. The sequence continues at coordinate 2,325,785 of NZ_CP140155.1, read as the reverse complement.
CGCGGTCAGGCCGCCGAGGCCGGCGCCGACCACCACTACGTCAAAGCGCGTCATTCAATCGATATTCCTGCGCAGAACGGAAGCGCTTCTTTGCCGCAATGCAGCGGCATGTCAAATCGCTGCTCCGCGGGCAGTCACGGACGGGTTTTACCTCTCCCCGCCCTTCTGCGGGGAGAGGTCGACCGGCATCGCGCAGCGAAGCCGGTCGGGTGAGGGGCGAGGCAGTGCGATCCGGCGGCGTCGGTATCTGCGGGGAGGCCGCAGACCACACCCCAGCCCTCTCCCCGCGAAGAGCGGGGCGAGGGAGCAGGCTGCGGCCGTCGAGAGGCTGGTCGAGTCACGAAGCGCCAGACTTGGTCGTGGCCTGGCCGTCACTGTATTCTTGGCGTGAGGAGCGGGACGGTATTACTGCCAGGTCGCGCTTTCGGAATCCCAGCGCTGGCCTTTCAGCTCCTTCGCCAGCGCCGCGACCGCGCCGCCATCGCTGCGCGGTTCGGCTCCCTCTTCGCCGGTGGCATCGTCGTTGATGGTGAGCCTGGGGCCGGCGCTCTCGTCGGAGGTGGTATCCGAAGGGTTGCCGAGCCACAGCATCAGCCTGTCGGTCGGGCCCGGCCTGTCGGCGCTGACCATCGCCTCGACCTCGATGGTTTCGGTGAGCTGCAGCGAGGGGACCAGATCGCTCGGCCGCTTGAAGGTCAGCTTCAGCTTGCCGGTGTCGTCGTTCCAGGCCGACGCGGACAGCTTCGCGCCGAGCGTTTGCGACAGCACGCCGGCGACGGTGGCGGCGAGCTTGTCGCGGTTCAGCCGGTCGCCGTCGCGCCAGCCGGCGGCGGGGAACAGGATGGTGCGGTCCATCTCGATGATGCCGTTGGTCCAGCCCGCCGCGATCACGCCCGGGAACGTCTTCGCTCTGGCGATCACCGCAGCGGCGCGCGCCGGGTCCGTGGTCAGATTGATCACCAGCGTGCCGGCGCGCAACGCGTCGCAGCCGACGCTCAGGCTCGACAGCGCCACCTGCAGGTTCTGGCCTTTCAGCGTCTTCAGGAAGTCTGCGGCGGCTTCGAGATTGACCCGTATGCCGACCGCCTCCGGCGACACTTCGGTGAAATCCTTCGGCGCCGTGGCGATGCTGTCGTCGGTGGTCTGGTTCTCCAGATATTCCTTCTCGCTCAGATCCGAATTGTCGCTCGACGTGATCTCGTGAACCGTCGTGCCGACGCTGATCTCGCCATTGAAGTCGACGGTCTCGCCGTTCGGCTTGCGGGTCAGCTTCACCGTCACCGCCGCCTTGTCGCCGGTCGTCTGCGTGGTTCCGGTGAGGCTCTGGCCGGTGACCTGCAGATTGGCGACGAAGCGCTCCTTGTGGTCGGACCCCCTGGCCGGCGAGTAGCAGACGTCGAGCACCGCGCCGGTCACCGTCTTGCCCTGCCGGGTTTCCTTCAGGATGACGTCGGCGCCGTCGAGGAAGCCGTCGAGGGCGGTGAAGTAGCGCGTCTCGCTGGCGGGCGCCGCCGCTTTCGGTGCGAGCTTGCTCTGGGCGACAGCGAGATCGGTCGCAGGCAGCAGCATCAGCAGGCTGAACATGAGCGCGCGCATCGGGGACTTTCCTCGCAGGATTTGCCGTTTCGGATCGTTGTCGATTCGAATTGAATCCGAACCAAGGCCTGACTAGCAAATCGCGGAGCCCGCGCCAAAAAACAAGCGCTAAGACACCTACAGCCGTCATCCCGTGCATGCGGGGATCCAGTATCCCAGAGAGCCCGTGGTTGAACGCCGACGCACTGGAATACTGGGTCGCCCGCTTTCGCGGGCGATGACGGCTGAGAGAGTGACGCCGGCCGTGCCATCGCGCGGTCTTAGCCATCGTAGCCCACAAAACAACAAGGCCGCCCGGAGGCGGCCTTGCGTGATCGTTATCGGAGGAGGGGCGCCGGGCTCAGAAGCCCATGCCGCCCATCCCACCCATGCCGCCCATGCCGCCGCCACCCGGCATCGCCGGTGCGTCGGCCTTCGGCAGTTCGGCGACCATGGCTTCGGTCGTCACCAGCAGCGCTGCGACCGACGAGGCGTCCTGCAGCGCGGTGCGGACCACCTTGGCCGGATCGAGGATGCCCTTGGCGAGCATGTCGACATAGTCCTCGGTCTGGGCATCGAAGCCGAACGTCTCCGACTTGTTCTCGAGGATCTTGCCGACCACGATCGAGCCTTCGACACCGGCGTTCTCGGCGATCTGGCGGATCGGAGCCTCCAGCGCCTTGAGCACGATGTTGATGCCGGCCTGGACGTCGGCATTGTCGTTGTGGATGCGGCCGACCGCCTTCTTGGCGCGCAGCAGCGCGACGCCGCCGCCCGGCACGACGCCTTCCTGCACCGCGGCGCGGGTCGCGTTCAGCGCGTCCTCGACACGGTCCTTCTTCTCCTTGACCTCGATCTCGGTGGCGCCGCCGACGCGGATCACCGCGACGCCGCCGGCGAGCTTGGCGAGGCGCTCCTGCAGCTTCTCACGGTCGTAGTCCGAGGTGGTTTCCTCGATCTGCGCCTTGATCTGCGACACGCGTGCCTCGATGTCCGGCTTCTTGCCGGCGCCGTTGACGATGGTGGTGTTCTCCTTGTCGATCACCACCTTCTTGGCGCGGCCGAGCATCTTGAGCGTGACGCTCTCGAGCTTGATGCCGAGCTCTTCCGAGATCAACTGACCGCCGGTCAGGATCGCGATGTCTTCCATCATCGCCTTGCGGCGATCGCCGAAGCCCGGCGCCTTGACGGCGGAGACCTTGAGGCCGCCGCGCAGACGGTTGACCACCAGGGTCGCCAGCGCTTCGCCTTCGACGTCCTCGGCGATGATCAGCAGCGGCTTGCCCGACTGCACCACGGCTTCGAGCACCGGCAGCATCGACTGCAGGCCCGACACCTTCTTCTCGTGCAGCAGGATGTAGACGTCGTCGAGCTCGACGGTCATCTTCTCGGCGTTGGTGACGAAGTAGGGCGACAGGTAGCCGCGGTCGAACTTCATGCCCTCGACGATGTCGACTTCGGTATCGAGCGACTTGTTCTCTTCGACGGTGATGACGCCTTCGTTGCCGACCTTCTGCATCGCCTGGGCGATCATCTTGCCGATCGGCGCGTCGCCGTTGGCGGAGATGGTGCCGACCTGGGCGATTTCGGCCGAGGAGGCGACCGGACGGGCGCGCTTCTGGATGTCCTTGACCACGGCCTGGACCGCGATCTCGATGCCGCGGCGCAGATCCATCGGGTTCATGCCGGCGGCGACGGCCTTGGCGCCTTCGCGCACGATCGCCTGGGCCAGCACGGTCGCGGTGGTGGTGCCGTCACCGGCGAGATCGTTGGTCTTCGAGGCGACTTCGCGCAGCATCTGCGCGCCCATGTTCTCGAACTTGTCGTCGAGCTCGATCTCCTTGGCGACGGTGACGCCGTCCTTGGTGATGCGGGGAGCGCCGAAGCTCTTCTCGATCAGCACGTTGCGGCCCTTGGGGCCGAGCGTGACCTTGACCGCATTGGCGAGGATGTCGACGCCGCGCAGCATCCGATCGCGCGCGTCTCCACCGAATTTGACGTCCTTGGCTGCCATTCAATTTGCTCCTGATGTCTGTTGAGAGGTGATCAGCCGACCACGCCCATGATGTCCGACTCCTTCATGATCAGGAGTTCCTGGCCGTCCAGCTTGATCTCGGTGCCCGACCACTTGCCGAACAGCACGCGGTCGCCGGCCTTGACGTCGATCGGGATCAGCTTGCCGGCTTCGTCGCGGCCACCCGGGCCGACGGCGACGATTTCGCCTTCCTGCGGCTTCTCCTTGGCGGAGTCCGGAATGATGATGCCGCCCTTGGTCTTGGTTTCCGCGTCGATGCGCTTCACCACGACACGGTCATGGAGTGGACGAAAATTGAGCTTAGCCATCGGTGATCCTGTGCTGTTGCTGGAGGAGGTCGGCGTCGAATGCCGGGCCCGGTGCGCGGTTCGGGTGTCGTCCGCGTTGTTGGCAATCGCGCTGCGAGAGTGCTAATTGTGGTTCCGGAATATGGCTTGATGCTGGTTCTGTCAAGTTGAGGGCTTAATAGCTTGGTGAGGCTGATGTAGGATTCTCCGAAAACGGATCGGGGCACCGGCATCTTCGCCGACCGCATTGCCTGCCGTGGCATTTTGCGCTTGTGTGCCGCAAGGGCGCATGGGGATGTTCTCTCGGGGAGACGTTATGATCATTACAAGCAACGCACGCGCGCCGGTGAATTTGGCAATCGCGTCTCTGATGGCGCTGGGCCTGGGTGCGTGCGGCAGCTTCGGCGGGTTCGGCGGAATGGGCGGCTCGCAGCCGGCCGAGGTCGCAGAGCCCGCGCCGCCGCCGGAAGTGCCGGCGACGATTCGCGCCGACGAGATCGTCGGCCGCTGGGGTCTGGCGTCGTTCCAGAATCCGGCGGACCGCGCGCGCACCGAAAAGGCGGCGTTGTCGCAGTGCAAAAATCCCTACGTGATCGGCGCCGGCGCGACCGGCGGCGTCATCATGCATCTCGCCGATCAGGCGACGCCGCAGGAACTGCGGCTGAAGGGATCGCCGGGCGGCAAGAACTATATCGGCCCGGCCGGTCCGATCGGCGATCAGGATCGTGAAATCCTGTCGTTCGACGGTCGCACCCTGGTCACCCGGTTCATCGACAAGGATGCCGCGACCCGGTACGGTAATATGGTCTATGTGCGGTGTTCGCCGCGCGCCTGATATCCGACCGACCGATCGAGCCGAGCTGACGCCATGCCTTCATGACCGCGCTGCGTAATCTCGGGTTCGGACCCGGACGCGCGGTCGTGGTGCTGGCGATCACCCAGATCCTGTGCTGGGGAATCCTGATCTACCCGCCCGTGCTGACGATGCCGCATCTGACCGCGGATCGCGGCTGGTCGCTGGCCTTCGGCATGGCGGGATTCTCGCTGGCGCTGGTGATCTCCGGGATCATGTCGCCGATCGTCGGCGGCCTGATCGACCGTCACGGCGGCAATGTGGTGATGGCGCCCGGTGCGCTCGCCGGCGCGCTCGGCCTGGCGCTGCTCGCCACCACCGATACGCGGCCGATGTACTTCGTGAGTTGGGCGCTGATCGGCGTTTCGATGTCGTCGAGCCTGTACGATCCGGCGTTCGCGACGCTGGCCCGGCTGTTCGGCAGCTCGGCGCGGCGGCAGATCACCTTCGTCACCTTTGCCGGCGGCTTCGCATCGACGGTCGGCTGGCCGGCGACGCATCTCCTGCTCGAGCATGTCGGCTGGCGCGGCACCTATCTGGTGTTCGCCGCCGTGATGGCCTTCATCGTCGCGCCGCTGCACGGCTTCGTGCTGCCGCGGAAGCCGTCGCCCTCGCACGGCGCGGTCGTGTCCGGACCGCATCCGGTGCCGGAAGAGCCGCTGCGGCCGGAAGGGCGGCCATTCCTGTTGCTGGCAATGGCGTTCGCGCTGCATGCGCTGATCATGTCCGGCGTCACCTCGAATTTGCTGGCGATGTTCGAGCGCGGCGGGCTGAGCGGCGCCACGGTGGTGACGCTGGGCGCGCTGTTCGGGCCGGCGCAGGTGGCGGCGCGGCTGATCGATTTTCTCCTCGCGGGTCGAACGCATCCGCTGTGGATCGCGCGCGGCGCGATCACCCTGATGGCGGTGTCGTTCGGAATGCTGGCGTTCTTCGGCGTGTCCGCCCCGGTGGCGGGGCTGTTCTGTATCGCCTTCGGCGCCGCCAATGGGGTGATGACGATCGCGCGCGGCAGCCTGCCGCTGCTGATGTTCGGCCATGCGGGCTATGGCCGGGTGATCGGCCGGATCGCACGACCGGCGCTGTTCGTTCAGGCCTCGGCGCCGTTCGTGGTCGCGGCGGCGGTGGAACGGTTCTCGGACGCTGCGGTGATCGAGGTCGGCATGGTGGCGGCGCTGGCCGGGCTGGGATGTTTCCTGCTGATCCGGCCGCCGCGGGCGGCGTCGCGGCGCTAGCGCGTTTCATCGATTGATTGAAGCGATCTGTTGAAGCGATGTGGCCCTTGCCGGATGCAGTGACTCCTCATCCTGAGGAGCCCGGCAAAGCCGGGCGTCTCGAAGGATGGGGCGACGCAGTGCCGGCGGCGCATGGTTCGAGACGGCGCTTCGCGCCTCCTCACCATGAGGTTGTGCCTGCGGCGAGTATCCCTGAAGGCCAGTGCCGATTCCATCGGAGACAGAGCGGCTCCAGGGTGCGAACCCGGAAACCGGATCGCCGTGTGATAGACGATTCACGCTGGTCGTGATCTGGGCTCGGGCGGTCGACAAAACGCCCCGGTCCTGATCGGAACCGGGGCGCAATTGTCTGTGGCGAGCGGCGCGTGCGATCAGTTGAACATCGCGTCGATGTCGTCCTGCGAGGCGTGGCCTTCGTCGTCGAGCTTCGGCCCGTTGAGCAGCCTGTCGTCGCCTTCGCGGTGGTCGACGATCGGCGGAGCGTGGGCCTTGATCGCGTCGACGCCGCCCCAGATGTCCATCATCGCCACGATGTGCTGTTCGATGAACTTCATGGTGCTCATCACTTTGCTGATGCGCTGGCCGGTGAGGTCCTGGAAGTTGCAGGCCTCGAAGATCGCGATCACGCGCTCCTGAACTTCCTCGCTCAGCGCCTTCTGCTGATCCACGGACGTGATCTTGCCCAGCGCCGTCGCGGCCTGGTCGATCGCTTCGGCAGCCTCGAGGATCTGCTGGGTGGCTTCCTCGGTGCCTCCGACGACGGCGCCGAGTTCGCCGTTGACCTTGGCCATCTCCTCGCCGTTGAAGCTCTTGGTGTGCAGCACCGCGATCTCGCGCTTGGTCTGGTCGATCGCGTTGTGGATCAGATCGAGTTCGATCCTGAGCTTCTCGAACTGCTCGATCTGGGCGCGGTAGGTCGCCAGCAGGGCTTTGGCCTCCGCGGCCTCGGCGGCTGCCGCGGCATTGATCTGCTGCGTGCCGCTGCCGGTGGCGACCGCTCCGCCGCCTCCGACGATCTGGGCACGTATCGCGCGCAGCTCTGCCATGATGTCGTGGTGAGTCGGCCCCGCTTCGTAGTCGATCGGTGCGAGCGGGGGCGCGCTGCCGAGCGTGAGTTCTTCGATCCGGAAGCGCTTGCGTGGAAGTGACATCGGCTCATCCTGTTTTCAGGCAATTACTTGTTTGTAGTGCCATCTGTTTAACGGTGCGTTGCCAGTCCGGAACTAACCCGCGGAACGGCCGGGGCACCGCCGAAACGCCGGGTTAACCATCCCGGCCGCGACTTCATGGAAAATAAACGCTGTCTTCGAGAACAGCGCCGTTTGCCGACGTGGTGAATCCACAACGGGCCGTCGTTTACCAAACCGATCGAGTTTTGGTTTCTGATCCGTTGCGTTCACCGGCGCCTTCGGGCGTGTCCACGACGAAACCAGTTCAGAGTACGTCGATGTTCAGGAAAACCACACTCGCCTTGTTGACCAGTGCGTCCTGTCTTGCCGCCGGCCTGCCACATGCGGCGGCCTATGAAACGTCACCGGTGCCCGAGCCCACGGTGATTTACGGGGCGCGCCAGGCGCCGCAGCCCGCGCCGGTCCGCACCGCTTCGGCGCAACGCTCCAATATGGGCGGCGGCTTCATCGAGTTTCTTTTCAGGGACGGCGGCGAGCCGTCGCACCCGGGTTACTACGAGCCACCGCCGTCCTACGAGCAGCGGCGTCAATACCTGCCGCCGATGGATCCGCAGGCCATGCGTCAGCCCGAGGCGATCGATCCGGCGCGGCCGGCGTTCGATCCGCGATACGAAAAGCAACTCGTCGATTACCAGGGCAACGAAAAGCCGGGGACCATCGTCGTCGATACGCCGAACAAGTTTCTGTACCTGGTGCAGGGCGACGGCCGGGCACTGCGCTACGGCATCGGCGTCGGCCGGCCGGGCTTCACCTGGTCGGGCGTCAAGACGATCTCCGCCAAGCGCGAATGGCCGTCCTGGACGCCGCCGAAGGAAATGCTGGCGCGCCGTCCCGATCTGCCGCGGCACATGGAAGGCGGCCCGGACAATCCGCTCGGCGCGCGGGCGATGTATCTCGGCTCGTCGCTGTATCGGATCCACGGCTCCAACGAACCGTGGACGATCGGCACCAACGTCTCCTCCGGCTGCATCCGGATGCGCAACGAGGACGTCATCGACCTCTATGGCCGCGTCAATGTCGGCGCGCGGGTGGTGGTGATCTGATCGCCGCCGCCCGTCACGACAACGGCCGCCCGTGGGCGGCCGTTTCTGTTCGGGGAGTGGCGAACCCGGTCGGTTCAGGCGAAGTCGCTGTCGCCGCCGCCGTCGAAATCGTCGGAGTCGAGATCCATGTCGTCCTGGTCGTAGCCGGCGTCGGCCATGCGATCGTTGCTCGATCCCGGATCCATCGCGCTCTGGCGCGACGAGCCGTCATCGACGCCGCCGCGCTGCGAGCCGATGTCGCCGAGGCCGGCCTGCTGCGCGAGATTGCCGCCCGAGGAATCGCCGCCCCACGGGCTCTGGGTGCCGCCGCCGAGGCCGGACTGATCCGCCGCGCTCTGCTGGCCGCTGCCGCCGCCCATCATGCCGCGGATGCTGGAGAGCAGCAGCGAGCCGCCGACCACACCGGCCGCCGCCGCCGCGGCGGTGCCGAGGAACGATCCACCGCCGCCGCCCATCGGCGAAGCCGCGCCGCCGCCGAACGGGCTGCCGAATCCGCCGCCCTGTTGCGGGGCGTATTGGCCGGGTGAAGGTTGGCCCATCTGCTGTTGTCCGAGCACCTGCCCGGTATTCCAGGCCGGTCGGCCGCCGCCGGGAGGCGGCACGTTCGGGACCGAACCGCGCTGCTGACCCTGACCGAAGATCGTATCACGCATCGTGTCGAGGAAGCCGCCGCCGCGATGAGAGTCGGCTTCGCCGTCGCTTTCCAGTTCCTGAATGCGCTCGTGCGCTCGCTTCAGCGCCTCGTCCTGCACCAGCACGGTCTGCACCAGCCCATAGATCGCATTCGGCGCAACCCGCTGGCCCTGGGCGATTGCCGCGGCTGCGTCGGGATCGCGCGGGGCGGATTCGAGACGGGCGAGCCTTTCGAACAGATCGTCCACAAGCTGGCGTTCTTGCGGTGTCATGATGGTCTCCCTGAGCATCCGTTACCTCACACGACGCGCGATCGCGGAAAGCGGCGCAGCGGGCGTGAGCCTGGAAAATGTAGGGAGGGTTTGGGCCGCAATAAGTCCCGGCCGGGATTAATTTTTGGTATGCGACAGAACGACCGGCGCCGGAGTGACCGCGGGCTTGCGCCCGCAGGTCACTTTGTCGCCAAGATCACATTGTGCTCCGCGAGTAGCGGCAGGAAGCGGTCGCCGGCGAGAAAAGCGTGTTCGCGTTCGCGCTGATCGGTGAACGGATCGAGACTGATCAGCACATCATCGACGAAGCCGGGATGGCACATCACCAGCCCGCCGTCGGGCAGGCCGTCGAGAAACGACGCCAGCAGCTTTTCGAAATCGGTCTCGCGGGCAAAATCATAGGCGCCGGCGAAGCCGGGATTGAACGCCAGCCCGGCGCGCGTCGCGCGCAGCCGGAATTGCCGGCTGAGCACGTCGAGCAAGAGCGGCTTCGGTGCGCCCAGTCGTTGCGCCAGCGGCTGCGCGCGGCCGCATTGCCGGACCCAGGCGTTCGGCGCCAGCGCCTTCACCACGCCGACGAAGGCGTCGCGGACCTGCGGAAACAGTTGCACGTGCTGATGGCCGTCGACGTAGTCCGGCATCCGTCCGAACCGCTCGGCGAAGGCTTCGAGCTGCGCGGTCAATTCCGCGGCGATCAGATGCGGGTCGTGCCGGCGCAGCAGGCTGCCACGCAGCTTGCGGCCGAGCGGCAGGAAGATCCCGCCATGCAGCGGCCGGTAGTGCATCGTCAGCGGCGAGAACGGCGCGGTCAGCGTCGCGTGCAGGCCGATGGCGCAGTCGGGATTGGCGGCGGTGGCGTCGAGCAGAGCGCGGACGTCGGTCCGAGTGATCGCCGGCGCCACCATCATCACCGACGTCGCGTTGATACGCCGGCGCTCGATCAGGTCGAGGATCGCGCGGTTGACGCCCGGGCTGATGCCGTAATCGTCGGCGCACAGCCAGATCCGCCGCGGCGCAGCGTCGCTCATTCGGCGGCGGTCTGCTTGGCCGGGCCGGCGTCGGCGTTCGGCTCGGAATTCCGGACGCTGTGCTCGGCGACGAAGTAGATCGGCCGCGCCTTCAGCTCGGACAGGATCTTGCCGATATACTCGCCGACGATGCCGATCATCAGCAATTGCACGCCGCCGATCGTCATCATGCCGACCATCAGCGACGGATAGCCCGGCACCGACTTGCCGCCGACCCAGGTCTCCCATAGAATCGACAGTCCGAACAGGAACGCGCCGAGCGCCAATGCGGCGCCGAGCAGGCTGGCGATCCGCAGCGGCGCCACCGAGAACGAGGTCAGGCCTTCGATCGACAGGCCGATCAGCCGGCCGGCGCTGAAAGTGGTGAAACCGTGGGTGCGCGGCGCCGGTTCGTAGTCGACCCGGAACTGCTTGAAGCCGATCCAGCTCGCCAGCCCCTTGAAGAAGCGGTTGCGCTCGGGCAGCAGCTTCAGCGCCGCGGCGGCGCGCGGCGACAGCAACCGGAAGTCGCCGGCGTCTTCCGGAATCTTCTGCCGCGCGCCCCAATTGATCATCGCGTAGAAGCCGCGCACCGCGGCGCGGCGCAGCCGCGGCTCGTTGTCGCGATGCGCCTTCGCGGTGTAGACGACGTCGTAGCCGTCGTCGATCCAGTGCGACACCAGCTTCTCGACCAGCTCCGGCGCGTGCTGGCCATCGCCGTCCATGAACAGCACCGCGCCGCGGCGGGCGTGATCGAGGCCGGCGAGCAGGGCTGCCTCCTTGCCGAAATTGCGCGACAGCGACACCACCTGGACGTCGATGCCATTGGCCGGCAGGTTGCGGGCGATGCTCAGCGTCGCATCGGCGCTGCCGTCGTCGACATAGACCACTTCGCAGGCCAGCCCGTAGCGCTGCCGCAGCGTCGCCGCGAGCGTCGCCAGCCGATCGTGCAGCGCCGGCAATCCGGCGGCCTCGTTGAACGCCGGCACCACGATCGACAGCCCCAGCGCAACTGCGCTTGCACCGGCGCTCAGGCCTGACAGGTCACTCCCCAGTCTCATCGGTCGGTTCCGGCTTGGCTTGCTGTGTTGTTAGTTCCGCACGCATCGGTCCACTGCACGATATGGCGGCGGCGCGGTGCTGTCGCCATGTCGGCGGAACCATAACCCGGCATTATTGCCTCAGGAATGCTGCAAGTTTGCTGAACAGCGGATTGTCCTTGTCGAACACGTAGTCGAGCGAGGCCACCGACACCGTGTCGGCGCCGTGGTCGCGCAGGAAGCTGCCGAGCCCGTAGATCTGCGCCGGCGGGCAGTGCAGCGTCAGCATCCCCGAGGAGGTCGGCCCGCCGAACGGCGACACCACGCCGAACCGGCTGTGCGCCTCGGCGAGCAGCGCGTCGTTGCAGCCCGTGAAGCGGGTGCGGACTTCCTTGTATTTGCTGGCGCGGGCGCGCGAGGCGATCTGGTCGAGGATCACGCGCGCCGTCTCGCGCGTCTCGTCCGACCAGTCGGCGTCGCGCGAGGCGACCAGATTGGCCTGGCTGCGCAGCATGACGCCGTCGTCGAGCACCTTGAGGCCGTTGGCGGCCAGCGTCGCGCCGGTGGTGGTGATGTCGACGATCATCTCCGCGGTGCCGACCGCGGGCGCGCCCTCGGTGGCGCCGGCGCTTTCGACGATGCGGTAGTCGACGACATTGTGCTGGGCGAAGAAGCCGCGCGTCAGGTTGATGTATTTGGTCGCGACCCGCATCCTTCGATTGTGCTGGGCGCGGAAGCCGGTGGTGACGTCGTCGAGATCCGCCATGGTGCGGACGTCGATCCACGCCTGCGGCACCGCGACGACCACATTGGCGTAGCCGAAGCCGAGCCCGTCGATCAGCAGCACGCGGCGGTCGGCGTCGGCGATGCTCTCGCGCAGCAGATCCTCGCCGGTGACGCCGAAATGCACCGAGCCGCGCGCCAGATTGGCGGCGATCTCGCTGGCCGACAGATACGCGACCTCGACATTGTCGAGGCCGGCGATGGTGCCGCGATAGTCGCGGGCGCCGCCGGACTTCGACAGCGCCAGACCGGCGCGGGCGAAGAAGGCTTCGGCGTTTTCCTGCAGGCGGCCCTTGGACGGGACCGCGAGAACGAACGGCGCGCTCATGCCGCACCTCCGGAGACCGTGGTTTGCGTCATCGCCTCGATCCAGATCGAGAAGCCGACCGCGGGGATCGGGGCGCTCGCGCCGAGCTGACTCATCAGCCCGTCATAGCGGCCGCCGGCGACCAGCGGATCGTCGCCATTGCCGGCGCGGTGAAGCTCGAATTCGAAGCCGGTGTAGTAATCGACGCCGCGGCCGAACGAGGTCGAGAACCGGGTCTTTGCGAGGTCGATGCCGCGCGCGGCCATGAAGCCGATCCGGCTCTCGAACTGATCGATCGCCGCATCGATCGCAAGTTGGGCGTCGGCGGCGAGCGCGCGAAGCTGTTGCAGCGCGTCGTTCGGATCGCCGCTGATGGCGAGGAAGCGCTGGATCTTCTGCAGCGCGTCGCGCGGCAGCGCGCCGCTCTTCAGCGTCGATTGTTCGAGGAAGCGGTCGGCGATCTCGGACACCGCGCGGCCGCCGAGCGTGGTGGCGCCGGCGATCGACATCAGGTCGGTGACCAGCGCCAGCGCCGCCTTGCGGTCGGAGCCGGCCAGCGCCGCCAGCACGCCCTCGTATTCGTTGGCGCTGGAGGTCGCGAGCGTCAGCCGCTCGAGGTCCTGCGCCAGGCTGATCTTACGGTTGAAGTCCTTCATCAGCCGCCGCCGCCACACCGGATACAGCCCGAGCGCGTCGATCAGCGCCGAGAACAACGCGACGTCGCCGGTGCGGATGTCGATTTCAGTGAGGCCGAATGCGGAAGTTGCTTCCAGCCCGAGCGCCAGCATCTCGGCGTCCGCCGCGGCGCGGTCCTGTCGGCCGAAGGATTCGATGCCGGCCTGCAGGAACTCGCTCGGCTTGCCGCTGCGTTGGCGGAACACCGGGCCGAGATAGCAGAACCCCGCCGGCTGGCCGGCGCCGGGCGAGGCGAGATAGTCGCGCGCGACGGGAATCGTCAGGTCGGGGCGCAGGCACAGCTCTTCGCCGCTGGAATCGGTGGTGAGGTAGAGGCTCTTGCGGATGTCCTCGCCGGAGAGGTCGAGGAACGGGTCGGCCGGCTGCAGGATCGCCGGCTCGGCCCGGACATAGCCGGCCTGGCTGAACGATTGCAGCAGCGCCTCCGCCCACTCGGCGGATCCGGTCGCGCGAGCGGCGGCGGTCTTGGTCATGGTCGAAATTCCAGCGGTCCCGGGCAGGGAAGGGGCAAAAGGGTCGTCTGCGCAGCCCTTAACACGGCCGAATGACAGTTTCGACCGTCATTCAAGAGATGCGTTAAGGCCGTTTGGGGCCAATCGTTGAACGCCACTCCTGTGTCGTCGCCGCGCAGGCGGGGACCCATACGCCGTAGCATCTCGACTGAAGTCCGGTGGCAGTGGCATTCCTTTGCTTGAAAAGCCGGGGGGTTATGGATCCCCGCCTGCGCGGGGACGACTCGTTGCGGGTGTTGCGGCTGAACATTTGATCATGTGCGATAGGCCGACTGGCTACGCCGTCCAATCACCCGCCACCGCCTGGACCAGCGCCAGCGCCGCGACCGCGGCGGTGTCGGCGCGCATGATGCGGGGGCCGAGCGCCAGCCGCAGGATTTTCGGCTGTCGCAGCAAAAGCTCGCGCTCGTCGGCGGCGAACCCGCCTTCTGGGCCGACCAAAAGGTCGATTCCCTGCGCAGCCGCGGGGCGGGCGGCCTGCAGCGCGGCGACCGGATTGGCGACCTCGGCGTCCTCGTCGCAGAATACCAGCAGGCGACTGCTTTCGGCCCGGACCGCGAGCCAGCGCTCCAGCGCGACCGGTTCCTCGACCCCGGCGAGGCTGAGGATGCCGCATTGCTCGGCCGCCTCGATCACATTGGCGCGCATCCGCTCGGTGTTGAGCCGATGCACCTGGGTGTGCCGCGTCAGCACCGGCTGCAGCCGCCCGGCGCCCATTTCGACGGCCTTCTGCGCCATATAGTCGAGCCGCGCGTGCTTCAGCGGCGCGAATGCGTAGGTCAGATCGGGCAGGCGATCCTGCGGCCGGGTCTGCTCGGCGACTTCCAGTTCTTCCGGTCGCTTGCGGCCGGCGAGCACGGCGCGCCACTCGCCGTCGCGGCCATTGAAGGCGAGCACCGGCGCGCCGGAACCGAGCCGCAGCACGTTGCCGAGATAATTGCTCTGGTCGCGGTTCAGCGGCACCTGCACACCGGCGGCGAGGGCGGCGTCGATGAAAAGACGGGGGCTGCGGAAATCGTATCGGGACATGGCAGTGGGTTCCAGGAGCCGGTTCTAATCCAAACGTCCAGCAAAATCAGCGAGTAAACGTGGCGAACCGCCGCGCTGCCGCCCTATTCCACGGGTTGTTAAGGGCATTCGGGAATCGTAAAAGGCCGAGGGCGACGAGCGCATCGTCGCGCCAGACGGGCATTCGGGGACTGTTTTTGGGGATTCTTGGGGACCATCGAACCTTTGCCGGAGGAGCAGCCTTGATCATCCCACGTTTGATAGTGCCGACGGTCGCCGCCGTCTTTACTTTGCACGCCGTGCAGGCGAATGCGCAAAGCGCATTTCCGGCACCCTTGCCCAACCAGGCCGCGACGTCCACGCAGACGACAGCTCCGATGTCGGCTTTTCCGGCGCCGTTGCCGAACCAGGCCGCTTCGGCGCCTGCGCAGTCCTCGCCGTTTCCGCCGGTCAATAGCGGCAGCGCGTTCGGGGCCGGTGCAGCTCCGCTCGCGGGAGGTGGAGGAGGGTTCGCGCCGCCGCCTCAGCAGGCCGCGCCGATGGGGCAGCAGGCCGGCGGCGAAGAGTGCATGAACGACTTCCTCAAGCTGCGGCAGGACGCCGAGAAGCGCGGCGCGGCGATTCAGGCCGCCGGCAAGCGGAAGGCTCCTGCAGCCGAAGCCTGCAAGCTGATCAACGCCTTCGCGGTCGCCGAGACCAAGATGATCAACTACGTGACCACCAACGCCAAGAAGTGCGGCATCCCCGGCGAGATCGCCGACCAGCTCAAGAAGGGCCATCAGAACACCACGGGGATGCAGAAGAAGGTCTGCGACATCGCGGCCCAGCAGCAGCAGCGCGGTCCGGCCGGCCCGAGCCTCGCCGACGTTCTCGGCTCGTCGGCCGCGGCACCCGAGGCGAATACCTCGGCGAAGAAATACGGCGGCACCACGTTCGACACGTTGAACGGCAACGTGCTGCAGAGATGACCGGCGTTCCGATCAGCGGCGCGACGGCGCCGGTTGCCGACTCGACCGGCAACTGGGTCGACAGCCACGCGCCGGAATGGTCGCGGCCCTATCTCCGTCTCGCGCGGTTCGATCGTCCGATCGGTTCCTGGCTGCTGCTGATGCCGTGCTGGTGGTCGGCCGCGCTGGCAGCCGGCATGGCGAAGGACCTCAGCCACCTGCCGCTGTTCTGCGCGCTGTTCTTCGTCGGCGCCTTCGTGATGCGCGGCGCCGGCTGTACCTGGAACGACATCACCGACCGCGATCTCGACGGCAAGGTCGAGCGCACCCGATCGCGGCCGATCCCGTCCGGGCAGGTCAGCGCCCGCAACGCCGCGGCCTTCATGGTGACGCTGTCGTTCATCGGCCTCGCGGTTCTGCTGCAGTTCAACAATTTCACCATCGCGACCGGCATCGCCTCGCTGATCATCGTCGCGGCCTATCCGTTCATGAAGCGGATCACCTACTGGCCGCAGATCGTGCTCGGGCTCGCGTTCTCGTGGGGCGCGCTGATGGGCTTCGCCGGCACCTTCGCGCGGCTCGAACTGGTGGCGTTCGTGCTCTATGCCGGTTCGATCGCCTGGGTGGTCGGCTACGACACCATCTACGCGCATCAGGATGCCGAAGACGATCTGATGATCGGCATCAAGTCCACCGCGCTGTTGTTCGGCGACAGGACTCACGCCGCGCTGATGATGCTGTACGGGCTTTCGGTGACGTTGCTGGGCACTGCTCTGGTGCTGGCCGGCTCCGGCTGGCTCGGCTGGGTCGGGCTCGTTGCCTTCGCGGTGCATCTGGCTTCGCAGATCGTCCGGCTCGACATCCACGACAGCGGATTGTGCCTGAAACTGTTCAAGTCGAACCGCGATGCCGGCCTGCTGCTGTTCATCGGCCTGTCGTGCGACGCGGTCGCCCGGACGATGGCGTAATCATCCGCGCAATCGTCGGCGGCTCGTTCTCTGCGGATCGTGAAGCCGCGCGTGCCGAACTCGCAGCGCGCGGCGTTCCTCGAGGGACTCAGTTTCGGGCGATGATCTCGCGCTCGCCGGCGTAGTTGCGCGGCGCCTCCAGCAGCGCACCGGTGCGCCGTCGCATCAGGAAGCGCGGCCGGCGCCGGCTGATCACGCTGTGGCGGCGGCGGCGTTGCGCGGGTTCGCGCGGCGTGTCGTCGGGCAGTTGCGGCAGCGCGAAGATTTCGCTCCACAGCGCGCGGGCGCGTTCGATCTCGTCGTTGTCGTCGCTGATACACAGCGGCACCGACAGCGACGGATCGCGATGCACCAGCATCAGCATCCGGCCGTCGTCGAGCCCGCGGCAGGCGATGCCGCGGAAGTCGCTGACGCGCACCTTGATCGCCATCCGCATGCCGGCGACGGCGCGGTGCAGGATCACGCGTTCGCGATGCAATTCGATTTGCCGGATGCCGCCATCGGCGCGAACGTCGTGCGCGTCGAAGCGGATCGGCAGTGAGAGGGGGTCGAGCCGCAGAGCGCGGCTCGACCCGACGGGATTGCTCCCGCCTGTTGCTGTTTGACGCCTCACGGCTTTGTTCTCCCCGCCGGATTTATCTGTCCGGTCGATGGGTGAAGGATGCCAGAGCGGCGTCCGGAATCGCTTAAAAAGCTCGGTTAATCGAAGCTTGCGCGGCTTGCTTCGCCCCGCATGATTGACAGAAGCTTGGCCGGCATGATTGACGGAAGCTTGCCGCGAAGCCGACAATGATTTGTTCCTTCGCCGCGCAAGGTGCTTGAAGTCCGCGCCGAACAGGCACATCTGTGAAATCTCGGGATGCGTTTCCGGACCCGCCGTCATTGCTTTCAGCCTCAGGATTTCTGTTTGTGAACTCTTCACCAAGCGTCCGATCGCCGTCGTCGCCTTCCAGGGATCAAGACCTGCTCGATCAGTCGGCGTTGAGCGAACTGGCGCAACGGCTGGTCGAAGCGGCGACGCGCGCCGGCGCCGATCAGGCCGATGCGGTCGCGGTGCGCGGCGTCTCGCACGGCGTCGAAGTACGCGACGGGCGAATGCAGGAATCCGAGCGCTCGGAGGGCGACGACGTCGGCCTGCGCGTGCTGGTCGGCCGCCGTCAGGCGGTGGTCTCGACCAACGACATCACCGGCGACGGCGTGTCGAAGCTCGCCGAGCGCGCGGTGGCGATGGCCCGCGTCGCGCCCGACGACAAATATGTCGGCCTCGCCGATCCGGCGCTTTTGGCCCGCGATTTTCCGCAGCTCGATGTGCTCGATCCGCAGACCCCGTCGACCGCCGAGCTGGAGCGCCGGGCGCGCGAAGCCGAGCAGGCGGCGCTGGCGGTCGAGGGCGTCACCAAATCGGGCGGCGCCTCCGCCTCGTCGGGGATCGGCGGCATGGTGCTGGTGACTTCGACCGGCTTCCACGGCGCGTTCCTGCGCTCCAGCCACGGCATCTCGATGACCGCGATCGCTGGCGACGGCACCGGGATGGAGCGCGACTACGAATACACCACGGCGCCGCACGCCGCGGATCTGATGTCGCCGGAAACCGTCGGCCGTGTCGCCGGCGAGCGCACCGCGGCGCGGGTCGGCCCGCGCAAGGTCGAAACCTGCAAGGTGCCGGTGATCTTCGATCCGCGCGTCGCAGGCTCGCTGGTCGGGCATCTGGTCGGCGCCGTCAACGGCGCCGCGATCGCGCGCAAGACCTCGTTCCTCAAGGACCGGCTCGGCGACAAGCTGTTCCGCGACGGCATTCGCATCGTCGACGATCCACTGCGCAAGCGCGGGCTGCGTTCGCAGGCGTTCGATGCCGAGGGCGTCGCGGTCAAGGAACTCGCGATCGTCGATGACGGCGTGCTGACCACCTGGCTGCTCGACTGCGCCACCGCGCGCGAACTCGGGCTCACCACCACCGGGCACGCGCATCGCGGCGTGTCGTCGTCGCCGTCGCCCGGGCCCTATAATCTGCATCTCGAAGGCGGCACGATGAGTCCGGCCGAGCTGATGGGCGACATCAAGCAGGGCTTCTACGTCACCGATCTGATCGGCTCCGGCGTCAACGGCGTCACCGGCGACTACAGCCGCGGCGCCGCGGGTTTCTGGATCGAGAACGGCGAATGCACCTACGCGGTCAGCGAGGTCACCATCGCGGGCCATCTGATCGAGATGTACAAGACGCTGACGCCGGCCAATGATCTGACCTTCCGCTACGGCGTCAACGCGCCGACGCTGCGGATCGAGGGGCTGACGATTGCCGGACGCTAGTCCCGATACGCGGCATAGCGAAGCCGGAGGGCGCGACGCCGCGCTGCTGGCCGAGACGGTCCGCGAGGCGGGCGCGCTGGCGCTGTCGATGTTCCGCACCAAGCTGCGCGAGTGGACCAAGGGCGCGTCGTCGCCGGTGTCCGAGGCCGACATCGCCGTCAACGATCTGATCCGCGACCGGCTGCAATCCGCCGTTCCAGAATACGGATGGCTGTCCGAAGAAAGCGCCGACGATCCAGCGCGGCTGGACAGCCAGCGGGTCTGGATCATCGACCCGATCGACGGCACCCGCGCCTATCTCGCCGGGCGCGAGGACTGGTGCGTCTCCGCGGCGCTGGTCGAGAACGCCTCGCCGATTCTCGCGGCGGTATTCGCTCCGGTCAGTCAGGAGTTCTTCTTTGCCGCCCGGGGGGCGGGGGCGACGCTGAACGGGCTCCCGATTCGCGCGAGCGCCGGCCCGGATCTGGATTTCATCAAAGTTGCGGGGCCGAAACCGTTGATCGAGCGGCTCGCGCTGCCGGAAGGCGCTCACATTCTTCCGCGGATCGGCTCGCTGGCATTGCGTTTATGTGGCGTCGCCGATCGTCGGATCGACGTCGCGTTCGCAGGTGGGCAAAGCCGCGACTGGGACCTTGCCGCGGCCGATTTGATCGTGCACGAAGCGGATGGTACACTAACAACCCTCGCGGGCGAAGCCATCGTCTACAACCGTCCCGAGGTCACGCACGGCGTTCTGGTGGCCGCGGGGCGCGATCGTCATGCTCGAATCGTCGAGCATTTTCGCAATCGCCCTGCGAGTTGAGCCTGCATCTGCCCGTTTGCCGCTGAGGAACCTCGATGCCCGACACTGCGCAGCAATTGCTTCATCTCGTCATCGGCGGCGAGCTCGAGGATCTCGAGAACGTCACCTTCCGCGACCTCGACAAGGTCGACATCGTCGGGGTGTATCCGAGCTACGCGTCGGCCTTCGCGGCGTGGAAGGCGAAGGCCCACCAGACCGTCGACAACGCCCACATGCGCTATTTCATCGTTCATCTCCATCGCCTGCTGGATCCCGGCCAGGACGCAAAGCTGGCACGTTGACCGGGCTCGCTGTGCGATGACGAGCGCGTCACCCCCGCGGTGGCAGACGGGGCCTTCGCTGGCCGAACCGTTGCCGATGACGCTGCGCGTCTATCAGAGGCTTACCGCCGGCATGGCCCCACTGGTCCCGCTGCTGATCAAGCGGCGGCTCAACCAGGGCAAAGAGGAGGCGGCGCGGGTCGACGAGCGCCGCGGCGTCGCCGCGCATGTGCGGCCGCACGGACCGCTGGTGTGGATTCATGGCGCCAGCGTCGGCGAGGTGCTGGCCGCGGCCGGGCTGATCGAGCGGCTGCGCGCGCTCAATCTGCGCATCCTGCTGACGTCGGGAACCGTGACCTCGGCGGCGGTGGTGGCGAAGCGGTTTCCGCCCGACATCATCCACCAGTTCATCCCCTATGACGCGCCGCGCTTCGTCGCGCGCTTCCTCGACCACTGGCAGCCGTCGCTGGCGCTGTTCATCGAATCCGACCTGTGGCCGAACCTGATCCTCGCCTCGGCGGCGCGGCGATTGCCGATGGTGCTGATCAACGGCCGGATGTCGCAGCGCTCGTTCCCGCGCTGGCGCCGGGCCTCGGCGACGATCGGCACGCTGCTCGGCAAATTCGACATCTGCCTGGCGCAGTCGCGGATGGATGCGGAGCGGTTTTCGGCGCTGGGCAGCCGCAACGTCATCACCACCGGCAATCTGAAGATGGACGTCGAGCCGCCGCCGGGCGACCCGGCGCGGCTGGAACGGCTGATGGCGGTGACGCGCGGCCGGCCGGTGATCGTCGCCGCCTCGACCCATCCGGGCGAGGAGGAGATCCTGCTCGACGTCCACCGCACGCTCATCGGCGTGTTTCCTGCGCTGCTCACCGTGATCGTGCCGCGGCATCCGCATCGCGGCGAACAGATCGCCGGTCTGATCGAGGCCTCCGGCCTGCACGCCGCATTGCGCTCGCGCGAGCAACTGCCGACCGCGGCCACCGCGATCTACGTCGCCGACACCATGGGTGAACTCGGCCTGTTCTATCGGCTGGCGCCGATCGTGTTCATGGGCGGTTCGCTGATCGAGCACGGCGGCCAGAATCCGATCGAGGCGGTCAAGCTCGGCGCCTCGATCGTGCACGGCCCGCACGTCTCGAATTTCAGCGACGTCTATCGCGCGCTCGACGACGAGGGCGGCGCCTTCACCGCGGCCGACGCCGCCGCGCTGGTCAGGCGGTTCGGCCAGTTGCTGTCCGACGCCAATGCGCGCCAGACCTCGATCGATGCCGCGACCCGCGTGGTCGACCGGCTCGGCGGCGCGCTGGACCGCACCGTCGCCGCGCTCGAACCCTATCTGCTGCAATTGCGCATCGAGCAGGGCGCCGCCGATGCGTGAGCCGGGCTTCTGGCACCGGCCTCCTTCGTTGCTGTCGCGATTGCTGCTGCCGCTCGGCGCCGTCTACGGCGAAATCACGTCCTGGCGGATGCGCAAGACCGGCGTCGAGGCCGGCGTGCCGGTGATCTGCGTCGGCAATTATCATCTCGGCGGCGCCGGCAAGACGCCGACGACGCTGGCGCTGGTGCAACTCCTCCGCGATCTCGATGAAAATCCGGTCGTGCTGAGCCGCGGCTATGGCGGCCGGCTGCGCGGACCGATCGGCGTCGATCCGCAACGCCACGGCGCGGCGGATGTCGGCGACGAGCCGTTGATGATGGCGCGCAGCGTGCCGGTGGTGGTGGCGCGCGACCGCGTCGACGGCGCGGCGCTGGCGCGATCGCAGGGCGCGAGCGTCATCGTGATGGACGACGGCTTCCAGAATCCGGCGCTGCTCAAGCATGTCGCGCTGATCGTGATCGACAGCCGGCGCGGCGTCGGCAACGCTTGCGTCTTTCCCGCCGGCCCGCTGCGCGCGCCGCTGCCGCTGCAGATCGAACGCACCGACGCGCTGATGATCATCGGCGACGGCGCGGCGGCCGATGACGTCGCGGCGCAGATCGCAGCGCAGGGCGGCGTCCTCCTGCGTGCGCAGCTTCGGCCCGACGAGGCCTCGGTGGAGCGGCTGCAGGGGCAGCGCGTGCTGGCCTTCGCCGGCATCGGCGACCCGGCGCGGTTCTTCGCGACGCTGCGCGCCAGCGGCATCGACGTGGCGGAAGCGCGGGCATTCGCCGATCATCATCCGTTTACGGCGGACGATCTCGCGAGCCTCGCCGACACCGCCCGCCGCGACGGCCTGACGCTGGTGACGACCGAGAAGGATCTGGCGCGGATCGGGGCCGCGGCGGCAACGCTCGGCAGCGCCATCGTTCCGTTCGCGGTGACGCTGGCGGTCGACGATCCGGTAAGGTGGCGGGGCTTCGTGCTCGAACGGCTCAATCAGGCCCGCGCCGGTCGGTTTCGTCGGCGGAGCTGAGCGATCCGCGATTGACTGCGCGGCCGATTTGACGATCCTGCCGTCATTGCCGGTTGTGCTCATCGATTGAATTGAGAGTTTCTCTTCCGCCGAGTGAAGACCGCCTCGCAACCCGAGGCGCCAGGGGATGGTGGCATTGGTGGATCGTCTGCAGATCGTCGTTCCCTGCTTCAACGAGGAAGAGGCGCTGCCGGAAACCGCGCGGCAACTCTGCGGCGTGATCGAATCCTGCATCGCGCGCGGATCGATCGCGAATTCGAGCAGCGTGCTGTTCGTCGACGACGGCTCCTCCGACAAGACATGGCGATTGATCGAGGCGCTGCACGCGTCGCAACCGCAGCGCTACGATGGCATCCGGTTGTCGGGCAATTTCGGGCATCAGGCGGCGCTGTGGGCGGGGCTCTCGGCCTCGACCGCCGAGATGGTGGTGACGATCGACGCCGATCTGCAGGACGATCCGAACGCGATCGAGACCATGGTGGCGCGCTATCACGACGGCGCCGACATCGTTTACGGCGTCCGCTCCGAGCGGCAGTCCGACACCTGGTTCAAGCGCAACTCCGCCGGCCTGTACTACAAGCTGCTC
The DNA here is from genome assembly GCF_034479375.1 of Rhodopseudomonas palustris. Lineage (NCBI taxonomy): Bacteria > Pseudomonadati > Pseudomonadota > Alphaproteobacteria > Hyphomicrobiales > Nitrobacteraceae > Rhodopseudomonas > Rhodopseudomonas palustris. The sequence continues at coordinate 2,303,043 of NZ_CP140155.1, read as the reverse complement.
GGCCTGCTCGGCGCCGAGATCCTGCCGCAGCACGCCGACTTCCGGCTGATGAGCCGGCGCGCGATCGCGGCGCTGCTGCAATATTCGGAAACCAACCTGTTCCTGCGGGCGCTGGTGCACCGGCTCGGCTTCGAGACCGCGCAGGTCGCCTATCGGCGCACGCCCCGCGTCGCCGGCGCGACCAAGTACCCGCTCGGCAAGATGCTGCATTTCGCGATCGACGGCATCACCTCGTGGTCGGTGGCGCCGCTGCGGGCGATCGGGATCATCGGTCTCGCGGTGTCGCTGCTCGCCTTCCTGCTCGGCCTCTGGACGCTGTGGGCCAAACTGTTCACCGACCAATCGATTCCCGGCTGGGCCTCGATCATGCTGCCGCTGATGCTGTTCCAGGGGTTGCAGTTCATCTTCCTCGGCGTGATCGGGGAGTACGTCGGCAAGATCTTTCTGGAGACGAAGCGGCGGCCGCGATTCATCGTTCGCGAGACCGCGAGCGACGGCATCGCCGCGCGGCCGGACCGGCGCGAGCGCGAAGGAGGCGCGCGATGACCGGGGCGTCGCTCACCGCCGCGCCGCCGGCGTCGGATCGCTGGATCGGACTTGCCGGCCGCGCGCCGGTGCTGGCGCTCGCTGCGGCGGCTTTGCTGGCGATCTCGGTGAAGCTGTTCCTGGTGTTCACGCCGAACGAGATGGACGCGTTCTGGATCTACTCCTGGGCGGTCAATCTGGTCGATCACGGCATCCGCGCCGACCGCTTCTTCTATCCGAACGACCTGGTCGGGGGCACCTACGTGTTCTCGATGATCCCGACCGCGCTGATCGCGGCGGTGTATGCGCTGATGGGCCACGGCTACTGGACCGTGTTCGTCGCCAACGAATTGTGGCTGCTGCTGATCCTCGCCGCGTTCTACGGCTTCCTGCGCGCCGAGTTCGACTACCGTCCGGTGACGGCGCTGACGATGGCGATCGTGCTGTGCCTGATGGAGCCGGTGCTGCGCGGCGTGGTCTCTCTCCGCGCCGAAACGCTGTCGCTGGCGGCGACGCTGATAGCCTTGCTGTGCGTGCGCCGGCCGCGCCTGGTCTGGCTCGGCGGCGCGCTGGCGGTGCTCGCAGTGGAGATCCACGCCACCGGCGTGATCGGCGCCGGCTTCGTCGCGCTGCGCGTGCTGCTGGATCGCATGGGCCTGCGCGCGCTGGTGCAACTCGCGCTGGGCGGCGTGCTCGGCATGGCGCTGTTCTGGGCGCTGCATCCGGACATGGTGTCGCTGCGATGGCTGCACGATCTCGGCGGCCGGCAGGGCACCAACGGCATCCGTTCGCCACTGGCCGCTTACTTCTGGCACGCGCAGTACAAGCGCCATCTGCCGGAACTGGCCTGCATCGGCCTCGCCGGCGCGATCATGCTCCACGCCCGGAGTCTGCCGCAGATCTGGAACGAGGCGCGCGAGCCGATCCTGCAGATCGTGCTGGCGGTGGTGCTGCTGGAACTGCTCGGACGCGGCAGCTATCTCTACGTCGTCTGGATCTTCGTGCCGTTCTATCTGCTGGCGTTGCGGATCCGGCCGTCGGCGCTGCTGCCGCTGCTGGCGTTTCATCTCGCGAGCTATCTGGCGCTGATGCTGTACAATGGCGACTACAGCCACGCGCGGCTCGCCGCGGCCATTCGCAGGGTCGCGGCGCCGAACATGCTGGTGCTGGGGCCGCATCCGGCGTTGCCCGGTGCGCCGACGCCCGATCAATATGTCTGGCTGCCCGAGGATGCCGAGATCGCGCCGCAGATCCGCGGCCTATCGCGGCCGGTGCTGGTGGTCGGCCGCACGTCGCGGCCGGATGTGACGCCGGTCGACCGGGTCGGGGGCTTCTCGATCGGCTGGATGAAAAGCCCACAGGGAGATGCGCGATGACCAGCAGTCCCGACCGCAACGACGGCGCCGCCTCGCGCTGGGCCAGCGATCCCTATCCGGACTACGCGCCCGAGGTGAACCAGTCGATCAATTTCTCGGGCCTCGACCAGTCGTTCTTCACCCGCGGCAAGGCCGACAAGGTGATCGAGAAGGTGAAGAGCCTCGGCCTGGGGCGACCAGCGCGGCTGCTCGATATCGGCTGCGGCCCCGGGCTGATCCACGGCTTCCTGCCGCCATCGGTCTGCGAGGTCTCGGGCGTCGACGTCAGCCCGACGCCGCTCGACATCGCCAGACAGCGCCATCCGGGCAATGACTATCAGCTCTATGACGGCCGCACGCTTCCGTTCGCCGATGCGAGTTTCGATCTGGCGGTCACGGTGTGCGTCGTCCACCACGTCGCCGTCGCCGAATGGGTCGGGTTTCTCGAAGAAGCGCTGCGGGTGCTGCGGCCCGGCGGGGCGCTGGTGATCTGCGAGCACAATCCGTGGAACCCGCTGACGCGGCTGGCGGTGCATCGCTGCGCGTTCGATCACGACGCGGTGCTGCTCAGCGCGCCGACGGCGCGCGCGCTGCTGGCGCAAGCCGGCTTCGCGCCGCCGGAGATCGAGTACATCTTCTTCACGCCGTTCGAGAACGCAGCGGTCCGCAAGATCGAGCACGCGATTCGCAGGCTGCCGCTCGGCGCGCAATACGTCGCCACCGCGCGACGGCCCGTCGCGTGAACGGAAATCGAGCCCGCGGTTTGCCCGGCCGTCAGATCAGCGGCTTCGCCGCCTCGGGATAATGCCGCTGCAGCACCGCGATCGGCGTGGCGTAGGCTTCCTTGAGATCGACGCTCCAGTATTTCAACTCGTCGAGCGGAATCTGCACGCCGGTCACCGCGCAGCGGACATAGGTGCCCGGAGAGATCACGCGGAAATCTCCGTCGAGGTATTGCACCTGCGCTTCGCCCGAGCCCGAGGGGCCAAATTTGTTCAGCACGGCTGATCTCCTGAGATACCGCATGCGGCGAGGCGTTGCCCCGGCCGCTCGCGGTCGATATCTCCCACAGATAGAACGGATGAGCGGCGTTGCAAACCACCGACTTGTGATGAAATCGCAGTTCTGGCGCATGATAATCTGTATTGCGGTGGGCGCTCGCCGGCCGACCGGGATTACCGCCTGGACCTGTGCAATGCGCCTGCCTTTGTTTCTGTCGATTGCGGTTCTGCTCGCCGCGGGGCAGGCCGCCGTGGCGGCGCCCGCGCCCGAAATCGTGAATATTTCGGCGGCGGAGGGCAAGCTCAGCGCATTCCTGTTCAGGCCCCACGGCGACGGTCCGTTTCCCGCGGTCGTCGCCTTGCATGGCTGCGGTGGACTGGTCGGCAGGTCCGGCGCCATCAGGCCACGCTACGCCGATTGGGCCAGACAATTGCTGAAATCCGGCCATGCCGTGCTGCTGCCGGACAGTTACGGTTCACGCGGTCTCGGTCCTCAGTGCGACGCCCGGGGCCGCCGCTCGCTGGCGCGGCGCGAGCGCCTAGCGGACATCGCCGCCGCACGGCACTGGCTCGCGCAGCAGCCCTTCGTCGCGCGCCAGCGCATCGGCCTGATCGGCTGGGACAATGGCGCGAGCGCGCTGCTGTGGGCGGTGCGCCCGCAAACCGTGTCCGCCAGCGGCGAGCCCGAGTTCCGCTCGGCGATCGCGTTCTATCCGGATTGCCGGATCTCGGCGCGGCTCGGATGGAGTGCACGGGTGCCGACGCTGGTGCTGATCGGCGGCAATGACGCCATCAGCTCGGCCTCGGCCTGCCGGGCGATGATCGACGGCGCCCGCGGCCGCAGCGCGCTGGCGCGGATCGTGGTCTATCCCGGCGCCGATCACGATTTCGACCACGCCGGCGTCACGCCGCATCTCGCCGGCGCCGACGATCCGGAAGTGCCTGAGCAGGGCCATCGCGGCTTCGATGCGGCCGCGCGCAGCGATGCCGAAAGGCGGGTATCGCATTGGCTCGGGCGGTGAGTGGCAAATCTAGTCTAGATGGTCGAGCATTCCATCATATCAATTTTTGGCGTCAAAGAGCAGAGTTCTAAGAATTATTCAGCAGCCTCCATGTCGGACGCAATCTCAGCGAGCGGGTGGCGCAAGAAATGCTCAAACAGCGTGTCCTTGATAACCTTCTGTTTGCCTGAGCGCGCAAGCGCCAGAACCTGCTGGCCGTCCTTCCAATCGATGGGGAGCCGCGTCCGTTTGACTTTTTCTGCCTCGAGCAACTGAACCGAATCTACGCTGAATGTGCCTGATGTCCACAGCTCGAACCGCCGGTCGGCCTCGCGAAGCGTTCGATGGCTTTGGAGATAAGCATTGAACGTCGGAATACGCCGCAGCCAGTCCTCGACCTCGTCGATTTCGACAACACCACCCGGCTGTTTGCCCTTGCATTCGACAAGCGTACAGGATGCTGACTGCTCTGTTATGGCGATGATGTCGATATCTCCGCGTTTACCAGTCTTTTCATCATACGCGCTTATGCCTATATCGATCGACACCGCAGAACGCCGCAGAAGATGCGCCGAGAGCAGGTGAAAGAGAATGCCGCGCAAATTGCCGGCCTTACCTTCGATCGAAGATAGTTCGTGAATGTATTCTTCAAGTCGCTCCGGATAGCCGGACACCATGGCGGCGGCATCATTGAGCGTCTTCACAAGACTACGAATTGACTGCGCAACGCGCCCGCCAAAGAGGTTCTCGTGTGTCGCCAGCACAACACCGGCTTTATGTCCTTCGGTCAGCGCTGCGGACGTGAATGATTCTGCCAGCAAAATTGGGAAAATGCCCGTACCATTCAGCGCAGCCTTCGACATCCGAGCCTTGCGAATGAAATATCGGATGTGGAACTCATTCAGCCGTCCATCGGCAAATACGTCAGCCACCAAGAAGCCCGGCTTTGAATCACCGTTGCGCAGCGGCATCAAATAACTGGGACCTGATAGGTCCCACACGAACGGGCCGACCTGCGGCTTTCGAGCATCGCCACGAATGGCGATTGAACTATAACTGGCGAGACCAATCTTGCGCGCCCATTCGCGAAGCGCATCGAGCAGAACGCCTTCGGAGAGCGAACGGGCAGTACGGTTCGCCGAGCCAACCGCATCAGCCCTAGCGGCCGTATAGCAGCTCTCTGGCAAATCAAATGCGGTGAGAAAACCGGCATCCACCAACTGGGACGCGACGCGGTCTGCAGAAATTTGTCCTTTCTGCGCAATCGGTGCTCCGCTGATAACAGAGAAGTCCTCCTTAAGAACTGTGCCACCCCGGGCAAGCACACCGTCGATAGCGGCACCGTAGACCGAGTTTGTCGCGCGCAGGTCGCGATGAAAATTCGTCCAGAATCGTTCAGTGTTGCGATCAGGAAGCCGGTAAAGAAAAGCTTCACGCTTGGGCAAAAGAGGGATGGGAAAACGGACGATAGGCTTCGACACTCGCGACAGGCGTTTTCGCGCCGCATCGGCATTGATGCCGAGCTGCTTCTGCAGATGCTCTGCTATAAGAGACGATCGGCTCGGGCCGTGGGTAGCTAGGATGGCCTTGATATCGTTCATGTCACACTGCTTAATTTATTAATAATACTACCTTCGCTAGCGAGGTTTTTCAACGTCGAGGAACAAATCAATAATATCAATGGCTTATGGATGACTATTTCGGGGGGTCGAAGTTTTGGTGTCACGGACTGGTTTTCTGCAGCGTGAGCCTATTGCCGAAGCAATCGACCCCAAACGTGCACGGCGGCTTTCGGAAAGCTCATTCCTAAACGACAAAATCGTATCACGATTTCGAAGATCGATTTTCCAGCTCTAGAACAACGAGCCCTGGTCTATCGGCTTCGATACGCGCTTGGCCGCCGGCTTGGAGGAGGGGGCCGAGGAGGGCTTCGAAGCTTCGGATCTCGTCGACCCGCCGCCATCGGCAGTGACGCCGACGCGGCCGTCGGCGAACTCGACGCTGAGCTGCGCGCCGGCATTCACCGCTGCCGCGGCGTGGACGGCGTGGCCGCCGGCGTCGCGCACCAACGCGAAGCCGCGCGCCAGCACGCCGCGATACGACAGAGCGGTGAGCAATTTGCCTGATTGGGTCACGCGCGCCTGCTGGCGATCGAGCAGGGTGGCCAGCGCACGCCGTGCGCGCTCGGCGAGCCGGAGCATCCGTTCGCGCTCGCGTGCGATCCGCATCCGCTGCGCCTGTTCGTTGGCGAGCTTCGAGGCCTGCAGCCGGATCGCCAACCCTTCGAAGCGGTCGCGGCGATGGCGCAGCGTCGCGCGGGTGCAATGGCGCAGCCGCTCGCCGGTGATGCCGAGCCGCTGCGCGCTGTGGCCGACCTGCGCGCGCAGCACATTCAGCGTGATGCCCGCCGCAGCCCGCGCATAGCGCCGATGATGCGCATGCGTGTTGGCGCGCAGGGCCCGCGGCAGCCCGGCCGATGCGCCGTCGAGCCGCTGCCGCGGGATCGCGAGCAGTTCGCTCGCCGCCGGCAGCGCGCGGGCGGCGGCGCGCAACTCGTTGCGGCGCGAGTCCTGGCCGCGGGTCCAGCACAGCATCATCCGCCGCGCGTAGCTCTGCACCTCGACGAACAATTCGGCGCGCACCGGCACGGCCATTTCGGCCGCGGCGGTCGGCGTCGGCGCGCGCTTGTCGGCGGCGAAATCGATCAGCGTCACGTCGGTCTCGTGGCCGACCGCGGAGATCAGCGGGATCATGCTCTCGGCCGCGGCGCGAACCACGATCTCCTCGTTGAAGGACCATAGATCCTCCAGCGAGCCGCCGCCGCGCGCGACGATCAGCAGATCCGGCCGCGGGATCGGGCCGCCCTCGGGCAGCGCGTTGAAGCCGTGGATCGCGGCGGCGACCTGCTCGGCCGAGCCTTCGCCCTGCACCTTGACCGGCCACACCAGCACGCGGCGCGGGAAGCGGTCCTCGAGCCGGTGCAGGATGTCGCGGATCACCGCGCCGGTGGGGGAGGTGACGACGCCGATCACTTCCGGCAGCCACGGCAAGAGCTGCTTGCGCGCCTCGTCGAACAGGCCTTCGGCGCCGAGCTTGCGCTTGCGCTCTTCCATCAGCGCCATCAGCGCGCCGATCCCGGCGGGCTCCAGCGCCTCGATCACGATCTGATATTTCGACGAGCCGGGATAGGTGGTGAGCTTGCCGGTGGCGATGACCTCGAGGCCCTCCTGCGGCTTGAACCGCATCCGCCCGGCGACGCCCTTCCAGATCACCGCCTCGATCTTGGCGCTCTCGTCCTTCAGCGCGAAATAGCAATGCCCCGACGAATGCGCGCCGCGAAAGCCGGAGATCTCGCCGCGCACGCGGACGTGCCCATAGGTGTCCTCCACCGTCCGCTTGAGCGCCTGCGACAGCTCGGAGACGGTGAATTCGGCGACATTGACGAGCGTGTCGGGAGCGAGCAGTCGGGCCATGCGATTCGCGAGTTGTTTGGGTTGCTGCGGAAAATAGGGACTTTCGCAGCCGACGCCAACCGGCCGGGCCACATTGTGCTGCCACAGCCACGCAGCCGGCGTGCCGTGCGCGCGCTGCGGCCGGTTTTCCTGCCCGGTTTACGACATATCCACATCCGGACCCAAGCCCTCGTTGCCCGGAACCCCCGCCGTGTTACACCTCGCGCACCATCCACGGGGCACGGTCAGGCTTGCGATGAACATCTTGTTGCTCGGTTCGGGCGGCCGCGAACACGCGCTGGCCTGGAAGATCGCGGCCTCGCCTCTGGTGACCAAGCTGTTTTGCGCGCCGGGCAATGCCGGGATCGCGCGCGAGGCGAGCTGCATCGCGCTCGACGTCACCGACCATCGCGCGGTGATCGAGTTCTGCAAGGCGAATGCGATCGAGCTGGTGGTGGTCGGGCCGGAGGCGCCGCTCGCGGCCGGCATCGTCGACGATCTCGCGGACGCCGGCATCAAGGCGTTCGGGCCGACCCGCAAGGCCGCGCAGCTCGAAGGCTCCAAGGGCTTCACAAAGGACCTGTGCAAGGCGCACGGCATTCCCACCGCCGCCTATGAGCGCTTCAGCTCGCCCGACGACGCCAAGGCCTATATCCGCGTCCAGGGCGCGCCGATCGTGGTCAAGGCCGACGGGCTCGCCGCCGGCAAGGGCGTCGTGGTGGCGATGACACTGGCCGAGGCGGAAGATGCGGTCGACATGATGTTCGGCGGCGGGCTCGGCGACGCCGGCGTCGAGGTCGTGGTCGAGGATTTCCTGGTCGGCGAGGAGGCGTCGTTCTTCGTGCTGTGCGACGGCGAGCACGCGCTGCCGCTCGCCACCGCGCAGGACCACAAGCGCGCCTTCGACGGCGACAAGGGGCCGAACACCGGCGGCATGGGCGCGTATTCGCCGGCGCCGGTGATGACCGACGCGATCTGCGCGCAGGCGATGGAGCGCATCATCAACCCGACGCTGAAGGCGATGAAGGCGATGGGCGCGCCGTTCAAGGGCGTGCTGTTCGCCGGTCTGATGATCACCGAGGACGGCCCGCAACTGATCGAATACAACGTCCGGTTCGGCGATCCGGAATGCCAGGTGCTGATGATGCGGATGATGTCCGACATCGTGCCGGCGCTGCTCGCCTGCTGCGACGGCCAGCTCGCGCATTTCAGCCTGCGCTGGATCGGCGAGCCGGCACTGACGGTGGTGATGGCCGCCAAGGGCTATCCCGGCGCCTACGAGAAGGGTACGCGGATCGCCGGGCTCGAACGCGCCGAGAAGATCCCGGGCGTGCAGATTTTCCATGCCGGCACCATGGCGTCGGGCGACTGGGTGCTCGCCAATGGCGGCCGCGTGCTCGCGGTCACCGCATCGGCGAACACGGTGGCCGAAGCGCAGCGCCGCGCCTACGAGGCGATCGGCGTGATCAACTGGCCCGAAGGCTTCTGCCGCCGCGACATCGGCTGGCAGGCGGTGGCGCGGGAACGGCGAGGGAAGTAACGACGTTGAAGCTTACGGTCGCTTTGCTCACCATTCGTCATGGCCGGGCTCGTCCCGGCCATCCACGTCTTTCTCGCGGCGTCTGCAGCAAGACGTGGATGCCCGGCACAAGGCCGGGCATGACGGGTGCTTAAACTGATCGTCGGTCACGCGCGAGGATGAACTGATGCCCGATCTCGCCGATTTGTTTCCGGGCTTCGGCTCGGAGTGGATCAACACCTCGTCCGGCCGCATCTTCGCCCGCACCGGCGGCGACGGGCCGCCGCTGTTGCTGCTGCACGGCTTCTCCGAAACCCATGTGATGTGGCACCGCGTTGCGCCGAAGCTCGCGGAGAAGTTCAAGCTGATCATCGCCGATCTGCCCGGATACGGCTGGTCCGACATGCCGGAGAGCGATGCCGAGCACACGCCCTACACCAAGCGGGCGATGGCGGAGCAACTGATCGAGGCGATGGAGCGGCTGGGCCATGTGCACTTTGCGCTCGCCGGGCACGATCGCGGCGGCCGCGTCAGCTATCGGCTGGCACTCGATCATCCCGGCCGGCTGAAGAAGCTGGCGGTGCTCGACATCCTGCCGACCTACGAGTACTGGATGCGGATGGACCGCGCCTACGCGCTGAAGATCTATCATTGGAGCTTCCTCGCCCAGCCCGCACCGCTGCCGGAGACGCTGATCGGCGCGAGTTCGGATTTCTATCTCAAGAACAAGCTCGCGAGCTGGGCGAAGACGAAGGACCTGTCCTGCTTCGATCCGCGCGCGATGGAGCACTATCTCGCGCCGTTCCGCGATCCGATGCGGCTGCACGCGATGTGCGAGGATTATCGCGCCGGTGCGCATGCCGACTTCGCGCACGACAAGGCGGACGTGGAGGCCGGCCGCAAGATCCCGGTGCCGATGCTGGCGCTGTGGGGCGACGCCGGCATTGCGCAATCCGCCGCGACGCCGCTCGACACCTGGAAAAACTGGGCGGACGACGTGCGAGGCGGCCCGGTCGATTCCGGCCACTTCCTCACCGAGGAAGCGCCGGAGCAGACCGCGCAGGCGCTGCTCGAATTCTTCACGGCTTAGGACGACGCCGGCGGTCGCGCCTTTCGGGTCGAGGCCGCTGCCGCAAAGCCGTTTGCCGGGCGGGGAATGGGCTTTGCACCAGCCTTCCCAGCGCCTAATGTCCGCGCGGCGCTTGCGCCACAAAAACCCATCGGGAGGAATATTCGTGATCTATGTCGTCGCCACTTTGACCGTGAAGCCTGAAATGCGTGCCGAACTGATTGCCGGAGCGAAGGACTGCATCGCCGAGACCCGCAAGGAGCCGGGCAACATCGCCTACGACATGCACGAGAGCGTCAGCGATCCGACCAAGATGGTGTTCGTCGAACAGTGGGAGAACGCCGAGGCGCTCGGCCCGCACGGCAAGGCCGAGCACTTCAAGGCGTTCGGCCGGATCGCCGCGAAGTGCCTGTCGGCGCCGCCGAAGATCGAGATCATCACGCCCGAAAAGGTCGACGTGAAGTAACAACAACAAGAAAAGGGAAACGCCATGATCTATGTCGTCGCCACCACGCAGGTGAAACCGGAGTCCCGCGAGGCCTTCATCGAGGGCGCCAAGGCCTGCATCGCCGAGACCCGCAAGGAGAAGGGCTGCATCGCCTATGACAGCCACACCAGCATCAATGACCCCAACATTTTCGTCGTGGTCGAGCGCTGGGAGAGCCGCGACGATCTCAACGCCCACGCCCGCGCCCCGCACATGAAGGCGTGGCGTGAACTATCCACCCCGCTGAAGGCCGCGCCGACGGTGATCGAGATCATCAGCGACGGCAAGGTCGAGAAACTGTAGCGCGCATCGCGCGCCCGGAACCGAACGAGAGCGAGCATGATCCGAGCCGGCAAAGTCCACGGGCAATATCACTGGAAGGAGCCTGCGGCCGACACCGTCGTGCTCGATTTCGACGACCGGCATCGCCGCCGCATGGCGATGACCGGCACCCGTGGGCTTGAATTCTTGCTCGATCTCGAGCACGCCACCGCGTTGCGCGGCGGCGACGCGCTGGTGCTCGACGACGGACGGCTGGTCGAAGTCGTCGCGGCGCCGGAGCCGCTGCTGGAAATCCGCGGCCGTGATCCGCAGCATCTGGTGCGGCTCGCCTGGCACCTCGGCAACCGCCATCTGCCGACCCAGATCATGGCCAAGGCGCTGCGCATCCGCCGCGATCACGTCATCGCCGATATGGTCACAGGGCTCGGCGGCAAGGCGGTCGAGATCGAGGCGCCGTTCGATCCCGAAGGCGGCGCCTATGCGCCGGCGCACGAAAGCGCGGGTCATCATGATCACGGCGGTCATGAGCATGGGCATCATGATCACGATCATCACGACCATGCCCATCATGATCACGGCAAGCATGATCACGGCAAGCATGATCACGGCCACGAGCATCACGTCCACGACGAGCATTGCGGCCACGATCACGGGCACGGCCATTCCCACAAGCATGACCACAAGTAATACGCCGGAGGCGGCCGCCGCCGAGCCGCTGTCGGCGGAGCAGGGCGCGTCGCTGTACCGGCTGATGACCTGGCTGTCGCCGGCGTTTCCGGTCGGCGCGTTCTCCTATTCCAGCGGCATCGAATGGGCGGTCGAGGCCGGCGATGTCACCGACGCGGCGTCGTTGCGCGACTGGCTTGGGGCGATGCTCGAACACGGCTCCGGCTTTTGCGACGGCGTGTTTCTCGCGCACGCTTATCGCGCGGTCGCGCACGGCGACGACGCTGCGCTGCGCGACGTCGCCGAACTCGCGGCTGCGTTCGTGACCTCGGCCGAGCGCCATCTCGAAACCACGGCGCAGGGCCGCGCCTTCATCGAGATCGTCCGCAACGCCTGGGCGAGCGACGGGCTTGCCCGCGCGGTGACTGCGTGCAACGGCGCGCTCGCTTATCCGGTCGCGGTCGGCCTCGTCAGCGCCGTGCACGGCGTGCCGCTCGCCGCGACGCTGCACGCGTTTCTCCATGCCGTGGTCTCGAACTGGATCTCCGCGGGTGCACGTCTGGTCCCGCTCGGCCAGACCGACAGCCAGCGCCTGCTGGCGGCGCTGGAGCCCGCCGTGATCGCCACCGGCGACCGCGCGCTCAATGCCTCGCTGGACGACCTCGGCAGCGCCACCTTCCGCGCCGACCTCGCCGGCCTGCGCCACGAGACGCAGTACACGCGGCTGTTCAGGTCGTAGTTGCGGCGACGTGGACCCGCGGCCATCCTTCGAGACGCCCTGCTTCGCCTCCAGGCGAAGCAGGGCTCCTCAGGATGAGGGCCGAGAAGGCGGAGAGGCCCGGTGGCAAGATGAGCGTGACGGAAGTGCGATACGAGCACAGCGCCTCATGGTGAGGAGCATCGCGAAGCGATGCGTCTCGAACCATGGCGGAGAGCGGCTCAGCCCACCATCCGGTCGCGGCCTTTCCAGAAGTCGGCGCGCAGCACTTTCTTGTCGATCTTGCCGACGCCGGTCATCGGCAGTTCGGTGACGAATTTGATCTGCTTCGGCGCGTGCGCGGAGCCCTTGCGGCTCTTCACCAGTTCGATCAATTCCTGCTCGTCCGGCTTGCTACCTGCGCGGGCGACGACGATCGCGGTGACGGCTTCGCCCCATTTGTCGTCGGGCACGCCGACGACGGCGACCATCGCGACGTCGCGATGCGTCGACAGCACGTCCTCGACCTCGCGCGGGAAGATGTTGAAGCCCCCGGATACGATCATGTCCTTCTTGCGGTCGAGGATGTACATGTAGCCGCGATCGTCGCGCCGGGCGATGTCGCCGGTGTGCAGCCAGCCGTTCTTCAGCGTCTCGGCGGTCTGCTCCGGGCGCTTCCAGTATTCCGCCATCACATGCGGGGCGCGCACGCAGATTTCGCCGGACTCGCCGGTCGCGACCTCCTGATCGTTCTCGTCGAGGATCCGCGCGTCGCAGGCGGCGATCGGAAAGCCGCAGGACAGGAACAGCTCCGGGTCCTTCGGATCGTGATCGGCCTTGCGCAGCACCGAGATCGGATAGCACTCGGTCTGGCCGTAGAGCTGCGAGAACACCGGGCCGATCCGTTCGATGCCTTCGACCAGCCGCGTCGGCGACATCGGCGAGGCGCCGTACAGCACGAGGTCGAGCGAACTCAGATCGGTGGTCGCCAGCTTCGGATGGTCGAGCAGCACGTAGATCATCGTCGGCACGAACAGCGTGAAGTTGATCTTCTCGCGCGCGATCGTGGCGAGCACCGCTTCCGGATCGAACCCTTTCAGCATGTGCACGGTGCCGCCGCGCATCAGCGCAGGCAGCACCTTGGTGCCCGCGACGTGGCTGATTGGTGCCACCGTGAGATAGCGCGGGTCGGCGGGGATTTCGAAGTCTGCGAGGATCGCCGCGGCGAAGCCGGCGTTCTCGCGATGCCGGCGCAGAGCGCCCTTCGATTTGCCGGTGGTGCCGCCGGTGTAGTTCAGCACCGCGACGTCGTCGATCCGCGCGAAATCGCGCGGCGTGGCGGCGCCGGCCTTGTCCATCGCGACCAGCAAATCGAGGCCGTAATCGGCGCGGCCCAGCGTGAACACATGGCGCAGGCCGGTCGCTCGCGCCGCGAGCTCGCCGCCGCGCTGCAGGAAGGCGGCGGCGTCGATCACCAGGATCGCCGCCTCGGAATCCTCGATCTGGTCGAGCTGGTCCTGCAGCGATCCGAGCGGATGCAGCCAGGTGACCGCGAAGCGGGACAATTGCGCGGCGACGCCCGCGCACCAGCTCTCGGCGCGATTGGCGGTGAGCAGCGCGACGCGCGTGCCGGGCTGCGCGCCGAGCGCCATGAACACTTTCTGGATGCTGCCGATCGTGTCGACGGCGCCGCGATAGCTCATGCTGCCGCTCGGCCACGCGAACGCGATGCGCGACGGATAGCGCGACAGCGCACGCAGCGTCTGCGTGCCGGCGGTGGGGAAGGCGTAGAGGGCGTCGGTCATGGGCGTTCTCCCGGATCTTTGTCATCGGCCATTGCGCGTGCCAATGTTAGGCGACGAACCTAGCACGCCGCTGCGCGGAAGATGCAAACAGAGCAGGAGGAATTGCCGTGGAATTATCCGATCGTCTCGTCCGTTTTCGAGGCCGGCTCGAACTGCCGCTGATCGCGGCGCCGATGTTTCTGGTATCCGGCGTCGATCTGGTCGCCTCCGCATGCAGCAACGGCGTGATCGGATCGTTTCCGACGGTGAATTGCCGTAGTACGGAACAACTCGAGGGCTGGATCGGGACGATCGCCCAGCGGCTCGCGGCGCATGAAGACGCAACAGGCCGTCGCGCGGCGCCATGGTGTCCGAACCTGATCGTGCACCGCTCCAATGCGCGGCTCGCCGACGACCTCGCGGTGCTGCTGATGCACAAGCCCGAAATCGTGATCGCCAGCGTTGGCTCGCCGCAGCCCGTGATCGGGCCGTTGCATGATGTCGGCGCGATGGTGCTGGCCGACGTCGCCAGCATCCGCCATGCCGAACGCGCGGCGGCGGCGGGCGCGGACGGGCTGGTGCTGCTCACCGCAGGCGCGGGCGGGCAGACCGGGTGGCTCAATCCGTTCGCTTTCGTCCGTGCCGTGCGTCAGTTCTTCGACGGCGTCATCGTGCTGGCCGGCGGAATCAGCGACGGCGTCGCGCTGCGCGCGGCGATGACGCTCGGCTGCGACCTCGGCTACATGGGCACCAAATTCATCGCGACGCAGGAGAGCGCGGCCGATCCGCGCTACAAGGCGATGCTGGTGGATTCCTCGGCCGACGACATCCTGCTGACCAAAGCCTTCACCGGCCTGCAGACCAGCATGCTGCGGCCGTCGATCGTCGCCGCCGGGCTCGATCCGGACGCGCTGCCCGAGCGCGGCGCGATCGATATCGGCAAGGACATCGACGTCGGCGCGCGCGAGAACCGGCCGCAGCGCTGGCGCGATATCTGGAGCGCGGGGCATTCGACCTCGGGCGTCGGCGGCATCGTGCCGGTCGCCGAGCTGATCGCGCAGACGGCGCAGGAATTCCGCAGTGCAGGATAAGCGTGCCCTGACGCCAGTCGACGGCAGTGCTGCGCCATGGCATATCTGTCGGACAACAAGAATAATCGGGGAGACCACGCCATGAAGAGCTTTCGCGTTTCGGGCTTCGGCCAGCCGCTCAGCGAAGAGAACCGGCCGACGCCGGAATTGACCGGCACGCAGGTGCTGCTCCGCGTCAAGGCTGCCGGCATTTGCCACAGCGATCTGCATATCTGGGAAGGCGGCTACGAACTCGGCCACGGCCGCAAGAAACTGTCGCTGGCCGATCGCGGCGTGGCGCTGCCGCTGACGATGGGGCACGAGACCGTCGGCGAGATCGTCGCGGCCGGGCCGGACGCCAAGGACGCCAAGATCGGCGACGTCGTGCTGGTGTATCCGTGGATCGGCTGCGGGGAATGCGCGGTCTGCCGCGCCGGCGACGAGAACATGTGTCTGAAGCCGAGGTTTCTCGGCGTGTATTGCGACGGCGGCTATTCCGACGAACTGATCGTGCCGCATCCGCGCTATCTGCTCAGCCTCGATGGGCTCGATCCGGTGACCGCGGCGCCGTATGCGTGTTCGGGTGTCACCACCTACAGCGCGCTGAAGAAACTCGAATTCGCGTTCGACGGCCCGATCGTGATGTTCGGCGCCGGCGGCCTCGGCCTGATGGCGCTGTCGCTGCTGAAGGCGATGGGCGGCAAGGGCGCCATCATGGTCGATATCGACGCCAAGAAGCGTGAGGCGGCGGAGCAGGCCGGCGCGATGGCGACGGTCGACGGCGCGGCGCCCGATGCGCTGGAGCAGATCGCCGCGAAGGCCGGCGCGCCGGTGCGCGGTGCGCTCGATCTGGTCGGCAATTCGCAGACCGCGCAGCTCGGCTTCGATTGCCTCACCAAGGGCGGCAAGCTGGTGATCGTCGGCCTGTTCGGCGGCGGTGCGCCGTGGGCGCTACCGTTCATCCCGATGCGGGCGATCACGATCCAGGGTTCGTATGTCGGAAATCTGCGCGAGACCCAGGAACTGCTCGATCTGGTGCGCGCCAACAAGATCGCGCCGATTCCGGTGACGCCGCTGCCGCTGCCGAAAGCCAACCAGGCACTGCTCGATCTGCAGCAGGGCAAACTGGTCGGGCGCGCGGTGCTGACGCCGTAATCAGTCCGGCGCGCGCGCCGCCAGCCGTTCGGCCTCGGCGAGGTCTTCCGGCGTGTTGGCGTTGAAGAACGGATCGAACGGATCCGCCTGCCATTCCACGATCGCGCGCGGGTAGCGCGCGGTGAAGCGGTCGACCTTGCGGATGTCGTCCGCGAGCAGCGCACGGCGCAGGTCGAGGCGCAGACCGACGGGCCACAGAGCGATCACGGAATGAGAGCGGTCGGCCGACGCCGCGACCGCGATGTCGGCCTGCTGATCGATCCGCGCCTGATGCAGCCGCGCGACCAGATCGCGCGGCAGGAACGGGCAATCGGCCGGCGCGCTCAGCATCCATCGGGCCGTCGGCCGGTGTTCGGCGATCCAGTCCAGTCCGGCGAGCACGCCGGCGAGCGGACCGCGAAAGCCATCGACCGGATCGGCGATGATCGGCAGCTCGTAGTCCGCGAAACGCGCCGGATCGCCGTTGGCGCTGAGCGCCAGCGTATCGCATTGCGGCGCGAGACGCTCGATCACGAGCGCCAGCAGACTCCGGCCGCCGATGGTGCGCAGCGCCTTGTCGCCGCCGCCCATCCGCTGCGCGAGGCCGCCGGCGAGAATGATTGCAGGTGTGGCGGGATGGTCGGCCATCGAGCGTTTCCAGCATTCAGGGCGCATCACCGTGGTACAGGCGGCGGCGCGCATTCGCAATAAGGCGAACGGCTGAACGATTGACGCAGGCGCTGCGCTTCGCCATCGTCCGCGGCCATGGCGACAATCAAACTCGATCTGACCGGGCTGAAATGCCCGATGCCGGTGTTGAAGACGCGCAAGGCGCTGACGACGCTGAAGTGCGGCGACCGGCTGGAAGTGCATTGCACCGATCCGATGTCGCTGATCGACATCCCGGTGCTGATCCAGCAGACCGGCGACCGGATCGACAGCACGACGCGCAGCGAAGCGGCGATCGTGTTCGTCATCGAGAAGGCCGATGCGGCGGATCGCGCCGAGGGCTGAACACCGCCGGGAACTAATTATCGTCCGGATCGATTGATTTCCCTGTTGCAATGGGAGGTAGGCATGGCCCGGAAATATTCGAAGAAGGCGTCGGCCAAGGTCGCGCGCGCGATGAAGAAGCGCAAGTCCGGCACGCTCAAGAGCGGCGGCTCCGGCAAGACGGTGAAGAGCCGCAAACAGGCGATCGCCATCGGCCTGTCGGAAGCGCGCGCCGAAGGCAAGAAGGTGCCGAGCAAGAAGAGCGCGAAGAAGGCGGGGGCGAAGAAGACGGCTAAGAAGTCGACGACGAAGAAGACGGCCAAGAAGACGGCCAAGAAGACGACCAAGAAGACGGCGAAGAAGACGGCCAAGAAATCGTCGGCGAAAAAGACGTCGCGCAAGTCGTCAGCGGGCCGCAAGCGCAAGGCGTCGAAGAAGAGCTGAGGTCTGTAAAGGGGCTCCGTTCACAAATGTCCTCGCATTCGTCATTCCGGGGCGCTCGCGCAAGCGAGCGAACCCGGAATCCATAAGCCCAGTGCGCTGATCAAGGCAGAGCGTCGAAACGGTTCTACCCTCCACGTATGCTAGGGGATATGGATTCCGGGTTCGCGCTGCGCGCGCCCCGGAATGACGGATGAGAGGTGAAGCAGGCGGCGGGCGCTGTAGCGATGTCCAATACCTCACGCCGGCTAGTTGTTGGCTCTCGCCTGCTTTCTCTTGTCTGCTTTCTCTGCCGCCTTCAGCCTCAGCTCGCCTTGCGCGCCCGTGCCGCCGAACGGTGGGCCTTCTTGGCGGCGCGGCCGCCGCTGCGCGCGGAGGGGGGGCGGCGCTGCGCCGGCTTGCCGCCTTTGTTGCCTTTCAGGCTTTGCTTCAGCGCGTCCATCAGACTGACGACGTTGTCGGATTTCTCTTCCGGCTCGGGGATCTTGATCGACTTGCCGGCGGCCTTGCGCTTGACCAGCGCCTTCAGCGCGGTCTCGTAATCGTCCTTGAATTTCGACGGGTCGAAATGCGCTGCCTTGGTGTCGAGGATGTGCCCGGCGAGTTCGACCATGTCCTTCGAGATCTTCGGGCTCTTGATGTCGTCGAAATAATCATCGGCGTCGCGCAGCTCGTAGGGATAGCGCAGCGTGGTGCCGAGCAGCCCCTTGCCGAGCGGCTCGATCGCGATCACGTGCTCGCGGTTGGTCAGCACGATCCGCGCCAGCGCGACGCGGCCCTTGTCCTTCATCGCGTCGCGGATCACCGCGAAGGCCTCGACCCCGGCCTTGCCTTCCGGCGCGATGTAGTACGGGTGGTCGAGATAGCGCTTGTCGATCTCTTCGGCCGGCACGAAGCTGTCGATCTCGATGGTGTGGCTGCTCTCGATCTGCACGGCTTCGAGCTCCTCCTTCTCGATCTGCACATACTTGCCTTTGCGGACTTCGTAGCCGCGGCCCTTCTGGTCTTTTTCGACGACTTCGCCGGTGTCCTCGTCGATCATCTGCTGCTTCAGCCGATTGCCGGTTTCGGTGTTGATCATGTGGAAGCGGGTCTTCTCGACGCTGGTCGAGGCTGGATACAGCGCCACCGGGCAGGTCACCAGCGACAGTTTCAGCGAGCCCTTCCAGTAGGCGCGGCGCGGGGCCATGATGCTCTCCGAAGGCGATATGATAGATACGCGGCGAGGACCGGACGGCGGCGTCCGATCGGGAACTTCAACCCTGCGGTGGGGTTTTGGTTCCGGTGCTGAGGTTGCCTGGGCGCCATTGCGGAGACGATGAATGGCGGTGAACAAGACGCTTTCCCTGTACCGCAACAAGCGCGACTTCGCGCAGACCGCCGAGCCTCGCGGCGACGCCGCGGTCGCGCCCTCGAAACGGCGGCGGTTCGTGATCCAGAAGCACGACGCGACGCGGCTGCATTACGACCTCCGGCTCGAATATGACGGCGTGTTCAAGTCGTGGGCGGTGACGCGCGGCCCGTCGCTCGATCCGCACGACAAGCGGCTCGCTGTCGAGGTCGAGGATCATCCGCTCGATTACGGCGATTTCGAAGGCACCATTCCCGAGGGGCAATACGGCGGCGGCACGGTGCAGCTCTGGGATCGTGGCTATTGGGATTGCGACGATCCCGAGCGCGGCTTCAAGAAGGGTGATCTCAAATTCACGCTCGATGGCGAGCGACTGCATGGAAGCTGGGTGCTGGTGCGGATGCGCCACGACCGCAATGGCGGCAAGCGCACCAACTGGCTGCTGATCAAGCATCGCGACGACGACGCGCGCGAGGGCAAGGCCAACGACATTCTGGACGAAGACCGCTCGGTGGCGTCGGGGCGGCCGATGAAGCAGATCGCCGAGGGCAAGGGCCGTGCGCCGAAGCCGTTCATGACCGGCAAGACCGGCAAGGTGAAGGCCGACGCAGTGTGGGATTCGAACGAGGGACTGGCTGCGGACGCGCGAACGGCGAATGGTTCGGGCAAGCCAGCGGCGTCGGCGGCCAAGACGAAACAGGCTGCTGCAAAAACCACCAAATCAGCAAGGACGAAGCCGGCGAAGGCCGCGCGCAAAGCGCCGAAGGCCGTCACGATGCCGGATTTCGTACCACCGCAGTTGTGTACCTCGGTGGAGCGCCCGCCCGGCAGTGACGGCTGGGGTCACGAGATCAAGTTCGACGGCTACCGCATGCAGCTCCGCGTCGAAGACGGCGAGGCGACGCTGCGAACGCGCAAGGGGCTGGACTGGACCGCGAAATTTCGGGCGATCGCCGACGAGGCCGCCGGGTTGCCCGACGCGATCATCGATACCGAGATCGTCGCGCTCGATCATCACGGCCACCCGGATTTCGCCGCACTGCAGGCGGCGCTATCGGACGGCGACAGCGACAGACTGATCTGCTTTGCGTTCGACCTGCTCTATGCCGACGGCGAGGATTTGCGGGCTCTGCCGCTGTCCGAGCGCAAGCAGCGCCTCCAGGATCTGCTCAAGTCCGCGCGCGGCCGGCGCAAGGAAGGCCTGATCCGCTATGTCGAGCATTTCGAGACCGGCGGCGACGCGATCCTGCAATCCGCCTGCAAGCTGTCGCTGGAAGGCATCGTCTCCAAGAAGCTCGACGCGCCGTATCGCTCCGGCCGCAGCGACAACTGGACCAAGGCGAAGTGCCGCGCCGGGCACGAGGTGGTGATCGGCGGCTGGAAGACCACCGCCGGAAAATTCCGCTCGCTGATGGTCGGCGTGCACCGCGACGATCATCTCGCCTACGTCGGTCTGGTCGGGACCGGATTCGGCCAGGACGTGGTGAAGCGTATCCTGTCCGAGTTGAAGGCGCACGAATCGAAGGAGAGTCCGTTCGCCGGCAACAACGCGCCGCGCAAGACCAGCGACGTGCATTGGGTGACGCCCGAGTTGGTCGCCGAGATCGAATTCGCCGGCTTCACAGGCGCCGGCATGGTGCGGCAGGCAGCGTTCAAGGGACTGCGCGCGGACAAGCCTGCCGAGGAGGTCGAGGCCGAGGAGCCGACGACGGTCGCGATCACGAATCCGAAGCCGAAGGGCAGGGCGAAGACGTCAGCAAAGGCGGCGCCGACGGCGCGGAAAGCGCCAAAGGCCGCGCCTGCAAGGGCCGCCGGCCGCGCCGAGGTGATGGGCGTCGTGATCTCCAAGCCCGACAAGCAACTATGGCCCGCGAGTGAGATCGGCGATGCCGTCACCAAGCTCGACCTCGCGCATTACTACGAGGCGGTCGGCGACTGGCTGATCGCACATATCAAGGGGCGGCCATGCTCGATCGTGCGGGCGCCGGATGGCATCGACGGCGAGCTTTTCTTCCAGCGCCATGCGATGCCGGGCATGTCCAACCTGATCGACCTCGCGAAAGTGTCGGGCGACCGCAAACCCTATGTCCAGATCGATCGCGTCGAGGCGCTGATCGCGGTGGCACAGATCGGCGGCCTCGAACTGCATCCATGGAATTGCGCGCCGGGCGCCTATGAGGTTCCCGGCCGGCTGGTGTTCGATCTCGACCCCGCCCCGAACGTCGGCTTCGACGAGGTGATCGTGGCGGCGCGCGAGATGAAGGAACGGCTGGAGGCGATCGGGCTTGCGACGTTCTGCAAGACCACCGGCGGCAAGGGATTGCACGTCGTCGTCCCGCTGACGCCGAAGGACGATGTCGACTGGAAGCAGGCCAAGACCTTCGCCCAGACGGTATGCGCCCAAATGGCCGACGACAGTCCGGAGCGCTATCTGCTGAACATGTCGAAGCAGCAGCGCAAGGGAAAGATCTTCCTCGACTATCTGCGCAACGACCGTATGTCGACGGCGGTTGCGCCGCTGTCACCCCGGGCGCGCGCGGGAGCCACTGTGTCGATGCCGGTGACCTGGAGTCAGGTCAAAGCCGGCCTCGATCCGAAGCGGTTCACGCTGGCGACGGTGCCAGGTCTGCTTCGCAAGACCAAGGCGTGGGCGGACTACGACAAATCAGCGGCCCCGCTGAGGGCGGCGCTCGAGGCGCTCGCATCCAGCGGGGCTTGAGATCGCGTAAAGTGGGATCAGATCTTGCCGAGCAGGAGCAGGATCACCAGAATGATGATGATCAGGCCGAGGCCGCCGCCGCCATAATAGCCGGTGCCGTAGAACGGTCCGCCGCCGATGCCGCTGAAACCGCCCAGCAGGGCAATGATCAGAATGATCAGGATGATTGTGCCGATAGACATCTCGCTCTCCTTGTCGCGACGGGTCGCCCGAATGCTCCGCCTCTGTCAGAGCGGAAACACGCGGCGAGAGTGAAGGTTCCATAGGTTGAACCGGCCGCATGCTCTGTTATTTCCGGTGGAGCGCCCTAAATAACGACCGACGCAACGCCCCGATGACGGAAGGAAGTACTGATGTCAGCTCCGCTTGTCATATCGATACCTCATCGGCTGGGACGGGACGAAGCCGCGCGCCGTCTAAAGAGCGGATTGGGCCAGGCGGCGATCAGCGTGCCTGTGCTGACGCTCGACGAGGAGATCTGGCAGGGCGACCGCATGATTTTCAGAGTGCGCGCGCTGGGCCAGGTCGCGGCCGGCCACGTCGATATCGCCGACGATCACGTCCTGCTGGAAGTGCGACTACCATGGCTGCTGCAGAAGTTCGGCGACGTCGCGCAGCAGGCGATTCGCAAGCGCGGTCATCTGCTGCTGGAAAAGAAGAAGTAGCGCGTATCGCGGCATCGCGACAGGAATGCGTGCTGCTACGCAGCAAGTCAGTCGTCGAATCTATTGCATCTGCGTCTTAAGGTTCGCGTAACCGCTGGCTGAAATCATCTGGAAGCGGAGGAGGGAACCGATGACGAATCGGCACGAGATCCGCCAAGCCGCCCGGCGCGAGATCCCGGGCGGCTTCGCTCTGTAATCTCCCTGCGACCGCGATCAGGCGCCTGTCCTTCGGCGTGGCCGAGCCGAGCCGGCGAGATTGCTCAGGCGCGCCTGACGGACCGCGACCGGCAGATTGGGAAACAGCTCGGAGAGCTTCACGTCGCTTCCGGTCGTGCCTTCGACGGTGAATCCGGAAACATCCAATGTGGCGTCGAACGCGTCGCCGCGCGGCCATTGCCGGCCGTTGTCCGACAGCGGCGCGAAGTTCTTTCCGACCACCACGATCACGGCCTCTGCGCCGCGGGTGCGGGCGAAAGCGATCGCATGGTCGCGATGGGGGCCGGAGACGTCGAGCGGCCGATAGTCGCCGTCGGTGAACACGCTGCGGAGTTCGTTGCGGATCGCGAGAAGCCGCCGCGTCCACGCCAGCTTGACGCGGCCGTCGCGCCAGTTCCGCAGGAGCGCATCCCAGTCCGGCTCGGCGAGCGCGGCAAGCGCATTCTCGCGGGCGGCAAAATCGACCGGGCGGCGATTGTCGGGATCGACCAGTGAGAAGTCCCAGAATTCGGTGCCCTGATAGAAGTCCGGCACCCCGGGCATCGTCGTCTTGAGAGTGATCTGGCTCAGCGAATTCAACGCGCCGATCACGGAGACGCGCTCCGAAAGATTCTGAAGCGACTCCAGAAAGGCGCCGGACTGCGCCGGGTCGAGAAGCCGGTCGATGAAAATGCGGATGCCCTCCTCGTAAGCGAGGTTGGGGTTGATCCAGTTGGTCTCCTGCTTGCCCTCGCGCGCCGCTTTCAGCGCGTAGCCCTGAATCCGGTCGGTGAAGTCCGGGTCGGGTTCGAGCGGCCAGGCGCCCACCAGGCCCTGATACAGCATGTATTCGAACGTCGCGGACGGCGCCCGCATCGCGCCGTCGGTCACCAGATGGGCTGCGTTCAGAAGCTTCCATTTGGCGACCAGGCTCGCCCATTCGCCCGGCATCTCCGCCAGCGCCAGCAGCCGCGTTCGCGCGTCTTCGCCGCGCTTGGCGTCGTGGGTCATGGTCGAGGTCATGCCGTGCGGCCAGTCCTGCGCCCGCTGCGTCATCAACTGATGGAAGGCATCGGGCGCCAGCGCGTGCGCGGCGGGTTCGCCGCCGACCTCGTTGAGCGCGAGCAGGCGATGGTATCGATAGAACGCAGTATCCTCGAGCGACTTCGCCATGGTCGGCCCGGTGAACTGCTGGACCTTGAGCGCGAAGCGGCGGACCCGCGGCTTGCTGTGCGCGGCCCGGCGCTTCAGCAGGTCCATCGTCAGCGCGTCCTGCAGGAAGTCGAAAATGCCATCGTCGGCGCCGAACCAGTCGGCGCGCGCCTTCTCGATGGTCTGGGCGATCAGTTCGCGATCGGGCCCGTTCGGGCCGGAGCCGCTGATATAGGTGCGATACACCGGGAAGTGCAGCACGTAGAGTTCGAACACCTGGCGCAGATTGTCGGCTGAGAAGTCGCGCGTCGAATAGTGCCCGCTGGCGATCCGGGCCAGCAGGCGCGTCAGCACGGTGAATTCGCTGAGCAGTAGTGTCTCCAGCACGCGGCGCTTGGCGCGCATCAGCACCGGCGGGAAATCCGGCGAGGTGTTGCTCACCTGCCGCCAGACCTCGTCGAGCGGCTGCAGCCCGGCGCCGTGGACCAGTGCCTGGGTGATCACATTGAGCCATTCGTAGCCGGTGGTGCCGTGGACGCCGGCGAAGCGCCGCAACGGCTCGCCGTCGCCGAGGATCTTCTCGATCACCATGTAGAGCGGTGCGGCTGCGGGGCCCTGCGCCTCGCGGGTGAGGCGGCGCAGCCGCTGGAAATATTGCGCGGGGTCGCGCAGACCGTCGATGTGGTCGAGCCGCAGGCCCTGCAATTGGCCGTTTGCGATCAGCCGCTTGACCAGCGTGTGGATTGCCTCGAACGTGCCGGCGTCCTCGACGCGCAGGCCGGCGAGGGTGTTGACGTCGAAGAAGCGGCGATAGTTGATCTCGCTCGCGGCGAGCTGCCAATGGCCGAGCTTGTAGTGCTGGCGTTCGAGCAGATTGTGCAGCGCCTGGATCTGCGTATTGCGGCCTTCGCCTGTGCGATAGGCGGCGAGGCCCTTGTCGATCAGCTCGGCGCTGCCCGGAATAGCCTTCAGCGCCGCCTTGAAGTCCGGCGCTTCCTTGCGATCCGGGTGGCGCAATCCGCGATAGCGCGCGGCGAGCTCGAGGATCGCCTTGCCGGCAGGATGATCGGCGGCATCGGCCTCGCGCACGATCGTGCGCAGGATCTCGCTGTAGCGTTGCGGCGCGATCGGCAGCCGGTGCTCGAAGTACCAGGCCGAGAAGTTGCCTTCGCCGGCATCGTAGCGCAGCTCGATCTCGCCGCTCTCCAGCGCCTTGCCGTAGGACGTTCCGATGATCGGCAGCAACACGCCGCCGCGGTTGCGGAACGGCAGCATCTCCCAGTCGATGTCGAACGAGGCGGCATGCGGCGACGCCGGGCCCCATTCGAGAACGTCCAGCCACCATGGATTGTCGGCGAAGTGCACGCCGACATGGTTGGGGACGAAATCGAGGATCAGGCCGATATCGTTGCTCTTCAGCGCTTCGGACAGTCGCGCGAACGCCTCTTCGCCGCCGAGCTCGGGGTTGAGCCTGGTGTGATCGACGATGTCGTAGCCGTGGGTCGATCCGCGACGCGCCTTGGTGAAGGGCGACGCATAGAGATGCGAAATCCCGAGTTCTTTGAGATATGGCACGATCGCGGCCGCATCGTCGAAGCCGAAGGCGGCGGTGAACTGGATACGGTAGGTCGCAGTCGGGATCGCGGGAGGCATCAGGACTCTTCGAGGCGCCAGGTCACCGCCCACGGCGGAATCATCCCGTTCCAATCGTCGCCCCACAAATTAGTTCCATCGGGCGTTGCCTTGAAGGCGACGTCGTGGTCCGACAGATTGGCGACGAGCTTCAGGGTGGCGCCGTCTCCGAGCCGCCAGCGGGCGCGGAGCAGGCCGTCGTCGGCGATCTCGGCGTTGCCGAAGCGGGCGCCGGGCAGGCGCGGCACGATGCTGTTGCGCCGGATGTCGAGCAGCCGCTTCACCAGCGCCAGCCGCGCTGCGCCGCGGCCGCCGTCACGTTCGCTCCAGTCGATGACCGCGCTCTTGAAAGTCGATTCGTCGAGCGGATCGGGGACCTCGTCGCCGTATTTCTCGTAAGCGCCGGCGAATTCCTTGCGCCGACCCCGGCGGACCGCATCGGCGAGTTCGCCGTGGAAATCACAGAAGAACGGAAACGGCGCCTGCGAACCCCATTCCTCGCCCATGAACAACATCGGAATCGTCGGCGCCAGCAGCGTGATCGCGAGCGCGGCTTCCACCGCCTTCGGCTTCGTCAGGCTTTCCAGCCTGTCGCCGAGCGCGCGATTGCCGATCTGATCGTGGTTCTGCAGGAAATTGACGAAGCCGAGCGGCGGCAGCTTGTCGCTCGGTTCGCCACGCGGCTGGCCGCCGCGATGCTCCGACGGCTCTCCCTGATAGACGAAGCCCGAGCCGAGCGCGCGGGCGATGGCGTTCAGCGGCGATTCGGCATAGTCGGAATAGTACCCCTGCTTCTCGCCGGTCAGGGCGACGTGCCAGGCGTGGTGATAGTCGTCGTTCCATTGCGCGCGATACTGTCCGCGCGGGGGATCGACGACAGGATCGAGCACGGCGGCGATATTGTCGTCGTTCTCGAGCACCAGATGGATGTGGCGGCCGGTTTCCGCGGCGAGCTTTCCGACTTCCCGGCTCAGCTCGTAAAGCATCGGAATCTCGCCCTGGTCCGGGATGGCGTGCACGGCGTCGAGGCGCAACCCGTCGAAATGATATTCGCGCAGCCAGTACACGGCGTTCTCGATCGCGAAAGCCCGGACCTGCTCGACGTAGTAATTGATCCCGTTGCCCCACGGCGTGTGCGAATCCGAGAAGAACGGCGGCGCGTATTGGCCGATGTAGTTTCCTTCGGGGCCGAAATGATTGTAGACGACGTCGAGGAACATCATCAGGCCGCGCTCGTGCGCCGCGTCGATCAGCGCCTTGAGATCCTCCGGCCGGCCATAGGCGCTGTCGGGCGCGTACCACAGCACGCCGTCATAGCCCCAATTGCGTCGCCCGGGAAAATCCGCCAGCGGCATCAGCTCCAGCGCGGTCACGCCGGTGTCGACCAGATGATCGAGCCGGTCGATCATCGCCCGGAACGTCCCCTGCGGCGTGAAGCTGCCGACATGCGCTTCCAGCAGCACCGTCTCGTGCCACGGCCGACCACGCCATTCGGCGGCGCGCCAAGGATAGGCGGAATGATCGATCACTTCGCTCGGGCCCTGAATATCCTCGGGCTGGAAGGCCGATGCGGGATCGGGAACGTCGGTCGCGTCGTCGATGCGGAAGCGATAGCGCGTGCCGCCCCGCGCACCTTCGATCTCGACCTTGAACCAGCCGTCCTTGTCCCGCTGCATCGCATGGGGGCGATCGAGCACGACGTCGACGCGATCGGCGTTCGGCGCCCACAGCCGGAACTCGACGCCACGCGCGGTCAGCCGGGGTCCGAAGCCGCGTCCCATCATGCACAGGCTCCGGAAAACGCCAACACGGAGCGCGGCGGAGCGGACGTCTCGCTGCCCGTCGGCAGCGGCGCGACCTGGACGGAGTCCTTGGTGGTGTCGAATAGCTGATGCCAGTTTTGATATTCGGACAGCTTCGGCAAGTGAAACTTGATCGTCTCGACGCCCGAGTTGAGCACGATGAAGATCGCGTCGGCGTCGGGCTCCATGGGGCTCAGCACGTAAGCGAGAAACCGCCCGTCGGGAAACGCCCAATCCTGCTCCGTCATTTCGGTGGCGGAGGGCGTCAGCCACAACACACCATAGGACCCGTCGGCGCGTCGGCCGTCGACCCATCGACGCGAGCGAATCTGCGGAAAGCGGCGGCGGATCTCGCTCATCAGCCCGACGAATTCGACCATGTCGTCTTCGCGATTGAGGCCGTCCCAGCCGACCCAGCCGATCTCGTTGTCCTGGCAATAGGCGTTGTTGTTGCCGTTCTGCGAGTTTCCGACTTCGTCGCCGGCGAGCATCAGCGGGACGCCCTGGGCGAGAAACAGGCAGGCGAGCTGGTTCTTGCGGAGCTGGCGGCGCAGCGCGACGATCTTCGGATCGTCGGTCGGGCCTTCGTGGCCGCAATTGTTGCTGAGATTGTCGTTGGAGCCGTCGCGATTGTCCTCGCCGTTGGCGAGGTTGTGCTTGTCGTTGTAGCTGAACAGATCCGCGAGCGTGAAACCGTCGTGGACGGTCACGTGGTTGACGCTGGCGCGCGGCATCCGGCTGTCGTGATTGAAGATGTCGGACGAGCCCGTCATCCGCCGCGAGACTTCGCCGATCAGGCTGCCTTCGCCGCTCCAGTAGCGCCGCATCGCGCTGCGATAGCGGTCGTTCCATTCCGACCATTGCGACGGGAACGCGCCGACCTGATAGCCGCCCATGCCGAGATCCCATGGCTCGGCGATCAGTTTCACCGAGGCGAGCACGGGGTCCTGACGGAGCGCGGTGAAGAACCCGGAATTGCGTTCGTAGCCGTTCGGGCCACGCGCCAACGTGGTGGCGAGGTCGAAGCGGAAGCCGTCGACGTGGCAGACCTCGACCCAGTAGCGCAAGCTGTCCATCACCATCTGCAGCACGCGCGGATGATTGAGATTGACCGAGCTGCCGCAGCCGGTGAAGTCGTCGTAGAAGCGTGGATTGTCCGGCATCAGCCAGTAATACGAGGCGTTGTCGATGCCGCGAAACGACAGCGTCGGGCCGAGGTGATTGCCCTCGGCGGTGTGGTTGTAGACGACGTCGAGGATCACTTCGATGCCGGCGTCGTGCAGCCGCGCCACGGTGGTGCGGAACGCGTCGAGCGGATTGTCCGGCGCGTAGCGCGGCTCCGGCGCGAAAAACGAGATCGTATTGTAGCCCCAGTAGTTCACCAGCTTCTTCTCGACCAGCACGCGGTCATCGATAAGCGCGTGAACCGGCAAAAGTTCGATCGCGGTGACGCCGAGACGTTTGAAATGGTCGATCATCGCCGGCGCAGCGAGGCCGCCGAAGGTGCCGCGCAGGCCGGGCGGGACGTCCTCGCGCAGTTGCGTCAGTCCTTTGACGTGGGCTTCGTAGATGATGGTGTCTTCCCACGGGATGCCGGGGCGGTTCTCGTGGCGCGAGAAGCCGCCGGTCTCGTCGACCACCACCGCCTTCGGCATGCCGCGGGCGTTGTCTCGGCGGTCGAACGACAGATCTTCGCGCGGGCTGCCGGCGCGATAGGCGAAGTGTGCGTCGCTCCAAACCAGCCGACCGAACAGCCGCTTGGCGTAGGGATCGAGCAGCAGCTTGTGCGCATTGAAACGATGGCCCCCCTCGGGATCGTAGGGGCCGTAGACCCGGTAGCCGTAGAGTTGGCCGGGCGAAACGTCGTTGAGATAGCCGTGCCAGACGTCCTCGGTGCGCTCGGGAAGTTCGATCCGCTCCAGTTCGCGACGGCCCTGGCTGTCGAACAGGCACAGCTCGACCTTGTGGGCGTTGGCGGAGAACAAGGCGAAATTGGTGCCGCGGCCGTCCCAGGTGGCCCCGAGGCGCGAGCAGCTTCCGGCAGTGAGGCGCATGCTCAGTCTTCCGGCGTCAGAAAGATCACCGCCAAGGGCGGAATGGTCAGACTAAGCTCAGGCACCAGCCCGTCAAGCGTCCGGACCTCGCCGCCATTGCCGACATTGCCGCCGCCATAGGTCGCGGCGTCGGAATTGAACACCTCACGCCAGCGACCGGGGAACGGCACACGGACCCGATAGTCCGGGTAGACGTTCGGCGAGAAGTTCGCGATCACCAGGCAGCGCGCGCGGGTGTCGTTGCCCTTGCGCATCCAGGCGAACACGTTGCGCGCGGAGTCCTCGGTGATGACCCATTCGAAGCCGAACGGATCGCAGTCGAGCTGGTGCAGCGCCGGCAGATCCCGGTACAGCCTGTTGAGGTCCCGGACCAGCGCCTGGATGCCGGCATATTTCGGCGTATCGAGCAGGTGCCAGTCGAGCGAGCGGTCGTGATTCCACTCCCGCTCCTGGCCGAACTCACAGCCCATGAACATCAGCTTCTTGCCGGGGTGGGCGAACATGAAGGCGTAGTACGCCCGCAGATTGGCGAAGCGCTGCCATTCGTCACCCGGCATCCGGCCGAGGATCGAGCGTTTGCCGTGCACGACTTCATCGTGCGACAGCGGCAGGATGAAGTTCTCCGAGAAGGCGTAATGCAGCCCGAACAGGATCTGGCCGTGGTGATATTTGCGGTGGATCGGATCCTTGCTGATGTAGTTCAGCGTGTCGTGCATCCAGCCCATGTTCCACTTGTAGCCGAAGCCGAGCCCGCCGAATTCGACCGGCCGCGACACCTGCGGCCATGCGGTGGACTCTTCCGCCGCCGTGGTGGCCTGCGGGAATTTGGCGAACACCTCGGCGTTGAAGCGACGCAGGAATTCGATCGCCTCGATGTTTTCGCGGCCGCCGAACTTGTTCGGGATCCAGCCGCCCGCCGGCCGGCTGTAGTCGAGATACAGCATCGAGGCCACCGCATCCACGCGCAACCCGTCGATGCGGTAGCGCTCCAGCCAGAACAGCGCGTTCGACACCAGGAAGTTCACGACTTCGGTGCGGCCGTAATTGTAGATCAGCGTGCCCCAGTCGAGATGCCGGCCCTGAAGCGGATTGGCGTGCTCGTACAGCGCGGTGCCGTCGAAATTGCCGAGCCCGTGCGGATCGTCGGGGAAATGTCCGGGCACCCAGTCGAGCAACACGCCGATGCCGTGCTCGTGGCAGGCGTCGATCAGCGCGCAGAAATCCTCGGGCGTCCCGAACCGGCTGGTCGGTGCAAACAGCCCGGTCGGCTGATAGCCCCAGGAGCCGTCGAACGGATGTTCGCTGACCGGCAGGAACTCGACATGGGTGAAGCCCATGTCGCGCACATAGGCCGGCAACTGCTCGGCGAGTTCGCGATAGGTCAGCCACTGCTCGCCGTCCTTGCGGCGCCACGAGCCCAGATGCACCTCGTAGATCGACATCGGCGCGCCTAGCGCATTGATGTTGTCCGGCGCAGGGCGGGGGAGCGGCAGCCTGGCCTGATCGACGACGATCGAGGCGGTCTTCGGACGCACTTCGGCCGCGAACGCCATCGGGTCGGACTTCTGCGGCAGGGTTTCGCCGTTCGGCCCGGTCATATCGAATTTGTAGTGATCGTCGGCGGCGGCGCCGGGAATGAACAGTTCCCAATAGCCGTTACCACGCACCCTCATCTGGTGCCGCAGCGGATTCCAGAAATTGAAGTCGCCGACCACGCTGACGCGGCGCGCATTGGGCGCCAGCACCACGAAGGCGACGCCGCTGACGCCTTCCAGCACCATCGGATGCGCGCCGAGCTTGTCGTACAGCCGCTGGTCGGTGCCTTCTCCGAGCAGATACAGGTCGAACTCGGTCAGGATCGGTGGAAAGCGGTAGGGGTCCTCGAGATCGACGGTGGTGTCGCCGAAGCGGGCGCGGAGCTGGTAACGATGCGAGCCGTTCGGTAGCGGCCCGGCGAACAAACCGGCATCATGCACGCGCTCCAGGGTGGCCGTCTCGCCGTGCTCGCCGACAGCCTCGACGGCGGTGGCATCCGGCAGCAGAGCGCGGACGACGACGCGGTCGTCCTCGGGATGCGGGCCGAGATAGCGAAACGGGTCGGCGTGGCGGCCTTCGAGCACCGCATAGGCGTCATCGGTCAATTGGGCGGTCATGAATTAATTCTCCTCGGGCTGCCGAGTCAGGATGCGAAGGATGCCAGCCAGCGGCACGCGGAGCCAATCGGGACGATAGGCGAGTTCGTATTCGAGCTCGTATAGCGCCTTTTCGATCAGGAAGAAGTCCAGGATCCGATCGGCCGCAACGCGATCCGCAGGCCACACCGGGCCGTCGGCCATCGTTTCGCGATAGGCGGCCAGGAACGCCTCGGTCGAGCGCGTCCGCCAGACATCGAGCGCGGCGGAGATCCTGCCGGAATCGTCAGGCAATGAACGCAGCGCGCGCTCCAGCGCGGCTGTGGTCGAGTAGTCGATCGAGCGGATCAATCCGGCGACGTCGCGCGCGGCCGGCGCCTTGGCGCGACGTTCAGCCTGCGATCTCCGGGGTTCGCCTTCGAAATCGATGATGAAGATGTCGTCCTTGACGATCAGCATCTGGCCGAGATGGAAGTCGCCGTGATGGCGGATCTTCAGCCCGCCATCGTCGCCGAACAGGCCGCGCAGCCGTTCCAGGAGACCATCGCGCTGTGCCAGCAGATCGTCGACCATGGCCCGGTCGGCATCCCTCAGGCTGTCGCGCTTGCGGTCGAGCTCGTCGAGGACGCGCTTGGCGTTGTCCGTCACGATCCCGGACCATTTCCGCGCGTCGTCGCCGCCGATCGGCTCCGGCGCGAATTCAGCCACCTCGGGGTGGGCCGCCAATGCGATATGCATCTCGGCGACGCGCCTGCCGGTCTGCTGCATGTAGCGCAGATACGGAGCCAGCTCCTCGCTGACGTTGTCGTCTTCCGTGCTGATCAGCAGCCGCTGGTCGTCGACATAACGGTCGAGATAGCCCGAGGTGACGGTCCAGCCGTCGCCCTGGTTGGCCACGAAGTCGTGCACCACCCCGATCGCGCTGACCTTGTCGCCCTCGACCAGCTCGACGCTGCCGAGCAGGAAAGGCGTATTGGCGAAGCCGGCGACCTCGGAGAGGAAGCGGCCCATCTCGATCTCGGGATTGATGCCGCTCTCCAGCCGGCGATAAAGCTTGATGACGTAGCTCTCGTCGACCAGCGCGGTCGAGTTCGACTGCTCCGTGTCCACGGCGCGAATGTGATTGTAGGGGCCTGCCGGCTTGTCGGCGAGCCGCGAGCCGGGCCGGAATTCCAGCCGGTCGCCGTCGTTCTCCACGACGAGGGATTCACGCAGATTGTCGAGCAGCATCGTCGTGAATTCGGTGTCGGCGGCGACGTCGAGCAGGGTTCCCTCACGCGCGCCCTGGCGGACCGCGGCGAATGCTCTCGGATTGTAGCGCTCGCGATCGAACCGCACCCAGTCGATCTGCATCGGGAGCACGTAGCGGGCATTCACGCCGCGGACGGTGGCCTCGAAGAACGTCAGCCAGGGCCGGTTGTCGTGGGTGACCGAGAATGGAATCGCCGAGGTCAGGCGCGGATGGATCGCGCGCGGCGAGCGCTCCGGAAACCATCGCGTTCGCGACAGATAGGCCGGCAGCACGTCGCGCTCGAACACGCCGCGGGTGCGCGCCAGTGTCATCCAGGTCGACCCCAGCGGCACGACCAGCGTTTCGAACTCCGGCACCGTCGCGGCGGGCGCGACGTGATCCGAGGTGTCGCGCTCTTCGAGCTTGAACCAGTAGAACCCGTAGGGCGCGAGCGTGATCATATAGGGCAGTTCGCCGATCGGGGGGAATTTGGTGCGGCCGAGCATCTCCTGCGGCACGCGATCCTTCCACGGCGACAGGTCGAGTTCGGTCGCCTGCGCCGAGCGCGACAGATTGGCGACGCAGAGGATCACTTCGTCCTCGTACTGTCGGACATAGGACAGAACCGACCGGTTGACCGGCCGGATGAAGGTCATCGTGCCACGCCCGAAGGCGAGGGTGGACTTGCGGACCGAGATCAGGCGCTTGGTGGCGCTGAGCAGCGACGACAGGCTGCGCGCCTGGGCCTCGACGTTCACCGAAGCGTAGCCGTAGACCGGGTCCATGATCGGCGGGGCGTAGAGCCGCGCCGGATCGGCTCGCGAGAAGCCGCCATTGCGGTCCGACGACCATTGCATCGGCGTGCGTACGCCGTTGCGGTCGCCGAGATAGATGTTGTCACCCATCCCGATCTCGTCGCCGTAATAGATGATCGGCGTGCCGGGAAACGACAGCAGCAGCGAGTTCATCAGCTCGATCTTGCGGCGATCATTGTCCATCAGCGGCGCGAGCCTGCGCCGGATTCCGACATTGATGCGGGCGCGCGGATCGGCCGCGTAGGTCGTCCACAGATAGTCGCGCTCGACGTCGGTGACCATCTCGAGCGTCAATTCGTCGTGGTTGCGCAGGAACATCGCCCACTGGCAGTTCGCCGGAATTTCCGGGGTCTGCCGCATGATGTCGGTGATCGGGAAGCGATCCTCCTGGGCGATCGCCATGTAGATTCGCGGCATCAGCGGGAAGTGATAGGCCATGTGGCATTCGTCACTGTCGCCGAAATATTCCTGCACGTCCTCGGGCCACTGATTGGCCTCGGCGAGCAGGACTTTGCCCTTGGCGTAGGCATCCAGCTCGGCGCGCAGCGTCTTGATGACGGTGTGGGTCTCGGGAAGATTCTCGTTGTTGGTGCCGTCGCGCTCGCACAGATAGGGAATTGCGTCCAGCCGAAAGCCGTCGACGCCGGTGTCGAGCCAGCGCTTCATCACCTTCACGACCGCGCCGACCACGTGCGGATTGTCGAAATTGAGGTCGGGCTGGTGCGAGAAGAAGCGGTGCCAGTAATACTGGCCGGCTTCCGGATCCCAGGTCCAGTTCGACTTCTCGGTGTCGGTGAAGATGATCCGGGTGCCCTGGTATTTCTGGTCGGAATCGCTCCAGACGTACCAGTCGCGCGCGCTGGAGCCCTTGCCGCTGCGTCGCGCCCGCTTGAACCAGTCGTGCTGGTCGGAGGTGTGATTGATGACGAGTTCGGTGATGACGCGCAAATTGCGCTTCTTGGCTTCGACGATGAAGCGGCGGAAGTCCTTCATCGTGCCGAAATCGGGATTGATCGAGCCGTAGTCGGCGATGTCGTAGCCGTCGTCACGCTGCGGGGAGGGGTAGAACGGCAGCAGCCACAGCGCAGTGACGCCGAGGTCCTGGAGATAATCCAGCTTCTCGGTCAGGCCGGCGAAGTCGCCGATGCCGTCGTTATTGCTGTCGGCGAAGGCCTTGACGTGAAGCTGATAGATGATCGCGTCTTTGTACCAAAGCTCGTCGGTGGCATCGATTTCTGGCTTGGAATCGGTCGCGTCGACGGGGGACATCACGTTCATGGCTGCGCTCCTCACGCCAGGCAGCGGAAAAGCAGCGCAGGATCGCGTTGCGGATCGATCCGTAGAGTGAGGCCGCCCCATTCGACGGCGTGCC
Organism: Rhodopseudomonas palustris; assembly: GCF_034479375.1. Lineage (NCBI taxonomy): Bacteria > Pseudomonadati > Pseudomonadota > Alphaproteobacteria > Hyphomicrobiales > Nitrobacteraceae > Rhodopseudomonas > Rhodopseudomonas palustris. Next base: position 2,268,447 of record NZ_CP140155.1, on the reverse strand, counting down.
GCTCGCCGGTGAGCAGATTCTCGACCGCCACCACCGGGCGGCGCTCGCCGCCGACCTCGATCTGGGTGTCGCCGAGCGGGAACCAGAATTCATGAAAGTCGCGCGACAACGCGATCGCGACGGCCACCACATTGGTCAGGTCCGCGGAGTATTTGATGAAGCCGGTCACGTTGGGATCTTGAATATCGACAAAGCGCAGGTTGCTCGTCTGTTGAAGCGCAGGATTGCTGCGGCGGGCCTGATTGATGTCGCGAATATACGGCTTGATGTTGCCGGGCTTGTCCCAGTCACGTACCTTGATCTCGTATTTCTCGGAATCGAGATATTCTTCCTTGCCGGCAATCGGCTCGTGTTCGATCAGCTCGAAGCCGTTGTAGATGCCATAGGTCGATGACAGCATCGCGGCGAGCGCAAGGCGGGATTTGAACATCCACGGCTCGCCGCCCTGCAGATGAAAGGGCAGGATGTCCGGGGTGTTGACGAAGAAGTTCGGCCGATAGAAATCCCGCTCCGGATAGCCGGTCAACTCGCGCAGGTATTCCTCGATCTCCCACTTCTGGGTCCGCCAGGTGAAATAGGTATAGGACTGGCTGAAGCCGAGTTTGGCGAGGCCCTTCATCAGCTTCGGCCGGGTAAAGGCCTCCGCCAGAAACAGCACGTCGGGATGACTGAGCTGAACCTCGCGGATCATCCACTCCCAGAACCGCAGCGGCTTGGTGTGCGGATTGTCGACCCGGAAGATCTTCACGCCCTGGTCGACCCAGAACAGGATCACGTCGCGCAGCGCATTCCACAGCGAGCCGGCGTCCTCGCAGGTGAAATCCGGATTGACGATGTCCTCGTATTTCTTCGGCGGGTTCTCGGCGTATTTCATCGAGCCGTCGGGGCGCCGCTTGAACCAGCTCGGATGCTGTTTCAACCACGGATGATCCGGCGAGCACTGCACCGCGACGTCGAGCGCGATTTCGATGTTCACCAGCTTGCAGGCCTCGACCAGAGCGCGGAAATCGTCGAGCGTGCCGAGCTCGGGATGCACCGCGTCGTGGCCGCCTTCCTCTGCGCCGATCGCGTAGGGACTGCCGGGATCGCCCGGCTCGGCCTTCAGCGAATTGTTGCGTCCCTTGCGGTTGACGCGGCCGATCGGGTGGATCGGGGTGAAATACAGCACATCGAAGCCCATCGCCGCGATGTCCGGCAGCCTTGCGATGCAGTCGCGGAAGGTGCCGTGCTGGCCGGGCACCGTGCTCTGGCTGCGCGGTACCATTTCGTACCAAGCGCCATTGCGGGCGCGTTCGCGGTCGATCATGAGCGGCAGCAGCACCGAGCGGGTGACGTCGGGCCGCGCCTGACTCTCGCCCATCGCGTCGCGCAGCTCTGGGGCGAGCAGGGGAGCGACTTCTCCGGTCTGCAGATAGTCTTCGCATTGTCGCTGAATGACCGCCAGCGCATCGCGGCTGCCGTGGAGCGCCTTGGTCAGCATCCCGGCGCCTTCCAGCGCGTCGAGGGCGACGTCCTGGCCGGCCTTCTGCTTCAGCTCCATGCCGTGCCGCCAGGTCGCGAATTCGTCGGTCCAGGCTTCGATCGCATAGACATATCGGCCGATACGGTCGGGCGTGAAGGAGGCGGTCCAGCGGTCGTTGACCACATGCCGCATCGGGACCCGCTGCCAGTCCTGATCCTGCTCGCGGCGCCAGATCAGGGCTGCGGCGATCACCTCATGGCCATCACGGTAGACGTCCGCCCAGACCTCGAACGGCTCGCCGACGACCCGTTTAACGGGAAATCGGCCGCTATCGATGATCGGATAGATGTCTTCGATATGAAAAGCCCCGCCGGCCGCGACGGTCTGAATTGCTTGGGTCGACTGGTTCACGGTGATGCGTATAGGACGTCAGTCCCATTCCCTGGAAATCACATACGGGCGGTCGTCCCGTAACAAAGCTTCTGGAACGCCAAGGTTCCTGGAACTCACCCTACGCAATCGCGTTGCAGACGACTATCCTGTTCGGAATTGCCGGATTCGCGGCGCACTCCCGTGCGGCGATGCAGACAGCGTGACTGATGAATCTATTTACCAAAGCCGCAGAACTCGGAATTCAGACCGAATTCTTCGATGGGCAGGGGCAGCGCCACGTCACCCCCCCCGAAGCCCTCCATATCGTTCTCGATGCAATGCCGGCGCGGTCGACGCATCGATTGCTCGACCGGATCGCCGTTGTTCGGGCCGGGGAAGAGGCTGCTGCAGATCTGAGTGATGCAGCGGTCTTGCCGGTGGCGTGGAAAATTGTCGCAGGCGACGCCTGCCTGGCGGAAGGGACGACGCAGCAGCGCCGTGTCGTCTGGCCGTCCCATTTGCCGGTCGGCAGCTATCGTCTGCATCTTGCAGACGCGGGCGGTCACACGGAGGAGGCGCCACTGCTGGTGGCGCCGTCCACCGCCTTTCGTGGCGAGTTCGATCGCTCCTGGATCATCGCGGTGCAACTCTACGGGTTGCGCTCCTCACGCAATTGGGGAATCGGCGACTTCACCGATCTGGCGAGATTGATCGAGATGGCGGCCGGATGGGGCGCCGGCGGCATCGGCCTCAATCCATTGCATGCGCTGTTCGACGATCGGCCGGGCGACTGCAGCCCGTATTCGCCGAACAGCCGGATGTTTCTCAACCCGCTGTATATCGACGTCGAGCAATTGCCCGAGTTCAAGCTCGCCGATCTGCCCGGCGCGGCCGAAGCGATCGCGACGCTGCGCGGCGACGAACTGATCGACTATCCGGCCGTCGCCGAGTTGAAATGGCGCGCGCTGAGGAGCGCTCACGCGGCGTTTCGCGCGACGCCCACGTCCGGTCGCCGCGCCGCATTCGAAGCCTTCCGCCGCGAGCGTGCGCCGCTGCTGACCCGGTTTGCCTGTTTCGAGGCGCTGCGGCATCAATTCGCGAAGCCGTGGTGGGAGTGGCCGGACGAATGGCAGCATCCCGAGGATCTCCGCTGCGCGCAATTGCGCGACGGCCCGGACGGCGTCGAGATCGAATTCATCGAATATGTGCAATGGTGCGCCGACGATCAGTTGCGTGCCTGCCACGACCTCGCTGCTGAGCGCGGCATGGACGTCGGGCTGTATCTCGACGTCGCCGTCGGCGTGCAGAGCGACGGCTTCGACGCCTGGAACGAGCAGGTCGCGATCTCCCGACAATTGTCGGTTGGCGCGCCCCCCGACCAGTTGAACTCGGCCGGTCAGAACTGGGGCCTCGCGGGCTTCAACGCCGCGGGGCTCGAACTCACCGGCTTTGCGTCATTCCGCGAGATGCTGCGCGCGGCGATGCGTTATGCCGGCGCGATCCGGCTCGATCATGTTCTCGGCCTGAACCGGCTCTATCTGGTGCCGCACGGCTACGCCGCCGACAGCGGCGTGTATGTGCAGATGCCGTTCGAAGCGCTGCTGGCGGTCACCGCGCAGGAGAGCGTCGCCAATCGCTGCGTGGTGATCGGCGAAGACCTCGGCACGGTGCCGGAAGGCTTCCGCGAGCGCCTGGCGGCGTGGGGCGTGTGGTCGTATCGCGTGATGATGTTCGAGCGCGACTTCCATCAGGGCTGGTTCTTCGGCGTCGATCACTATCTGCCGGAGGCGCTGGTGACCTTCAACACCCACGACCTCGCGACCTATTCCGGCTGGCGCGCCTCGACCGACTTGAAGTTCAAGCATTCGGTCGGTATCGATCCCGGCGAGAGTGACGACGCCAGGCGATACGCTTTCGCGATGCTCGCCGACGTGCTGCGCCGGCAGGGGATCGAACAGGAGGATATTTATGCGGTGCTCACTTTCCTCGCGCGCACGCGCTCGCGCCTGCTTGCGATTTCACTGGAAGACCTGCTCGGCGTGATCGATCAGCCCAACGTGCCCGGCACCGTGTTCCAGCATCCGAACTGGCGCCGCCGTTTGCCGCGTGCAGTCGACGAGATCGCGTCGGCGATCAATCAGCAGGCGCTGCTCGCCGCAACCTCGGAGCGCCGGTCCGCGGTGAAAACCGTTGCCGGGTAAGATCGAAGACTACGCCCTGATCGGCGATTGCGAGACTTCGGCGCTGGTCGGACGCGACGGCTCGATCGACTGGCTGTGCTGGCCGTCGTTCGATTCCGATGCGTGCTTCGCCGCGCTCTTGGGCGATGAGACCCACGGCCACTGGCAGATCGGCCCGTCGCAGCAGGTGATATCGACGACGCGGCGCTATCGCGGCGACAGCCTGATCCTGGAAACGCGGTTCGAGACCGAAACTGGAATCGCCACGCTGATCGACTTCATGCCGCTGCGCCGCAGGGCCTCCCACATCGTGCGGCTGGTGCGCGGCGACGTCGGCCGCGTCGAGCTGCGGATGCATCTGGTGCTGCGGTTCGGTTTCGGCGTCGACATTCCCTGGGTGAAGCGCGGCGAAAAGCCCGGCGAACTGCTTGCGGTCTGCGGTCCGGACATGACGGTGCTGCGATCGCGGGTGGTGAGTCACGGCGAGGGGATGACGACGGTCGCCGACTTCCCGGTCAGCGAGGGCGAGACCATCCCTTTCCTGATGACCTACGGGCCGTCGCATCTGCCGGTGCCGGAGACGATCGATCCGATCGCCGCGTTGCGCGATACCGAGGAGTTCTGGAGCGACTGGGCGGGCCGCTCGACTTACACCGGCGAGTATCGCGATCTGGTGATGCGTTCGCTGATCACGCTGAAGGCGCTAACCTTCGCACCGACCGGCGGCATCGTCGCGGCGCCGACGACCTCGCTGCCGGAAACGCTGGGCGGCGCCCGCAACTGGGACTATCGGTTCTGCTGGCTTCGCGACGCGACCTTCACGCTGTTCGCGCTGATGAACAACGGCTACACCGCGGAGGCCGCAGCGTGGCACGATTGGCTGCTGCGCGCGGCCGCCGGCGCGCCGGCCAAATTGCAGATCATGTACTCGATCGACGGCCATCGCCGGCTACTGGAGTGGCAGGCCGACTGGCTGCCCGGCTATGAGGGCGCCCAGCCGGTGCGGATCGGCAATGCGGCGCACGATCAATTGCAACTCGACGTCTATGGCGAATTGATCGACGCCTTCCATCAATGGCGAATGGCGGGCCTCGAACTCGACGGCGATTCCTGGGCGATGGAATGCGCGGTGCTGAAGCATCTGGCGACGATCTGGGATCAGCCGGACAGCGGCATCTGGGAGCGTCGCGGGCCCGCCAAACACTACGTGTTTTCCAAGGTCATGACCTGGGTGGCCTTCGATCGCGGCGTCAAGAGCGCGGAAAAATTCGGCCTGAAGGCCCCGCTCGCGAAATGGCGCGCGCTGCGCGACGAGATCCATCGCGACGTCTGCGCCAAGGGTTTCGACGCGAAACAGAACGCCTTCGTCGAGCACTACGGCGCCGATGTGCTGGACGCCAGCGTGCTGCTGATCCCGGCGGTCGGCTTCCTGCCGCCCGACGATCCGCGGGTGCGCGGCACGGTCGCGGCGATCGAGACGCACATGATGCATCGGGGCTTCGTGCTTCGTCACGATCCGCGCGAAACGCCCGACGAGCCGCTCCCGGTCGAGGGGGCGTTTCTCGCCTGCAGCCTGTGGCTGGCCGACGCCTATGTGTTCGACGGCAGGATCGACGAAGCCAAAGTGCTGTTCGATCGCGTTGTCGGCATCGCCAACGACGTCGGTCTCCTCGCCGAGGAATACGACCCCGATGCGGGCCGGCAGACGGGCAATTTCCCGCAGGCGCTGACCCACATCGCGCTGATCATCACCGCTGACAATCTCAGCGCGGCGAGGTCCACAACCGGCAAGCCGGCGGTGCAGCGCTCGAAATAGGCGTCCGCGCTCAGATCTGCGCGTTGCGCGCGAGGATGAAGTCGATCGCCGCCGCGAAACCCTCGTCCTCGTTCGAGGCCGTGACGTGCGACGCCAGCCGCTTGACGTCGTCGGTGGCGTTGCCCATTGCGATCGGCAGCCCGCTGACCCGGAACATCGCCAGATCGTTCTGCATGTCGCCGAGCGTGGCGATCGCGTCTGTCGCAATCCCGAGACGCTTCGCCATCGCCTGCACGAAGGTGCCCTTGTTCTGGCCCGGCGGCGTGACGTCGAGGTAGTAGTCCTGCGAGCGGATCGCCAGCGCGGCGTCGCCGAGCGCGGCCTGCAGCTCCTTTTCGCAGCGTTCGAGCAATGCGAAATCCGGACTGGCGCCGACGATCTTGCAGGCGTCGTCGGCCAGCGGCGTGAAATCGTCGATCTGCGTCGGATCGAACCGGATGGTGCGCTGTTCGTGCGGCACGTATTTGCCGTCGTCGCGGCGGATGTACCAATTGTCGTTGGTGAAGATCCAGACGTCGATGCCGTGGCGCTCGAGCAGATCGAGGCTGGTCTTCACCGCCGCGGCGGGAATGAGGTGCTGCTCGATCACGCTGAGCGATGGGTCGACGATCGAGCTGCCGTTGAACGGCCCGAGCGGCAGCGTGATGCCGAGCGGATCGCTGAACATCCGCATCCCGACCGGCGGCCGGCTCGACGTCAGCGTGAAGCCGATGCCGGCCTGCTGCAGCTTTGCCACCGCGGCGCGGGCGCGTTCGGACAGTCGCTTGTCGGACGTCAGCAGCGTGCCGTCGACATCGGAAATCACCAGCGCGATGCGGCTCATCGGTTCAAGGCCTGTTGCTGTGGAGTTGGGTGACGATCGCGTCGACGATCTGTTCGATCGAGGCGTCGATGCTGACCGTGATCGGGCGTTCGTCGGCGCCGGGCTGTTCCAGCGTCGCGAACTGGCTGTCGAGCAGCCCGCCCGGCATGAAGTGATTCTTGCGAGCGGCCATCCGGGCGGCGATCAGCTCGCGGCTGCCGTCGAGATAGACGATGCGCACGTCGGCGCGTCCATGCACGAGGATATCACGATAAGCCCGCTTCAGCGCCGAGCAGCCGATCACGGCATGGTGGCCTTCGTCGGCGATCCGATCGATCTCGGCCGCGATCGCGCGCAGCCACGGCCAGCGGTCGTCGTCGGTCAGCGGCTGGCCGGCGCTCATCTTCGCGACATTGGCCGGAGGATGGAAGTCGTCGCCATCCTGGTAGGTCCAGCCGAGCCGCTCGGCGAGCAGTTCGCCGATGGTGCTCTTGCCGGAGCCGGACACGCCCGTCACGATCAGGACTCGCGGTTGCGGATCGTCAGCCTTCACGGACCGCCTCCGGCAGTGCGTCCTCGGTGATCAGCCACACCGTCTCGCCGTTCGAGCGGGCGCGGCCGGCCGGCAGATCGGCGCCTTCGAAGACTTGGCCGACGATCTCGCGTTTGGCCGCGCCGTGGACGAGGAACAGCATCTCGTTACACGATGCCAGTGCCGGAAAGGTGAGGGTGACGCGCGGCACGAACGGCGCGACATGCGCCGTATCGACGCCTGCGGCCCAGCGATCGGTCACGTCGAGTTGCGGCCAGCCGGGAAACAGCGACGCGGTGTGGCCGTCCGGGCCGACGCCGCCGAGCACCAGATCGAACAGCGGCCGCGCCGGATCGAGCGCCGTGGCGCCGTAGAACGTCTGCAAGTCGCGTTCGTAGCGCGTCGCCGCCTCGTCAGGCGTGGCGCTGTCGCCGGCGGGAATCGCGTGGATGTTGTCCGGCGGCGCGCGGCCGTCGAGCAGCACGCGCCTGATCGTCCCCATATTGCTCAGCGGGTCGTCGAGCGGCACGAAACGTTCGTCGCTGATGAACCAGTGCACGCGCGACCAGGGAATCCTGTCCGCGAATTCGGTCGCCAACAGCTCGAACATCCGCTGCGGCCCGGAGCCGCCGGTCAGGCAGATCGCCGGGCGCTCATGATGCAGCGCGACGCGGGCGATCAGCCGTTGTGCCGCGACCCGCGCCAGCGCCTCGGCGTCGGCGGCGACGACGATCTGGCGACGGTCGCCGACCTTCATTTGGCCGAGCCGCGCCAGTTGCGGCCGTCACGGGTGAGCAGGGTCTCGGCATCCTCCGGCCCTTCGCTGCCGGCCCTGTAGGTCTGTAAGCCCTCGGCGCCGGCCTTCTCCCAGGCATCGAGGAACGGCTGCACCGCGCGCCAGCCGGCCTCGACGCCGTCGGCGCGCTGGAACAGGATGTTGTCGCCGATCATGCAATCGTGCAGCAGGGTCTCGTAGCCGTTGCTCGGCGCCACCTTGAAGTAATCCTTGTAGCGGAAGGTCATCTCGACCCCGTCGATCGCGATCGCCGGGCCGGGGATCTTGGTGTTGAACTGCAGGGAGATGCCCTCGACCGGCTCGATGCCGATCACCAGATAGTTCTGCGACAATTGCTCCACCGGCGTGCAGCGGAACATCGCGAACGGCGCCTGCTTGAACTTGATCGCGACCTCGGTGCGCTTGGCGCCGAGCGCCTTGCCGGTGCGAAGATAGAACGGCACGCCGGCCCAGCGCCAGTTGTCGATCGTCAGCTTCAGCGCCGCATAGGTTTCGGTGGTGCTGCCCGGCGCGACATCCTTGACACTGCGGTAGTCGGGGATCTCGGTGTCGCCGACCTTGCCGGCGATGTATTGTGCGCGGACCGAATTGCGCAGCGCTTCCTGTTCGCTCTGGACCTGGATCGCGGTGAGCACTTCGGCCTTGGCCGAGCGCACCGAATGCGCGTTGAAATGCGCCGGCGGCTCCATCGCGACCAGCGACAGCAACTGGAACAGATGGTTCGGCACCATGTCGCGCAGCGCGCCGGTCTTGTCGTAGAAGCTGCCGCGATGGCCGACGCCGAGTTTCTCGTCCACCGTGATCTGGATGTGTTCGATGTGATCGCGATTCCAGATCGGCTCGAACATGCCGTTGGAGAAGCGCAGCACCAGGATGTTCTGCACCGTCTCCTTGCCGAGATAATGATCGATCCGGTACAACTCGTGCTCGGTGACGATGCTGAGGAGATGATCGTTCAGCGCCTTGGCCGAGGCGAGATCGGTGCCGAAAGGCTTCTCGACCACCAGCCGGCGCCATGCCTTGGTGTCTTCCTCGAGCAGGCCGGCGCGGCCGAGCTCGGTCGCGATCGGCGCGAAGGCGTCGGGTGGCGTCGCCAGATAGAACAGCCGGTTGCCGCCGGTGTTGCGGTTGGCCTCGAGCTTTTCCAGCCGCTCGCGCAGCCGGTCGAAGGATGGCGGATCGGCTGGATCGGCGCTGACCGCGGTCACGCAGTACAACAGCTTGTCGGCGATGTCCTCGTTCACCGGCCGCGTCGCGAATTTGCGCAGGCCGTGCATCAGGCTGGCGCGCAGATCCTCGCTTGACATCTCCGAGCGAGTGATGCCGACCACGCAGAATTTTTCCGGCAGCAGATTGGCTTCGGCGAGATTGTACAACGCCGGAATCACCAGGCGGTGAGTGAGATCGCCGGTGACGCCGAAGATCACGAAAGCGCAACCTTCTGGCACCTGGGGATTGACTTGAGTGGTCACGCGCGCTCCGCTTTCGGCTCGAGGATTGCTGGCGCGGCCTGATGCTCGGCATCGGGATGTTGCTGCGGCTCCTTGTGCCCGCCGAAGCCGGCGCGCATCGCCGACAGGATCTTCTCCGCAAAGGTGTGCTCTTTGCGCGAGCGGAAGCGCGCAAACAGCGCCGAGGTCAGCACTTCGGCCGGCACGGCTTCCTCGATCGCAGCGTTGATGGTCCAGCGGCCCTCGCCGGAATCCTCGACGAAGCCGGAGTAGGTGTCGAGCTCGCCATTGCGCGCGAGCGCGGAGGCGGTGAGGTCGAGCAGCCAGGACGGAATCACGCTGCCGCGCCGCCACACTTCGGCAATATCGGCGATGTCGAGATCGAACCGGTGCTCGCTCGGCAGCGCGTCGATATTGGCGTTCTTGAGAATGTCGAAGCCTTCGGCATAGGCCTGCATCAGGCCGTATTCGATGCCGTTGTGCACCATCTTGACGAAGTGCCCCGAACCGACGGGGCCGGCGTGGATGTAGCCCTGTTCGACGCGCGGGTCGCGGCCGTCGCGGCCCGGCGTGCGCGGAATGTCGCCGATGCCCGGCGCGAGCGTGGCGAAGATCGGATCGAGCCGGTCGACGACCGGTTTGTCGCCGCCGATCATCATGCAGTAGCCGCGTTCAAAGCCCCAGATGCCGCCGGAGGTGCCGACATCGACGTAGCTGACGTTGTTCTCCTTCAGCGTCCTGGCGCGCCGGATGTCGTCCTGCCAGAAGGTGTTGCCGCCGTCGATGATGACGTCGCCCGGCGCGAGCAGCTTGCCGAGCGCTTCGATCGTGGTTTCGGTGATCTGGCCGGCCGGCAGCATCACCCACACCGCGCGCGGCGCGTCGAGCTTGCGGACCAAATCTTCCAGGCCCTGAGCGCCGACAGCGCCTTCGGTGGTCAGCGCGTCGACCGCTTTGGGATCCCGATCATACACCACGGCGTGGTGGCCATCTTTCATCAGGCGGCGAACGATGTTGCCGCCCATTCGTCCGAGGCCGACCATGCCGAGCTGCATGCAAGGATCTCCTGTGTGTCCGGGCTCCGCTTGAATGCGGAGCCTCGTTGTCGCCGTTCAGTCGTTAGTTCAGTGCGTCGCGGATCGCCTGATCCAGCGACTTCAATCCGGCGCCGAGGTCGCCCTTAATGTGGACGCGCAGCGCGCGGCGGCCACGTTCCGTCAGCACGTCGAAATCGCCGCGGGCCTGCGCCGCCTTGATCACGCCGAAGCTGGCGGTCTGGCCGGGGACGGCGAGGTCGTTGGCGTCGTCAGAGGTGATCTGCAGGAAAACGCCGCTGTCCGGGCCGCCTTTATAGGCCTGGCCGGTGGAGTGCAGGAAGCGCGGGCCGAATTCGGCGCAGGTCGCCAGATGCCTGGCGTCGCGCACCGCGAGCCGCATCGACTGCAGCTTGTCGATATGCGCCGCATTGCGCTCGATATAGGCCAGCAGCGCGACATAATCGCCACCCTGCGTGCGCGCGAGATGCGCCTTGATCCACGAGCCCAGCGTGCCGTCGGCGCCGGCCTTGCGCAGCGCCGCGGCGTTGGACTCGTCGGTGTAGAGATCGGCGTCCGCCGTCGTCAGCGCGGGCTTCTCGGGCGGCAATGCACCGGAGGTCTCGAACGCCGCGGTGAGTTCGCGGGTCTTGATCTTGGCGGATTCGACATCCGGCTGGTTGAACGGGTTGATACCGAGGATGGAGCCTGCCACGGCGGTGGCGAGTTCGAAGCGGAAGAACTCCTGGCCGATAGCGTCGGGTGATTTCAGCACGATCCGCACCACCGGATGTCCGGCCTGTTCGAGCGCGGCGAGCTTGGCGTCATGCGCGGCGTCACTCTCGTTCGCGGTGCGCAGGTCGATGAACAGCCGGTCGCTGCCGTAGATCGACGGCTCGGCCAGCGGCTCGCCGTCGATCGGGATCAGGCCCTTGCCGTCCTTGCCGGTCGATTCCGCGATCAGTTGCTCGGCCCAGGCGCCGAAATCGGCGATCGCCTTCGACGAGGTGATCGTCACCTTGTCGCGACCTTCGAGGCCGGCGCAGCCCATCGCGAGGCCGAGCTGCACGCCCGGGTTCTCCTGCGGCGGCACGTCGGGCCCGCAGGAGCGGACCATGGTCAGCGTCACGTCGAGTAGTCGGCCGAGGTCGACTCCGGCCGCGGCGGCGGGCACCATGCCGAACGGCGACAGCACCGAATAGCGACCGCCGATGGTCGGATCGCCGTGGAAGATCCGGGCGAACTTCGCTTCGGTCGCGACCTTTTCCATCGAAGAGCCAGGATCGGTGACCGCGACGAAATGCTGGCCGGCCTTGTCGGCGCCGACGGTCTCGCCGACGCGGGCGAAGAAGTAATCCTTCATCACGTTCGGCTCGGTGGTGCCGCCGGACTTCGATGATACGATGAACAATGTGGTTCCGAGCGTGACGCTGTGCTCCAGCGTGCGCACCTGCGCCGGATCGGTCGAGTCCAACACGTGCAGCTTCGGGAAGCCCGGCTGCTGTGCGAAGGTCTTGGCCAGCACTTCCGGGCCGAGGCTCGATCCCCCCATGCCGAGCACGACGGCATCGGTGAAGCCGCGCGCCTTCACCCATTTGGCGAATTCGGTGTAGTCGGCCAGCTTGGCCTTTTCAGCCGCGGCCGAATTCAGCCAGCCAAGCCATTTGTCTTCGTCGGTGCCGGTCCACACCGACTTATCACGATCCCACAGCCGCCGGATCTTGCCGGCGTTGCGCCAGTCTTCGCCATGATCCTTGACGGCTTTCGCAAGCTCCGGAGCGAGCGCGAACTCCTGCGTGTCGATGCCGCTGGCGAGTACCGTCTCGCGCTTGAACGCCACCGCACCGAGCAGTTTGTCGAACGCATCGGCGAACAACTGCACGCCTTCGGTGACCAGCCTGTCGGTGATCGCATCCAGCGAAATCCCGATATTGTCGAGATCCTTCAACACAGCGCGGGCGTCGTCGACGTTTTCCTCGAGGCTGGCGCGCGGCTTGCCATGATCGCGGAAGGCGTCGAACGTCGCCGGGGGCACTGTGTTGACGGTGTCGCGGCCGATCAGCTCTTCGATATAGAGAACGTCGCTGTAGGCTTTGTTCTTGGTGCCGGTCGAGGCCCACAGCAGCCGTTGCGGCTTGGCGCCGCACAGTTCGAGCTTCTTCCAGCGATCGCCGGAGAACAACCGCTTGTAGTCCTGATAGGCGAGCTTGGCGTTGGCGATCGCGACCTTGCCCTTCAGCTTCTCCAGCCGGGCCTTCTCGGCAGGACCGTTCGCCTTGGCGATCTTGTCGTCGATTTCCTTGTCGATCGCGCTGTCGATCCGGCTGACGAAGAAACTGGCGACGCTGGCGACGTGCGCCGGGTCACCGCCGCTCGCAATCAGCGCTTCAAGACCGGAGAGATAGGCTTCCGCGACCTCGACATAGACTTTCTGCGAGAACAGCAGCGTGACGTTGACGCTGATGCCCTTGGAAATCAGGTGCTTGATCGCCGGCAGGCCCTGCCGCGTGGCCGGGACCTTGACCATCAGATTTTCGCGCTTCACCGCGCCCCACAGCCGCTCGGCCTCGACGATGGTCGCCTTGGTGTCGAGCGCCAGATAGGGCGAGACTTCCAGACTGACGAAGCCGTCGCGACCTTTCAGCTTATCGTAGGTCGGGCGCAGCACATCGGCGGCGTGCTGAATGTCCTCGACCGCGACCGCCTCGTACAACTCGCCGACTGAGCGGTCACCCCGCGCCAGCGCCGCGCCGATCGCGCCGTCATATTCGTCCGAGGAGCCGATCGCCTTTTCGAAGATCGACGGGTTGGATGTCACACCCTTCACGCCGTCGTCGTCGATCAGCTTCTTCAGGTCGCCCTTGGCGATAAAGCCGCGGGCCAGGAAATCCAGCCAGATTGCCTGGCCGTGTTGTTCGAGCGCTTTGACGGGGTTCATGTGCCTGGTCTGTTCATTCGGTGCGATGAGGCCTCGCGGGCATTTCCGTCCGGGAGCGGAGGCTTGTCAACTCATCCTCAGTGCCAGCTTGCTCGGTTCGAGCTTGCGTGCGCGCGCCATCGAGCCGTGTGAGCCGATCTCGCTGAGGGTCAATGACGTTTGAAACATCAAACGGTTCCGGGTCGACCTCTATCCCAATCGTGTGATGCCGACATTACAGCATCGGTCGGGTCAGCCGCCGAGATCGCTTTTCGAGAGATCCCACAGCAGTTTGTAGACCCCGGCCGAGACCAGCGTCGAACCGCTTTCCGCGACGCTTCGGTCGAAACGTCCGGCCGTCGCAGCCTGCACGGCGTCGATGCCGGTGCCGTCGATCAGCACGAACCAGTCCGACGCCCCGGGGCTGGTGACGCCCGGCGGGTCGGTCAACGGCTTCGACAGCGCCGGGTCGTTTTCCAGAAGGTGCATCGAAATGAGGCCGTCGAACGGCAGCGGGTCGAGCTGCCCGACGATGGCCGCGCGCAATGCCGGCTCGCCGCCGGGGGCGGGGCGGATCCGGACCAGGCCGAGCACGGCGCCGCGGCCCTGGCCGCGGCTCGCCGTGATCCGGGCCACGCCGCGGATCATGTTCTGGAATTTGGCGATGTTGCGGTTCGACCATTCGGTCTGATTGGCGAGCGCGGTGCGATAGGCCGGGCTGCTCAGCACGTCGAAGGTTCGGGTCGAATACAGGCCGAGATATTTCGGGGAGGCGTCATGCGCGACGTAGCGCCGCGCTTCGAGAAAGCCTTCGATCGCGACGCGCTCGGCGATGTGCTCGCGGTCGTACCAGCGATTGAAGTCGGTCTCGTCCGCCGGATCGACGTCCATCGAGGTCAGCAGCATTCCCTGGTCGGCGAGCGGCATCGTCGATGGTCCTTACGTTGCTGTTTTGCCTGCGACGTCGTTGATCGCAGCGATCACCGCGTCGCGAATGCCCGGGTCGTACAAAAGATGCCCGGCGGCATCGATCGTGCGGAGTTCGGCATCCCGCCACGCCGCGATCAGCCGATGCGCTGTGGCGGGCGGACACAGCAGATCGTAGCGGCCCTGCACGATGATGCCCGGAATGCCGGCGAGTGCGTGCGCTCCCTGCATCAACTGATCTGGGCGCATGAAGCAGTCATGGGCGAAGTAGTGCGCTTCCATGAACGCCGTCGTCGGCATCGGTCGGGTCGTGTTCTTGCCGGAGCTTTCAAGTCGCGTCCGTTTCGGCGCGATCTGCGACAGGATCGCCTCGGTCTCGCCCCAGGCTCGCGCCGCGGGGCCATGCACCGCCGGGTCGGGATCGAGGATGCGCCGCCAGTAGGCGTCCAACGGCGCGGCGCGCTCGGATTCCGGAAGTGCGCCTAGAAAATCAGCAGACAGCTCCGGATAGAACCGCGGCAGGTTGGAAAGAAATGCACCTTCGAGTTCGCTGCGCGTACCGAGAAAGGTCGCGCGCAGCACGATGCCGCTGACGCGATGCGGATGCGCCTGCGCATAGGCCAGCGCCAGCGTCGCCCCCCACGAGCCGCCGACCACCAGCCAGCGCTCGATGCCGAGCATGGTACGTATCATCTCCATATCGGCGACCAGATGCGGCAGCGTGTTCGCCTCGCGCCCGCCCTTCGGCCGGCTGCGCCCGGCGCCGCGCTGATCGAACAGGACCGCATGAAATCGCTGCGGATCGAACAGCCGCCGGTGGTCGGGCTGACAACCGCTGCCGGGCCCGCCGTGCAGATAGACTGCGGGAAGACCGTCGGCGTTGCCATTGGTTTCGACATAGAGCTCGTGGCCGTCGCCGACCGCGACCATTCGAGAGCTGAGCGGCGCTGCGGCCTTGTCGCCGTCGTCGGGGCGGATCTCGGATTTTGCGTCGTGTGCCATCACATTTCGTTACAGGGAAACCGCAGCGGAGGCGAGCGGACGATGAAGCGGCATGCGGGAGACAGGGTTGCGCATCGCGCGACTTGCCCTCACCTTTGCTGAGCACAAGACGGAAGCGATGGATGCCGAGATATTTCTTCAATACACGGATCGGTGAGGAACTGATCCCAGACCCGGAAGGCGAGGATTTGCGCGATGCGGATCACGCCTGGCAAGTCGCACGCGCGACGATCAAGGAAATCATCAAGACGGAGGCGGCTCAGGTCGATCTGATCCGCGCCAGCCTCGAAGTCACCGACGAGGACGGCGACGTCGTGCTGGATTTTCCCTTCAGCGAAGCGCTGATCGACATGCCCCCCTTGCCGCGAAACAGGCATTGACGCTCGCTCGATTTACGGTAGCGCCGTATAGGGCGTCGCGCTATCACGTCATTGTCAACCGAGGGGAACATGCAGGAAATCTGGCGATTGTCCGCGGCCGAGCTCGCCGCGTTGATCCGGACGCGCAAAGTTTCGGCGCGCGAAGCAGCACAGGCGGCGCTGGACCGGCTCGATGCCGTCAATCCGGCGATCAACGCGGTGATCGATCATCGCCCCGACGATGCGCTGGCCCAGGCCGATGCGGTCGATGCGGCATTGAAGCGCGGCGATGACGCAGGCCCGATGGCCGGAGTGCCCGTCACCGTCAAGGTCAATATCGATCAGGAAGGCTTTGCGACGACCAACGGTCTGACGCAGCAACGCGACCTGATCGCTGCGTCCAACAATCCGGTGGTCGACAATCTGCGCAAGGCCGGCGCGGTGATCGTCGGCCGTACCAATACGCCGGCGTTTTCCTATCGCTGGTTCACCTCGAACAAACTTCATGGCGAAACGCTGAACCCCCGCGATCCGTCGATCACGCCGGGCGGCTCGTCGGGCGGCGCCGGAGCGGCGGTCGCGGCCGGCATCGGCCATATCGCGCACGGCACCGACATTGCAGGCTCGGTTCGCTATCCGGCCTATGCCTGCGGCGTACATGGTCTGCGGCCGACGCTGGGGCGGATCGCCGCCTACAACGCCTCGTCGCCGGAGCGGCCGATCTGTCCGCAGATCAGCGCGGTGTCGGGTCCCTTGGCACGAACGATCGGCGATCTGCGGCTCGCGCTCGCGGTGATGTCGCAACCGGACGCGCGCGATCCGTGGTGGGTGCCGGCGCCGCTGGACGGTCCGCCGATGCCGAAGCGCGCCGCGCTGTGTATCGCGCCCGATGGACTCGAGGTTGTCCCCGAGGTGAGCGACGCGGTGGTCGACGCCGCGCGCCGGCTGGAGCAGGCCGGCTGGACCGTGGAAGAACTGCCGAACACCCCGCCGCTGCGCGAGGCCGCCGATTTGCAGTCGCGGCTGTGGCTCGGCGACGGCTATCAGGCGATGCTCGCGGCCGCCGAGCGCGAAGGTGACGAGGGGGCGCTGGCCTGCCTCAACGGCAATCGCGATCGGGAAATACCCGATGCCACCGCCTTTTCCAAACTGCTCGTCCGCAGGGCGACGCTGACCCGCGACTGGCAGCTTTTCTTCGAGCGCTACGCGGTGCTGCTGATGCCGGTGTCGGGCGAATTGCCTTTCCCGCAGCGGCTCGATCTGAAGGACGAAGCCTCCTTCAGGCGGGTGTGGGCGGCGCAGATGCCGCAGGTCGGCATTCCGTTCATGGGGCTCCCCGGGCTGACGGTCTCGACCGGGCTGGTCGGCCGTGTGCCGGTCGGCGTGCAACTGGTCGCCGGCCGCTATCGCGAGGACCTGTGCCTGCTCGCGGGCGAGGCGATCGAGGCCGGCGGCACGCCGGCGTCGCCGATCGATCCGGTGCGGTGAGCAGAGGCGGACGGCGATGACGTCGATCTATGATTTCTCGGCCAGGACGCTGGCAGGCGAAGAGCTGGCGCTGAAGCAGTTCGAAGGTCAGGTGCTTCTGATCGTCAACACCGCCAGCGCCTGCGGATTCACCCCGCAATACAAGGGGCTCGAAGCACTGCAGCAGACCTATGGGGCGCGCGGATTTTCGGTGCTCGGCTTTCCCTGCAACCAGTTCGGGGCGCAGGAATCCGGCAGCGAGGCGCAGATCGCGCAATTCTGCGCCGTCAATTACGGCGTCAGTTTTCCGATGTTCGCCAAGATCGACGTCAATGGCGCGCAGGCGCATCCGTTGTACGCCTTTCTCAAGGACGAGAAGGGCGGGTTGCTCGGCTCGGCGATCAAGTGGAATTTCACCAAATTCCTGGTCGATCGGTCCGGGCATGTGATATCGCGGCACGCGCCGACGACCACGCCGGAGTCGCTCGCGAAAGACATCGAGACGCTGCTATGATGACCGACAAGCCCACCACCAGTGCCAATGCCATCGAAATGCCGGACCGGCTGTCGATCGAGCCGAACAGCCCCTACTACAACGAAGCGCTGCTCGAGCTCGACGTCGGTATCCGCTTCAAGGGCCATGAAAAGACCAATGTGATCGAATACTGCGTCAGCGAAGGCTGGATTCGGGTCGCGGCCGGCACCGCCAAGGATCGCTTCGGCAATCAGCTCGCGATCAAGGTCCATGGGCCGGTCGAGCCCTATATCCGCCCGCGAAGCTGACATGTGCATCGCGTGACGCATCGGTCACTTTGTTACTGATTACGTCTTGATGACGGCCTCACGTTTTTTCTGATCTGTTTTGGCCGCAAAGTTGCGTCATTTTCGCAACTTTGCGGCGCCGCATCGAGGGCTGGGACCGAAGCCTGCCGATTGCGCTTGCGGCCGCGTGTCATTCCCGTCAGCATCCTAACAGAATTTGTTTGTTCTCCGCCCGTCAGACTTCATGTCACGACTATGTTTGCAGGAGGATAGCTGGTGTCGATCGCCGAGAGCCGGCCGAAGCGGCGTTTTCAGCTCCTGCTGATCAAGCCCTCGCACTATGGCGACGATGGCTATGTGATCCGCTGGTGGCGTGCCACGATCCCTTCCAATTCGCTGGCCAGCGTCTACGGCATCGCCCAGGAAAGCGCCGCGCGGCAGGTGCTCGGCCCCGACGTCGAGATCGACATCGAGGCGATGGATGAGTTCAACACCAGGATCGATATTGCGAAGCTGCTGAAGCGGCTCGCCGCGCACGGCAATTTCGGCATGGTCGGCCTGATCGGCGTGCAGTCGAACCAGTATCCGCGCGCGCTCGATATCGCGCGACCGTTCCGGGACGCCGGCATTCCCGTCGCGATCGGCGGCTTCCACGTCTCGGGCTGTCTGTCGATGCTGGACGGCAAGGCGGTCGATCTCGACGCCTGCCGCGAGCTCGGCGTGTCGATCTTCGCCGGCGAGGCGGAGGGCCGGATCGATCTGCTGCTGCAGCACGCGGCGAAGGGCGAACTGCAGCCGCTGTACAACTACCTCGACGATCTGCCCGGCATCGAAGGCACGCCGGTGCCATTCCTGCCGCTCGCCAACGTCAAGCGCACGATGGGCCTGTCGACCTCGTTCGATGCCGGCCGCGGCTGCCCGTATCAATGCTCGTTCTGCACCATCATCAATGTGCAGGGTCGCAAGTCGCGCTATCGCTCGCCCGACGACGTCGAGGCGCTGGTCCGCGCCAACTGGCAGCAGGGCGTCTCGAAGTTCTTCATCACCGACGACAATTTCGCCCGCAACAAGGACTGGGAAGCGATCCTCGATCGGCTGATCTGGCTGAAGGAAGAGCAGGGCATCCCGCTCGGCTTGATGATCCAGGTCGACACGCTGTGTCACAAGATCCCGAATTTCGTCGAGAAGTCCAAACGCGCCGGCGTCACCCGCGTCTTCCTCGGCCTCGAGAGCATCAATCCGGAGAATCTGCTGCAGGCCAAGAAGCGGCAGAACAAGATCACCGAATATCGTGCGATGCTGCTGGCGTGGCGGGCACAGGGGGTGATCACGCTGGCGGGCTACATCCTGGGCTTCCCGGCCGATACGCCGCAGAGCATCCTCGCCGATCTCGACATCATCAAGCGAGAACTGCCGATCGACATTCTGGAGTTCTTCTGCCTGACGCCGCTGCCGGGCTCGGAAGACCATCAGACGCTGTGGAAGGCCGGGGTCGCGATGGACGCCGACCTCAACAAATACGATATCGAGCACGTCTGCACCGCACATCCGAAGATGTCGCGTCAGGCGTGGGAAGACATCTATCAGCAGGCCTGGCGGCACTATTACGAGCCCGCTCATATCGAGACGCTGCTGCGCCGCGCCGCGAAGACGGGGATCAAGCTCGGCAGCATGGTCAAGTTGCTGCTGATTTTCTCGCTGGCGGTGTCGCTCGAGAACGTGCATCCGCTGCAGAGCGGCGTCTTCCGGCTGCGGCATCCGTCGGAGCGGCGGCCCGGCCTGGCGCGCGAGAATGCGCTCGTGTTCTGGCCGCGGCTCGCGCTGGAGCTGGCGCGCAAGACCGGGGCGATCCTGTCGACGGCCGGGAGACTGAGCAGGGTCGCCTATCGTGTGGCCCGCGATCCGCAACGCCACGACTACATGGATGCGGCGCTGACTCCGGTGTCCGACGACGACGAGACCGAGCTCGCGATGTTCACCCAGACCGCTGCGGCTAAGCAGGCGGTGGTGCACCGGAACAAGGTGCTGAGCCTGACCCGCGGCACTGCGTAGCATCGAAGTGCGGCAGTCGAGCGGGGACGGTTCCGTCTAGCCTCATCCATACCGTCCGAAGGGGGTCGCAAGCGGCGCCATGCCGAAAATCGCTACCTGATGTGCTCCGCGATTACGCCGACGAAATCACCGTGAAACAATCAGTGGCTAATCACGGGCGCGTTTTGGCCGGTCCGTAAGGCTTCGGTTCGAGGTGTGATGGGCACTCTGGAGACAATGATGGCGAAGGCCACGCTGACGATCAGCAGCAAGAATTATTCGTCCTGGTCGCTCCGAGGCTGGCTTCTCACCAAATTCGCGGGGCTCGAATTCGACGAGATCATCGTCCCGCCCGACGATGCCGCAGCTCGAGCCGAAATCCTGCTGTTGTCGTCGTCGATCCTGGTGCCGTGCCTGCGCCACGACGGCGCGGAGATCTGGGATACGCTGGCGATCGCCGAGTATCTCCACGAAGTCAGGCCCGAAGCCGGATTGCTGCCGGCCGAGCGGATCGCGCGGGCGCATTGCCGTTCGATCTGCGGCGAGATTCACTCGGGATTCACCACGCTGCGCGCGTCGCTGCCGGTCAACCTGAAAGCGCACTTCCCCGGCTTCAAGATCTGGCCGCGCGCGCAGGCCGATATCGACCGGGTCTGCACCATCTGGCGCGAATGCCTGAGCCGATCCGGTGGACCATTCCTGTTCGGCGCGCGGACCATGGCGGATGCGATGTATGCGCCGGTGGTGACGCGGTTCATGACCTACGGCGTCGAGCTCGATCCGCAGCTTGCGGGCTACGCCCGAACGATCATGGACATGCCGGAGATGCGCGAATGGATCGCAGCCGCGCGGCAGGAGCCGGCGGAGATCGAGGAGCTGGCGATCGCGTTATGATTGTCTCGCATAGGCACGAGGCTGCTCCGACGACGGTCATCGCCGATCATTAACGATTGAACGCCTTTTTCCGTTGGAGGCTTGTGGGACCGAGCAGATATCGGGTCTCGATCTGGATCGTCGACGAGATATAGCGCGTGAACGTTCGGAGCGGCCGATTCGCAGTGATTCGGCCCCGCTTCGTTCCGTTCGCGTTCCAGAGGTTAAGATGGTCAGCAAGGCTGTCGCAACCCGGGACACTCGCGGCCCGGACGTTCGAGCTCCGCTGGTCAGAGCGTTAGACACCATCAATGCGGACGATAGTCGCGTTCTCCGCAGGGCCGTTAACCAAATTTGGTGCGTGAATGCGAAATCACGCCAGCAAGACGAGCACGCCTTGTGGGCCACTCTCTGATCGAGCCGAGATCTTGGGCGTGAACGGCGGGAACAGCCGATTCGCAGTGATTCGGCCTCGCTTCGTTCCACCCGCGTTCCAGACGTTAAGATGGTCAGTCATGCTGTCGCAACTCGGGACACCTCGTTCTGGCCCTTTGGGCGCGCCCGCCAAGGCTCGCAGGGTCGACGGACACCACGCGCTCTCCTCCGGCCGTTAACGATTTTCGGCTGCCACGACCAAATCAGCCACCGGCGCCGGGGAGGGCTTGTGGGGTTTGCTTGCTGATGGGCGCGACATCTTGGGCGTGAACAGCCGAAACAGCCCAGTCGCGGTGATTCGGCCCCGCTTCGTTCCACCCGCGTTTCAATCGTTAAGATAGGTCAGAACGGCTGTCACAAACCGGTACAGAAAATCGCGCTACGGCGCTCTCAGTCCTTCAGGCCTTGCGCCCTGGCGGCGAGGCCGCGGCGGAAGGCGCGGTCGCGCTTCAGGTGCCATTCGCGGCTCATGGCGCCCTGCCGGCTGGTGAAACGCTCGCTATGGAGCAGCACCCAGCTTCGGCCCCGCGTCGAGCGCGCGCCGGTGCCGGCGTTGTGCTGCGACAGCCTGCGGTCGAGGTCGAGCGTCCAGCCGACATAGGTCAGGTATCGGCTCGGGCCGGCGCAGCCGAGCACATAGACGAAACACTCTTCGGCGGGAGGATCCTGCATCGGGCGAAAATCGCACGCAGCGGCGGGTCCGGCAATCCGCCGCGGCTTCTGCGCGTTGACAGCGGGGCACCGGACCCGCTTGGCTGGTGGCCCACGATGTATGGAGGAGATCATCATGACCGGCCGAACGACGATGGTGGCGATGCTGATGGCGCTCGGCTGGAGCAGCGTGGCGGCGGCGCAGGACGTGCCCGGCATCGAGATTTGCACTGCCGAGAAGACCATGGAACGTCGCACCAGTTGTCTGCAGAGCAACGTCGACTTCCTGCATAGAACGATCGACAAGACGCGGCTCGATCAGCAGCAGAAGCTCGACGCCGCCAATCGTCAGATCGAGGCGCTGAAGATCGCGCTGGCGGCGATGCAGAAGACCGTCGCGCAACTGCAGGCGGGGTCGAAGAAGCCGGAACCCGCGGCTGCGCCGGCCAAGGACGCCACGCCGCCGAAATCCGACGCGAAGTAGTACGCAAGGGGCGATTCCGTTCGGCGGAATTCCGCCGCGCGGCTCGGCTTGGCAATGCGGGTCGACATGAACTAACATCGCCGTTCAACGAGCAGCGCGTGCGGGACTTCAATCCGCCCTGCGATAATAACAACCATCGGGAGGATCCATGTCCAACATCCGCGTTCTCGCCACCGATCTGGCGTTTCCAGAAGGCCCCGTGGTGATGCCGGATGGCTCGGTGGTGCTGGTGGAAATCCGCGCGCAGCAGCTCACGCGGATCTGGCCCGACGGCCGCAAGGAGGTCGTCGCCAAGGTGCCGGGCGGCCCCAACGGCGCGGCGATCGGACCCGACGGCCAATGCTACATCTGCAACAATGGCGGGTTCGGCTGGTTTCCCTCGCGCGGCACGATGATGCCCGGCGCGCCTGAGCCGCACGAATATATCGGCGGATCGATCCAGCGGATCGATCTCGTCAGCGGTCGGGTCGAGGCGCTGTTCGACAAATGCGGCGAGCATCCGCTGAAAGGGCCGAACGATCTGGTGTTCGACAGGCATGGCGGGCTGTGGTTCACCGACCTCGGCAAGCGCCGCGCCCGCGACATGGATGTCGGCGCCGCCTACTACATCAAGCCCGGCATGACCGAGATCACCGAGCAGGTGTTCGGCACGCTGCCGCTGAACGGCATCGGCCTGTCGCCCGACGAGGCCACGATGTACGCAGCCGAAACACCGACGGCGCGGCTGTGGGCTTTCGACATCGTGTCGCCCGGCGAGGTGAAGCCGCGCGACGTGATCTATCGTGGCGAGAAGGGCAAGCCGATCGCCGGGCTCGGCGGCTATCAGATGTTCGACTCGCTCGCGGTCGAAGCCGGCGGCAATGTCTGCGTCGCGACGCTGGTGTCGGGCTGCATTTCGGTGATCGCGCCGGACGGCACACTGGTCGAGCAGGTGCCGACCGGCGACCGCGTCACCACCAATATCGCGTTCGGCGGCCCCGATTTGAAGACCGCCTACATCACGCTGTCCGGCAAGGGCGAGCTGATCGCGATGGACTGGCCGCGGCCTGGTCTGCCGCTGAACTTCCTGAACAAGTAGTATCGCCGTCCTGGTGCAACGTGGGTGACGTCGTGCCCTGGCTTTGTGCCCGTGCGCGCCCATTGTTTCAGCACGTCGCTCCCGAATTTCATCGTCGATGACCGGGACAGGCCCGGTCGTCAGGGAGTAAGGAAGACCGGCACGATTCATCGAGGAACCTGCAATGCCCTGGCTCGAACCGATCACCCTCAGCGGCCCCCATGCCAGACTTGAGCCGCTTCAACCTGCGCATCGCGACGGGCTGATCGAGGCCGTGCAGGACGGCGAGCTGTGGAAGCTGTGGTACACGGCTGTGCCGGCACCGGACCGGATGGAGGCGGAGATCGCCCGCCGGCTGGCGCTGCAGGCGCAGGGCGCGATGCTGCCCTGGACGGTGAAGGACGCAGACGGCCGGATCGCCGGCATGACGACGTATATGAATGTCGATGCCGCCAACCGCCGGGTCGAGATTGGTTCCACCTGGTACGCCCGGCGCGTGCAGCGCACCGGCCTGAACACGCAATGCAAGCTGTTGCTGCTGCAGCATGCGTTCGAGGTGCTCGACTGCATCGCCGTCGAATTCCGTACACACTTCTTCAACCATCAGTCCCGGCGCGGAATCGAGCGGCTCGGCGCCAAGCAGGACGGCATCCTGCGCAATCACCAGATCGCCCCCAACGGGACGCTGCGCGACACCGTGGTGTACTCGATCATCGCCACCGAATGGCCGACGGCGAAGGCGCATCTCAACTACCAGCTCTCGGGCAAGCCTCGGCCGGAAACCGCCGGTTCCGGTTGATATCGATCAAGCCCCCGGGCTGCTACCAGCTTGCCGGTCTAAAGAATGATCGGCTAATCAGCCATTGTTTGATCTACATCATTCTGTGATGTGCCCAACGCCGCCATCTTGCTGCCATGCCGTTTTATCGCTTCCACGTCCGTGATCCGATCAACCGCGTCGATGGCCCTGGCCACGACGGGGCGGCGCTGGCCGACGATATCGACGCCACCCTGTTCGCCGCCGGCGTGATCCAGCGGCTGGTGCAGTTGCAGCCGACGGTGCCGCTGACCTGGTCGATCGAGATTATGCAGGACCAGCGCAAGGTCTGTGCGCTGCCGTTCGACAAAGGCTGCCAGGTGATGCTGCGGCCGGAGTGGGTGTGCGATCAGCCGACCGACGTGCACGAAGGCTGGCGCTGAGTCTCAGGTTGGCGGCCCTCGTCATTGCGAGCCGAAGGCGAAGCAATCCAGAGGCTCCATGATGCACGGGGCTCCTGGATTGCTTCGTCGGCTTCGCCTCCTCGCAATGACGCGAGAGATGCGCTGCTACGCCGCCGTCCCAGGCAAGCGATCCGGTCGGTAAAGCGTATCGATCGTCACCGTGCCGCGGGCGCGGGAGACGCAGGCGCACATCTTGCCGCTGTCGTGCTTCTGATGGTCGCTGAAGAACACGTCGCGGTGGTCGATCTCGCCGTCGACGGCGGTGACGTCGACGGCGCAGACGCCGCATTCGCCGCGCTCGCAATCGGATACCACCTCGAAGCCGGCCGCGTTCAGCGCATCCAGCATCGAGCGGTCGCGCGGCACCACGATCTCGTTGCCGGTGGCGGCGATGCGGACGCGGAATTCGGTGGTCGGCAGCCGGCCGCTGGAGCCGAAGGTCTCGAAGCACAGATCGCTCGCCGGCCGGCCGGCCTGATGCCAGGC
Source organism: Rhodopseudomonas palustris (assembly GCF_034479375.1). Taxonomy (NCBI): domain Bacteria; kingdom Pseudomonadati; phylum Pseudomonadota; class Alphaproteobacteria; order Hyphomicrobiales; family Nitrobacteraceae; genus Rhodopseudomonas; species Rhodopseudomonas palustris. The sequence goes on along the minus strand of NZ_CP140155.1, from coordinate 2,243,330 downwards.
GAGCCGCGCCGCCTCCAGCATCCGCAGCGGACCGCACAGCACCGACACCGCCCCTTCGGGAAGCGCGCGGAACGTGGCATCGAGATCCAGCCGCGCACCTTCGTCACCGGCATGGAGCCGCAGCCGGTCGCCGAGCAGCACGCCGAGCTCGTCGTGGAGCGCGGCGTCGCTGCGGGATTTCACCGCGTAGTGCATCGTCAGATCGGCGCCGCGGCGGGCGAGCGCGGCGGCGATGCTGAGCATCGGGGTGACGCCGATGCCACCGGCGATCAGCGCGTAGTGCTGCCGGCTCCAGTCGATCTCGAACAGCGAGGTCGGATGGGTGATGTCGATCCGCTGTCCGGGCCTCAGCGCCCACATCGCCTTGGATCCGCCGCGGCTGTCGCCGGCGAGCCGCGCCGCGATCCGCAGGCGCCCACGTTCCGGCGCGCCGACCAGCGAGTAGCTGCGTTTGTCGGGCTGGCCGTCGATCAGCACCGCGACGTTGATGTGGCTGCCGGGCGGACAGGCTGTGACCGCGACGTCGGGTTCGAGCACGATCTCGCGGATCGACGGTGTCAGGTCGCGGGTCGACACCACGGTGCTGCTGGTCCAATGCTCGGCGAAACGCATCGCGGCCTCCTGTCGATGTGTTCGAGGTCGGTTATTTGTCGGCGGCCTGGGTCACCAGCGTCAGCGCCGGCAGCAGGTCGAGATGGGTGCGGTTGCGCAGCGCCAGCCGCAGGTTGCGCACCGCGAGCCTGGCGTGTTCGCGCATCACCGCTTCGGCGCGGGCGCCTTCACGGTTTTCGATCGCGTCGACGACGATGCGGTGATGGTCCTGCGCGATGACCAGGATCTGGTGCGCCTCCGGCAGCGCCGACTGCGCCATCACGAAGGCGCTCGGCGAGGCGAAGGGCAGGGCGGCGACGCGATCGATCTGCCGCATCACCGGCGACGAGCCGGATAGTTCGTTGAGCAGCGCGTGGAATCGAGCGTTGAGCGCCACATAGGCCGAGAACGCATCGACCGAAACCGGATCCTGTTGCACCAGCAGGTCGATGTCGCCGAGGCATTCCTTCAGCGGCTCGAGCTGCCGGGCGCTGACGCCGCGCTCGGCGGCGAGCCGCGCAGCGAGGCCCTCCATGGTGCCGCGCAGCTCGATCGAATCGAGGATGTCGCGCTCGGAGAACGCCTTGACCATGAAGCCGCCGGACGGAATCGCCTGCAGCAGGCCTTCGTCCTCCAGCCGCACCAGCGCCATCCGCACCGGGGTGCGCGACACCCCGGTGATCTCGACCGCCTGCAGTTCGGAGATCCGCTCGCCGGCGCGGAGCTGGCCGGACAGCACCATGTCGCGCAGGGCGAGCTGCGCGCGCACCGTCTGTGACGTCGACCGGTCGGCGGCCTTGTCGTTCATCGCTTACTCCGCCGCCTGCAGCTTCGGCGCGTTCTCCTGCGCGACCATGCGGTCGATCAGCTTGCGCGACCACATCGCGCCGGCGTCGATGTTGAGATTGTAGAACACCCGGTCGGGGTTCTCGAGCATCGCGCGCTGTTGCGCTTCGAGGATGATTTCGTCCTCGCGGAAGATCCCGGCGACACCTTCACGGATTTCGGTGGTGAGGCGCTGGTCGCCGAGCCGATAGTTGCGCACGAACGCCCAGAAGTAATGGCAGGTGGTGTCGGTCTCCGGCGTCATGGTGTTGAGCACGAAGCCGTTGACGCCTTGCGAGCGATCGCCTTCCGGCGCGCCTGAGCCGGCCGGCGCCACCCCGACGTCGATCGTTACTGTGCCGGGCGCTTCGAACCGGATGATCTGCCAGCGATCCACCGGACCGGGCTTGCGCAACTGCGCCGCCCAGAACGGCGGCGGCTCGATGCCGTGCATCCAGCGCGTCACGGTGACGGTGCGGTCGCCGTGGGTGACGTCGAAGGGTGCCTCGGCCACGGCCTCGTTGCCGATCGACGAGCCGTGCACATAGGTCTCGTGGGTGAGGTCCATCAGATTGTCGACGACGAGCCGCCAGCCGCATTTGGCGTGGATGGTCTTGCCGTCGCCGGCCCAGGCCGGATCATCGTTCCAGTGCATGTCGGGGACGAGCGCAGGATCGGCCAGCACCGGATCGCCCATCCACAACCAGACGAAGCGATGCCGCTCGACCACCGGATAGGAGCGCACGCAGGCCGACGGATTGATCGTCTCCTGCGACGGCATGTAGGTGCAGCGGCCCTGCGGATTGAACTTCAGCCCGTGATAGCCGCAGACCACGGTGTCGCCTTCGAGTCGGCCCTTCGACAGTGGCACCAGCCGGTGCCAGCAGGCGTCCTCCAGCGCGGCGACGCTGCCGTCGGCCTTACGATACATCACCACGTGTTTGCCACAAATCGTGCGCGGCAACAGCGCGTGCCTGATGTCGGCGTCCCACGCCGCGGCGTACCAAGCGTTGAGCGGAAAGGCGGGCATCGTGGCCTCCCAGAGGATTATCATTGGGTGCAGATTGTATACCGGAAAAGCGAGAACGCAACTCAAGTGGCAAATAAGTGCGAGATTTAAGGGGGTTTCTGTATACTGAGTAATGGTTGAAGTGACGGACGGGAAAATCCTGACTGGAAAGTTCGTTGTTTGTTCCGTTAGCCTGTTCCGATGGGAGGCGGGCATGAACGAACTGGTCCAGCGATCCGACGCCGAACTGCTGCAAGCTTGGCTCGACAACGTCCGCAGTCGCGCCACGATCGAGCATATTGGCGCGCTCAATCGTCAGTTCCACGAACAGGCGCGGATCGAGCGTGAGTTGGTCGCGCACGTCGGCGGCCTCGATCGGCTGCGCGAATTGCTCACGCATGCCGATCCGGAGGTCGTCCTGAGTGTGGAGCAGGCGCTGCGGAGATCGGACGCCTGTGCCGCCGACGGACGAGGGCGCTCGGCGGTCCCGCCCGGCTCGGCAGACGCCGGCATCCTCGATGATCATCCGATATTCTGGCCCGCGCGCCACCCGCCCCCACCGGCGATGGAGGTCTCCGAGATCGCGCAGCGCCTCATCGCCGCGTTGCCGCTGGAGGCCGCGGCGCTGCTGCGCCAGCTTCGTCCCGCGATCGGGCTGTGGCCTCAGACGGCGCGCGCCCACGCGCCGATCGACGGCTCCCGGCTCGGCGGCATGCCCTGCGCACCGCCGGATTGGCGCTGGCCGGTCGCCGCGACCGAGCCGATGCTGTTCCTCGGCCAGATCAACTGCGCCGACCTACGCGGCCTGCCGGGCGCGGAGGCGTTGCCGTCGCAAGGCCTGCTGTCGTGCTTCGGCGACCACGACACGGTGATGGGATGTCTGCTCACCGGGCAGGGCGGTGCGCTGTATCATTGGCCCGAAACCGAAAATCTGATGCCGGCGGAGCCGCCACTGGAAATGCTCACGGTGTTTCCACGCGCCGAGCTGACGTTCCGGCCGATGTGGGATCTGCCGGACCCGGAAAGTCGCATCATCGAGGCCATCCTGCCGGATCGGCCGCGGCGCGACATCTACAAGCGCTTCCGCGACGATCTGCACCGCTATGGTTTTCCCGCCGAACTCGACTATCCGTGCAATCGCAGCAAGCTGCTCGGCTGGCCGGATCTGCTGCAGGGCGAGAGTTTCGAGTTCACCCTGGATCAGCCGTTCGATCAGTACCGATTGCTGATGCAGCTCGACGGCTACACCAACGGCAGCGAAATCGCCGGCTGGGGGCCAGGCGGGTTCCTCTACTACTTCCTATCCAAGCAAGACCTCGCCGGACGGCGGTTCGAGACGGCCGAATTGGCAATCCAATTCACGTGAGTTGCGGTGATCGCCGTGGCCTGCACGTGACGAAAACGGCAATGCCCGGGACAGACCCGGGCCTTGCGAGCTTTGTTCGAAACCGCGGGCGAGCCGGCGGCTGCGCGGCTCACACCTCGCGGCGGCTCAGAAACGCCAGTCGTTCGAACAGATGCACGTCCTGCTCGTTCTTGAGCAGCGCGCCGTGCAGCGGCGGGATCAGCTTGCGAGGGTCGCGTTCGCGCAACTGCTCCGGGCTCATTTCCTCGTTGAGCAGCAGTTTCAGCCAGTCGAGCAGTTCGGAGGTCGACGGCTTCTTCTTCAAGCCGGGTACGTCGCGCACCTCGAAGAAGATCTTCAGCGCCTCGGCCACCAGCCGTTGCTTGATCCCGGGGAAGTGCACGTCGACGATCGCCTGCATAGTGTCGGCGTCCGGGAACTTGATGTAGTGGAAGAAGCAACGGCGCAGGAACGCGTCGGGCAGTTCCTTCTCGTTGTTCGAAGTGATCATCACGATCGGGCGCTTCTCGGCCTTGACGGTCTCGCCGGTCTCGTAGACGTGGAATTCCATCCGGTCGAGTTCGAGCAGAAGGTCGTTCGGAAACTCGATATCGGCCTTGTCGATCTCGTCGATCAGCAGCACCGGGCGCTGGCCGTGGGTGAACGCTTCCCACAGCTTGCCGCGCTTGATGTAGTTGGAAATGTCGGAGACGCGCGGATCGCCGAGCTGGCTGTCGCGGAGCCGTGACACGGCGTCGTATTCGTAGAGGCCCTGCTGCGCCTTGGTGGTCGACTTGATGTGCCAGGTCAGCAGCGGCGCATCGAGCGCCTTGGCGACTTCCTCGGCCAGCACGGTCTTGCCGGTGCCGGGCTCGCCTTTCACCAAGAGCGGCCGTTCGAGGACGATCGCCGCATTGACGGCGACCTTGAGATCGTCGGTCGCCACGTAATCCTTGGTGCCGGTGAACTTCATGCGTTTTCTGCCTCGTCTGTCATCAGGCGCGCGCGCCCGTTCTTGTTGCTTTTGTCGTGAGCGCGCGGCCGCGGACGGCGGCCGCACATCGCTGTGAACTTCGGTATCAGGCTCTGCGGATCATAGCCAGCAGCACCAGGACGATCACCGCGCCGATCGCCGCGTTGATAATGGCGCGGAAGATGCCGGTTCCGAGATTGACGCCGAGGAACGGCAGCAACCAGCCGGCGACGACCGCGCCGACGATGCCGATCGCGATGTTGCCGATCAGGCCGAACCCGCCGCCGCGCACCAGCAGTCCCGCGAGCCAGCCCGCGATCGCGCCGACCAGCAGCCAGACGATGATGGAATCGATCCCCATGACATCCCCCAAGTGATTCTGTGTTCAACCGGCCGTTTGAGGCCAAGCCCGGGGACTTTAGTCGAAAAACCCGCGAGGTCTAGGCAGTGAAGCCGCCGGCCGGGTCGACTCAGGCGGGCGTGCCGGTCCGGGTGGATACGTCGGGGACCAGCGATCCGGCGTCGCCGACATAGGCAGGCGCCACCACGCTGCAATCGCGGCCGCGCCGCTTCGCCTCGTACAGCGCGATATCCGCACAGCGAAGCAGCGTTGCAGGATCGCAGACGGCGGAGACCTTGCCGGCGATGCCGATGCTCACGGTCAGTCTGCCGCGCGTCGCGCTGGGGTTGACGATACCGAGCGACCGGACGGCTGCCTGCAGGTCTTCGGCGAAGACGAATGCGGCCGCCATCGCTATGCCGGGCAGGACGATGGTGAACTCCTCGCCGCCGTAGCGCGCGGCGAAGCCGCCTGCACTCGCTGCGGTCCCGGCCAGCAATCCACCGAGTTGTCGGAGAGCCTCGTCGCCGGCATGGTGGCCGAGACGGTCGTTGAAGCCTTTGAAATCGTCGACGTCGATCATCAGCACCGACAGATCTCGCCTCGCCTTGAATTCGCTGGCGATGAAATCATCGAGCGCTCGGCGGTTCGGTAGGCCGGTGAGGGCGTCGGTTCTGGCCATTTCCGCGAGGCGGGAATTCAGGGCCTCGACTTCGTCCTCCACCTCCTTGCGGCGAGTGACGTCGCGCAGCGTGCAGACGATATTGCGTTCCGGCCGGCTGTCCTGGCGAGTGAACCTGAAATTGGCCTCGAGCCAGACGAGCGTGCCGTCGGCTCGTTCCATGCGGAACTCGGCGCGCAGGCCGTTGGGGGCATGAGGCAGACGCTTGCCGATCGACCGTAGTCCCGCGACGTCGTCGGGGTGCATCATGTCGAGATACACGCGGCCGAGCATCTCCTCGGGGCTGAAGCCGAGCACCGTCTCGACCGACATCGATACGAAGGTCAGGACGCCCTGGCCGTCGAGCACAACGACGACGTCGCCGATGTTCGCGTCGATCAGGCGATGACGCGCGTCGCGCTCGCGCAGCAGCTTCTCGAAGCGCTCGCGGTTGCGCAGTTGCACCGCGAGCCCGGCAGCCAGCAGCACGATGCAGGCGAGCACCGCCATCGCCACCACCGCGTCGGAGCGGATCGCCTCGCGCCAGTCCGCCAGCACCGACACTTCGGTGCGTGCGACCGTGACGACGAGCGGATAAAGGGATAGTCGCTCGTAGGCATAGTATTTCTGGAGGCCGTCGAACGGAGAGGTTGCAAGATTGTATCCGACGGGGCTGCGCGGCAGCAGACGCTCGAACAACTGGCTCTTCGACAGGTCACGTCCGTCCTTCGTCGGCGGCCAGCGAATCACGACTTTGCCGTCGCTGCTGGACAACGTGATTCCACCGCCGGCGCCGAGGTCGAAGGTCTTGTAGAAGTCGTTGAAATAGTCGCTCTCGATCGTCGCGATGACAATGCCCGCAAAGTCGCCGTTCGCCGTTTCGAGGCGCCGAGTCACTGCAATCACCGGTTGCCCGGACGTGCGGGAGACGACCGGTCCGGTGATCAGCGGTTTGGGGTCGGCGTGATCCCGGTGATAGGTGAAGTAGTCACGGTCGGCATTGTTGATAGGAGGAAGCGGGGTGATCGACGCGTATTCGACGTCGCCCTTCGCGTCGAGGATCGCCAGTTCCTTGATCTGCTGCAGCTTGTCCGAAATTTCGCGCAGCCGCGCGTTGAACGATGCGCGATCGGGAAACGGCTGGAACCGAAGAAAGGCGACGATGTCGTCCATCACCACGTCGGCCGCCTGCATCGTGTGGTTGGCGTGTTCCGCGAGCGAATGCGCCAGATTGCGCATCTCCGTCTCGCTCTGCGCCAGCGCGTTGCGCCTCGCGTCGTAACCCTTCCAAACCACTAGCGCGAGCACGCAGGCGCTCATCGCCAGCACGAACAGCGTGACGATCAGGGCCGGCGTCGACAGCCGGCCGATCGGATTGGACGATGGGAGAATAGGGGAAATCATCGGCCTGCAGGGGGCTTCGTTGCAGGCACAGCAGTGCACCGGCTTAGATTACCCAACCGATAATCCGATCGGTCCGATTGAGGGCATTCGCGGTTCCGGCCGGAGTTTTCAACAGCCGCTGCGAAGGTATTGCACCTTGACGAGCGCGCAGGGTCGGGCAATCTGTCGGCCATGTTCCTTCAGTTTTTCACGTCGCTGCGCGACGCCCAGGTCCCGGTCACGCTCCGCGAATATCTGACGCTGATGGAGGCGCTCGACGCCGACCTGGCGGATCAGAGCGTGGAGAATTTCTACTATCTGTCGCGCGCCGCGCTGGTGAAGGACGAGCGCAATCTCGATAAGTTCGATCGTGTTTTCGGCAGCGTGTTCAAGGGGCTCGAGAACCTTCTCGACGCCATGGAGAAGGCGGACATTCCCGCCGAATGGCTGAAGAAGCTGGCGGAGAAATATCTCACCGAGGAAGAGAAGAAGCAGATCGAGGCGATGGGCTGGGACAAGCTCATGGAGACGCTGAAGAAGCGCCTCGAGGAACAGAAGGAGCGGCACCAGGGCGGCAACAAGTGGATCGGCACCGCCGGCACCTCGCCGTTCGGTGCCGAAGGCTACAATCCGGAAGGCGTGCGGATCGGCCAGGAAAAGAGCCGCCACCAGCGCGCCGTCAAGGTGTGGGACAAGCGCGAGTTCAAGGATCTCGACGGCAACGTCGAACTCGGCATCCGCAACATCAAGGTGGCGCTGCGCCGCCTGCGCAAATTCGCCCGGACCGGCGCCCCGGACGAACTCGATCTCGACACCACGATCCGCGAAACCGCCAATCACGGCTATCTCGACGTGCATATGCGGCCCGAGCGGCGCAACGCCGTCAAGGTGCTGGTGTTCTTCGATATCGGTGGCTCGATGGATTCGCACGTCGCGCAGGTCGAGGAACTGTTCTCGGCGGCGAAGAGCGAATTCAAGCACATGGAATATTTTTACTTCCACAATTGCCTCTATGAAGGCGTGTGGAAGCAGAACAAGCGGCGCTTCACCGACCGCACCCCGACCTGGGACGTGCTGCACAAGTTCCCGCACGACTACAAGGTCGTGTTCGTCGGCGACGCCTCGATGAGCCCTTACGAGATCATGGTGCCGGGTGGCTCGGTGGAACACGTCAACGAGGAGGCCGGCTCGGTCTGGCTCGACCGCGTGCTGCGGACCTATCCGCATGCCGTCTGGCTCAATCCGGTGGCGCAGCGGCACTGGGACTACTCGGAGTCGACCACGATCATCCGCCGGCTGTTTTCAGAGCGGATGTATCCGATCACGATCGAGGGCCTGGAAGGCGCGATGCGCGAGCTGGTGCGCTGAGCGACTATCTTCCAGGCGTCATTCCGGGGCGCGAGCGCCAGCTCGTGAACCCGGAATCTCTGCGATCAAAACAGCGAGATTCCGGGTTCGCGCTTCGCGCGCCCCGGAATGACTGAGCAACTGATAAGAAACGACGCAAGGAACGACCATGCCCCAGACTATCACGCGCGGCATCAAGGCGCTGCTCGACGAGGCCAATGCCGAGATCGAAACTATCGGCACCGCCGACGCGATCGCGCTGCATCAGGCCGGCCCGGCCAGCGACGTGGTGATCGTCGATATCCGCGATCCGCGCGAGATCGAACGCGACGGCCGCATCCCCGGATCGTTCGCCTGTACCCGCGGCATGCTGGAATTCTGGATCGATCCGGAAAGCCCCTATGCCAAGCCGGTGTTTCAGGGCGACAAGAAGTTCGTATTCTATTGCGCCGGCGGCCTGCGCTCGGCGCTGGCGGCGAAGACCGCGCAGGACATGGGGCTGAAGCCGGTCGCGCATATCGAAGGCGGCTTCGCCGCCTGGCGCGACGCCGGCGGGCCGATCGAGGCCTGGGTGCCGAAGAAGCCGAAAGGCTGAGCCGAAGCGGCGCGCGCGGGCTTGACCGGCGCGGCGGTTTTCTCAATGACGGTGTCGTTCCGGACAGCGTCCGGCGATGCTGTCTTTCATGCGCCTGCGGCGGAGATTTCCCGATGACTGCTACCGACGACCCGCTGGTCTCCACCGAATGGCTTGCCGCGCACCTCGGTGATCCCAGGGTCAAGGTGCTCGACGCGTCGTTCAAGATGCCGGGCGTGCTGCCGCGGCCCGGCGACGACTATCTCGCTTCGCACATTCCCGGCGCGGTGTATTTCGACGTCGAGGAGGTCTGCGATCGCGGCGATGCGCGGCCGCATATGTATCCGGACGCCGCGCAGTTCGCACGCGACGTCGCAGCGATGGGCGTGTCGTCCGGCGACACCGTGGTGGTGTACGATGCCGGCGGCTGGGTCGCGGCGCCGCGGGCGTGGTGGATGTTCTTGTCGTTCGGTCACGACAATGTTCGTATTCTCGAAGGCGGATTGAAGAAGTGGCAGGCGGAAGGCCGGCGGACCGAGCCCGGCAAACCGTCGCCTGAGCCCGGCACGTTCAATGCAAAGCTCGATCCGAACTATCTGCGCAGCCAGCAGCAGATGGTCGCCAATCTCGAAAGCGGCGCCGAGCAGGTGATCGACGCCCGCGCCGCCGATCGCTTCGAAGGCCGCGTGCCGGAGCCGCGTCCCGGCCTGCGGGCCGGGCACATCCCGGGCAGCCGCAATCTGCCGTACAATGAATTGTTCGACGCAAGCACGGGTCTGATGAAGTCGCGCGACGAGTTGCGCCAGGCCTTCGCCCGCGCGCGCGTTGATCTCGGTCGTCCGATCGTCACGAGTTGCGGCTCCGGTGTATCTGCGCTGGTGTTGACGCTGGCGCTGTATCGGCTCGGCGTCCGCGGCACCGCGCTCTACGACGGTTCGTGGTCCGAATGGGGCCTGCCCGAGGGGCCGCCGATCGCGACGGGACCGGCCTGAGTTGAGGGCTTTGTCAGGTCGGGGGCAGGCCGAACGGCGATAGCTCCGTCGACGGTCGGTTGGCCACCGGGCGCGCGCGCCGCCCCTCGACCTGCCGGCGACGCTTGACCTTGGCCTGCGCCGGCTTGCCGGCCTTCGGCCCTGTCGCCGCCGGCCGCTCCGCTTTCGGTTCAGGCTCGCGGATCGAGCCGGTCGATTCCTGGCCGCCGGGCTTGGCGGCTTGATCTGCCGCCTCCGCTTCAGGCTTGGCCGGCTGCTCGAATGACTGCGCGGCTGGCTTGGTCGGAGCTCGCGGATCGGGCTTCGGCGTCGGGATCGGGCCAGTGAGCGCTGCGACCTGCGGCAGATCGAGCGCTACGGGCTCGCTCTTGGCCGGCTCCGGCGTCGCAATTTCGGTGGACGCGTGCGGTGGGTCTTGTTCGATCGCCGTCGCGGGCGCTGCCGGCTTTTCGGCTTCCATCGCGGCGGCTTCCGAAGGGGCCGGCTCCGGCTTGGTTGCGGTCTCGGGGACATGCGCCGGGGCGGCGGCCTCCTGCGTTGCCAGAGCCGCCGGTCCAACTTGTTGGCCGGCCTCCTGCGGCCTGTTCTGCTCGGCCAACACCGGCTTGGCCATGGTCTGCTCGGTCATAATCTGCTCGGTCGCGGGCAGGGCGCGCTGATGCGGCTCGTTGGTCTCGGGTCGCTCCGGCTCGGCCCTGGGCAGCGCCGCGATCGCATCCGGTAGGGCCGGCCCCGCAGCTTCGGATGCGCCCAGATCGGCGGCTTGCAGCGATGGCTCCGTCGCCTGAACGGCCTTGGCCGCGATCGGCTGTTCGTCCTGCGCTCTCGGCTCGATCACCTGAGGCTCGACTCGCAACAGGCTGAGCGTCGGCATCGCCGGCTCGACCGGCCGCATCGCGAGGGTGGTCTGGGCCGGCCGGATCGACCGGGCGCTGGCAAATTGTTCATGCGCGGTGCGCAGCAACGCCGCGGCGCCAAGTCCAAACACCAGCATCGAAACCGCAAGCGCAACCGCCGCGAACAGGAAACGGACTCCGGGAAGCATCTCGGGTTCATTCCGTCTTCGGCGCCGAGCGCGCAAAGACACTTGAGCAACACCAACGCGGCGACCACACGGGCTCGGATCGGCAGGCGATGAAATGCACGCGGCGAATCAGAGCAGATCGAGAATAGCGCAATGGATTCGCAGCACCGCGCGAAATCTTTGGACGATCATCATCGTTCCGCGACCCAAGCGTCGGGTCCGCGGCATTGCCTGGCGGCCCGTCGGCTGGCACGATCGATCGGAAAAGCCTGCGAAACCCTTCGGCGGGAAGATCTCGACGGATCAAGACGCGACAAATGCAGCACACACCTTCAAATAGGGGCGAATTTGGCGTGATTGTGCCGGTCTTGTCTTGAATGTGCCGCGATCCTGCGGCATCTGCCCAGTGACGATCCAGTCTCTGCTTCGGTTTACAAACGGGCGATGATGAACAATCGAATCTTGACGTTGTTGGCGACTGTTGCGGCGATCTCGGCCGGAACTTCGATGGTGCACGCGCAGAGCTATCCTGCCGCGCCTGGGTCCTACGCGACGTCAGCACCGGGCGACTATCGTCAGGCGATGCCGAATTTCGACAATATCGACGACGAAGACGGCGCCGGGTCCGCGGCGCTGCCGCCGCCCGGTCCGGTGACGTCACCGGACGATCCGCGCTATGGTCGCCCCTTGGGCGCGCCACCCGTCTATTCCGATCGCGCTCCCGTTCCGCAAGGCCCGGTGATGTCGCCGGACGACCCGCGCTATGGTCGCCCGATGGGCGCGCCGCCGGTTTATTCGGATCGCACGCCTGCGCCCCAGGGGCCGGTGATGTCGCCGGATGATCCGCGCTATGGCCGGCCCGCCGGCCCGCCGTCGGTGATCTACTCCAATCGCGGCGACGGTTCGCTGCGCCCGCCCGAAGGCGTTGGCGCCGGACAGCCGGGCGTTCCCCAGGTTGCGACCGGCTCGGTCCCGCCGGCTCCCCAGATTGGCGCCGATGGCCGGCCGCTGCAGGTCGCCGCGCTGCCGCCGGAAGAGCAGCCGGACGCCGATCAGGAGTTCCAACTGCCGCCGCATCTGCGCCGTCAGGAGGTCGCGTTCCAGACCAAGGAGCCGGCCGGCACCATCGTCGTCGATACCAGCAACACCTATCTGTACTACATTCTCGGCAATGGCCGGGCGATGCGTTACGGCGTCCGCGTCGGGCGCGACGGCTTCACCTGGAACGGCGTGCAGAAAGTCAGCCGCAAGGCGGAATGGCCGGATTGGCATCCGCCGACCGAAATGATCGAGCGGCAGCCTTATCTGCCGCGCTTCATGGCCGGCGGTCCCGGCAATCCGATGGGCGCCCGGGCGATGTATCTCGGCTCGACCGTCTATCGCATCCACGGCACCAACCAGCCTTCGACGATCGGCAAGTTCGTGTCCTCGGGCTGCATCGGCATGCTCAATGACGACGTCAGCGACCTGTTCGAACGCGTCAAGGTTGGCACCCGCGTCGTCGTGCTGCCGGGCGGCGCGCCGCCGACCCCGACCGCCAGCGCGCAGCAGCCGGTCGCGTCGGCCGCACCCGCGCAACAGTCGCAGATGTCCGTCCCCGGCGCACAGCCGACCTCGGTGGCGCCGCTGCCGGCGCCCGTCACGATCCGCTGACGCCTCTCGATCAACAAGAACGCCCGCACAGAGCGATCTGTGCGGGCGTTCTGCTGTCTATCGAGCCTGGTCTGCTTTGGCAGGAGCTTTCAGGTCTGGCGCGGTGGTCTGCTGTTGCCGTGCTTGGCGCGCCAGGCCGGTCCGGGCCCGCGCATATAGTGCAACTCTGGCCGGTAGGGACTGAACGCCTGGATGACGAACTGGCGCCAGAACTCGCGGATTTCGCTCGTCCACCCGGGACGGCTCGGCTGGCCGACGGCGTCACGCCGGTCAGGCGCGCTCGATGTGAGGCCTGCCATGGGGCTCCCCTGTGTTCAGGTGTCGATGAGGCGGGAAGGGCGCACCGGCGCAGCCTTCACCTCAGGGCGAGTGTTGGCCGAGGTCGTTAAAACATGGTGCGAATTGTCCGCACCTGGAAGCGGAGCTGGCATCGGCCTCGGCACAGGCTGAACGACTGCTTAACGTGAGTGCGTCCGGGTTGCCCTTTGCCGGACGCACCGCTACATCAAACGCAACCAATTCCCCCGCACGCACCGCTTTCAAGGACCACGATGGCTCGCCAGTTCGTTTACTTCATGCAGGGCCTGACCAAGGCCTATCCGACCCGCAAGGTGCTGGATAACGTCCATCTGTCGTTCTATCCCGACGCCAAGATCGGCGTGCTCGGCGTCAACGGCGCCGGCAAATCGACCCTGCTGAAGATCATGGCGGGGATCGACAAGGAATACACCGGCGAGGCCTGGGTCGCCGAAGGCGCCCGCGTCGGCTATCTCGAACAGGAACCGCAGCTCGATCCGGCGCTGACCGTGCGCGAGAACGTCATGCTCGGCGTCGCCAAACAGAAGGCGATCCTCGATCGCTACAACGAGCTGGCGATGAACTATTCCGAAGAGACCGCCGACGAGATGACCGCGTTGCAGGACCAGATCGAGGCCGCCGGTCTGTGGGATCTGGACAGCAAGGTCGACCAGGCTATGGACGCGCTGCGCTGCCCGCCGGACGACGCCGACGTCACCAAGCTGTCGGGCGGCGAGCGTCGCCGTGTCGCGCTGTGCAAGCTGCTGCTCGACCAGCCCGAACTGCTGCTGCTCGACGAACCGACCAACCATCTCGACGCCGAGAGCGTGTCGTGGCTGGAAAGCCATCTGCGCGCCTATCCGGGCGCGATCCTGATCGTCACCCATGATCGCTACTTCCTCGACAACGTCACGTCCTGGATTCTCGAACTCGACCGCGGCAAGGGCATTCCCTACGAGGGTAACTACTCGTCGTGGCTGGTGCAGAAGCAGAAGCGGCTGCTGCAGGAAGGCCGCGAGGATGCGGCCCACCAGAAGACGCTGGAGCGCGAGCAGGAGTGGATCGCGTCCTCGCCCAAGGCGCGTCAGGCCAAGTCCAAGGCGCGCTACCAGCGCTACGATGAGCTGCTCGCCAAGGCCAGCGAGAAGCAGACCCAGGCCGCGCAGATCATCATCCCGGTGGCGGAGCGGCTCGGCAACAATGTGGTCGACTTCGAGCACCTGACCAAGGGGTTCGGCGATCGCCTGCTGATCGACGATCTGACCTTCAAGCTGCCGCCCGGCGGCATCGTCGGCGTAATCGGCCCGAACGGCGCCGGCAAGACCACGCTGTTCCGGATGATCACCGGGCAGGAGAAGCCCGACCAAGGCACCATTACCGTCGGCGAGACCGTGCATCTCGGCTATGTCGATCAGTCGCGCGACGCCCTCGACGGCAAGAAGACGGTGTGGGAGGAGATCTCCGGCGGCAACGAGCAGATCCTGCTCGGCAAGAAGGAAGTCAATTCGCGCGGCTATTGCTCGTCCTTCAACTTCAAGGGCGGCGATCAGCAGAAGAAAGTCGGATCACTGTCCGGCGGTGAGCGCAACCGCGTCCATCTCGCCAAGATGCTGAAGTCCGGCGCCAACGTGCTGCTGCTCGACGAACCGACCAATGACCTCGACGTCGACACGCTGCGCGCGCTCGAAGAGGCGCTGGAGGATTTCGCCGGCTGCGCCGTGATCATCAGCCATGACCGCTGGTTCCTCGACCGTATCGCGACGCATATCCTGGCGTTCGAGGACGACAGCCACGTCGAATGGTTCGAAGGCAACTTCCAGGACTACGAGAAGGACAAGATGCGCCGCCTCGGCCAGGACGCCATCATCCCGCACCGGGCGAAGTACAAGAAGCTGACGCGGTGAGGCGCGTTCTGAGAGAGGTGGGAGGCGCGCGCTATCCCACCTTCTCGCTGAGCCACATCTTGATCAGCGACTGATACGGCACGTCGCGCTTGTTCGCGGCGACTTTGATCTGCTCGAGCAACTCCGTCGGCAAACGGATCGAAATCGCAGTCGTCGACGGCTTCAGGTTCGGGAAGCGAACTCGTTCGGCCTTGCTCCAGTCGAGATAATCGCTGGAATCATGCGTTTCCCAGAATTGCCGTTCTTCGGCTTCCGATTTGAATGACGGGATGGGCTTAAGCTTTTTCATAGCTGCTCCTGTCTCTTCGGCTCATGTCGCGCGCCGAGAGCACACGGATCAATGTTCCGTCCGCTCGCAACGTAAACGTGACATGCAGCAAGCGTCCCGCCTTGGTTTGGCCGAGAGCATAGAACCGACGTTCTGCAGCGCTGTGCTTTGCGTCTTCCTGCAATAGCAGCGGGTCGTGCACGAATACGCTTTCTGCCTCCAACTGGCTGACTGCGTGTTTGTCCGCACTCTTGCGGCTGTTGCCATCGTCCCAGTCGAACCCGACGACCTTGCTCAGATCGATCATTTGTATATGCCACAAATATACGATGGATCGAGGATATTGCAAAATCCCGCCGGATCAATAGGTTTCCAGCCGACTCGGGGGCACGAGGGTGGAGTTGGATGGCCGACTGGAATGCCGAGCAGTATCTGAAGTTCGAGGATCAGCGTACACGGCCGGCGCGTGAGCTGTTGGCGCAGATCCCGGTGACGGCGCCGCGCAAGGTCGCCGACATCGGCTGCGGGCCCGGCAACTCGACCGCGCTGCTGGTCGAGCGCTGGCCCGAAGCCGCGGTGGTCGGCGTCGACACTTCGGCCGACATGCTGCGCCAGGCCCGCGAGCGGCTGCCGCAGCACAAGTTCGTCGAGGCCAACGTCGCGCATTGGGCGCCGCCGCCGGGTACGGACGTGCTGTTCGCCAATGCGGTGTTCCAGTGGGTGCCGGACCATCTGAAGCATCTGAAGCGGCTGGTGGCGGGACTCGACGAGGGCGGCGTTCTCGCGGTGCAGATGCCGGACAATCTCGACGAGCCGTCGCACGTCATGATGCGCGAGGTGGCGTTTCAGGAGCCGTGGCGTCACCAGCTCTCCCAGGCCGCCGAACTACGCGATCTGCTGCCCAAGCCCGGCGCGTATTACGATGCGCTGCGGCCGCTGTGCAGCCGGTTGGACATCTGGCACACGGTCTACAACCACGTGCTCGACGACGCGGCCGCGATCGTCGAATGGGTCAAGGGCACCGGCCTGCGGCCGTTCATCGATCCGCTCGATCTGCACGAGCGCAAAGCCTATCTCGCCGCCTACACCGCGCGGGTCGCCGCCGCCTATCCGCCGCAGTCCGACGGCAAGGTGTTGCTGCGGTTTCCACGAATATTCATGGTCGCGATCAAGTAACGGCCCGCGCATTCGCGATCGTCGGCTGCGGTTAATCGCCGCTCCCCGGCGTCTCGACAGAATCGAACGGAGTTCCCACTTGAGAGGTCCCCAATCTTGCCCGCCTGGAGCTTCCCCACATGTCGATGACGCCCGAGACGCCGCTGCCGCCGAAAGGCTTAGGGCTGCGACCGATTCCCATGTTGATCTTCGGCTCGCGCTGGCTGCAATTGCCGCTCTATATCGGGCTGATCGTCGCGCAGGGCATCTACGTCGTGCTGTTCTTGAAGGAGCTGTGGCATTTGTTCCAGCACTCCTTCGACTTCAGCGAGCAGCAGATCATGCTGGCGGTGCTGGGGCTGATCGACGTGGTGATGATCTCCAATCTGCTGGTGATGGTGATCGTCGGCGGCTACGAGACCTTCGTGTCGCGGCTCAACCTGCAGGGACATCCGGACGAGCCGGAATGGCTCAGCCACGTCAATGCCAGCGTGTTGAAGATCAAGCTGGCGATGGCGATCATCGGCATCTCGTCGATCCATCTGCTGCGCACCTTCATCGAGGCGGGGACGCTCGGCGCGCCGGGCCGGGTCGGCGGCTACACCGAGACGGGGGTGATGTGGCAGACCATCATCCACACCATCTTCATTCTGTCGGCGATCGGCATCGCCGTGGTCGACCGGATATCGAACCAGGCGATCGACGAAGCAAAGGCTCATTCCGGGAAACACTGACGAAGCGTGCCGCTGCCGCTCTGGCCGCAGCCGCGGCGGCGCTGTGGCTGATGCTGGCCCCGGCCGCCGCGCAGGCGGCCGATGCCGGCTTCACGCGCTTCGTCGCCTCGCTGTGGCCCGAGGCGCAGCAGGCGGGCGTTTCCCGCGCGACGTTCGATGCCGTAACGGCGGGGCTCGAGCCGGACTACAAGCTGCCGGACCTGATCCTGCCGGGGCGGCCCAAGACCGGCGCGCCGTCCCAGGCCGAGTTCGTCCAGGTGCCGGCCGATTATCTCAAGGAAGCGCGGATCGAGAGCCTGGCCGCACACGGCCGCGGCTTGCTGCGGAAGTATCGCCCCACGCTCGCCGCGATCGAGCAGCGGTTCGGCGTGCCGGCGACGGTGGTGCTGGCGATCTGGGGCCGCGAGACCGACTACGGCCGGCACCGGCTGCCCTATGATGCCGTCCGCGTGCTGGCGACGCAGGCCTATGTCGGACGTCGCAAGGAGCAGTATCGCCTCGAGCTGATCGCGGCCTTGAAGCTGATCAGCGACGGCGTGGTGACGCGCGCCGACATGCGCTCGTCATGGGCCGGCGCCACTGGGCTGACGCAGTTTCTGCCGACCGAACTCGACAAGCACGGCGTCGATTTCGATGGTGACGGCCGCGTCGATATCTGGCGCTCGGTGCCGGATGCGCTGGCGTCCGCCGCGCAGCAACTCGTCAACAAGGGCTGGAAGCCGGGCGTTAGCTGGGCCTACGAGGTCCGCGCGCCGGCCAATGCCGATTGCACGAGGGGCGTGCCCGAGGTCAGCCAGCCGATCGGGCAGTGGCTGCGCGACGGATTCACACTGGCCCGCGGCGGCAAGCTCGACGCCGGCGAGTTGGCGGAGCCCGCGTCGTTGCTGCAGCCCGAGGGCATCTACGGCCCCGCCTTCCTGACGACGAACAACTACTTCGTCATCAAGCAATACAACTTCTCCGATCTCTACGTGCTGTTCGTCGGTCATCTCGCCGACCGCATGACCGATCCGCGACCGTTTGCGACGCAATGGTCGGCGACGAAGCAGCTCCGCACCACCGACGTCGAGGCGATGCAGCGCGGGCTGACGCGGCTCGGTTTCTACAACGACAAGATCGACGGCAAGGCCGGGATGCTGACCCGCGCCGCGCTCGGCGCGTATCAGAAATCCGCGCGGCTGACGCTCGATTGCTGGCCCAGCGAACCGGTGCTGCGCTCGATCGAGGCCGCGCGGTAGTCACCGCGGTCAGATGATCGCCCGGCGGACCTTTGCGGTGATCCATTCGCTGACGACCACGGTCGACAGGATCATCAGCAGGATCAGCGAGACCTGCGGCCAGGCCAGCGTGTTGAGCGAGCTTTCCAGCGCCAGCCCGATGCCGCCGGCGCCGACCAGGCCGAGCACGGTGGATTCCCGGATGTTGATGTCCCAGCGGAACACCGCGATGGTGGCGAAGGCCGGCAGGATCTGCGGCCAGATCCCGTAGCTGATCACCTGGCCGGGGCCCGCGCCGGTGGCGCGGATCGCCTCGACCTGGGTGTCGTCGATTTCCTCGATCGCCTCGTACAGCAGTTTGCCGATGAAGCCGATCGAGCGCAGCGCGATGGCGATGATGCCGGCCAGCACGCCGGGGCCGAGCACCGCGACCAGCAGCAGTCCCCAGATCAGCGCGTTGATCGATCGCGAGCCGACGATGACGAACAGCGCCAGCGGGCGCACGAAGGCCACGCTCGGCGTGGTGTTGCGCGCCGCCAGAAAGCCCAGCGGGGTCGCGATGACGATTGCGATCAGGGTGCCCAGGGTGGCGATGTTGAGCGTGTCCCACAGCGGCTTCCAGAGCCGATCGGCATAGCTCCAGCGCGGCGGCAGCATCCTTCCGAATATGTCGGCGGCCTGTCGCGGCGCATCCTCGACGAAAGCCCAGATCGTATCCGCGGTCATGATCCGCCAGCACAGCACCGCGAGGACGACCAGCGCGAACCAGCCGAACCAGCGCCAGCGCTGCTCGCCGGGCGTCAGCCTGCGCCAGTGTTGCGCGCCGTCGGCGCCGATCGTCACCGCCATCTCAGGCCACCCTCTTGCGGATCCAGCCGGAGGCGTATTCGCACAGCATCACGATGCCGATGATGATCAACAGGATCGCCGCGGCGCTGTCGAATTCATAGCGGTCGAGCGCGGTGTTCAGCGTGGCGCCGATGCCGCCGGCGCCGACGATGCCGATCACCGAACTCTCGCGGAAATTGATGTCGACCTGATAGGCGGTGAGCCCGACCAGGCGCGGCGTCACCTGCGAGGCGACGGCAAAGTCGATCACCTGCCAGAAGCCGCCGCCGGTGGCGCGGATCGCCTCGACCTGCGCGGGGTCGATCTCCTCGATGTCGTCGGCGATCAGTTTCGACAGGAAGCCGATCGTGGACAGCGACAGCGTCAGGAAGCCGGCGAAGGTGCCGAAACCGAACATCGCCACGAACAGGATCGCGACGATGATCTCCTGGAACGACCGCGCCAGCGCGATCACCGCGCGGCAGATGCCGTAGAGCCACCACGGCGCCAGATTACGCGCGGCGCCGAGGCCGATCGGCAGCGCCAGGATCACGCCGAATACGGTCGCGCAGACCGTCATCGTCAGGCTCTCGATCAGGCCCTGTTGGATGTCGCTCCAGCGCGAGGTGAAATCGGGCTGCAGGAAGCCGGCGAACAGCCGCGCCGCGCGGGCCATCCCCTCGACCACACGGGTCCAGTCGACATCGACGCTCGACAGCGCCAGCCAGAGATACCCGACCACGGCGGCGGCGATGCCGATCCGGAGCCAGCGGTTCTCGATGAGTCGCGGCGGGTGCCAGACCGGCGCCGCGGATCGGGCCTGCGCATCCATCACAGCCGCGCCAGCGCCGGATCGAGCTTGAGCGGTGCGGGCGGCTCGGCAGCGTGCGGCGGGAGGTCGACGATCTCGGCGTCGTCGGTGGTCTTCGACCAATCCTCTTCGCCATAAATGCTGGTGAGGACGTCGGGCGTGAGGCCGGAAGCCGGGCCGTCGTAAACCACTTCGCCGGCGCGCAGCCCGACGATCCGCGGCAGAAAAAGCTGCGCCAGCGCGACGTCGTGGATGTTGACGATAGCAGCGAGGCCGCGCTCGGCGCAAAGCTCGGTGATCAGCCGCATCACCTGTCGGGAGGTCTTCGGGTCGAGGCTGGCGGTCGGTTCGTCGATCAGCAACAGTTCCGGATTCTGCGCCAGTGCCCGCGCGATGCCGACGCGCTGGCGCTGCCCGCCGGACAGCGCATCGGCGCGCTTGTCGACCTGGTCGCTGAGCCCGACCCGGGCCAGCAGCGCGAAGGCGCGCTGCACATCCGCCTGTGGAAACCGCCGGAACCAGCTCGCCCAGAATCCGACATAGCCGAGCCGTCCGGACAGCACGTTCTCCATCACGGTGAGGCGCTCGATCAGCGCGAATTCCTGGAAGATCATTCCGATCCGGCGCCGCGCCCGGCGCAGATCCGCGCCGCCGAGCCGGGTCAGTTCGGTGTCGCCGAGCCGGATCGAGCCGCCGGTCGGCGGCACCAAGCGGTTGACGCAGCGGATCAGCGTCGACTTGCCGGCGCCGGAGGGGCCGATCAGGCCGACGATGTCGCCGGGGCCGATGTGAAGCGAGACGCCCTTCAGCGCCCGATCGCCGGTGTTGTAGCGCTTCTCGAGGTTTTCGATCGTCAGCACGAATGGTTCCCCGATCGCGAATGGCCGGTGCCCGACATGCGTCGCGCCGCCCGAATATCAATCCGGACGGCGCCACTACGCAAGGCGGCTGTTACTTGCAGGCGTAGCTGACGCCCATCGCCTGATCGATCTGGCGCACCACCTGCCATTTGTCCTTGAACGAGATCTCCATGAACTTCTGCTGCGGCGGGTCGGACTTCTCGAATTCCTTCAACAGTTCGCTGCCTTCCCACGGATAGGAGAAGAACGCCTGCTTGATCTTGGCCTGTAGTTCCGGCTTCAGATTGTAGACCACGCCGTAACCGGTGGTCGGAAACGAGTCCGAGGCATAGATCACCTTCAGTTGATCCGGCTTCACCACGTTGCGCCCGATCATCCGGTCCTTGACCGAGGAGGCGATTGCGGCGGCCGGGTAGTCCTTGTTGGCGACGCCGAGAATCGAATTGTCGTGCTTGCCGGAGAACACCGGCTCGTAGTCCTTCTGGGCTTCCATCTTGAACTGATCGCGCAGCAGGGCGGAGGGCGCCTTGTAGCCGGAGTTCGAGGTCTCCGAGGTGAAGGCCATCTTCTTGCCCTTGATGTCCTCGATCTTGTCGATGCCCGAGCCCGGATAGGTGATGATCTCCATCTTGTAGCCGAACTCGTCCTTGTTCGACGCCATCATGGCGAACGGGCGAAAGCCGGCGCAATTCACCGCGATCGGATTGGAGCCGGTGTTGAAGCCCGCCACGTGCAGACGGCCGGCGCGCATCGCCTCGATCTGCGCGGCGTTGGACTGGACCGGGAAGAACTGCACCCGCTTGCCGGTCACCTGCTCCATATGCTTCAGAAAGCCTTCCCAGACCTTGGCATAGACCGCGGGGTCCTCGACCGGCGTGTAGGCGAAGACGAGAACCGGCGGATCGATCTGCTCCGCCGCGTTGCTCGGGACGTCGGCCAACAGGTCGCCGTCGGCGTCGGTGAAGCGGGAATCGAGGCCGAGCGCGCTGCTCGACAAAGCCACGCTGACAGCGGCCCCGACGGCCAGCGTCCGAACAAAGGTGCGGATCACGAATCTCTCCTGAGGGTCGGTGGTCTTGACATGATGATCCCGACGGCCAGCGGCTGATGCGGTCGACGAGAGGAAACGACGGATCGGGTCTGGAAAACGTGCGGAGGCTTCGACGCGATCGGCGTCATCATGGACCGGGGGCGCGATAGTTATATGACAGTCACGTCATGACTGCCGCCGACCCGGGAGCGCAGCCGCAACTCGATGCCGCGCAGACAAAAAGAAACCGGCCGAAAATCGGCCGGTTCAGAAGACGTCGGAACGTCGAATCGAGGCGATCGATCGAATCAATCGCAGACTTCGACCGGGCGCGAACGCCAGACGCCGCGATAATCGTCCCAGAAGCGCTGGCGGACGATGCGGCAGGCCGGCTCTTCGACATAGACCGGGGCAGGGGCGCCGTAGGCCGGACGGCTGGCCGCAATCGCGCCACCGAGCAGGGCGCCGCCGATCAGGCCGCCGGCGACGCCGGCTGCGATCCGGCCGCCATCTGCCTTCGCGTCCGGAACCGCCGTCATCAGCGAGCCGGCGAGGGTCGCGACCGCAACCAGGATCGAAACAGTCTTCTTCATTTGTCTCTCCAGAGTAGCGCCGCGACCGGCGCGCGTTGATATAAACTCGCAAGGCCAACCGCACAGCACCAAAAAAGCGCAATGCCGTCAATCGTCGCAGATAGGCTGCCGATCACTGTCCCTCAAAAGCGGTCTTTTTCGGGCCACCCAGGTACGGGCCACCCAGGTACGGGCCACCCAAGTTCAGGCCACACAAGGCTTCTCCGTCCAGTCAGGACAAGGGGAAGACTGGTTAGTCGGCGCAGAAGCCCGAAGGTTCAATACTATTCGCAGACGCGCACCTGGCGGATTCGCCAGGCATAGCCGTCCCAGAAGCGCTGGCGCTGCCAGTAGCAGTCGGCGTCGTAGCCGGGTCCGACGACATAAGCCGGGGCCGGCCGATAGTAGCCGGGGCCGTATCCGTAATAGCCGGGGCCGGCGACCGCGCCGCCGACAATGGCGCCGCCGAGAAGCCCGGCGGCGAGTCCCACGCCAAAGCCGTCATGCGCCTGTGCCGGGGCCGGCGAGCCAACCGCCGCCACTCCCAGCGCCGCCGCTGCGGCCAGCACCATCAATGGTTTCCTCATGGCTTCACCCTTCGATCTCGGTCGCGACGGCTGCAAATGAAACGTCGCAGGCGAAAGGTTCCACAATACTGTTGAACGATCAATGAATGGAGGGGTCCCAGACTGGCCATGTTTCGGCTTCGATTGCCGCAATGCACACGGCGTCCTGATCCCGGTTTTCGGGCCCCAAGTCGATCGCTCCGCAGCGCGGATCAGTTTCGGTCCGCCATGACGATCAGAACATTGTCCGCGCTGAACTAACGGCTTCCGCCATCAAAGCCGTGCGGCGCAGGCGCTTGAGCGAGATCAAGACGGCTCATCGAGTTTGGAATAGCTTCAAAACAGCCGTTTTCCTTTTGCTTCGATCCTATCTCTTCACTATCGAAAGCTTGCACCGCCATCATTGGGACTGCTGAAATTCCATGATCGTCTGTTCCTGCAACGTCCTCACCGATCACGACGTCCGTAGCGCGTTGAATCCCGATGGCGGGAACGCACGCAGCGCCGGCGAGGTGCATCGCTGCCTTGGCTGCAGCCGCCAGTGCGGCCGTTGCATGCACACCATCCGGAAGATCATGAACGATACCGGCTGCCCGGCTGGACACGCGCACGCCCACGTATCCTGAACCCTGCAAACGCGTTAGGCCCCTGCAATCGCGGGGATTGCGATTCGTTGGGATTTTGATCTAGAATTATTCCAATTCTAAAGTGGAATGGCGCGCCGGGTGAAATCCCGGATTGCGCAAGTGTGCGACAGGAGAAGTCATGAAGGGCGATGCCAAGGTCATCGAATATCTCAATCGCGGTTTGCGAAGCGAGCTCACGGCCATCAGCCAGTATTGGTTGCATTATCGGTTGCTCGACAATTGGGGGCTGAAGGACCTCGCCAAGACCTGGCGCAAGGAATCGATCGAGGAGATGGAACACGCCGACAAGCTGACCGACCGGATCATTTTCCTCGACGGCTTCCCGAACATGCAGGTGCTGGACCCGTTGCGGATCGGCCAGAACGTCGAGGAAGTGCTGAACTCCGACCTGCAGGCCGAGATCGGCGCCCGCGAACTGTATCAGGAAGCGGCGACCTACTGCCACAGCGTCAAGGACTACGTGTCGCGCGACCTGTTCGAGCAGCTGATGAAGGACGAGGAGCATCACATCGATTTCCTCGAGACCCAGATCGACCTGGTCAAGCGGCTCGGCGTCCAGCTCTATCAGCAGCACCACATCGGCGAACTCGACCACGACTGATCGATAGCATCGGCGCGTATCCCGTTTCGGGGTGCGCGCCGGGCGACGTCGCCCGGATCAGGTCGTCCGGCGCGCGGGCGGCGGCGACAGCGGACAGTCCGCATAGGCCGCCTCGATCGCCGGCTCGGCGCCGGCGACCTTGAACTCCACCGAACTGATGCCGGCATTGAGCGAGCGGATCCGGACGTAGAGCCGGGTCGAACCGCGCAGATCGTCGATGAACTGCTGTAAGGCGGCGGCGTCGTCGATGACGATCACCCTGTTACCGAACAGAACTCGGGACTCGACGGCGTCGCGCCCCGGCTTGTCGTCGAAGCGGTAGCCGAGGCTGGTGTTCCGGTCGGAGCCGATCCTGAAGGCGAAAGCGATCTTCGCGATCGGACGCTTCTCGAAGCAGGTGAGTTGCAGGCTGGCGTGACGGATGGCCGAGTCGGTGCTGTTGGTCGCGCCCCAAACCCGCGTGAACGCGCCAGAGACCGGCGTGCCGGTAATCCGATCTGGCCTCTGATCGATCAGCCAGCTTCCGGACCGGGACGTCCCGGCGTCGGTGACGCATCCGGCCAGTATCGCGACTGCGCCCAATGCCGAAACCCGCAACAGGATACGCAACGAACCACGCAACGCAGCCTCCCACCCTGGTTCCATTCTGCAACCATGACGGGTAGTAAGCAAGAGGATTTGAAATCTGGTAGTATCGTCCGCGCCGCAGTCAGGCTTGCCGGCGCCGGAACGGCCAGTCAACGACGCCCGCGGCATACAAAGATGCCCAGATGATCAGCGGCTGCGCCGCCAGCCTCGGGCCGTGATACCACCAACTGCTCGGCAGCCCCGGGATGTCGATCCCGCTGATTGCGTGGTTGATATTCGCCGGCCAGACGCACAGCGCGTAGAGCGCAAACGCAACGCCGGCCCACCAACGCAGCGGCCGCGTCACCAGCGCGATCGCGCCGGCCAGTTCGCACAGTCCGGTGAGCAGGATCACCTGCGGCGCGAACGGCACCCAGTCCGGTGTCATCGCGAGCAGTTTTTCGGGCACGGCGAGATGCGCCACGCCGGCGGCGGCGAAGAACGCCGCGAGGATCCAGCGCAGCACAAGGCGCGGCAGATCGGACTGCGAGGCGTCGGAGACCGCCGGCGAGGACGACGACGTCATCCTAAGTCTTGTCCACGATCGCAGTCGCCGGTCGATCGCTGCCGGAAGCGGTCTCCTCGTGCCATTTGCCGGATTCGTCCTCGTACTGGATCACTTCGGTCGCGCCCGGCACGCGCTGCTCCTCCGCGGCCCGGCGGGCGGCGGCGGCCGCCGCGTCGTGCGTCGGATAAGGTTCCGAGAAAACGCCGTTGGCCGTGTAGGCCCAGCCGCCGTCGTGTTCGACGATCGCATAGGTGATTTTGGTCATGACGGCCTCGCTGATGAACCCCGTGAATCGTCCGACGCGATCCTGCGCGTCGATGAACCAACTGTCCCCGACCGCCGCTGTTCCGCGTCGCTCATCGCGCCGTCACCGTGACCGCTGCTTCGTTGCGGCGCAGGAAGGGGATGGTGAACGGCGCATCGTAGAACAGGCCGTAGGGCGCGCCGGCGGGCTGCCAGCGCGAATTTTCCAGTGCCGCGATCAGTTCCTGCTGGCGCACGCCGAGGTCGCGGCCGGTCCAGGTGAAGCGCAGCGTCGCGACGGTTTCTTCGGGCACCGAGACGATCTTGACGCGGTCGTCGGACGGCTTCGGCGCGGTTTCGGGCGTGAGCTTCGCCGGCAGGAAGAATCGCATCCGGATCGCGCCGTCGCTGCGCTCGGTCTGCACCGGCGCGGTCATTGCTATCTTCTCGGGCCGTGCCACGTCGACCGGCGACGTCATCGCCACGCGCTCGGGTTCGCCGGCGGCGTTGCGGTTTGCGCCGGCGATGTAGTTGAACAGCAGCGTGAAGGCGCGGCCGCCGTCGCCCTCGCGATCGAGCGCGACCTCGGCGGCGACGCGCGGCGCGTAGCGGCGGATCTCGATGTTGTCGGCGGGGCGGTCGAGCACCGTATAGGCCGGCTGCTCGTAGAGCCGCAGCCCGAATACGCCGAGAGCGGATTCGAACACCAGCACGGTGTAGTACCAGATCGCCGACATTCGTGTCCTCGCAGCATTCGAACTGCCGTCTCAGCTAATCACCAGGACGGCGATCACAAGGGCTGCAAGTCCGGAGTTCCGCGTTGCGCGCCGGGCGATCGGCGTTACCATCCGGTAACAGGCTGACAACGTTCGAGGGTCGAGAATGTGCCGGAATATCAAGACGCTGTTCAATTTCGAGCCGCCGGCGACCGAGGATGAAATCCGCGCCTCGGCGCTGCAATTCGTCCGCAAGCTGTCGGGGTTCAATACGCCGTCGCAAGCCAACGCAGCGGCGTTCGAGCGCGCGGTCGACGACGTCGCCGATGTCGCGCGGAAATTGCTGGCGTCGCTGCAGACGCAGGCCGAGCCGCGCAATCGGGAGGTCGAGGCGGAAAAGGCGAAGCAGCGCTCGCGCGAACGGTTCGGTTAGCGTCCGCGCGATGCGCACTCAATCCTTGTGCTTGCGCTTCTTCTTTTTCTTGCCGTCGGTCCGCTCGTCGTCGTCCTCGCGGTCGTCGTCGGCGGCTTGCTCCGACCCGTCGAGCGCTGCTGCGACCTCGCGCTCGGCGGCTTCGCGTTCGATCGCTTCGCGCGCTTCCGCGGCCTCGCGCTCGGCGCGTTCGCGCGCCTCCTGTTCGCGCTTCGCCTTGTAGTCCTCATAGGCGTCGAAGATCAGGTGCAGCCAGGGCATCACCTGCTCGATCGAGGGGAGGGCGCCGGCAGGGCCGGGCTCGCCGCGCGGGCCCTGATCGCCGCGCAGTCCCTGATCACCACGGGGGCCTTGCTCGCCGCGCGGGCCTTGCGGTCCGGCTTTGCCGTCGGGACCGATCGGGCCGGCCTTGCCGTCGGGACCGGGCTTGCCTTGCGGGCCCTGCGGCCCCGGCTTGCCGTCGGCGCCGGCCTTGCCCTGCGGGCCGGCCTTGCCTTGCGGACCGGGCTTGCCGACCGGCCCCGGCTTGCCGCGCGGGCCGTCCGGTCCCGGCCGCCCCGGATGTCCCTGCGGTCCGGGACGTCCCGGTTCGCCGGGCCGTCCGCGCGGTCCTTGCGGTCCCGGACGTCCACGGCGGTTGGTTTCTGCTTCGGCCACACGCGCCCCCAAAACGATTCCTGTCTCTCACCCTTAGCAGAGGTGAGGTGACGGCATCAATTCGGCGCGGCGCTGTTCCAGACCACCGGCAGATTGAGCAGGCCGCGAAACGCCCAGCCGCCGATCCGCACCGGCTGCTGCGGATCGAGCCGCAATTCCTGCAGCCGCGCGAACACGCTCGGCAGCGCGACGTCGGCGACCATCGCGCGGGAGGCGAAGGCGCCGGCGCAATAATGCGGCCCGGCGCCGAAGGCGATGCTCTTGGCGTGATCGCGGCCGACGTCGAAGATATCAGGATCGGCGAAACAGGCCTCGTCGCGATTGGCCGAGCCGAACATGAAGAACACCCGGTCCTCCGGCTCGAAATCGACGCCGCGATAATGAAACGGCTGCGCCACGCGGCGCGGCGACATCCCGATCGGCGCGATCCAGCGGGCGTATTCCTCGAACACGTCGAGCCAGCTCGCTTCGCCCGCGGCCACCCGGGCGTATTGCGACGGATGCGTCAGCAGCGCCCAGACGCAGCCCGCGATCGCGTCGCGCGGCTCGTTCTGCCCGCCGGAGATCGCGAGCTTGATGTTGGCGCGGATCGACTCCATCGCCATGCCGCCGGCGATCAGCACGCTGAGCATCGAATGGTTCGGATGCTTGCCGACGGCCGGCGCCATGTCGTCGATCGCCGCGTCGATGCCCGCGGTCGCTGCATGGCAGCGTTCCTCGACGGCTTTGTCGCCGGTGTAGTTGGCGATGCCGTCGATCATCGCCTGCGACCACGAATCCATCTCCTGGTAGCTGATATTGGTGAGGCCGGTGATGTCCTTGAGGCATTCGCCGGACAGCGGCAGCGCGAACGCCTTGACCAGATCGGCGGCGCCCTGCTGCGCGAGCTGATCGAGAATGCGGTCGGCATGGGCCTGAAACTGCGCGCGCCAGACCGCCTTCACCGTGCGCGGCGACACCGCCGGAAACAGCGCGGTGCGCTCGGCGATGTGCGCGTCGCCGTCCTTGCGCATCATGTTGTGACCCATCAGCCGGTTCATCAGCCCGGCCGGTTGATGCGACGAGAACACCTCGATGCGCTTCTCGTTGACGAAGATGTCGTCACGCCGGGTGAAGATGGTCGAGCCGAGCTGCGGCACGAAGGCGATCGGTGCCTCGGCGCGCATCTTCGCCAATGCCGGATAGGGATCGGCCCAGAACGCGGCGACGTCGATGTCGAAATGCGGGGCGTTGCTCATGCGATGATCTGCTGCAGTGCGGGAGAAGTTGCGAGGCAACTGCAAGCGTGATCAAGCGGGGCGCGGCTGTCAAACCGAAACCATGCGGCGCCGCAGCATGGTTTCGCGCGGGATTTTCGAATCTCTGTGCGTAGTTCGCTGCTACTCGGCCGCGTCGCTGCGCGGCGGCGCGGCCGACGGCGTGCTGTTGGCCGGGAGGAACACCAGGCCGTCGTCCTTGCGGCAGATGCCGTAGGTGCCGGCGCTGTTCGAGGTCAGCACGATCGCCGGCTCGCTGCAGGTTTCGCAGACCAGGCTGCCGGCCGCGTTGAAGTGGCCGGGCAGGCGGTCCTGCTTCGCAATCAGCGTGCATTCTTGCCCGAGCGGATCGATGCTCACCTTGGCGCCGCAGGAGAAACAGAACCGCGTCTCCGACTGCTGCTTGCCCTGGTCGATATTCGCCGGGATCTTGCTCGAACACACCGGGCAGTTCACCGACACCGCGCGGGTGAATTGCGAGGCGCCGGGCATCCGCAGGAAGATGTTGCCGGTGGTGGAGCGATGGGCGTGGAAGCGCTGGCCGCAATGCGGGCAGGTCGGCTTGGCGCTGTCGCCGGGCAGGCTGCCGATCTGGAATTCGACGGCCTTCTTGCAGGCCGGGCAGTTCTCGGTCTCGGTGGCGAGCTTGCGCTCCGGGGCGCGGGTGTCGGTGATATGCGCCTCGATGTGCAGCGTCTCGCGCGCGGTCAGCATCTCGATCACGTCGAACGGCAATTGCCGGCCGGTGATCTCGCCGATCTCGTGGGTGACGCCGATCAGATTGTCGATGCACTGCTCGATCTGCGCCAGATACACCGCCGAGGGCAGCGACTCGTCGCGGCCGCCCTTGATCGATTTGTGGATCTGGCTGATCGAGGTTTCGAGCTGGCGCGCCAGCACGTTGAGGTGGGCGGCGGTGCGCGCCTCGGCGGCGCGCTGGCGTACGGTCCAGACCACCGCGAGCGTGGCGAGGCTGGCGCCGAAGATCGCCGAGATCTGGCCCCAGAACCACACCCAGCCGCTCTGGGTGCCGAGCGCGAAGCCGAGCACGATCATGAACAGACCCGTGCAAGCGGCGATGGTCTCGACCGGATGGGCCGAGAACACTTTCATGAAAGCTTTGCGCAGCACCGCGAGTCCCCACATCATGGTTGCTCAGCCTATCGCCAAACAAACGCCGCCGAAAGCCGCAGCGGCGTCCCGACGCGGGTTTTACCCATCGATCATTGCTGCTGCGGGCGGACAAATCACCGCGAGCGGCGGCGCGGCTTTGACCTGCATCAAGGACGACCGCCCGCGGCGGCCGATGCGGCCTTAGCCAAGGCTCTTTCGTCATGGCCGGGCTCGACCGGAGGCCATCCGCTCGGCAAGCACCATTCCTGCCGCGCTGATGCGCGCGGCGGATGCGCGGGTCGAGCCGGTGTCGAAGCGGCTTCGGCCGCGCAGGCGGGGCGCGCCCGCACATGACGGGAGCGTCACGTGCGCGGTGTTTGCACGACGAACTAACGACCGCCCTGGAATACTGGGTCGCCCGCCTGCGCGGGCGATGACGGGAGAGAGCGGGGCGAGCGCTTCGGCCATCGCTGCGCCGTCATCCTGAGAGCCTGACCGAAAAAAAATGTGGGCCGCAAGATCAACGCCCTATCCCCGTCATTGCGAGCGAAGCGAAGCAATCCAGTGCGCCAAACACAGGAGTCTGGATTGCTTCGTCGCTTCGCTCCTCGCAAAGACGAACTTAAGTGCCTGATCTTGTTGCTGCCATTTCGAGTCGGACTCTGGGGTGCTCGCCCGCAGGGCGAGCCTCGAAGGATGCGGAGACGTGGACCGTGCGTGCGGCCCATCCTTCGAGGCTCGCTGCGCTCGCACCCCGGATCAAGTCCGGGGCAGGCTCTCAGGATGACGGAGCGCAAGTCGAGGACCTGCACCCGCTGGCATCTTCACTTATCAAACAGCCACGGCAATTCCTTCTCGCGGCTCGCTGAGCCCGAGTTGTGCACCCGTCGCTTCACAGCGAGGGGTGGGGGCGCGCCGCGTGGCGCGAAGGTGGTGAGTTCGCGATGGCTTCTTTCGAAGTCATCGCGCGACGCCTCGTCGGCGCGCCCACCTGCGGCGATTTTAGGCTGTCAGGCCCGTGCTTCCGGGGACAGGCAAGGGTAATGAAACCCCACTGATCCGGCGGATTACGCCGCCTTCACCTGCCCCCGTCCAGCGAACTAACAAGTCGCAGAGCCTCGTAGTAGGCCCGGACGGGTACCCGAAGCCTCCCGGACGCGTGCTTGCGATGCACAGCGCGCAGGACGCCGCGTCAACCCGACTTCGCTGACCAAGGTCAGCTTCGCCAGGCCATCGTTCCGGGCTGGTTTCCCAACCCGTCGATCTGTCCCGCTTGTACGACGCCTCGCGAAGCGCCCCTCACGGACAGGACGACGCGGACTATAATCATAATAGGAATTTTGTCAAGGGCCCTTCCGCCGGCACAGCACCGAATCCGAGGAGCCGGCGGAGCGCGCAGCGCGAAGCATCCTCGGGGCGCTGCGTCCGCCGGGCGTTGCGGCACCGCGCGCTCTGCTATGGTCGCGGCACGAATCG
Organism: Rhodopseudomonas palustris; assembly: GCF_034479375.1. Lineage (NCBI taxonomy): Bacteria > Pseudomonadati > Pseudomonadota > Alphaproteobacteria > Hyphomicrobiales > Nitrobacteraceae > Rhodopseudomonas > Rhodopseudomonas palustris. The sequence continues at coordinate 2,212,094 of NZ_CP140155.1, read as the reverse complement.
TCGCGCCGTGGCGGCGATCGTGTTTGCCGGTCGCCGATCGGCCGTCATTTGCAGGAGAGACCGATGCGTCGATTGTTTGGAGTTGCGTTCGCCCTGATGCTCGTCGCGATCGCCGGCGCCACCGCCGCGCGCGCGGCCGAGGGCCGGATCGCGCTCACCATCTTCAAGGGCGGCTGGATCATCGGCGGATCGGGCGGCTCCGGCACGCTGAGCTTCAACGGCCGCCGCTATCCGCTGTCGATCGGCGGACTGTCCTACGGCCTGGTGTTCGGCGGCTCCAAGGCCGAGCTCGTCGGCCGCGTCAGCAACATCCGCTCGCCGCGCGACGTCGCCGGGGTCTACGGCGCGGTCGGCGCCGGCGCTGCGATCGGCGTCGGCGCCCGCGCCATCGTGCTGCGCAACGAGAAGGGCGCGGTGCTCGAACTGTCCGGTCGCCAAGTAGGCCTGATCGCCGACCTCGACCTCAGCGGCCTCGCGATCGGCCTGCAATAGTCCGGCCGCGACCGGGCGCGGGCTCGCGCGGGAGGAGATGTCTGCGCGCGCGATCACCGGGGCTGTGCATGCAAGGCGGCGGGCAGGCCGGCGCAGGGGAAAACAGCTCCGCGAGTCGGGGGTCCTGCAAGGCGAGCGCGTCGTAAAGTGCGAAGACCTCTGCGGCGCGCGGCGTGCCGATCACTTCGTCACGGGCGAGGGCTCGCGCCGCCAATTCGGACGTGGCTCTCGCCGGCGGCTGATCCTGCACCATCACGGCCGGACCCTGCGGTCCGATGAAATGATGCAGCCGCACGGCGACGCGATCGGTGGCGCTGGCGCCGTCGCCCCCCGGCCCGATGATCAGATCGATTTCCGCGCCGCGCGTATCGACGTGGCCGACCGTCCAATGGACCAGATAGCTCGCCAGGTCCGCACCGGCTTTCAGGTCCGCACCGGCTTTGCTGATCATGCCCATCACCATGCGGCTGACATGGCCGCAGCAATCGCAGCGGCCAGTGGTGCGCTCGTCGAGCAGTTCGACGCAGAGGCCCTCCGCTGCGGTGCTCATCGCGGCGCTCCGGAGCGGGCGTCGTCGCAATCGAGGCCGAATTGTTCGCGGGCGAGGCGGCGATCCTCCGGCACCGAGGCCGTCATGGCGCACAGCGTCGCGTTGCCGATCATCCGGTCGCCTTCGAGGTAGAGCCAGTCGGCGATCTCGTCGCGCTTGAAGACCAGGTAGCCGCCGCGTTTCAGGTTCGGCACCAGCCGCGGCTCGTTGTCGACCACGCCGATGAAGTCATCGTTCTGGTTGGCGAAGCGCGTGACCCACAGGAATTCGCTGCGGCCGTCGGCGAGCCCGACCTCCACCTTCAGCGCAAAGTTGCGCTGATTGATCCGCGGGCGCGCGGCCTTGGCGAGGAAGTCGGGCAGGGTGGCGCGGGCCTTGGCGATCGCCGCCCGCATCGCCGGGTCGTCGTCCGGCACGAAGTGAAGGTCGTCGCGCTCGACCCGATCGAGCAAGGAGTCCGCCCCGGCGGGCGCTGGAGCCGAGAGGAACAACGCCATCACCGTCAGCGCCATCACCGTCAGCTCAATGACCTTCAGCAGAATGACCTTCAGCAGAATGACTTTCAGCAGAATGACTTTGAGCGCAAATGCCCGGCGCATCCCGGCGCCCTCCTGAAATACGCAACACCCAAATTCGCTCGACCAATGGCTGCAATAATGTTCCCGTTATGTTCCTTTCGTCAAGTCAGTGTCCCGCCGGACAGTTCGGCCGCGCCCGGTTGCCTCGCCGGCGGTTGCTGGCTACAGCAAGTCGCAATCACAGGCAGGGTGGAGCGTTCATGAGCGACAAGGTGATCATCGCCGGCGGCGGCATCGGCGGGCTGGCGACGGCGCTGACGCTGCATCAGATCGGCGTGCCCTGCGTGGTCTATGAGGCCGCGCGCGAGATGCGGCCGCTCGGCGTCGGCATCAATCTGCAGCCCAATGCGGTGCGCGAACTCGGCGACCTCGGCATCGGCGGCGCCGCGCTCGACCGCGTCGGCCTGCCGGCGAAGGAATGGGCGCTGGTCGGGCTCAACGGGAACGACATCTATGCCGAGCCGCGCGGCCAGCTCGCCGGCTATGCCTGGCCGCAATACGCCGTGCATCGCGGCGCCTTTCACATGCTGCTGCACGACGAGGTGGTGAAGCGGCTCGGCGCCGATGCTGTGCGGCTCGGCCGCCGCGTCGCGGGCTACGCCGAGACCGCGGGCGGCGTCTCGGCGCGGATCGAGCACGTCGACGGCACCACGTCGGAGGATCATGGCGCGCTGCTGATCGGCTCCGACGGCATTCACTCCGCCATTCGCGCGCAGATGCATCCGGACCAGCCGCCGATCCATTGGGGCGGCGCGGTGATGTGGCGCGGCACCACCTGGGGCAAGCCGACCCGCACCGGCGCGTCGTTCATCGGCCTCGGCACTCACAAGCAGCGTGTGGTGATCTATCCGATCTCGCATCCGGATCCTTCGACCGGGCTGTCGATGATCAACTGGATCGCCGAAGTGACGCTCGACAATTCCGAGGGCTGGAAGCAGCAGGGCTGGTTTCGGCAGGTGCCGACCGCCGACTTCGCGCATCATTTCGACGGCTGGGTGTGGGACTGGCTCGACGTGCCGGCGCTGATCCGCGAGTCGACGAGCGCGTTCGAGAATCCGATGATCGACCGCGACCCGGTCGCCACCTGGCGCGACGGCCGCGTGCTGCTGCTCGGCGACGCCGCGCATGCGATGTATCCGACCGGCTCCAACGGCGGCAGCCAGGCGATCATCGACGCCCGCGAGCTCGGCGCCGCGATGGTCGAACACGGCGCGACCGAAGCCGCGCTGGCGGCGTTCGATACCAAGATGTGCGGCCCGATCTCGCAACTGATCCTGCGCAACCGCGGCGCCGGCCCGTTCGGGCTGCTCAACCTGGTCGACGAGCGCTGCGGCGGCACCTTCGACGATATCGACGAGGTGATTCCAGCGGAGGAACGCGCGGCCTTCATGGCGGGATACAAGGCCGCGGCCGGGTTCGCGATCGAGAAGCTGAACGCTGCGCCGCCGACGATCGCGAAGGGCGCGAAGGTGAAGGAAGCGGTCGGGGTGTAGCGACGAGCGAGTCGCTCGCAAGCCCGTAGCAAGCCTGTAGCCTGCATGAAGCGCAGCGATATGCGGGGACCGCCGAGCGTCGACGGTGGTTGCATTGACGTTGCAGCGGATGACGCTTCGTTCATCCGCCTACGCGGTTAGCCCGTAGCCCGCATGAGCGTAGCGATATGCGGGGTCTGCCTCAAAGCAAGAACCCGGGTGTCGCTTCGCTCACCCGGGCTGCACCTTCCGACCAGCTGATAGTTACCGGCTCGACGTGTTCGCTTCATCCTGGCCCGCGCTCTGGTCATCGCGATCCGCCGCCGCTTCTGCGCCCGGGGCCACTTGCGCCAGTCCCGGCCGACGGCCGTTGACGCGAAACAACGTATGCACCTTGCTACCAACCGTCGCGCAGCCGCCGCGCATGTTCGGCATGATCAGAAGCGCTTCACTCATCGTCTGCTCCTCGTTGCTGTCGAGGCGATAATTAAAATGCAAGCAATCGGTTCGGTGTCGCTGCGGGCTTGGTTAACAACTCGTCAAGCGAATGCGGACGGCAGGGACGGCGGCCGGACACCAGCCGCGTCCGGCCAGCTTGCTCCGGGCGATCACTCGCAATCGATGCCGTATCTGGCGCGGAACGCGGCGCGCTGATCCGCCGGCTCGCGCGCGATCAGCACGCAGGCGGTGAAATTTCCGATCACGCGATCGTCCTGCTTGTAGGACCAGTCGGCGATGTCCTTGCGTTCGAAGGCGAGGCGGTCGCCGTATTTCAGATTGGCGATGTTGCGCGGGATGTTGACGACGCGTCCGATGAAACCGTCGCCGTCGCGAACGAACGGGCGCAGCCAGAGAAACTCGCTGCCGTCGCGGAGCGGCACTTTCACCTTGATCGAGAAGTCGCGCTGATTGCCGGCCGGATGATCGGCGCGGGCGAGAAAATCGTCGAGCCCGGCGCGCGCTTTGGCGATCGCCGCGGCCATCTCCGGATCGCCGTGCTGGACGCGGGCGATCTCGTCGCGCGCGGCCTTGTCGATCAGCGACTGCGCCCGGCTGGGCGCGACGAATAACGCAACCAACGAAATCACGACCCACAGCAACATCGCGGCCTCCAAAAGAACTTCGTTTGAAACCTTGCCAGGCTATGTGTTCATGATATGTTCCAATTGTCAAGAAAAGCGAGTAGTTAAGAAATTTACCGTTTTGCGGGTGTCGCCGACGTCATCGCTCGGCGGCAGGCCGCGCATCGCCGGACCGCTGTCGCGCGCCGCCGATGCGGATCAGGAGCAACCGACATGTCGATGGAAATCTACGTGTTCTCGGACCAGAGACTGACCGCGATCGAGGACTGGCAGCAGGCGCTCGACCGCCGCGGCGCGCCGCTGCGTCTCTCCGCCGCCCGGCCGTTCGCGGAACTGAGCGGCGCGCTGCCGGCGGTGCTGCGCGATCGCCCGACGGCGTTCGAATGCGATCATTTCGACGCCGCTGAACTGATGGACGAGGCGGAGGACGTGGCGTTCGACCATCGCTGGCGCCACGCGCTGGCGTTCCGCTGGGGCGCAGATCTGGCGGCCGGCGAGGCCGCCTTTCTGGCCGCGGCCGCCTACGCCGCCACCACCGGCGGCTGCATCCTCGACGGCCAGGAGGGCGCGCTGATCTCGCCGGAGCGCGCGACGGACATCGCCGCCGAGTTCGAGAAGAGCGGACCGATGATCGAGGAGGTGATCCGTCGGACGCAACAACGCTTCGGCGGGCCGTGAGAGCGTCGCGTCGTAGCCCGCGTGAACGAAGCGAACGCGCGGGCAGGCGCGGGCGGTGTGGAGTTTGCGCAGCACCGCAACGGCATCGCACGGAAACAATCCAGGCCGTCGCATCGGCTGAGGCCGGCGGCGATGCTCGCATCCTCGTCGCGCTCGGCCCCGCCGCCGCGCTCTCGCTGGCGTTCAAGGGCCTCGGCGAGGACGAAGCCCTGACCACGGCGAAGAGCTTCGACTGGAAGGCGATGCGGGCGGCGGTGAAGTAGCGGGAGACGTAGGGCGGGTTAGCCGAAGGCGTAACCCGCCATCTGCGCACGAGGTGGCCGATGCCGAACTACCGTCGTGCCTTCGTGCCGGGCGCTAATCCGCCCTACGGGCTGGGCCGGGCGTAGCAATCGTGTAGGATGGGTTGAGCTCTTGCGAAACCCATCGCCGCACATTGAGCCTTCGATGACGAATTATCGGCGCAACGCCATCGCCGGCGGCCGCTTCTTCTTCACCGTCAATCTCGCGGAGCGCCGGCTGCGGTTGCTGACCGATCACATCGACCTGTTGCGCGGAGCGTTCCGCCACACGCGGCAGCACCATCCGTTCGGGATCGACGCGATCGTGATCTTGCCCGACCACCTCCATGCGGTCTGGACGCTCCCCGATGGCGATCGCGATTTCGCCATGCGCTGGCGGCTGATCAAGGCCACGTTTTCGCGCGGCCTGCCGGCGGGCGAACGGATTTCCGAAAGCCGCGCGCGCAAAGCCGAACGCGGCATCTGGCAGCGGCGCTATTGGGAGCATACGCTGCGCGACGACGACGATGTCGCGCGGCATATCGATTACATTCATTACAACCCGGTGAAACATGGCCACGTCGCCCGCGTCGCGGACTGGCCGCATTCCTCGTTTCATCGCATGGTCGGGTGCGGTGTCTATCCGATCGATTGGGCCGGCGACATGGACGCCCCAAGCGACGCGTTCGGCGAACGAGCGCCGTAGGATGGGTTGAGCCCTTCGCGAAACCCATCATGATGTGCAGCGATCGGGGCGATGGGTTTCGCAAGAGCTCAACCCATCCTACGGGCTGGACGCTCCCCGATGGCGATCGCGATTTCGCCACGCGCTGGCGGCTGATCAAGGCCGCGTTTTCACGCGGCCTGCCGACGGGCGAACGGATTTCCGAAAGCCGCGCGCGCAAAGCCGAACGCGGCATCTGGCAGCGGCGCTATTGGGAGCATACGCTGCGCGACGACGACGATGTCGCGCGGCATATCGACTACATTCATTTCAACCCTGTGAAACATGGCCACGTCGCCCGCGTCGCGGACTGGCCGCATTCCTCGTTCCACCGTCTGGTGGCGCGCGGCGTCTATCCGATCGATTGGGCCGGCGACATGGACGCCCCAAGCGATGCGTTCGGCGAACGAGCGCCGTAGGATGGGTTGAGCCCTTCGCGAAACCCTTAATGATGTGCAACGATCGGGGCGATGGGTTTCGCAAGAGCTCAACCCATCCTACGGGCTGTGAAGCACGGCCTGGTCGGTCGAGTTCAGATTGGCCGTATTCGTCGTTTCATCGCGACGTCCGACGCGGGGTGTTTCCGCTCGATTGGGCGGGCAATGCGGTGCCGAAGGTGAGTTCGGCGAAGCCTAGCGTCGCTCGACCGTAGGGCGGGTTAGCCGAAGGCGTAACCCGCCGGGCCAAACGCACCGCTTGCTTCGGCGCAATGGCGGATTACGCTTCGCCAATCCGCCCTATGGACTCTGGCGTCGTTCCGCTGCAATTCGAAAATGCGCCCTTCCGCAAGGCAGAAAACCAAGGCAGAGAATGTGAGTATCGATCAAGGAATAGCGCTTCTTTCAAGTATTGGCGCATGCATGGCTGCAATCGCGACATTTTTGACCGTGCTCCAGATTTCGAAGCAACGCAGAGCATCATATCGACCTGAGCTCGTGCTGTCGCGAACGCCTTTTGAAGGTGGAACGGCCGAAGCAGCTAATTGTCGTTTGCCGGACCTCTGGAATGCGCAACGGCAAGATAACGAAGCCGATGAGAAGGCCAAGCCTGCGAGAGATTGGTCCTTCCTTGCTGTGCCTCTAGCGAATATAGGGTTGGGAGCAGCAAGGGGCGTCAATGTGTCCTGGAGTTTTCCAATCGAAGATCTTGCTGATCAGCTAAATAAGCGCGCGCAGCAGACGCTCACTCCGGCATATTTCACATTTGTCAACGGGGTGTTCTCGTTGAAGTCGGAAAGACTCGGAAATTGGACGTCACTCTGGTTGAATCAAAAGAGTGAGCATGTGGACTTTGTCGTGCCCATCGCAATTCAGCGGGACCTCTTAATGCTGAAGATCCCGCATGCATATGTTGCGGGTGTTTCGGCATTGCTGGTTTTGGGAGTTGATCAAAAGGATAGTTCGTTTCCAGATATTCCAAGCTTGTGTGTCGAACTAGAGTATTCCGATATCGCAAATGAAAGGTACAGCAGTTCCTTCGAGATTGAATTCCACTTGGTGATGATTGGCGACAAGGGGCAGACCATCCGCGGCTACCTTGAGCCGAGAAAAAGAGAGTAGTAGCCCGTAGGGCGGATTAGCGCAGCGTAATCCGCCGACTGATCGCGCGGAAGAGGCGGGTTACGCCTTCGGCTAAGCCGCCCTATAGGTGTCATTAACAAAACAGCCGGGCTCTCGCCCGGCCGCTTCGTCTCGGATGGATGCCCGGGTCGAGCCCGGGCATGGCGTTGTGCGTGGGGAGAGCCCGCCGCCTTACGACAGCGCCTTGTTGCTCTCCTTCACCTTCTCTGCGTCGAGATACAGCTGCTCGCCCATGTCCCGAAACTTCTCGCTCATCTGCGCCATGCCGTCTTCGATTACGCCGGACATCGTCATCCCGACATTGCCGAACGACCCGGCGCCGGCGAGGTTCAGCGCTGCCTTCTCGTTGTCGCCCAATCCCGCTGCATAGTCGCGGACGTCCTGGGTGATCTTCATCGAACAGAATTTCGGGCCGCACATCGAGCAGAAATGCGCGACCTTGTGGGCTTCCTTGGGCAGGGTCTCGTCGTGGAAGGCTTTCGCCGTGTCCGGGTCGAGGCCGAGGTTGAACTGGTCCTGCCAGCGGAAGTCGAACCTTGCACGGGAGAGCGCGTCGTCGCGCAGTTGGGCGGCGGGGTGGCCCTTGCCGAGGTCGGCGGCGTGGGCGGCGATCTTGTAGGTGATCACGCCGGTCTTGACGTCGTTGCGGTCGGGCAGGCCGAGATGTTCCTTCGGCGTGACGTAGCACAGCATCGCGCAGCCGAACCAGCCGATCATCGCAGCGCCAATGCCGCTGGTGATGTGGTCGTAGCCCGGCGCGATGTCGGTGGTCAGCGGGCCGAGCGTATAGAACGGCGCCTCGCCGCATTCCTTCAGCTGCTTGTCCATGTTGATCTTGATCTTGTGCAGCGGCACGTGGCCGGGGCCTTCGATCATCACCTGACAGCCCTTGGCCCAGGCGATCTTGGTCAGTTCGCCGAGCGTCTCCAGTTCGGCGAACTGGGCGCGGTCGTTGGCGTCGGCGATCGAGCCCGGCCGCAGGCCGTCGCCCAATGAGAACGACACGTCGTATTTGCGCATCAGGTCGCAGATCTCGTCGAAATGCGTGTAGAGGAAGCTCTCCTGATGATGCGCGAGGCACCATTTTGCCATGATCGATCCACCACGGGACACAATGCCCGTCACGCGATCTGCGGTGAGGTGGATGTATTGCAGCCGCACGCCGGCGTGGATCGTGAAGTAATCGACGCCCTGTTCGGCCTGCTCGATCAGCGTGTCCTTGTACAGCTCCCAGGTGAGCTTCACCGGATCGCCTTCGCACTTCTCCAGCGCCTGATAGATCGGCACGGTGCCGATCGGGACCGGCGAGTTGCGCAAAATCCATTCGCGGGTGGTGTGGATGTTGCGGCCGGTGGAGAGGTCCATCACGGTGTCGGCGCCCCAGCGGATCGCCCACACCATCTTGTCGACTTCTTCTTCGACCGACGACGTCACCGCGCTGTTGCCGATATTGGCGTTGATCTTGGTGAGGAAGTTGCGGCCGATGATCATCGGCTCGAGTTCGCCGTGATTGATGTTGGCCGGGATGATGGCGCGGCCGCGCGCGATCTCGTCGCGGACGAATTCGGGGGTGATGAACGCCGGCACGCTGGCGCCGAAGGATTCGCCATCGGCCAGCGCCGCCTCGGCGCGCGCCAGTTGCTGCTTGCGGCCGAGGTTCTCGCGCTCGGCGACGTAGATCATCTCCTTGGTGATGATGCCACGGCGGGCGAATTCATATTGCGTGATCGGCGCGTCGCCGATGCCGCGCAGCGGCTGGTGATGCGCCGTGAACGACTTCGCCGCATGCGCCGCGCCGACATTGCCATTGTCTTCCGGCTTGACGTCGCGGCCCTGATACTGCTCGACGCCGCCGCGCTGCTTGACCCACTCGGTGCGGGCGCGCGACAGCCCCTTGTTGACGTCGATGGTGACGCTGGGATCGGTGTAGGGGCCCGAGGTGTCGTAGACCGGCAGGTTCGGCTCGCCGGCGCCTTCGCTGAGCACGATCTCGCGCAGCGGCACGCGCAGATCCGGCGCCGTCGCCGGCACAGCATAGATCTTGCGCGAGGAGGGCAGGCCGCCGGTGGTGACGGCGGGACGCGTAGTGTCGGGATTGGAGCGGATATTCATGCCATCCTCCTGTTTATGTTGTTGTCGGGCCGCTATGTTCGGTCGTGGACTGTTCGTCAGGGTGGCGAGGCACGTTGCGTGTCGCCCTCACCCCGACCCTCTCCCGCAAGCGGGAGAGGGGGAAGTCATCGGTTGGTTCGAGGCCGCGCCCCACGCAGGGCGCGCTCCCTCTCCCGCTTGCGGGAGAGGGCTGGGGTGAGGGCGCCGCGCGTCGCAGCGCTCACGATCCTCATCATGCCTTCTCCGCCACATAGTCCAGCCAGGCGCGCACGCGCGCGTCGGGGTCCTCGTTCTGCGTCACGTCGCTGACCACCGCGATCGAGTCGGCCCCGGCGGCGAAGATCTCGCCGGCGTGTTCGAGCTTGATGCCGCCGATCGCGACCAGCGGAATGTCGCCTGCGCGCTGCTTCCATTCGCTGATCTTCGGGATGCCCTGCGGCGCGAAGCGCATCGCTTTCAGCGTGGTCGGGAAAATCGGGCCGAGTGCGATGTAGTCCGGCTTCGCGGCCAGCGCGGTTTCCAGCTCGGCATCGTCATGCGTCGAGAGGCCGAGCGTCAGCCCGGCGCTGCGGATTTCATGCAGGTCGGCGGTCGCGAGGTCTTCCTGGCCGAGATGCAGATGCTGCGCGCCGGCGACGATCGCGGCGCGCCAGTAATCATTGATCACCAGCTTGATCTCGGTGCCCTTCACCGCATCGAGCGCGTCGGTGACGAGCTGCAGCGCGGCGCCGTCGTCGAGGTCCTTGGCGCGGAGCTGCACGGTGCCGACGCCGAGCGCGGCGAGGCGCTTGACCCACGCGATGCTGTCGACGACGGGATAGAAGCGATCAGGATACGGCATGCCAGAACGGGGTCCCAATCACAGGGGTTGAGGGGGAGGCGAAATCGCGGGCGCCCATCAGCCCGGCTTCGAATCCGGTGCGGCCGGCTTCGACCGCGAGCCTGAAGGCGCGGGCCATCGCCACCGGGTCTTCGGCCTTGGCGATCGCGGTGTTGAGCAGCACGGCGTCGTAGCCGAGCTCCATCGCTTCGGCAGCGTGGCTCGGCGCGCCGAGGCCGGCATCGACCACGAGGGTGATGTCGGGCAGGCGGTCGCGCAGCAGCTTCAGCGCGTCGCGAGCGACGATGCCGCGCGCACTGCCGATCGGCGCCGCCCACGGCATGATGACGCGGCAGCCGGCATCGACGAGGCGCATCGCGACGGAGAGATCCTCGGTGCAATAGGGGAACACTTCGAAGCCGTCCTTGGTCAGGATCTGGGCGGCTTCGACCAGGCCGACCACGTCGGGCTGCAGCGTGTCGTTGTCGGCGATCACTTCGAGCTTGATCCAGCTCGTGCCGAACAATTCGCGCGCCAGCTTCGCCGTGGTCACCGCCTCGCGCACGCTGCGGCAGCCGGCGGTGTTCGGCAGCACGGTGACGCCGAGCTCGCGGATCAGCGACCAGAACTGATCGCCCGCCTTGCCGCCGGCGGCCTCGCGGCGCAGCGACACGGTGACGATGTCCGCGCCGCTCTCGCGGATCGCGTCCTGCATGATCGAAGGCGACGGATACAGCGCGCTGCCGATCAACAGGCGCGAGGAAATCTCGCGGTCGTAGAATTTCACCATGGGTGTAGCTCCGAGCACTGATAAGTTCGCAGCGTCCGCGTACTCCCTCCCCCCTTGCGGGGGAGGGTCGGGGTGGGGGGTACCACGGGCACAGTGCTGGTACGGACCGGATAGATTCCTGACAGTTCAGACCGGGGTGATTGTCGACAGTTCACACTGCATCGGAGGGAGGACCGCCGATGCCTTTTGTGGAGACCTGTCGGATGGAACAGCGGGTGCGGATGCTGTCGGAGCATGCGAGCGGCCATTGGAGCGTGTCGGATCTGTGCCGGCGCTACGGGGTCAGTCGAGACACGTTCTACGAGTGGCGGCGGCGTCGGGACAGCGGGGCCGAGGACTGGTTCGTGGACCGCTCGCATGCTCCGCATCATTGCCCGCAGCGGACCGATGCCGCACTGGTTGCGACGATCGTCGATCTGCGGCGCCGGTTTCCGCACATGGGTCCGCGCAAGCTTCTGGCGATCCTGCGGCGCAAGCATCCGGAGAACGCGTGGCCTTCGGCCTCGACGATCGGCGGATTGTTGAAGCAGGCCGGGCTGATCGCGCCGGTCAGGCGGCGGCGGCCGGCGCTGGCTCAGCAACGACCGTTTGCAGCGGTGAGCGCGCCGAACGACGAATGGGCGGCCGACTTCAAGGGCTGGTTTCGGACCCGCGACGGCACCCGGATCGATCCCTTGACGCTGACCGACGGTTTCAGCCGCTATCTGTTCGACATCGCCATCACGCCGCAAACCATCGACGCCACGATGCCGTTGTTTCTCGATGCCTTCCGCCGCCATGGCCTGCCGCGGGCGATCCGCTGCGACAACGGCTCGCCGTTCGGTTCGACCGGCGCCTGCGGGCTGACCCGGCTGTCGGCCTGGTGGCTCAAGCTCGGGATCGAGCCGCATTTCGTGCATCCAGCCTCGCCGCAGGAGAACGGCCGTCACGAGCGGATGCATCGGACCCTGAAGGCACAGACCTCGCGCCCGCCGGCGGCCACGGCGACCCAGCAGCAGTCCCGCTTCGATGCCTTCCGCGATCACTACAATCGGGAGCGCCCGCACGAGGCGCTCGGCCAGCGACCGCCGGCCGAACTCTACACCGTCTCGACGCGGCAGATGCCGGACCGGATCGCGGACCCCTGGTACGACGCCGACCACGAGGTGCGGCGGGTCCGCAGCTCCGGCGAGATCATGTGGCACGGCGAGCGCATCTTCATCAGCGAGGCGCTGATCGGAGAACCGATCGGCATCGCCGAACTCGACAACGGCGACCAGATCGTGCGGTTCTGCCATTACGACATCGGCCTGATCGATCGCCTCCGCGTGTTCCGTCGCTTCGCTCCGCCCCGAGAGGGGCTGCGCTACGCGCCGCAACACGCGGACAAAGACCTGTCGACAATCATCCCGGTCTAAAGTGTCGGGAATCATGCCGGTTGAACAGCTTGGGGACCCCCACCCCCGACCCCTCCCCGCAAGGGGGAGGGGAGTGGAGGCGCTGCGGTACTTGGCTCGCGCCATCCTCATCCGCCCTGCCTCGGCGTCAGGATCTCGATCTCGTCGCCGGCGCTGACGGGCGTCTCGTCCCATTTGCCGCGCGGGACGACGTCGTAGTTGATGGCGACGGCGTAGTGGCCGCCGGTGCAGTCGAGTTCGGTCATCAGCGCACTGAGGCTGGTGGCGGTCACGTCGCGCTGTTCGCCGTTCAAGGTCACAAGCATCGCATCACCTGATTGTCGACGACGCCGCGCTCGACATAGGCCAGCATCTTCTCGGCCAGCGCCGGCGCCAGCAGGAAGCCGTGGCGGTACAGGCCGTTGGTGGCGATGCGGCGGTTGCCGATGGAAATTCGCGGCAGATTGTCGGGGAAGGCCGGGCGCAGGCCCGCGCCGATCTCGACGATATGCGCCTCGCCGAACGCCGGATGCACCGCATAGGCGGCGCTGAGCAGTTCCAGCGCCGAGCGCACGGTGACGAGTTCGTCCTCGCTCTCGATCGAGGTCGCGCCCAGCATGAAGTGATTGTCTTCGCGCGGAATGACGTAAAGCGGCCAGCGCGGATGCATCAAGCGCACCGGGCGCGACAGCGTCACTTCGGTGGTCTTGATCACCACCATCTCGCCCTTGACGCCGCGCAGTTCCGGCGCCTTGTCGCGCGCGGCGAGGCCGCGGCAATCGATCACCAGGCCGTCGAGTTCTTCCGGCGTGATCTCCGATTCGAAATGGATCGCGCCGCCGGCCTCGACCAGGCGCTGGTGCAGCCGCGCCAGCACCAGCCGCGGTTCGACATGGCCTTCGTCGGGGAAGTACAGGCCCTCGCGGAAGCGGCCGGCCAGCGCCGGTTCCAGTTCGGCGACGCCGTCGGCGTCGAGCCGCTGGTGGCCCGCGGTCATCTTGGCGAAGCGCTCGAAATCGGCGCGGTCGCGCGCATGCGCCACCACCAGCGAGCCGTTGAACGCGGTCTCGGGGAACTCCTTGCGCCACATCTCCAGCGAGCGCATGCCCATCAGCCCGACCATCGGCTCGGCGGTCTCGGCCTCGCAATACGGCGCCAGCATGCCGCCGGCCCAATGGCTGGTGGCCTGCGTCATTTCGCGGTCGCCGCGCTCGTACAGCGTGACGTTGCGGCCGGCACGCGCCAGCAGCAGCGCCTGCCACGCGCCGGCGATACCGGCCCCGATCACCGAGACCGGCGCATCCTTGCGCAGATCCGGCGGCGTGCCGCGCAAGACGGCAGCGGCCTCGTCGGTGGCAACGGATGCAATGGCGTCCTGATCTATAGCTATGTGATGATGCGCGGAATCGGCCCCGCGCTGGCCTTCGATGGTCTGGTACATCCCTGTCCCTTCGCCGGCATGACCCGGATCAGGTTCAAAGGGTCACCGCGGTCCCGCGTCAGCTTCAAGCAAGATCGGGCTTGAAGTGGCGAGCGTGCGGTATCTCAGCTCCTCGTCGGAGCCCCCCTCGGAACGAACTCAATGTAGGCCGATCGCCTCCGGTGTCAACGTGCCTTTGGGCGAGGGCCAGTTCCATCGGCCCGCCCCGCGGTTTACTTCAAATTATCCGGCCGCGTGTTTGATCGCGGAACCTCGACCCCCGACCGGACACCGCCGATGACGATCCTCACCGCCGATTCGAGCGACCTCGCCGGCGCGCGGCGCAGCGCGCTGCCGCTGTGGATCGGGGTCGCGGTCTACGCCTTCCTGCTGGTCGCGGGCGACCGGCTGCTGAACGATCCGGATTCGTTGTGGCAGGTGACGCTCGGGCAGTGGATCATCGACCATCGCACGGTGCCGCAGACCGACGTGTATTCCTTCACCATGGCCGGGCAGCCGTGGATCTCGACGCAATGGCTGTCGCAGGTGCTGCTGGCGGCGAGCTACCAACTCGCCGGCTGGGCCGGGCCGGTGGTGCTGTCGGCCGCGGCGCTGGCGGCGACTTTCATGCTTTATGCGCGCTGGCTCGGCCAGCGCTTGCGCGGCAGCACCACGCTGGTGTTCGTCGCCGCCGCGGTGGCGCTGATGGCGCCGCATATGCTGGCGCGGCCGCATGTGCTGGCGATGCCGGTGATGGTGGCGTGGGTCGGCGCGCTGATGGCGGCGGCCGATCGCCGCGCCGCGCCGTCGTTCTGGCTGCTGCCGCTGATGGCGCTGTGGGCCAATCTGCACGGCGGCTTCGTGCTCGGCATCGCGCTGGTGGCGCCGATCGCGCTCGACGCGGTGCTGGCGGCGGCGCCGTCACGCCGGCTGTCGCTGCTGCTGCGCTGGGGCGCGTTCGGCGTCGCGGCGCTGATCGTGAGCTGCGCCAATCCGTATGGCTGGCACGCGATCCTGGCGTCGCAGCGCATCCTGTCGCTGGGCGCGGCGCTGGCGACGATCGGCGAATGGGCGCCGGTGAATTTCTCGCGGATCGGCGCGTTCGAGGTCGCGCTGCTGGCGGGGTTCGGCCTGGCGCTGTGGCGCGGCGTGACGCTGCCGCCGGTGCGCATCCTGCTGCTGCTCGGCCTCGTGCACATGGCGCTGAGCGCCAACCGCAACATCGAAGTGCTGGCGCTGCTGGCGCCGCTGATCATCGCGGCGCCGCTGGCGCGGCAGATCGGCGGCGCCGAGGCGCGCGGCGAGGGGCCGGCGCGCGGGTCGGCCGCCGGGTCGCTCGGCGCGGTGGCGGCGGCGATCGCGCTCACGCTCGGCGGCACGCTGGCGTTCGCGTCGCTGCATCGCTTCGCGCCGCATCCGGCGAACTCGCCGGCGGCGGCGGTGACCGAGCTGAAGAAGCTCGGCGTGCAACGGGTGTTCAACGATTACGATTTCGGCGGCTATCTGATCGCCAACGGCGTTGCGCCGTTCATCGACGGCCGCACCGAACTGTACGGCGAGTCCTTCGTGGTCGAGCAGAACGCCGCGGTGCGGCTGAAGCCGCCGGAGAAACTGTTCCGGCTGCTCGCGGACTACAACATCGACGCGACGCTGCTGCGCACCGAGGACGCGGCCACGCATCTGCTCGATCACATCGACGGCTGGCAGAAGGTGTATTCCGACGACGTCGCGACGATCCATCTGCGCAGGCCGGGTGCCGTGCACAGCGTCGAGCCGAAAGTCACGCCGGCGAAGTGAGCGCGTCGCTACGCCTGCGCGGGCAGATCGATCCGCACGATCAGGCCGTGCGGCTTGCGGTCGTGCAGCGTCAGTTCGCCGCCGTGATTCTGCGCGATGGTGCGGGCGATCGAAAGCCCCAGCCCGAAGCCGGAGGTCTCGTCCATGTTGCGGGCGTCGTCGCCGCGCACGAAGGGCTCGATCAATTCGGCCCTGCAGCTTTCGGGAATGCCGGGGCCGTCGTCTTCCACCGCGATCGCGACGTGCCCGGGCGATGCTTCCAGGCGGACGATGACGTCCTGGCCGTAGCGCACCGCGTTGTCGACCAGATTGGTCACGGCGCGCCGGATGTCGTCCGGCCGCGCCGGCAATTCGGCATGTTCCGGCCCAACATAAGTCACCTTGTGGCCGAGATCGGCGAACTGATCGGTGATCAGTTGCAGCGTGCTCGCCAGATCGATCCGCGTCATCGGCTCCAGCGCGCGGCCGGTGCGCAGGAACGACAGCACCGCGTCGAGCATCGAGCGCATCTGGTCGAGATCGCGCAGCATGTTGTCGCGCTGGGTGACGTCCTCGATGAACTCGCTGCGCAGCCGCAGCCGCGTGATCGGGGTGCGCAGATCGTGGCCGATCGCGGCCAGCGTCCGGGTGCGGTCGTCGATCAGCGCGGTGATGCGGTTGCGCGACCGGTTCATCGCCCGCGCCAGCGAGCGGATTTCGTCCGGCCCGCTTTCCGGCAGCGGCTCGTCGGTGCCGTCGAGCTTGAAATTCTCCGCCGCCCTGGCAAAGCCCGACAACGGCGTCGACAACGCGCGATCGGCCCACAGGCCGAACATCGCCAGGCTGATGATCACGCCGAGGAACGCGCTCAGCCAAGGCCCGTTCGAGATCGGCGGTCGCCCGCGCATCTCCGGAATCGCGGCGGCGATCGCCGTGCCGTCCGGCAGCGCGATGCCGACCCGCGGCGTCTCGCCGCCGGGCAGCGCGAACACCCGTGCCAATGGCCCCAGCGCGCGCGCCACCTGGCGGATTTCCGGCAGTTCGCGGTCGGATCGTGGCGGCACCTCGGCGGCGTCGAGCAGGCGTAGTTCGAGGTGCGGGAATGTTCTGGTGATCTGGTCGACGAGTTGCGGTCTCTGCTCCTCGGGCGTCGCCGCAATCAGAAGGACCGAGATCTCAAACTGATCGTGCCGATGCTCGGGCGGACCGAACCGGTCCGGCCCGCGCAGCAGGAAGGTCGCCATGATCAGCAACTGCGTGCCGATCAGCGACGCGATCACCAGCACCGCGATCTGACTGCGGATCCCGCTGAAACGAAACCGGCCGAGCCGCTCGAGCATGAAGCCTCCGGCCGGTGCGGCCTCGATCAGACCGTTTCGACGGCGGGGGTGAACATATAGCCGCCGGAGCGCACCGTCTTGATGATGCTGACGCTCTGCGGATCGGGCTCGATCTTGCGGCGGATCCGGCTGACCAGCACGTCGATCGAACGTTCGAACGAGCCGGCGTTGCGGCCGTGGGTGAGATCGAGCAGCGCTTCGCGCGACAGCACCCGGCCGGGCCGTTCGCAGAACGCCTGCAGCAGGTCGAACTCGGCGCTGGTCATCGCCACCAGCGCCCCGTCGGGGTTGCGCAGTTCGCGCAGCCGGAAATCGATCCGCCAGCCGAGGAAGGCGAGTGCGGTCGCGCCGGCGGTGGCGCTGGCGGTCTGGGCGAGCGACTGCCGTCGCAGCACGGAGCGGATCCGCGCCAGCAATTCGCGCGGATTGAACGGCTTGGCGAGGTAGTCGTCGGCGCCCATCTCCAGGCCGAGAATGCGATCGACGTCCTCGCCGCGCGCCGTCAGCATGATGATCGGCAGCGGCGAGGCGGCGCGCACGCGGCGGCACAGGCTGAGGCCGTCCTCGCCCGGCAGCATCACGTCGAGCACGACGAGATCGACGCGCTGGTCGGCGAGCCGGCTATCCATCTCGCGACCGTCCTGGGCGGTCACGACATGACATTCGTTGTTGCGCAAGTATTTCGCGATCAGCGCGCGGGTCTCGCGGTCGTCTTCGACGACGAGGATGTGGGGCGGGGCGGTGCTCATGAGGCCGTTTACCGAGAATCCTCGCCAAGCTGAAACGGGTTTTTTGTTTCCGGATGTGTCCCGTCGGAAGGTCGCAACATTCTGCAATCAAGCCGTGTGCGGTGAAAAGGTCTCGTTAATTCCGCTCACCACACGGTGGAGCGCGATCAAGGCACCCCGGAGCTTCCCATGACCTCCATCTCCGCCACAAGCAGTCATCTCTCTCCACTTCAGCAGCTTCAGAAGGAACTGGCGGCCGAAGTCACGGCCGGCCAGGTCGGTTCGACTGACGCCACGGCATTGTCTTCGGCGCTGAGCGAGATCGATTCCGCCCTGCAGAGCAGCCGCAGCAGCGGCTCCGGCAGCAGCACGCAGGCATCGCCCGACGACATGAAATCCAGGATCGACGATCTGATCGCCGATCAGGTCTCCAGCGGTAACCTGACCAGCGAACAGGCCGAAGAGCTGAAGAGCGTGTTCGAGAATGCGTTCGCCGGCGGCCCCGGTGGCGCCGGTGGTCCTCCGCCGGGTCCTCCGCCGGACGACAGCACGTCGACCGACTCGACGTCGAGCACGTCCAGCTCCAGCACCGACATCAGCGATGCGCTGCAGGAATTCCTGAAGCTGCTGCAGGAGCAGCAGGCATCGTCCGAAAGCAGCTACAGTTCCAGCGGAACCAGCAGCGGCCGTTCGACGTCTTTCTCCGCGCTGGTCGTCAACTACCAGGCCTGACTGTGTGACGCCGTCGGGACCAGCGAGCATCCTCGCCGCCTCGCGGCGAGGATGCTCTGCCGCGTCTTGTCGTCGCGCCGTGGAACTCGGACGTGTTCTTCGGATGCGAAAGGTTGTCGTGTGTAGTTGACGCAATAAAAAGGTCCGCCCTCGGAACTGTGTGCAGACTCGCTCGTTTGTCCGGGACCATTCGACAAACATGGAGGGTACTACACAATGAAAACCAATACCGTACTGGCCGGCCTGCTCGGCACCACGCTGATCGCGACCGCCGCTTTCGCGCAATCGCCTGCCGCGCCCAATACCGGAACGATGGCGAAGCCGACCGCATCGTCGTCGGCCGCAGCCTCCCACTCCGGTCAGTGGCGCGCATCGAAGCTCGTCGGTCTCAATGTCTACAACCAGGGCAACGAGAAGCTCGGCGACATCAGCGAAGTGCTGCTCGACAATTCGGGCCGTGTTCAGGCTGTTGTGATCGGGGTCGGCGGGTTCCTGGGCGTCGGCCAGCGTGACGTCGCGGTGGCCTTCGACAAGATCAAGTTCGTCGACACTCCGGTATCGTCGAACACGGCGATGAACCGTAACAACGCCACGACGTCGGGCGCCGGCACCACCACGACCACCGCCCCGGGCTCAGCGGCCCCGGCGACCACCACCGGCTCGGCGACCACCATGACCAACAGCACGGCCGAGCGTTGGTATCCGGACCACGCCGTGTTGAACACGACCACCGATGAACTGAAGGCGATGCCGGAGTTCAACTACAACAGGTCGTAACGGCATGATCTGACAGAGCGCGCGAACGCGACGACGCGTTTGGGCGGCTGTCTGCAAAGTCCTGTGGTGTAATTCGCCTGGTGGCTCGCAGCCGCCGGGCGAATTTTGCTTCGAGCAGCCGGGGGCTCGCGCAGGAGATGGAGTCACGCCGCAGATCAGCGAGTTACTCAGGGCGCCTTCAGCTTGGTGAGCGTCACCTCGAGAATGCCGTTGGCCTCTGCGGTCACCCGAAGCATCGAAGAATCGAACGCCACGTCGGTCAGCCGCAGGCTCGAAATCTCCGAGGAAATCCGTAAGCCGTCCTCGTTGCGCTGATACGCTGCGATCACCGCGCCGATCCGGCGCTGCACGTTCAGGGATTCCGGCTTGAGGTCGATCACCGCGCGTTCTGCGATCGCCTTTTGCAGATAGGGCACGGCGGCGCGCGCGGCTTCGCCGAGCAGGCCGAACGCCGCCTCGGATTCGACCGCGAGCTGCATGTCGGACAGTCGCAGCGTCTGGTCCTCCTGGTTCAGCACCGGCCGGCCCCAGATGTGCAGCGTGGCTTCGCCGCCGAAGCCGAACAGGCTTTTCTGTTCTTTCGCATCCACCAGCATCGAGATCAGCAGCCGGTCGCCGCTGGCCGCGACATTGACGCGCTTCACCGTGATCGCGGCGGCTCCGCCGTTCTCGGGGAAGGTGCGGCCGACGAATTGCGGCTCGATGACGCGATCGAGCTCCTTGAACGGAATGTCGATCGGCACTGCGACCTTCACGCCGGTGCTGTCGGGCGCGACCATTTCGAGCTGCGCCGGGAACGGACATTCCGGCTTGGTCGGCGCGGTGGTGATGCGGCTGTCGGCGACGATGCCGAGCGTCAGCACCACCGTGGCGGCATCGAATTGCGGTTGCGCGGCCAGCGCCTTGGTCGGCCGCAGTTCGAGCCAGAAGCCGTTCGGCACGCCGGCGCCCTGCAGCGGTATCGAGCGGCAGATCCGCGCCCATTCGCGCCGCGCGCTGCGCTCCAGCGCGCCGTCGTTGCGGATCGTCTGCTGCAGCCGGGCGAGCTGTTCGTTGACGGCCTTGTCGATCACCGGCTTGACCTGCGCCGGTACGTCGATCCGTGCGCCGCCGATCGAGACGTTGGAGTCGGACAAAATCACCTGCGCGGTGAGATTGGGATCGACGTGCCAGTCCGGCAGCACCTTCGGCCGCGCGGAGATCGCGACCATGCCCTTGATCTCGCCATTGGCGCTGAACGATTTGATGTTGACGCCGACCTGCTTGGCGACCTTGTCGCCGAACAGTTTGCCGAGCGTGTCGCCGACCTTGCTCTGGGCGCTGCTCGAGAGCGAGCCCCGTGCGGAGAGCGTGCCGGTGAGCGGCGCGGTCACCGTGGCCTGCTCGGGCGCGCCCTTCGCCGAGACGGCGCCGCGCGCCACGGTCCAACTGATATCGGCATTCTGCACCAGTTGCGGCATCGGGTTGTCGGCCTTGCCGGAAAAGTTGCGCGGCGCGGTCCGATCGACCAGATCGCGGATCGCGGTCAGCGGCACGATCACCGGCACGACGACCGAAGACTGGCGGATCGCCGGCAGCGGTGGCAACGCCTGCAGCGACGGCGGGCTGACGGCGCGCGGCGACAGCCAGTCGAACGCCTTCAGCGTGACACCGAATGAGATTGCTATGATCGCCAAAGCGACCAGGACGGTCTTGAAACGCATCAATTCCCCAGGGGCAAACGAGCCGGACCATACAGGCCCGGGCCCGGCGGCGCCAGCAGGGGGCTGGGTGCGAACGGGGCAACGCCCCTGAAATCGCGGCAATGTCGCCGCGCTGCCGCCGTCGCTGTGTCACAACGGACACGCCGGCAACGATACGACACAAGATAATGGCGCGGTCGCCCGCGCCATCCGTCGTTCGGTGCGCTGTCGTTCGTCGACCGCTAACCGCGGCGGCCGCTCGCATTGTCGGCGCGGCGGCTGTCGGGCAGCACGATCACCTTGGCGCCGACGTTGACCCGCGCATACAGGTCGGTGACGTCGTCATTGGTGAGCCGGATGCAGCCGGACGAGACGTGGGTGCCGATCGTCGACGGCGCGTTGGTGCCGTGGATGCGATAGATCGTGCCGCCGAGATACATCGCGCGGGCGCCGAGCGGGTTGCCGGGGCCGCCGGCCATGTGGCGCGGCAGATAAGGCTGGCGCGCGATCATCTCCCGCGGCGGGGTCCAGTCCGGCCACTCGGCCTTCCTGGTGATCGACTGCACGCCCGACCAGGTGAAGCCGTCGCGGCCGACGCCGATGCCGTAGCGCACCGCGCGGCCGCCGCCGAGCACGTAGTAGAGATAAGTGTTCGGGGTATCGATGACGATCGTGCCCGGCGCCTCGCGGGTGGCGTAGCTGACGATCTGGCGCTTCAACCGCGCCGGCAATTCGGCGGCGGGTGCGTCGTCGTCGTGCTGCGGCACGGCCTGGGGCTGCGGTGCGGCCTGTTCGACCGGCGCGTAGGCCAGCGGCTGCATCGCGGCCGGCTGCGGCAGCAGCGGCAGGAACGGGAAGGGAAGCGGCTGGGCTGCCTGGGCCGCGCCCGTCATGGCAACGGCTCCGATCGCGAATGCTGCGACCGCGGCGGTACGTCGGATCAGCCGGAAATGGCTCATGGTCGGTCCCCTGTTTGAACGCCTTGTCTTGTTCGCCAGCGCCTTCGGCGCCTTGTTGGCGTTATCAGTACCCGCCCAACCGTTTCAGGAGGTTTTCGTCGACCGCCGAATTTGGTTTCGTCGCGGTAGGGATTTGTTTCGCCTAAGGTTGCCGGGCACCGCCTCGCGCGCGTCTCCGCCGCGCCCGTTTGATCGGGCGCAATTCCGATCGCCCGGCCTGCCGGTAAGCCGAAGCCGCCGCGAGGTGCGGGTGGTTTGGGGAGTTTGGCGACATGGCGACGGTGAAGTTCTACGGCAACGAGACGGTGCCGCTCGAGATGCACAAGGTGCGGATCGTGCAGAAGCTCAGCCTGCCGCCGGTCGAGCGCCGCCTCGAGAAGATCACCGAGGCCGGCAACAACACCTTCCTCTTGAAGAACGACGACGTCTTCCTCGACATGCTGACCGACAGTGGCGTCAACGCCATGAGCGATCGCCAGCAGGCCGCGATGCTGATCGCAGACGACAGCTACGCCGGCAGCGCCACCTACACCCGGCTCGAGGACAAGCTGCGCGACATCTTCGGCATGCACTACTTCCTGCCGACGCATCAGGGCCGCGCCTGCGAGCATATCCTGGCCAAGGTGTTCGTGTCGCCCGGCAAGGTGGTGCCGATGAACTATCACTTCACCACCACCAAGGCGCATATCACGCTGCAGGGCGGGGCGGTGGAGGAACTGGTGACGGACGCGGGCCTCGAAGTCGTCAGCGTCAACCCGTTCAAGGGCAACATGGACATCGCCAAGCTGCGCGCGGTGATCGGGAACGCCGGCGCCGACAAGATCGCCTTCGTGCGGATGGAGAGCGGCACCAATCTGATCGGCGGCCAGCCGTTCTCGCTCGCCAACCTCGCCGACGTCGGCAATGTCTGCAAGGAGCACGGCATTCCGCTGGTGCTGGACGCCAGCCTGCTCGCCGACAATCTGTATTTCAACAAGACCCGCGAGGATCACTGCAAGGCGATGTCGATCCGCGAGATCACCCGCCGCACCGCGGACCTGTGCGACATCATCTATTTCTCGGCGCGCAAGCTCGGCTGCGCCCGCGGCGGCGGCATCTGCATCCGCGACCGCGCGCTGTACGAGAAGATGCGGCCGCTGGTGCCGCTGTACGAGGGCTTCCTTACCTATGGCGGCATGTCGGTCCGCGAAATGGAGGCGCTCACCGTCGGTCTCGAAGAGACCATGGACGAGGAGATGATCAATCAGGGGCCGATGTTCATCGGCTACATGGTCGAGCAGTTGCAGGAGCGCGGCGTGCCGGTGATCACGCCGGCCGGCGGGCTCGGCTGCCATATCGACGCCAAGCGGTTCGTCGACCACATCCCGCAGTCGCAATATCCGGCCGGGGCGCTGGCCTCGGCGCTGTACATCGCGTCGGGCATCCGCGGCATGGAGCGCGGCACGCTGTCGGAGCAGCGCGAGCCGGACGGCAGCGAGATCTTCGCGAACATGGAGTTGGTGCGGCTGGCGCTGCCGCGCCGCGTGTTCACGCTGTCGCAGGTGAAATACGCGGTCGACCGCATCGCCTGGCTGTACGACAACCGTCACCTGATCGGCGGCCTGACCTTCGTCGAAGAGCCGGAGGTGCTGCGGTTCTTCTACGGGCTGCTGAAGCCGGTGTCGGACTGGCAGAACAAGCTGGTCGCCAAATTCCGCGAGGATTTCGGGGACAGTTTGTAACGGCAGAGTAGTGCGGATAAGCCGAAGGCGCCATCCGCCATCGCGAGTCCGGACGGCGGATGGCGCGCTACGCGCTTATCCGCCCTACGAGCTAAGACGGTGTACCGTAAGGGCGCCGCTTAACTTTCGGCGAAGCACGCTCCCAGTGTCCGTCGTCATTGCGAACGAAGCGAAGCAATCCAGCCCGGTGCACTGCGCTGGATTGCTTCGTCGCTGCGCTCCTCGCAATGACGGCGCGAGAGAGACCGGACTTCACCCGCAGCAACGGCCCGCAGTCGCTGTCGCGCCGGGCTTGGTCGCCCGCACGAAGCCGCTGAAGAATTTGCCGTCGATCTGCGGCGCGATCGCGTCGACGTCGAGCCCCCTGCCGGCGAGGAAGTCGCGGGCGTCTTCCACCTTGTAGATCCGGGTCGGTTCGATCGAAATGCCGTCGAAGCCGGCAGCGGCGAGCTTCGCCGTGTAGTCGGTTTCGTCGAGCGCGCCGGCAAGGCAGCCGACCCACAGCAGCACGTCGCTGCGCAGCGCCTCCGGAATCTCGCCCCGCGTCACCACGTCGGACACCGCGAAGCGGCCGCCGGGCCTGAGCACGCGGAAGGCCTCGTGCAGCACGCGGTCCTTGTCGCCCGACAGGTTGATCACGCAGTTGGAGATGATCACGTCGACCGAATTATCCGGCAGCGGGATCTGCTCGATCTGGCCTTTGAGGAATTCGACGTTGTCGGCGCCGGCCTTGCGCTGGTTGTCGCGCGCTAGCGCCAGCATCTCGTCGGTCATGTCGAGGCCGTAAGCCTTGCCGGTCGGCCCGACGCGGCGCGCCGACAGCAGCACGTCGATGCCGCCGCCGGAGCCGAGATCGAGCACGGTCTCGCCCGGCTTCAGCTCCGCCAGCGCGGTCGGGTTGCCGCAGCCGAGCGAGGCCAGCATCGCTTCGGCGGGCAGGCCCTGGGCCTGGGCCGCATCGTAGAGATTGCTTGTGATCGGGCTGACATGGTCGAGGGCAGGGGTGCCGCAGCACGATCCGGCGCGGGTGGCGGCCGCGGCATATTTCTCGCGGACGATTTCGGTAATCTCGGTGGTGGACATCGGGCTCTCCTCACGGTTGGCTGGCAGGACGGCGGGACGGGCTTTCGGTAATTCTATCAGACTAGAAGCATCGAATAAGCGGGCACGAAAAACTCAGGCGGCGGATTTGGTGTCCTTGCTTTCGACGGCATCGGCGCAGCATTCGGCGACCATGAAGTCCATCAGGCCGCGCATCACCTCGTAATTGGCGTGGCAGTTCAGCGTGGTGGCGTCGCGGACCTGGCGGATCAGCCCGGCCGCAACCAGCGTCTTGAGATGATGCGACAGCGTCGAGGGCGCGATCTTCAGCCGCTCCTGCAGCCGGCCGACCGGCGTGCCGGCCTCGCCGGCGCGCACCAGCGCCCGGTAGATCTTCAGCCGGGTCGGATTGCCCAGCGCCTCGAATTTGGTGGCGACGTCGTCAATCTTCATGCCCGCATCGTGCGATCGAATTCTCCGTGGGTCAAACGGTAATTCTAGGATAATCGAATTAATCTCGATCGCGATCTTGACTTGCTGCTAAATATCGATAATTCTGGATATATGGAATCAGAGAACGCAATCATGGCCCTCGGGGCTCTGGCGCAATCGACCCGGCTGGAGGCATTCCGGCTGCTGGCCGCGCACGAGCCGGAGGGCCTCGCGGCCGGGGCGATCGCTGACGCGCTGGCGGTGCCGCAGAACACCATGTCGTCGCATCTGGCGATCCTGGCCCGCGCCGGTCTGATCCGGTCGCGGCGGCACAGCCGCTCGATCGTGTATCGCGCCGACCTCGAGCGGTTTCAGGAGATCGCGCTGTTTCTGATCAAGGATTGCTGCGGCGGCAGCCCGGAATTGTGCGCCCCGCTGATCGCCGACCTACAGCCGTGTTGTGATCCCAAGGAGCCCGCCGATGTCTGACCGCACCTTCAACGTCTTGTTTCTCTGCACCGGCAATACCGCCCGCTCGATCCTCGCCGAGAGCATCCTGCGCAAGGACGGAGCCGGTCGCTTCAACGCCTTCTCCGCCGGCAGCAAGCCGAGGGGGGTGGTCAATCCATTCGCACTGAAGGTGCTCGAAGCGAGCCAATATCCGACCGAGGGCCTGCGCTCGAAGAGCTGGCAGGAGTTCGCGGAGCCGGACGCCCAGGTGATGGATTTCGTGTTCACCGTCTGCGACAACGCCGCCGGTGAGGTCTGCCCGGTGTGGCCGGGCCAGCCGACTAGCGCGCATTGGGGCATCGACGATCCCGCCGCGGTCGAGGGCAGCGATATCGACAAGGAGCGCGCGTTCGTGCAGGCGTTCCGCTTCCTGAAGAACCGGATCGACGCCTTTACCGCGCTGCCGATCAAGCGACTCGATAGCGTCGCGCTCGGCGCGGTGCTGCAGGAGATCGGCCTGTTCGCGGGCGTCAGCTTCGGTCGTCCGAAAGTGGCGTGATGGATGTCGTGATCTATCACAATCCCGACTGCGGCACCTCGCGCAACGCGCTCGGCATGATCCGCAATGCCGGGATCGAACCGCATGTGATCGAGTACCTGAAATGCCCGCCCGGCCGGGCGCTGTTGCAGCAACTGATCGCGCGCGCAGGGCTGACGCCACGCGCGGCGTTGCGCGAGAAGGGCACGCCTTATGCCGAGCTGAAGCTGAATGATCCAGGGCTCGGCGACGACGATCTGCTCGACGCGATGATGGCGCATCCGATCCTGATCAACCGGCCGCTGGTGGTGACGCCGAAGGGCGTGCGGCTGTGCCGGCCGTCCGAAATCGTGCTCGACCTGCTGCCGCCGCAGCGCGGCGAATTCGTCAAGGAAGACGGCGAGCGCGTGATCGACGAGACCGGCCGGCGCGTGGCGACGGCGTGAACATGCGCGCAGACCGATGATGGCAGACCAACGATGAATGCAAGGCGAAGCAACGTTGCACTACGTCATCGCCCGGCTTGACCGGGCGACCCAGTACCCAGAGCGCTTCGTTCAGAAGCTGGCGCTCTGGGAGACTGGATCCCCGCTTTCGCGGGGATGACGGCGGTGGATTGGTCGGCTTCGCTCGCAAGACAAGACGCATTTTCGAGCCACGCTACGCAGCGTGAAGTGATCAAAGAGGCCATCATGTCCACCTTCGAACGCTATCTCACACTTTGGGTCGCGCTCTGCATCGCCGTCGGCATCGCGCTCGGCCATGTCATTCCCGGGTTCTTCCAGGTGGTCGCCGCCGCCGAGATCGCCAAGGTCAATCTGCCGGTGGCGGTGCTGATCTGGCTCATGATCATTCCGATGCTGGTGAAGATCGACTTCGCCGCTCTGGCGCAGGTGCGCGAGCATTGGCGCGGCATCGGCGTGACGCTGTTCATCAACTGGGCGGTGAAGCCGTTCTCGATGGCGGCGCTGGCCTGGTTGTTCATTGGATATCTGTTCCGGGACTATCTGCCGGCCGACCAGATCAATTCCTACATCGCCGGGCTGATCATCCTCGCCGCGGCGCCGTGCACCGCGATGGTGTTCGTGTGGTCGAACCTGACCAAAGGCGAGCCGCATTTCACGCTGAGTCAGGTCGCGCTCAACGACACCATCATGGTGTTCGCCTTCGCGCCGATCGTGGGGCTGCTGCTGGGGCTGTCGGCGATCACCGTGCCGTGGGACACGCTGATGCTGTCGGTGGGGCTGTACATCGTGGTCCCGGTGATCATCGCCCAGCTGCTGCGGCGGAGCGTGCTGGCGGCCGGCGGCGAGGCGGGGCTGCAGCGCTTGCTCGGCGCGGTCCAGCCGCTGTCGCTGGTGGCGTTGCTGGCGACCCTGGTGCTGCTGTTCGGCTTCCAGGGCGAGCAGATCATCAAGCAGCCGCTGGTGATCGCGCTGCTCGCGGTGCCGATCCTGATCCAGGTGTACTTCAATTCCGGGCTGGCCTATCTGCTGAACCGGCTCGCCGGCGAGCAGCATTGCGTCGCCGGCCCCTCGGCGCTGATCGGCGCCAGCAATTTCTTCGAACTCGCGGTGGCGGCGGCGATCAGCCTGTTCGGTTTCGAGTCCGGCGCGGCCCTCGCCACCGTGGTCGGCGTGCTGATCGAGGTGCCGGTGATGCTGACGGTGGTGTGGATCGTCAACCGCTCGAAGGGCTGGTACGAGCGCGCGCCGGCGAGACCACCGGTCGCAGTGCCGGGCCGGGAACGGCCGGGTTGAGGGTGGATTGATACGCGGGGCCTCCAATCGAAAGGGATTCGCGATGCCGCGCACGAAGACAGCCTGGTCAACTCTGTCGATGGCCACGGCCGCTTTTGCCACCGCAGCCTGCGTGTCGCAGGCCTCCGCCCGTACGGTTGAGACCGACAAAGCGCGCGTCAATGTCGAGCGGATCGCGGGCGTCGAACATCCGTGGGGGATCGCGCTGATTCCGGACGGCCGGTTTCTGGTGACCGAGCGGAATTCGGGTCGTCTTCAGCTCGGTAGCCGTGACGGCCGGCTGATGCAGGTCGAGGGCGTGCCGAAGGTGTTCCACTACAAGGGGCCGACCGGCCGCAGCCAGGCCGGACTGTTCCACGTCGCACCGCATCCCGACTTCGCCGACAACCGGCTGATCTATTTCAGCTTCGCCCAGCCCTCGGAGGAAGGCGCCGGCACTGCGATCGCGCGCGGACGACTGGTCGAGGAGGGCGACAAGGCGCGGCTCGACAATGTCGAGGTGATCTACACGCCGAAGGCGCATGATTCCAGCGGACTGCATTTCGGCGGCCGCTTCGCCTTCCATCCCAAGGACAAATCGATCGTGATGTCGATCGGCGAACGGCGCAACATGTCGCGGGCGCAGAAGCGCGACGACGAGGCCGGCTCTTTCATCCGGGTGATGGACGACGGTTCGGTGCCGAAGGACAATCCGTTCGTCGGGCAGAACGACGCCGCGCCGGCGATCTATGCGCTCGGCAACCGCAACAGCCAGGGGCTCGCCTTCCATCCGCAGACCGGCGCGCTGTGGGCCAACGACCATGGGCCGCGCGCTGGCGACGAGATCAACAAGATCGAGGGCGGCAAGAACTACGGCTGGCCGATGCAGGCCGCGGGCGTCGATTACTCCGGCGCGCCGATCGGCAAGGGCGCGCGTGGTGTCGATGGCATGACGGACCCCGCGCATGTGTTCGAGCGCACGGTCGGGCCCTCGGGCCTCGCCTTCTACACCGGGGAGATGTTTCCGGAATGGCGCGGCCACATGTTGCATGGCGGCCTCGCGGCGCGCGCGCTGGTGCGCACTTCGCTCGACGGCGACAAGGTGACCGGCGAGGAGTGGATGCTGCGCGACCTCGATCGCCGTATCCGCGACGTGCAGGTCGCCTCCGACGGTGCGATCTGGCTGGTCACCGAGCATCCGGACGGCGAGGTGCTGCGGCTGAGCCGCGCGGACGCGGCGACGGTCGGGTCCGGCAAGGCGGATCGCGGCAAGGACAAGGCGCGCTGAGCCAGTCCCACCGACCAGCAGCCGAGGCGGCGCTGGTCGGTGGGACTACTCCCCGATGGGTTGATGATCGCGCGGCGCGCCTAGAGCGTTTCATCGATTGATTGAAGCGATATGGCCCTTGCCAGATGCACTGACTCCTCATCCTGAGGAGCCCGGCGAAGCCGGGCGTCTCGAAGGATGGGGCGACGCATCATGGCCGGCGGCGCATGGTTCGAGACGGCGCTTCGCGCCTCCTCACCATGAGGTTGTGCCTGTGGTCAGAGTCCCAGAACGCCAGTGCTGATTCCATCGGAGACGGAACGGCTCTAGTCGGCGCGCAGCTTCAGCCCGGTCGCGGCTTCGAGGTCTCTGATCGCCTGATCGGCGCTGGTGACCTTGATCGTGGTCATGCCCATCTCGCGCGCCGGCTTGAGGTTGACGCCGAGGTCGTCGAGATAGACGCAGTTGGCCGGGTCGACGCCGAGCGTATCGGTCATCATCCGATAGATCTTCGGATCCGGCTTGCGCAGGCCGATCTTGGCGGACTCGATGACGTGATCGAACAGCGCCATCACTTCGGCGACGTACAGCGTGCGGCCCGAGGCCGAGCCGATCGCGTTGGCGGGCAGATTGTTGGTGATGCAGCCGGTCTTGAAGCTCTGCTTGACGCGGCGCAGGGCCTCGACCATCTGCGGGCGGAGATCGCCGGACAGCAGCGGCAGCACCTCACGGCCGCGGACCTCGGCGCCGAGCGCGCGCGATTCTTCCGCGAACAGCGCGTCGAAGGTGTCGAGATCGACTTCGGCACGCTCGAACTTCGCCCAGGCGTTCTCGAAATGATTGGCGGCATTGGTGCGGCGGATGATGTCGATCGGCAGCCCGCGCTCGATCTCGAACCGTGCGAACGCCTCGAACGGCGAGGAGGTGAGCACCCCGCCGAAATCCCAGATCACCGCCTCGACCATCGCGTTTCGTCTCCCCGCTGTTGATTGCAGCGAGGGCTAGCACGCGGCTGCGGCGGCCACCAGTCCGGGCGGCGAGGCGCCGGCATGCATCGCCTCCAGCATGGTGTCGCGCAGCCATTTGTGGCCGGGGTCGTCGGTGTTTCGCTCGTGCCAGATCATGTGGAAGTGCTGTTCCGAGATCGGCACCGGCGATTCGTGGATCTGCAGATTGAACACCGGCGCCATCAGTTCGGCGAAACGGCGCGGCAACACCGCGACGAGGTCGCTGCTGCCGACCGCCGCCGGCATCGACCAGACCTTGTTGACCATGTAGGCGATCCGCCGGTTGCCGCCGCGGGTGGTGATGTCGCGATCGATATTGATGTGACCGCGCAGCTCGTTGATCAGCGCCACCTGGTTCAGCGCCATGAAGGTCCTGGCGTCGAGCGTGGCGCCGATCCCGGGATGGCCGCGGCGGGCGACCACGACGTTGTCGCACGGGCAGATCGTCTCGAACACCAGCCCCGGCGCGCTGACCGGGAAGGTGTAGCAGGCCAGATCCAGCGTGCCGGCGATGATGTCGTCGGTGACGTTGGTGTTCCAGGGCGGGCGGGATTCGATCGTCACCTGCGGCGCATGCGCGGTGATCTCGCGCAGCAGCGGCGGCATCAGGATCGGCTCCAGCGGATCGACGATCACGATCCGGAAGGTGCGCTTGTAGGAGGCGAGATCGAGGCTGCGATCGCCGTCGAATTGCTGGCGGATCAGCCGCAGCGCCTCGCGCACCGGGTCGATCATCTGCTGCGAGCGCAGCGTCGGCTTGACGCCGCGGCCGGCGCGCACGAACAGCGGATCGTCGAAATGCTCGCGCAGCCGCGTCAGCGCGTTCGAGACCGCCGGCTGGCTCAGCGCCAGTTGCCGCGCGGCGTGGCTGATATTGCCGGTGGCATACACCGCGTCGAACACGATCAGCAGATTGAGGTCGACATTACGCAGGTTGATCGTCGCCATCGGCCCCCGCCGTCCCCCTGTAGCCTTGATCTTGCGACGCAAACTTCAATCATTCGCGCGGCTGATAGATAGATGAGCGGCGGCCCGCCTGCCATGGCGAATTGTCGCAGCCGGCCCTCATTGTCGGCACGGGAGCGCGGCCCAAACCATTCACCGGCGCTATGGTCGGCATTCAAAGACATAATTTTTCATCCCGTTGCCGCGCTCCTAGTGTCCCCCTGGGGGGCGGAGCGAACGCGCATGCGGCGGTGTCGCAAGCGGCCGAGCTACACGCCATCGATGAAGACAAGACCCGGCCGGCGCGCCCGCGTGCGTCGGAACGGCAGCGCTTTGGGGAGACGCGACGATGGACGTGCCGACGGTGAGGGGTGGCAGGATCGCGAACGGCAGGGTGCGGATCGCGTCCGTCGCCGCGGCACGGATCAAGCAATTGCTGCTGTCGACCGCGCTGGTCGGCATCGTGGTCTATCCGCAGGCGCTGCAGGCGCAATCCTGGAACGGCAACGTCGACAGCGACTTCTCCAACGGCGCCAATTGGAGCACCGGCGTCGCACCGACCTCAACCGACGTCTCGACGATCGCATCCACGCCGACCACCCCGGTGGTGGCCGCGACCACGGCGAATGCCGGGCAGATCACGATGTCCGGCGCCACAATCGGCATCAATAGCGGCGCGACACTGGTCTTGAACACCCTGACTGTCGGGAGCGGGTCCACCGTGACCGGGGCGGGCGCCATCGCGACGAATTCGTTGTTCCTCGACTCCGGCTCGGTCGCGACCGATGTCGCGCTGGGGATCCTGGCGACCATGGGAGGCGGCACCATCAGCGGCGCGATCAGCGGCGCCGGCCAGATGCTCGTCTCCGGCGGATTCAACACCTTGACCGGCGCCAACACCTATAGCGGCGGCACGCAGATCAATGCCGGCGCGCTCCTGACGGTCGGCGACAGCGGCACCCTCGGCTCGATCACCGGCGACATCGTCAACAGCGGCACGCTGACCTTCACCCGCTCCGATACGACGGCCTATGGCGGCGTGATTTCCGGCACCGGCGTGGTCAACAAGTCCGGCACCGGCACGCTGGTCCTGTCCGGCGCCAACACCTATAGCGGCGCGACGACCATCCTCAACGGTACGCTGCAGACCGGCGCCAACAACGTGCTCAGCAGCGCCTCGGCGCTGACGATTGCCGCCGGTGCGACGCTCGACCTCACCAATACACAACAGACCGTGGCATCGCTGGCGGGCGCCGGCAATGTGAATCTTGGAGGTGGCCACGCCTTCAGTTTCGGTGGCGACAATGCGTCCACCAGCTTCACCGGAAATTTCATTGGCACGCTAAGCGCCATCAAGGAAGGCACCGGCACCTTCAGCTTCAGCGGTACCGGCCCGAGCGCTGGCGCCATC
This sequence comes from Rhodopseudomonas palustris, assembly GCF_034479375.1. NCBI lineage: Bacteria > Pseudomonadati > Pseudomonadota > Alphaproteobacteria > Hyphomicrobiales > Nitrobacteraceae > Rhodopseudomonas > Rhodopseudomonas palustris. The sequence continues at coordinate 2,179,594 of NZ_CP140155.1, read as the reverse complement.
CAGATCAATGCGGGTACGCTGGCATTGACCGGCGCGGCCGACTTCAGCGGTGCAGGCGTCACCTTGCAGGCCAATACGACGCTGGACATTTCCGGGGCCAACGCCGGCATCTCGATCAAGAGCTTGCAGGGCCAGAACGGCACGGCGGTCCATCTCGGCAGCCGCACGCTGACGGTCCAGCGCACCGACTTTGTTTTCGGCTCCAACTTCAACGGCGTCATCGACGGCAGCGGCGGCCTGACCGTCGGGCAAAATTCGTCGCTCAGGTTGTTCGGCGTCAACACCTATAGCGGCCCGACCACGCTCAGCTCGGCGTCGGCCACGCTGGACCTTCGACATGTCAGCGCCATCGCGGCCTCCAGCGAGGTCAATCTCGCCGCCAGCGGCGTCACGCTGGCGAGCCAAAATGCCGGCGGAGACGCCACGGTTCAGGCGCTGCGCGGCGTCGCCGGCAGCATCGTCACCCTGCACAACAACAATCTGGTGATCGCCAACGCGGCATCGGATTTCGCCGGCATCATCAAGACGGATTTCGGCGCGCCGACCGGCGGCGTCATTCTCAATGGCGGCCACCAGACCCTGTCCGGGATCAACACCTATCTGGGCGCCACCACGGTCAATGCCGGCACGCTCAGCGTCAACGGCTCGATCGCAACCTCGTCGCTGACCACGGTCAATGCCGGCGGCACGCTGGGCGGCACCGGCACGGTCGGCAACACATCGATCAATGGCGGCGCGCTGGCGCCGGGCAATTCGATCGGCACACTGAATGTGAGCGGCAATCTCGTCTTCACCGCGGCGTCGAGCTACATGGTCGAGGTGTCGCCCACCAGCGCCGACCGCACCAACGTCAGCGGCACCGCGACGCTCGGCGGCGCGACGGTCAACGCGATCTTCGCCAGCGGCAGCTATGTCGAGCGGCAATACACCATCCTCAATGCCGCCGGCGGCATCGTCGGCACGTTCGGGTCGGTGGTGAACAGCAATCTGCCGTCGGGCTTCAAGTCGAGTCTGGGCTACGATTCCAACAACGCTTATCTCAATCTGGTGCTGGACTTTACGCCTACGCCGACACCGACTCCAACACCCACGCCGTCGCCGCTGCCGATCAACAGCGGCCTCAACGGCAACCAGACCCAGGTCGCCAACGCGCTGAGCGGATATTTCGCGCGCAACGGCAGCATCCCGATCTTGTTCGGCGCGCTCGGTCCGGCCGGGCTGAGCGCTGCGGCGGGCGAGACGCCGACCGGCGTTCAGCAGACCACGTTCAACGCCATGAACATGTTCATGGGCGTGCTGACCGATCCGTTCAGCAACGGTCGCGGGCTTGGCGATCAGACGCCGGTCGCGATGTCCTACGCGGGCGGCGGCTCCGTGCGCGATGCCCACGCGATGATCACCAAAGCGGTGAAGCCGTCGTTCGAACCGCGTTGGGTCAGTTGGGGCGCGGGCTTCGGCGGTTCGCAGACCACCGACGGCGATGCGACGCTCGGCTCCGCGACCTCGACCAGCCGGCTCTACGGCATCGCCGCCGGCGCCGACTACTGGCTGTCGTCACAGACCGTCGCCGGCTTCGCGATGGCCGGCGGCGCAACCAGTTTCGGCCTCGCCGACGGGCTCGGCTCCGGTCGCTCCGATCTGGTGCAGGTCGGCGGCTTCGTGCGCCACAGCATCGGCGCCTTCTATCTCACCGCTGCGGCCGCCTATGGCTGGCAGGACATCACCACCGAGCGGACACTCGGCGTCGGCGGGATCAATCAGTTGCGTGCCAACTTCAACGCCAACGCTTACTCCGCCCGCGTCGAAGCCGGCCACCGCTTCGTCGCGCCGCTGATTGGCGGCATCGGCCTGACGCCCTATGCCGCCGGGCAGGTCACCGCGTTCGATCTGCCGGCCTATGCGGAGCAGACCGTGAGCGGCAACGGCGTGTTCGCGCTCGACTATGCTGCGAAGACCGCAACCACGACGCGCAGCGAGATCGGCCTGCGCAGCGACAAGTCGTTTGCGCTGGATGGCGTGCTGCTGACGCTGCGCGGACGGGCGGCCTGGGCGCACGATTTCGACGTCGAACGCTCGATCGCGGCGACGTTCCAGGCGCTGCCCGGTGCGAGTTTCGTCGTGAACGGCGCGCGTCCGGCGCGGGATGCGGCGCTGACGACGGTGTCCGCCGAGGTGAACTGGTTGAACGGCTTCTCGGTCGCGGCCGCCTTCGAAGGCGAATTCTCCGACGTCACCCGCAGCTATGCGGGCAAGGGCGTGGCGCGCTACGCTTGGTGATCGTGCGCCGCGCGCTCGGTTCGAACCGCGCGAACGAGTATGCCGTAGAACGAAATACGGTTCCGAAAACGGGAACGTCTGTGGCCTCATATCCACACCCGATGCGACTTTGTCGCAAAGCGGCGCCGCCAACCTGTTCATCCCAATTGTGAACCTGTAGGCTGATTCACGAAGCGGGCTCGGTCGTGGCCCGCGAGGTGACGAGGTGTGAATTGCAATATCGGCGAACTGCCGACGACCGGGGGTCGCGGCTTAAGGCGGCCGAGCTGATTCGAATTCGTGGGCGGCGGCAGGTTGTTGTGTCGGCGCTGATGGCCACAACGGCTTTGTTGTCGGTCGCCCAGACTGCGCATGCCCAGCAGGTCTGGACCGGCGCGACGAGCCAGGACTACGACACGGCTTCGAACTGGAGCGGCCCGGTTGTGCCCGACGCCGGTGCGACGGCAACGTTCACCAGCAACGGCGCGCCGACGTCGGTGGTGCTGACGACCATCCGCAGCCCGGCCGGCTTCACGTTCGATGCAGGGACGCCGACCTACACGATCGGAGTCGCATCCGGCGGGCAGCTCAATATGAGCGGCGCCGGCATCGTCAACAACTCCGGCAACGCCCAGGAATTCCTCATCGGTTCCGGCAGCCAGATCGACTTCGTGGGCTTCAGCACCGCGGGCAATGCGACCATCAGGAACCTGGGTGGTACTCTGATTTTCAGCCAGACTTCGTCCGGAGGAACCGCCGCAATCGAGAATGACGGCAGCATGGGGCTGCGGACGACCTCAGGCTCGATATCGATCGGATCGCTGTCGGGCAGCGGGACGGTGGCGGCCATCGCGGCCGGCGTCCCGGTCCAGAGCTTGAGTATCGGCAGCCTGAACACCTCCACGGAATTCTCGGGCACGTTCAGCGACGGCGACTCGCAATTCGCGCTGGTCAAGACCGGGACCGGAACGCTGACGCTGACGGGGAACAATTTCTACTCCGGAGGCACCACGATATCGGGCGGCACGCTGCAGCTCGGCAATGGCGGCTTGAACGGCTCCATCATCGGCGACATCATCAACAATGCGACGCTGGCCGTCGATCTCAGCAACGGCACCAGCCTCGGCGGCGTGATCTCCGGCAGCGGCGAACTGGTCCAGCGCGGGGGCGGCATCCTCGCGCTGCTCGGCAACAACACCTATACGGGCGGCACCACGATTTCTTCGGGCACGCTGCGGGTCGGCAACGGCGCCACCAGCGGTTCGATCGTGGGCGACGTCGTCAACAACAGCGTGCTCCAATTCAATCGTTCGGACGCGATCGGCTTCGGTGGCGTGATCTCCGGCAGCGGAGAGCTGGTCAAACTCGCCGGCGGCACGCTGACGCTGACGGGGGCCAACACCTACACCGGCGGCACCACGATCAGCAACGGCACGCTGCAAATCGGCAGCGGCGGCACCACCGGGTCGATCACCGGCAACATCACCAACAACGCAGCGCTGGTGTTCAATCGGTCTGATGCAATCGGCTTCGGCGGGGTGATTTCGGGCACCGGCAGCGTCACCAAGCTCGGCAGCGACGCGCTGCTCCTGTTCGGCGAGAACACCTACACCGGCGGCACCACCATCAGTGGCGGCTTCTTGCAGATCGGCAGTGGCGGCACCGCGGGATCGATCGTCGGCGACGTCGTCAACAACGGGACGCTGGAGTTCGCCCGCTCGGACGCCCATGCTTTCAGTGGCGCGATTTCCGGCACCGGCAATCTGATCAGCTTCGGCGGCAGCGTCGGCAGTGGCGTTTTCACGTTGACCGGGACCAATACTTACTCCGGGGGCACGACCGTCTCCAGCGGCACGCTGCAGATCGGCGACGGCGGTACCTCGGGCTCGATCGTCGGCAACGTCAGCAACAACGCTACGCTCGCGTTCAATCGCTCCGACGCCACGAGCTTCGGCGGCGTGATTTCCGGAGGCGGCCAAGTCGTCAAGCGCGGCGCCGGCGACCTGTCTCTGACGGGCCTCAGCAGCTATACGGGCGCCACCACGGTCGATGCCGGCACGCTCAGCGTCAACGGCTCGATCGCGTCGTCGTCGTTGACGACGGTGAACGCAGGGGCGGCGCTCGGCGGCACCGGCACGGTCGGCACCACGCTGATCAACGGCGGCGCGCTGGCGCCGGGCAATTCGATCGGCACGCTGAATGTGAGCGGCAACCTCGTCTTCACCGCGGCGTCGAGCTACATGGTCGAGGTGTCGCCGAGCAGTGCCGACCGCACCAATGTCAGCGGCACCGCGACGCTGGGTGGCGCGACGGTGAACGCGTCGTTCGCCAGCGGCGGCTATGTCGAGCGGCAATACACCATCGTCAACGCCACCGGCGGAGTGGTCGGCACTTTTGGCGCGCTGGTCAACACCAACCTGCCGTCCGGCTTCAAGTCGAGTCTCGGCTACGATGCCAACAACGCCTATCTCAATCTGGTGCTCGACTACACGCCGACGCCGCCGACCCCGGAGCCGTCACCGACGCCGCCCGTCATCAACAGCGGCCTCAACGGCAACCAGACTCAGGTCGCCAACGCGCTGAGTGGTTATTTCGCGCGCAACGGCAGCATCCCGATCGTGTTCGGCGCGCTCGGCCCGGCCGGGCTGAGCGCTGCGTCGGGCGAGACGCCGACCGGGGCACAGCAGTCGACGTTCAACGCGATGGGCATGTTCATGGGCGTGCTGACCGATCCGTTCAGCAACGGCCGCGGGCCGGCGGATCAGACGCCGGTCGCGATGTCCTACGCGGCGGGTGGCACCGCCGGCCGCGGCGGCTCGGCGCATGACGCCCACGCGATCATCATCAAAGCGGTGAAGCCGACGTTCGAACCGCGCTGGGTCAGTTGGGGCGCGGGCTTCGGCGGTTCGCAGACCACCGACGGCAATGCGACGCTCGGCTCCGCGACCTCGACCAGCCGGCTCTACGGCATTGCCGCCGGCGCGGATTACTGGCTGTCGCCGCAGACCGTCGCCGGCTTCGCGATGGCCGGCGGCGCGACCAGTTTCGGCCTGTCCGGCGGCCTGGGCTCCGGCCGCTCCGACCTGATCCAGGCCGGCGGCTTCGTCCGCCACCGCGTTGGCGCCTTCTATCTCACCGCCGCAGCCGCCTATGGCTGGCAGGACATCACCACCGAGCGGACACTCGGCGTCGGCGGGATCAATCAGTTGCGTGCCAACTTCAACGCCAACGCTTACTCCGCCCGCGTCGAAGCCGGCCACCGCTTCGTCGCGCCGCTGATTGGCGGCATCGGCCTGACGCCCTATGCCGCCGGGCAGGTCACCGCGTTCGATCTGCCGGCCTATGCGGAGCAGACCGTGAGCGGCAACGGCGTGTTCGCGCTCGACTATGCTGCGAAGACCGCAACCACGACGCGCAGCGAGATCGGCCTGCGCAGCGACAAGTCGTTTGCGCTGGATGGCGTGCTGCTGACGCTGCGCGGACGGGCGGCCTGGGCGCACGATTTCGACGTCGAACGCTCGATCGCGGCGACGTTCCAGGCGCTGCCCGGTGCGAGTTTCGTCGTGAACGGCGCGCGTCCGGCGCGGGATGCGGCGCTGACGACGGTGTCCGCCGAGGTGAACTGGTTGAACGGCTTCTCGGTCGCGGCCGCCTTCGAAGGCGAATTCTCCGACGTCACCCGCAGCTATGCGGGCAAGGGCGTGCTGCGCTACGCCTGGTGATCGTTCGAACGCCTGTCATTGCGGCGCCGGAGCCCGGCGTCGATCCGCACCTTCTCAATGCATGGTCTTGCTGCTCTTGAGAAACGGGCGGCGGGCGGATTCGTGCTTTTCGTAGAGTTCGAGCCAGCGGCGGTCCTCGGGTCGGTACCATTCCTCATTGCCGCCCGGCGGCGGTCCGCTCTTGGCGATGATCTCGTCCAGCCGGAAGAACTCGGCGGTTTCTTCCGACGAGAGACCGATCAGCACCCTGTTTCCAGAGCTATCGAGTTCGTAATCGTCGTCCTTGATCATGCCGCCAATTGACCATCGGCGACGGCGCGGTCAACGCAATTGCGCGCTTAACCTAACTGATCAACCTTACCCGCCGATTGTTGCGTCGGATTCAAGGAATAGCCGATCGCGAATACTTAACGCGTTAATACAATGTTTTACCTCTCGAATTACAGGATAACCGGGTACCGGCCGACGCGGCGGCGTTCGGCGATGCAGGGCAAGGGGACCTTTGATGCTGAGATCGATTTCGGCGCGGATGATCGTGGCGATCACGCTGGTGGCCATCGGATCGTGCGCCATGCTGGCAGGCTTCAGCTTCTGGCGGCAGCAAGAAACCATCGATGTTGCGCTGGAGCGGGAGCTTCGCTCGGACTACGCCAACCTGTCCGGCGCGATCGAGGCGGAAACCCGCACCACGCTGGCGCTCAGCGAAACCCTCGCGGCGATGCAATCGGTCAAGGACTCGATTCGCTCCGGCGATCGCGACGCCACGATCGCGCTGTTGAAGGAGGCTCACGGCAAGCTCGCCCCGCGCGGCCTCAACCTGATCACCATCCAGGTTCCGCCGTCCACGACATTCGCCCGCGTCCACAAGCCGGATGCGTTCGGCGACAACGTCGCCAACCGTCGCAAGATGGTGGTGGATGCGCTGGCCAATTCACGCTCCGAGGGCGGCATCGAGCCCGGCCGCGACAACCTCACCGTGTTCGGCACGGCGCCGATCGTCGACAGCAAAGGGCTGGTGGGGACGATGGATATCGGCGCGCCGTTCGGCCAGAATTTCGTCGAGCGGATGAAGTCGCGGTTCGGGGTGGACGTTGCGATTCTACAGCCCACCGGCGAGAGCACCAATGTCATTGCCTCGTCGATCTCCGGCCTGACTCCGGACGCCGATGCAGTTCGCCGCGCGATGTCCGGCGAACTGGTGATCCGCAAGCAGGAACTCGGCGGCAAGGCCACCGGCGTGACCTTCGGCCAGATCAAGAACTTCTCCGGCAACCCCGTCGCGGTGCTGCAGATCGTGCGCGACGCCAGCGCCTACGCCGCGCTGACGGCGAGCGCGCTGCAGTGGCTCGGGCTGGCGACGCTCGGCGCGGCGCTGGCCGCGATGGCGATCGCATTCTGGCTCGGCCGCGGCATGGCGAAGCCGATCCGGGCGCTGGAAGGCGCGATGCGGGAAATCAGCCAGGGCCACCACGCGGTCGAAGTCCCCGGCTGCGCCCGGCGCGACGAGGTCGGCTCGATGGCCCGTACCGTCGAAGTGTTCAAGGAAAGCCTGCTCGAGACCGAACGGCTGCGCGCCTCGCAGGATCAGCAGCGCGTCGCCCACGAGAATGAACGACGACAGGCGATGCTCGAACTGGCGGCGCGGTTCGAGTCGAGCGTCGGCAGCGTGGTCGAACTGGTCGGCTCGGCGGCCACCGAACTGCGCGGCACCGCGGATTCGATGGCCGGCACGGCGAAGGAATCCGAACAGCGGATCGTGGCGGCCACCGCCGCCTCGTCGCAGGCGACTTCGAACGCGCAGGCGGTCGCCGCGGCGGTCGAAGAACTCGACGCCTCGATCAACGAAATCGGCAAGCACGTCGATCAGTCGGCGAACGTCGCGAGCGAGGCGGCCAATCAGGCCGGGCGCACCAACGAAGAAGTGAAGGGGCTTGCGGAAGCCGCGCAGAAGATCGGCGAAGTGGTGACGCTGATCAGCGACATCGCCGCGCAGACCAATCTGCTGGCGCTCAACGCCACCATCGAAGCGGCACGCGCCGGCGACGCCGGTCGCGGTTTCGCAGTCGTCGCCGCCGAGGTCAAGGCGCTCGCCGAACAGACCTCCAAAGCGACCGACGAAATCTCCTCCCAGGTCGGATCGATTCAGACCGCGACGCAGAGTTCGGTGACGGCGATCGAGGGCATCACGACCATCATCGGCCGGGTCAACGAGATCGCCACCGCGATCGCCAGCGCGGTGCGCGAACAGGGCGTCGCGACGCGCGAGATCGCCCACAACGTCGCCGAGGCTGCGCGGTCCACCACCGAGGTTTCGAACAATATCGGCGGCGTCCACGAAGCCGCGCGCGAAACCGGCATCGCGGCCGGCCAGGTCGTCGACTCCGCGACGGAACTGTCGCGGACCGGCGAGACCCTGAAGACTCAGGTCGACACCTTCCTGCGCGAAGTCCGCGCCGCGTGATCGGCTGATCGCGAACAGACCGGCGATGCGGGGGCTTCGGCCCCCGCTTTCGCATGGTTAAGCGAAGCTGACCGGATACCGTTCAATTCTCTTTAATCAGATTGGTGGACTGTGCGCGGATGACGCGCGGAGTTCGTTTGTATCTCGTCGGCTCCTTCGTCCTTGTGTCGCTTGCTGGTTGCGGACGCGGATTGTTTCAAACCGCCGAACGCGAACCGTGGCGGACCGAGGCCGAAGTCGCTTGTCTGAAATCGGGCGCCGTCAAGGAGGGCCCCGAACTGGTCCGGGTCGATCCGATTTCCGGACCCGGAGTTTGCGGCGCCGAGTTCCCTTTGAAAGTGGCGGCGCTCGGCGAAACTAGTGCGATCGGCTTTGCCGACGATCTGCGTCCGCCGGCGGCAATCGGCGGCGCGCGGCAGCCGCGCTGGCCGGGCGCGCAGCCCTCCTATGCCGCGCCGGCGCGCGGTTATCCGCAACAGCAATCGCAGCAGCCCGCCTACGGCAGGTCCACGCCCTCCGGTAATGGCGGTTCGAACACAGGCTATGTGAATTCAAACGCGGGCTATGGCAGCAACAACGGCCCGGTGTCGCTGACGCCGCCCGGCGTAGGACAAGCCGGCCGCGACATCGATCTGCCGAACGACGGCGCGCTGCCGCCGGCCGATCGTCCGCCGGCAGAGCACGTCACCGGCTATACGCGCGATCCGAACTACGCACCGGCTCCCGTCGGCCGCGCTCCCGTCGGCCGCGCTCCCGACGATGCGCAGCGGCCGCTGCCGCGGCTCGGTCCGGCGCAGGGCAACATCACTGGCTCGGTCGGGCCGGTTGCCCTCAAGCCGGTGGCGACGCTGGCGTGTCCGATCGTGTCCGCGCTGGACCGCTGGCTGGCGGAATCGGTGCAGCCCTCGGCGATGCGCTGGTTCGGCGTGCCCGTGGTGGAGATCAAGCAGATCTCGGCCTATTCGTGCCGCGGCATGAACGGCAATCCGAACGCCCACATCTCCGAACACGCCTTCGGCAACGCGCTCGACATCTCCGCCTTCGTGCTGGCCGACGGCCGGCGCGTCACGGTGAAGGGCGGCTGGAAAGGGCTTCCGGAAGAGCAGGCGTTCCTGCACGACGTGCAGAACTCGGCGTGTCAGGTGTTCAACACCGTGCTGGCGCCGGGCTCGAACATCTATCACTACGATCACATTCACGTCGACCTGATGCGCCGCAAGAGCCAGCGCAGCATCTGCAAGCCCGCCGCAGTGCCGGGCGAAGTGATCGCGCAGCGCCTGCAGCAGCGCAACCCCTATGCCGGCAATGGCTGGAACGGCGTCACCGGCTCGATCGGCAAAGCCCCGCCGCGGTCGAAAGCAGTCTCCCGCGACGAAGCCGAGGACGATTAGTTGGCTGTTGCGTCCCGCTTCGCCCGATAGGCGGCGAGGAACATCCGGGTGGCGCTGTCCACCACCTCGGCGATCCGCGCGGGCGAGGGCGTCTCGGTCATCTGGAAGACGTACGGCAGAAACAATGTGGCCTGGCACAGTTTGGTGAATTGCGCCGCAGCGAGCGGGCAATTCTCGATCTCCAGTTCGCCGGCCTGCACCTGCAGCTCGAGATAGCGCGCGAACCGGCCGAGCGAATTGGCGATCACCCGCTCGTAATAGCGCTGGCCGATCTCCGGCATCCGTTCGGCGATCGCCATCACCGTGCGGATCGCCGACGCGCCGCGTGGATTGCACAGCGCCTGGATATAGGCGGTGCCGAACGCCACGAGCGTGGATTCGACGTTTCGCCCCGGGGTGAAATCGAACGCCAGCATGCCCTGGGCGAGGCTCTCCTGCTCGATGATCTCGCAGAACAGCGAATTCTTGTCGGCGAAATAAACGTACAGCGTGCCCTTGGACACGCCGGCGGCGCGGGCGATCTCGCCCATGCTGGCGCCGTCGAAACCATGCTCCAGAAACACCGCGCGCGCGCCCTTGACGATCTGACGGCGCTTGGCGCTGTCGTCGTCGGGGTGAGGCGCCTGGGCGGCGGTGGCGTTTGCAACCATTGGTTCAGCGTGTCCGAAAATTCTGCCGGCCCCTCTCACAAACACGGGACCGCGCTGCTAAGCTCGATGAAGAAATCTATCTTGACCGAACCGTTCGGTCAATTTATTCGAGAATAGCTGTCAGGACGGGTGGTCCGGGCAAGCGCTCACGATGATGAGCCAGTCAGGAGGAAGCCCGATGTCCGGACGCGACCAAGCTGCCCGCGTTCTCAGGTCCGAGCCGGTGCAAGAAACGGATGCGCGGGCCGCCGTGACGCCGCAAGTTGCGCGGCCGCTGCCGGAAGACCCGTCGACGCTGAAGCTCGCCGAGCCTGTCGGGCGCGAAGCCGAGTCCGAACCGATCGCGCCGGCGACCGAGCCCGCGGCCGCGGCGAAGAAGCCCGGCCGGAAGCGGCTGGTGCTGGTCGGCGTCGGCATCGCGGCGCTGGCCGCAGTCGCTTACTTCGGCATCGACTACATGCTGGTCGGCCGCTTCATGGTGTCGACCGACGACGCCTATGTCCGCGCTAACAACACCACGCTCGGCGCCCGCGTTGCCGGCCATATCGCCGCGATCATCCCTGGCGACAATACGCTGGTGAAGGCGGGCGACGTGGTGTTCCGGATCGACGATGGCGACTACAAGATCGCCGTCGCCTCCGCGCGCGCCAAGATCGCCACCCAGCAGGCGACGATCGAACGGATCGGCCGGCAGGTCACCGCGCAGCAGAGTGCGGTCGAGCAGGCGCAGGCGCAGCGCGACTCCGCCGAAGCCTCGGCCAGGCGCGCCGCGCTCGATTTCGACCGCCAGCAGGCGCTGAGCACCAAGGGCTTCGCCTCGCGCGCCGTGTTCGAGACCTCGCAGGCCAGCCGCGACCAGGGCACGGCCTCGGTCGCCGCCGCCAAGGCGGCCTATGACGCCGCGCGCGACAATGTCGAGGTCACCAAGGCGCAGCAGAACGAGGCGCGCGCCCAGCTCGTCGAACTGCAGAGCTCGCTCGCCAAGGCCGAGCGCGATCTCGACTTCACCAATGTCCGCGCCCCGGTCGACGGCGTGTTCTCCAACCGTCTGGTCAACACCGGCGACTACATCAATGCCGGCCAGCGCCTCGCCAATATCGTGCCGCTCGACGGCGTGTATATCGACGCCAATTTCAAGGAAACCCAGCTCGCCCGCCTGAAGCCCGGGCAGACCGTCGACATCTCGGTCGACGCTTACGCCGGCCGCAAGATCGAGGGCACGGTCGACAGCCTGTCGCCCGCGGCGGGGCAGGTGTTCACGCTGCTGCCACCCGACAACGCCACCGGCAATTTCACCAAGGTCGTGCAGCGCGTGCCGGTCCGCATCCGCGTGCCCGCCGACGTGGCGCGCGAGAACCTGCTGCGCGCCGGCATGTCGGTCTATATCCGGGTCGATACGAGGACCGGGAAGTAAGCGCCGGCTCGCGGCGGAGAATTCGCCGAAATGTTTCCGACGAAAGTCCTCACCATCCGTCATGCCCGGCCTTGTGCCGGGCATCCACGTCTTCCTGGGGAAGCCTCGAGAAAGGCGTGGATGGCCGGGACGAGCCCGGCCATGACGGTGGTGGGAGGCAATAGGCTCTGAGGAATCCGCCGATGTCGGCATCTACCACAGCGACCGCCGGAGCGGTGCCGCAGGCGCCGGCCGAACACGTGCCGACGAGCCGGCTGATCGCGTTCCTGATCATGGTGTTCGGGATGTTCATGTCGATCCTGGACATCCAGATCGTCTCGGCCTCGCTGTCCGAAATCCAGGCCGGCCTGTCGGCGTCATCGTCCGAGGTCTCCTGGGTGCAGACCTCGTATCTGATCGCCGAAGTGATCGCGATCCCGCTGTCCGGCTTCCTGTCGCGCGCGCTCGGCACGCGCAATCTGTTCGCGATCTCCGCGGCCGGCTTCACCTTCGCCAGCCTGATGTGCGGCCTGACCTCGTCGATCACCGAGATGATCGTGTGGCGGGCGATCCAGGGCTTTCTCGGCGCCGGCATGATCCCGACGGTGTTCGCCTCGGCGTATACGGTGTTTCCGCGCAGCAAATTCAACCTGGTCGGGCCGATCATCGGGCTGGTCGCGACGCTGGCGCCGACCATCGGCCCGACGGTCGGCGGCTACATCACCGATCTGATGTCTTGGCACTGGCTGTTCTTCATCAACGTCGTGCCCGGCATCGGCATCACCATCGGCGTGCTGATGCTGGTCGATTTCGACGAGCCGCATTACGAACTGCTCGATCATTTCGACTGGTGGGGGCTCGGCTTCATGGCGGGCTTCCTCGGCTCGCTCGAATACGTGCTGGAAGAGGGCCATCGCAACGACTGGTTCAACGACGAGTCGATCCTGATCTTCGCGGTGGTCTGCGCGGTCTGCGCCGTGGGGTTCTTCTGGCGGGTGCTGACCGCGCGCGAGCCGATCGTCGACATCCGCGCCTTCACCAACCGCAATTTCGCGTTCGGCTGCCTGTTCTCGTTCTGCGTCGGCATCGGCCTGTACGGCCTGACCTACATCTATCCGCGCTACCTCGCCGAAGTCCGCGGCTACAGCGCGCTGATGATCGGCGAGACCATGTTCGTCTCCGGCATCGCGATGTTTCTCTCGGCGCCGCTGGTCGGCCGGCTGATGACGCTGGTCGACATGCGCATCCTGATCGCGATCGGCCTCTTGCTGTTCGCCGCCGGCACCTGGCTGATGACCGGGATCACCCGCGACTACGACTTTTACGAACTGCTGTGGCCGCAGATCTTCCGCGGCGTCGGCATGATGATGGCGATGGTGCCGGTCAACAACATCGCGCTCGGCACGCTGCCGGCCGAGCGCGTCAAGAACGCCTCCGGCCTGTTCAACCTGACCCGCAATCTCGGCGGCGCGCTGGGGCTGGCGCTGATCAACACCATCCTCGACGGCCGCACCGATTTCCACATCTCGCGGCTGCACGACAAGGTGACGTGGGGCAACGCCCAGGCGGTCGACTTCCTCAACATGCTGACCCAGAAATTCCAGGGCATGGGCGACGCCTCGATGATGGCGCTGAAGCAGTTCAACCAGATCGTCCACCGCCAGGCCGTGACCATGAGCTTCGGCGACGCGTTCTTCCTGCTGACGATCTTTTACGTCGGCCTCAGCACGCTGGTGGTGCTGGTCGCCAAGCCTGCGAACCCGGCGGCGGCGGGGGATGGGCATTGAGAGCGCGAGCAGCCGTCGCTCTTGATGAATCGCCCAATCGAGCGACTGCAAAGAATAAGACAAAAGACCAAGCACTTCGGTGGCGTCTCGTAGGGCACCGCGTAAAGTCGATGTTGACTGGTTGACAGGGATCATTACGTAGCTAGTCTGCTACGTATATCAATCTCGTCCGCTCTTTCTGAGCGATCAATATCTCATTCTTTAGTCACGTAAGCGATAATGGGAAATTTAATCAATATCTGGCGAGAGGTTAGTGCGTACCTTCGATATGCAAATACTCGTAACTTTGCTCTTGTTGCTATAATTGCGAGCGCTCTCACGCTATTGACGGCTTTGCGCACGACAAATTCTGTTAGCTGCGTCCTCGTTCCTTCCTCATTCACTTTTGCTGTTGTCTCATCGCTTCTGACATTGGCAGAAATAGTTCTGGCGCTCTCATTCATTCCGAGACTCGATTCGCTCGGCAATTTCGAAAGCAATTGGGTGATTGCAGCGAAAATGGGTTATCTTATCCCACGACCATCTGTTAGTGAGCATAGAAATCCTATCTATTTCTACGACATCGGTTGCTTTAACAATGGTGTCGAGTACTTCGAGTTCTTGAATTCGCGGTTCCCAGATCTGATCGATAGTTCCAGTCCTACATCAAGTATCTGCGCACAGCAAATTTGGATAATTGCAAGGATATCGATGAAAAAGTTTGCTCAGTTCGCAATTGCCCTGTCATTCCTATTTCTTGGGGGCGCATTCTATCTAATAGGCTGTTTGATTCGGGCGGGACAACCATGCACGACGAGCTAGGTCTAATATCGGAAGTGTTGACTACGCCGCTCCTTGAAGCTGAGCTAACGGGACATGAGATCGGACGCAATCGTGTTCGTGTACTTCGGCTCCTATACAAACTGCTGAAGGATCGGTGTATTGGTATCCAAATTTGGTTGGCCGACTCACTTGGCGATTGGACAGAATTGCGTCTAGCGTACTGGTGTCCGTCGTTGTCAAATGAGTATGTTGAGGATGTGAAGGGTTCGATCTGCCGGGTGCCGAAAGTTACTGGTGAGAGTAGATTTTCATCTAGTCATTACACGTCTGAGGTCCTTCGTTGTGCAAATTATCAGTTTGAATTGGTTGGTATCACTGCGAGTCATCGGCATCTCATTGAGATGCCAAATCCGATCCCAAAGGGAAGTGCAAAATCGACGTCTTCGTTAAGCCCGCTGGCTTGGGCCATATTCGCGCTCCGCGAGCCATTGACGCTCGCCCAGTCGCAGGCGGCTAAAGTACTCGCGTTCAATTTTTCGATTCTCTTAGAGCACGGACGAATTCATCGCATTGTTGAGACTACAAATGCCTGCACTCAAGCGCTCCATAGCTCGACCTCTTTGGAGGTCGCTCTTCGTGAGTGCGCACTGCAGTTGGCAAATAGTTGCGCTGCTCAAGCAGGTGGACACGTAGAATTTGTCAATGGGGTTGTGAGTAGTCTTGGGTTTCCCGACGGCTGCGCACTTACCGAGAAAGATAAGTCTGATATCCATGACTTGCTGCTGACAAAGGTATTTCCAATACCAGCTCTACATGAGCTATTTACCGATGTGGCCAACGGAAGAGAATTCCATTCTAATCCCTCGCTTGGAAACTTACTCTTTATCCCAATTCTGGCGCCTGGCATTTCTCTCATTACGGCCCCTTTCTCTCCGCTTGGCGGTGCTGAGGAGGAGCTTGGCAGAGAATGTGAGACGGTTACTCACGCGATCTTCCTGATTCGAAAGTCCAGTCCAAATTTTCTTGGCGTCAATTTCAGTGCGACTGATCGAAAATTGTGTAGGAGCGTTTCCCGAAACCTGTCAAATGCGGCGTTCTCTCGGTTCTTTGAGGAGCTATTTCTCTCGCTAAATAGCTATTTTTCAACGGTTCCTTTGGATAGCGAGATTGACTTGGATGACGTGTTTGACCGCATTCGACGAATCGTGCCAAGCGCCTCGTTTCTTGAGCTGTATACCGTATATCGTGAAACATCAGGGCAGCTGACGATCAATCCGGCCCAAGGCAGCGCGGCAGTACCTAATGGAATTGTTAATGAATTTATTGAGAGGGAGTCGAATGATATATTTGGATGCGTATCAAACAACGTTGAGGAGACGATTGAATGTGCATGCTGTGTAATTGAGCATGAGCGTGTGGCGCTCATATTTCGAATAAGCACAAATTATGTGCCGCTACGATTCTATGTCATAGAGTTTGGTTCCTCGATTCTTGAGGCGTTCCGGTTTCAACTTCTCAAACATTTCATGCGCGAGTTGTTCAATTTACATCGCGCGCGTGATTTGTCAGAGCAGAGAAGTAGCTTGTTGGCGCAAATACGACACGCTGTCGTCGATCCGTTGGCCGCTGCAACTAACAATATTGATGTCTATCAGAGTTACCTTAATGAATGTGGGAAGGATGATGAATCGTGGAGCGAGTTGCGCTCTGATAGAGAGTTTCGAGAGCTAATACCGCAGGCGAAGTATCTTAATCATCAAGCGCTCCTATTCATCGATACGGGACGCTTTCTGCTGTCCAATCTTACTTATTCAAACATTAAGTTTGAGCAGTATCGTCCGAAGGACTTGATCAGAACGGTTCGAACTGCGTTCAATTATGGGCTTCGTGAGAGAGGGCAGTCTTGGTCTCTAAAACTGGTGGGCGACGACAGGCGCTACGCTGTCGGCGACAGTTTGCTTCTGTGGATGGCCATGGCAACTCTTATAGACAATGCGATCAAGTATGGACGTCGCGAAACGCCTATAAACGTAGTGATCAATCATTTGGAATCTGAATGGTCGTTTTCGGTCGAGAATACAGGGGACTATCTCGATCCGTCTCTTAGAGAAGACATATTTCGTCCTTTTGTGCGTGGACACAAAGCGGACACGGGAATAACACGGCGCCAAGGAACGGGTATCGGGTTGACAGTGGCGCAGAAAGTTGTCCAAGCGCACTGCGCGACCTCATCAGTGCATTTCACGTCAAAGCGGAAGAGTGATGGGAAGACTGCCTCAACAAGATTTTGGTTTACGCTTCCCTACAGATTGGCGAGTCGGGCTGATTCGTCGGGCGACCAAGTTGGATTGATTGGTGGGGATGAGTCGCCGGAAAGAAGTTCATGATTCAAGTACATACCATTGTACATATTGAGGATGATGCGCCTCATTGGCGCTCATTGACTCAATCATTGTATCTGGCGATACGTGAGCAGCTCGGCGAGCGAAGCGTAAAGGCTCGCGGAACTCTGCGGATGGTTCGCCCGAAGAACTCGCACGAATTTCCAACTAGGACATGCATTACCTGGAATGACGGTGTTGACCACGAAATAAGCTACTGGTTTGTAACTACGGAGCGCGTCGACGGAGCGATTATTAAGCTCCAACCTGAGGATAATCCGACGTTTGTCTTGGATGTCATGCGTCCCGGGCCGGAATCTGGGTTGGCGTCAAGTGTTAACGAGACACTTTCTTCGATTAGTCCCTACATTTCGGATTGTGACGCTCAGGTCCGATTGTTCACGGCGTATTCGCAGGCTGACGGCGCTGAAATACCGGATAACGCGCCAAAAATGTTCAAGAAGGGTTTGGAGACAGACGCGTTACTTGAGTTTTTGCTCGAGAGAGTTGGCTTTGGGGGTGGGTAATGTATGGCATATCGTCTATCTCCCAGGTCAAGAAAAGGATTGACACGTTCAATAAGTCGGATTGGCAGTTTTGCATCTCAGATGGTCAGGCTGTATCTCGCTCGGTTGCTCGAGATCCGTTTCTGTCTGCCTTCATGAATTTCCGCGTAGTGCCGGACGCAATATGGGGGTTTGATAATGCGATCTCTGCAATCCGGTTCATTTACGGTTCCGTGCCGGTAGCGGAGCAGAGTGAAGAGACCTTATGTAATCCTACTGAGGATACTCGGAAAGCGCTCGATCTGGCGGCAGGACTCGCTCCGCACTTACTTAAGAATTCAAGGTTTCTGCCGAATCTGGAGGCGCTATCCGGTCTGCTCTCGTACGTTCAACATTCAAGCGCGTACTTCGATATCAATTTGGGTGTCTTGTGCAAGGATCTCACGAAAAGTCACGAGCTGTACTGGATTGGAGTCGAGGCGATTCAACTCGCATTGTTGGTCGAGAAGGAGCAGTTGCGAGATCAGGGGGGCGCCATCTACTACGATTCGAACGCGCAGCTGCAGAGAATTTCTGGGCTCGTTCATGACTACCACGCGTTTCGACTTCCATATTGGAGATCTGTGCCGGCAATTCGTGTTTCGGAGGATGTTGGATCTGACGAAGTTGAGCGTCTTCGAGACATTTTCGCCGATCCGCTGAGTTTTTGCCCTCGTGAGGCCGACGATGAGGGGCGGTTTGAGTGGCCATGGCAGAGGTGTCTTGTTATTGGGCCCTCAGGCGAGGTGCGATATCGTGCTATCGGAACGACGTCTCTGACGCTCGATCTTCGTGCGTCGACCTCGGCTATGGAGTTAACGGACCCGCCAGAGCAGTTTTCCGAGTTTATAGATACGGTAGTCGGAGCAGCGCGATCAATCATCCTGGAACATGGCGGGTTTTTTGACAAGGAAACGGGGGATGGTGTGGTTGGTCATTTCTGCACGCATCGAAACGTTTCAGAGACGGACAAGTTGGACGAGTTGCCAACTGAAGTAGTTGCGGTGAGGTCTGCTATTCGAATAGTTAAGGCAATTGACGAGTTGTGCCTTAAGTATCAACGGTGGTTGCGTCACGGGATGGATAGGCTCGGCCCCGCTATAGGAATCCATACTGGTACGGCTGTGTGGATCATTGATGAAATGCAGATCCGTGCAATTGGCTCGTCGGTTGTCGGTGCTGCCCGCCTTTGCGGGTGCGCGGCGTCACGAGAGATTGTGATCTCCAACAAGACGTTCCACGCGATTGAAGATCATCGTGCAATAGTCAATGTAATTGAATTCCATAAGAAGGCGGTTTCGTTTCAGGAGTATGGAGAGCGGCTTGGTACGTACGCGTACTCAGGCATGAGTTATGATCATAGAGGGGCAGCATCTTAGTATCATCCTATTCAGGCGCAAGTTTATCGCGTTTGTTCCATATCTCGCGTTCCTAATGGCGAAGGGCCCGGCGTTTCCGCCGAGCCCTTCATTCAACAAGTATCAGTCGGCCTGTAAGCCGGGTTCTGGAGGGCAGCGCCCGAAGACGCTACGTGACGGCCATTCCTCTGGGACCATGTTTGCACATGGCCTCGAGCAACCTACCCGGACGGCGGGTTTGACATCACCCTGCGGAGTTATCGCCCGAAAGCGAACTGTCCACTATGCCGTCCCTATTCGGTTTTGCTCCCGGTGGGGTTTACCATGCCGTCGCCGTTGCCGGAGACGCGGTGCGCTCTTACCGCACCTTTTCACCCTTACCCGGCTTCGCCTTGCGGCTTCGCCGGGCGGTTCGTTCTCTGTGGCACTTTCCCTGGGGTCGCCCCCGCCGGACGTTATCCGGCACCGTATGTCGATGGAGCCCGGACTTTCCTCCCCCGCAGCCTTTCGACCATAGCGGGAGCGGCCGTCCGGCCGACTGACGCCGTAGCCATGCGGGCTGCGCGCGGCGGCGTCAAGGCGGAAGGCGGCGTCTCTCAGGCCAGCGCAGCGGCCGCCCGGACGTCGATCGACAGGCCCCCGAGCAGCGCGTGCAGCGTCGCCAGCGTCGAGCCGTCGGCGATGCCGTCGACCTTTTCGGGCCGGAAGTGGCGCTGGAAGGCGGTGACGACCTCGAAGGTGGCGTGATCGAATTTGCCGGTGATCGCGATGCCGTAGCCGTAATCGGCCAGCGCCTGCTGCATCACCTGAACCTGTTCGCCTTCGGCGCCGTGCCGCAACACCGCGCCGGCTTCGATCCGCGCCGGCTCGACCCAGTGACCGACTCCGGAGGCGGCGAGCGCCCGCCACGGAAATTTCTCGCCGGGGTCCTTCTTGCGCGCGGGGGCCACGTCGGAATGTCCGAGCACGCGGTGCGGCTGAACGTTGCGGCGGATGATGATGCCGCGGCACAGCGCGATCACAGCAGCGATCTGGCGGAGCGGATAGTCCGGATAACCCCAATCATGGCCGCGATTGATGATCTCGATGCCGATCGAGCAGGAGTTGATGTCCTCCTCGCCGGCCCATTTCGCCACGCCGGCGTGCCAGGCGCGCTTGGATTCCTGCACGCATTGCAGGATCCGGCCGTCCTCCAGCACCACGTAATGCGCCGACACTTCGGTGCCGGCCTTGCACAGCCGGGTCAACGCGCCCTCGACGTCCGGCATCCCGGTGTAGTGCAGCACGATCATGTCGGGCTGGCGGCCCTTGTTCCGCTCGCCGAAATTCGGCGACGGAATCACGTCGGACACCACGGATGAATCGGGTGTAAAAGTCTGCATGGCCACGATGCCCTTGGGCAGTGGGACGGCACGTCGACGCTTCGACTCGGAACCTGCAGACGCGAACGAACCTGACAACATCAGACGATCCAAACTCGGCAGGAGAACGGCGAAGGCGCGAAATGCAGCCAGCCGCAGCGTCCGCTCACTATCCGGGTGATGACCGTCGGTCGCAACGCGGCTGTTTCACGATTTTGCCATTTTCTGTGGACTGTGGACGAACCGCACCACTCCAATACCGCACCGCAACCCGCACGGATCGTCGATGTCAGCTCGAGCTGTACGGTCCCCGTCAACGTTTTCTTAAGCCTATGGGACGTTACTGAGAGGGGATGAGCCGAACCGCCGGGACCGGCCGGGGCCTCCCTCTGCAAACCCATAACCGATGGAAATCCAACAGATTTCAGGCAGGTCGTCGGGTTCGCCAGTCCGGGCAGCCGGCGGACGCGCTGGACCCTTTGTGGAACCGGGAGTTTCGAAGGACGATGCACCCGTTGCCGCCGATATCGCAGCCGAACAGCGCCGCAGCCGGCGTCCGCACGCCGCGGGCCGGACGCGCAGCCGCGCCGGCAGGGCAGGGCGCATGAGCGAATTGCGGCCGCGCCACATCCCCGTGCTGGGACCCGAAGCCGTCGCGCTGCTCGCGCCGCACGACGGCGGGGTCTATGTCGACGGCACCTTCGGCGCCGGCGGTTACACCCGGCTGATCCTGCAGGCCGCCGACACGCGAGTGATCGCGATCGACCGCGACCGCAGCGCCATCGCCGGCGGATTCGATCTGGTGCAGAGCGCGGACGGGCGGCTGACGCTGGTCGAGGATCGCTTCTCCAATCTGGTCGAGGTCTGCGAGGCGCAAGGCGAGCCCGCCGTCGACGGCGTGGTGATGGATATCGGCGTGTCGTCGATGCAGGTCGATCAGGCCGACCGCGGCTTCTCGTTCCGGCAGGACGGGCCGCTCGACATGCGGATGGGCACCGACGGGCCGAGCGCCGCCGACGTGGTCGCGCAGGCTTCGGAGGCCGACCTCGCCAACATCATCTACATCTTCGGCGAGGAGAAATTCTCGCGCCACATCGCCCGCGCCATCATCGCCGCCCGCAAGGAGGCGCCGATCGCCACCACCAGGGCGCTGGCCGAGATCGTCGGCAGCGTGGTGCGCAGCAAGCCCGGCCAGATCCACCCGGCGACGCGGACGTTCCAGGCGCTGCGGATCTTCGTCAACGAAGAGCTCGACGAATTGTATCAGGCGCTGGCGGCGGCGGAGCGGGTGCTGAAGCCGGGCGGGCGGCTCGCGGTGGTGACGTTCCATTCGCTGGAGGACCGCATCGTCAAGACCTTCCTGACCGAGCGCAGCCGCGTCGGCGGCGGCTCGCGGCATCTGCCCGAACCGACGCAGGCGGCGCCGAGCTTCACCGTGCTGACCAAGCGCCCGATCATCGCCGGCGACGCCGAGGTCGCCGCCAATCCGCGGGCGCGCTCGGCCAAGCTGCGCGGCGGCGAGCGCACCGCGGCGCCGGCGCACCGGCCCGACGATCTGCCGGGCTGGCCGACGCTCGCCAGTGTGATGAAGGCAGGCGTGATGAGGGCCGGCCGATGATGCGCCTCATTCATGTCGTGGTGATCGGAATGCTGGTGTTCGCCGCGGCCTATGTCTACCGGATCAAGATGGATTCGACCGTGCGCACCGAGAAGGTGCTGCAGCTCCATGCCGAAGTGCGCAGGGAGCGCGAGGCGATCGCGCAGCTCCGCGCCGAATGGGCCAAGCTCGACGCGCCGGGCCGGCTGCAAGGCATCGCCGAGCGCCATCTCAAGCTGAAGCCGATCGCGGCGCGCCAGTTCGACCGGCTGAAGAACCTGCCGGCCCGGCCGCCGAGCATCGTCAATCCGAACGACCCCGACCCGATCGCCTCGATGATCGAGAAGGTCGACCCCGACATCGTCACCGGCGCGCTGCCGGCCAGGGAGGCCGCGCAGTGACCGAACCGTCCGCCCCGCTCGTCGGCCACCACGTCAATTGGCGGCAGCGGCTGATCCGCAGCCTGATCTACGGCCGCGACGTCGATCGCGACGCCAAGGCGCGCGTCCGCGTCGGCCTGGCGATGCTGGCGTTTGCCGGGGTGTACGGCGTGATCGCGTTCAAGCTCACCTTCATCGCGGTGGTCGGCGACAGCCACGGCACGCGGCGCACCGCGTCGCAGGACGCGATCGCCACCGCGCGGCCCGACATGGTCGACCGCAACGGCACCATCCTGGCCACCGACGTCAAATCGCCGTCGCTGTTCGGCGAGCCGCGCCGGATCATCGATCAGGACGAGGCGGTCGAACTCCTGACCGCGACGCTACCCGACCTCGAGACCCAGGAGGTCCGCGAGCGGCTGGCCTCGAAGAAGGGCTTCGTGTGGCTGAAGCGCGAGATCTCGCCGCGGCAGCAGGCCGACATCAAGAAGCTCGGCGTTCCGGGCATCGGCTTCCTGCGCGAAAACAAGCGGGTGTATCCGACCGGGACCGAGGTGTCGCATCTGATCGGCCTCGTCAACATCGACAACCAGGGCATCGCCGGCGTCGAGAAATGGCTCGACAACAATGGCCTGGCCGATCTGCATCGCGCCGGCTTCGCCTCCGACCGGCTGCAGAGGCCGGTCGAACTCGCGGTCGACATCCGCGTCCAGCACGCGCTGCGCGATGAATTGCTCAAGGCGAAGGACAAGTACAAGGCCAAGGCGGCGTCGGGTCTGGTTTCCAACGTCAACACCGGCGAGATCGTGGCGATGGTGTCGCTGCCGGATTTCGACCCCAATAATCCGCGCGAGGCCAACGACCCCGACCGCATCAACCGGCTCACCACCGGCGTCTACGAGATGGGCTCGACCTTCAAGACGCTGACGCTGGCGATGGCGCTCGACAGCGGCAAGGCGACGCTGAACACGATGTACGACGCGCGCGGGCCGCTGCGCTACGGCAAGTTCGCGATCCACGACACCCATCCGCTCGGCCGCGCGATCTCGCTGTCGGAAGTGTTCACCTTCTCGTCCAACGTCGGTGCGGCGCGGATTGCGCTGGCGCAGGGCGTCGAGGCGCACAAGGCGTTTCTGAAGAAGGTCGGCCAGCTCGACCGGCTCCGCACCGAACTGCCGGAAAGCGCGTCGCCGATCGTGCCGAAGCGCTGGGGCGAACTCAACACCATCACCATCTCGTTCGGCCATGGCGTCGCGGTGGCGCCGTTGCAGGCGGTGATGGGCATCAACGCCATGGTCAATGGCGGCTATCTGATCCCGCCGACCTTCCTCAAGCGCAGCGAGGAAGACGCGCTGAAAATGGCCAAGCGCGTGGTCAAGAAGGAAACCAGCGACAAGATCCGCTATCTGATGCGGCTGAACGCCGAGATCGGCACCGCCAGGACCGCCGACCAGATCGCCAAGGGTTACTACATCGGCGGCAAGACCGGCACTTCCGAGAAGGTGATCAACGGCCGCTACGCCAAAAAACAGGTGCTGAACTCGTTCACAGCGGTGCTGCCTGCGGACAATCCGCAATTCCAGGTGCTGGTGATGCTCGACGAGCCGAAGGCGCTGCCGGAGACCCACGGCTTCATCACCTCGGGCTGGAACGCGGTGCCGACCGGTGGCAAGGTGATCGAGCGAATCGCGCCGCTGCTGGGGATCGAGCCGCGGTTCGATCTGCCGCCGCCCGACCGCCTCATTCTTGCGTCATCGAAGCCGGCCCAGTAGGTCGCAGCCGCGCGGGGCGGCAATGCGTCAGTCGTGTTGCGCCGGGGCGCGCTTGCGCTAAAAGCCCGGTTTGCGTGCGAAACCCCTTCGGACCGATCGGCCGGACTCGAGGACCATGAAGCTCCGCGACCTCTTCAGCGACGATACGGCGATCACGGCGCAGGCGGCCGATCTCGACGCCGGCGGCCTCGCCGTCGACAGCCGCGCGGTGAAGCCGGGCGACGTGTTCTTCGCGCTGGCCGGGGCGAAGACCGACGGCGCGCGCTTCGTCGCCGCTGCGATCGAGGCCGGCGCCGTCGCGGTGGCGGGCGATCATCCGCCCGCGGGCGAGCTTGCCGTGCCCTTCGTCCGCCTGAGCAATCCGCGCCGCGCGCTGGCGCTCGCCGCCGCGCGGTTGTTTCCGCAGCAGCCGCAGACCATCGCCGCGGTCACCGGCACCAGCGGCAAGACTTCGGTCGCAGCCTTCACGCGGCAGATCTGGCAGCGGCTCGGCCATGCCTCCGCGAGCATCGGCACCATCGGTCTCGTGACGCCGACGCGCAGCGTCTACGGCTCGCTGACCACGCCGGATCCGATCGCGCTGCATCGCTCGCTCGACGAAATCGCGCGCGAGGGCGTCACCCATCTGGCGCTCGAAGCCTCGTCGCACGGGCTCGATCAGTTCCGGCTCGACGGTGTCCGCGTCGCCGCTGGCGGCTTCACCAACCTGTCGCGCGACCACATGGATTATCATCACGACGTCGCGCATTATCTTGCGGCAAAGCTGAGGCTATTTCGCGACCTCGTCGCCGCAAGCGGCGCCGCGGTGATTTCCGCCGATCACGACTGCTCGGCGCAGGTGATCGAGGCCGCGCGGGCGCGAAAACTGCGGCTGATGACCGTCGGCCGCAACGGCGACGCCGGCGACGGCATCCGGCTGATCGAGGCCGCGGTCGACGGGCTCGCGCAACGGCTCAAGCTCGAACATGCCGGGCGCAACTACCAGGTCCATCTGCCGCTGGTCGGCGAATTTCAGATCGAGAACGCGCTGGTCGCAGCCGGGCTGGTGATCGGCACCGGCGGTGATGCGGCGGCGAGCTTCGCCGCGCTCGAACATCTCGAAGGCGCGCCGGGCCGGCTGGAGCGGGTCGGCGCGCGCAACGGCGCGCCGGTGTTCGTCGACTACGCGCACAAGCCCGATGCCTTGGCGAAGTCGCTGCAGGCGCTGCGGCCCTATGCGAAGCGCAAGCTCGTCGTGGTGTTCGGCGCCGGCGGCGACCGCGATGCCGGCAAGCGGCCGCTGATGGGCGCGATCGCGGCCGGGCACGCCGACGCCGTCATCGTCACCGACGACAATCCGCGCAGCGAAGACCCCGCGGCGATCCGCGCAGCCATCCTCGCAGCCGCGCCGGGCGCGCGCGAGATCGGCGATCGCGCCGAGGCGATCCGCACGGCGATCGGCGAATTGCAGTCGGGCGACGCGCTGCTGATCGCCGGCAAGGGCCACGAAACCGGGCAGATCGTGCAGGGCACGGTGCTGCCGTTCAGTGATCACGAAGCCGCCGCGGCGGCGCTGTCAGCGAGCGCGGCATGAGCAAACAACCGCTGTGGACGTCCGAGGCGATGGTCGAGGCGATGCACGCCGCGATCAACGGCACGCCGGCGCGCGACGTGTTCGGCATTTCGATCGACAGCCGCACGCTGGCGCCGGGTGACGCTTACTTCGCGATCAAGGGCGACGTCCATGACGGCCACGCCTTCGTCGAGGCGGCGCTGAAGGCGGGCGCGGCGCTGGCGGTGGTCGAGACGGCGCAGCGCGACAAGTTCGCCGCCGACGCGCCGCTGCTGGTGGTCGACGACGTGCTCGACGGCTTGCGCGATCTCGGCCGCGCGGCGCGGGCGCGGCTCGACGCCAAGGTGATCGCGGTGACCGGCTCGGTCGGCAAGACCTCCACCAAGGAGGCGCTGCGCGGCGTGCTCGGCGCGCAGGGCGAGACCCACGCCTCGGTGGCCTCGTTCAACAATCATTGGGGCGTGCCGCTGACGCTGGCGCGCTGCCCGGCCGACGTGCGCTATGCGGTGTTCGAAATCGGCATGAACCACGCCGGCGAAATTGAACCGCTGGTGAAGATGGTGCGACCACATCTGGCGATCATCACCACGGTGGAGCCGGTGCATCTTGAATTCTTTGCCGGCCTCGAGGCGATCGCCGACGCCAAGGCGGAAATCTTCGCAGGGCTGGAGCCCGGCGGCATTGCCGTGCTGAACCGCGACAATCCGATGTTCGAGCGGCTCACCGCGAGCGCCCGCAAGGCGGGCGTCGGCCGCATCGTGTCGTTCGGCGTCCACGCCGAGGCCGATGCGCGGCTGCGCGACATCGCGCTGCATGCGGATTGCTCCGCGGTTGATGCGAGCATCCTCGGCCACGACGTCACCTACAAGCTCGGCATTCCCGGCCGCCACATCGCGATCAACTCGCTCGCCGTGCTGGCCGCGGCGGAACTGGTCGGCGCCGACCTCGCGCTGGCCGCGCTGGCGCTGGCGCAGGTTCAGCCCGCGGCGGGCCGCGGCGTCCGCCGCCCCCTCGAACTCGGGCAGGGCGAGGCGACGCTGATCGACGAGAGCTACAACGCCAATCCGGCGTCGATGGCGGCGGCGCTCGGCGTGCTCGGCAGCGCCGAGATCAGCGGGCAGGGGCGGCGCATCGCCGTGCTCGGCGACATGCTGGAACTCGGTCCCGCCGGGCCGGAGCTGCATCGCGGCCTCGCCGAGGCGGTGCAGAACAACGCCGTCGATCTGGTGTTCTGCTGCGGCCCACTGATGCGCAATCTGTGGGACGCCCTTTCCTCGGGCAAGCGGGGCGGCTATGCAGACAGCGCGGCCGCGCTCGAATCGCAGGTGGTTGCGGCGGTCCGGACCGGCGACGTGCTGATGATCAAGGGCTCGCTCGGATCGCGCATGAAAACGATTGTCACCGCGCTCGAGAAGCGCTTTCCCGGCAAGGCCGCGCGCGACGACGCTGCGGTGTAAGGCGGCTTGAATGCTCTATTGGCTGATCGATTTTTCCAGCTCATTTCCTGCTTTCAACGTCTTCCGCTACATCACCTTCCGCACCGGCGGCGCGGTGGTGACCGGCGCGCTGTTCGTGTTCCTGTGCGGGCCGTGGATCATCGACAATCTGCGGCTGCGCCAGGGCAAGGGCCAGCCGATCCGCACCGACGGCCCGCAGTCGCATCTCGTGTCCAAGCGCGGCACGCCGACGATGGGCGGCCTGATGATTTTGTCGGGGCTGACGGTCGGCACCGTGCTGTGGGCCAATCCGCTCAATCCCTATGTCTGGATCGTGCTGGCGGTGACGCTCGGCTTCGGCTTCGTCGGCTTCTACGACGACTACATCAAGGTGACCAAGCAGACCCACGCCGGCATTTCGGGCCGCACGCGGCTGCTGATCGAGTTCGCGATCGCGGGCGCGGCGTGTTTCGCGCTGGTGTGGCTCGGCCGCGGCTCGCTGTCGAGCTCGCTGGTGATCCCGTTCTTCAAGGAAGTGGTGCTCAATCTGGGCTGGTACTTCGTGATCTTCGGCGCCTTCGTGATCGTCGGCGCCGGCAATGCGGTGAACCTGACCGACGGGCTCGACGGCCTCGCCATCGTGCCGGTGATGATCGCGGCTGCGAGCTTCGGCATGATCTCCTATCTCGTCGGCAACGCTGTGTTCGCCGAATATCTGCAGATCAACTACGTCGCGGGCACCGGCGAACTGGCGGTGCTGTGCGGCGCGCTGCTCGGCGCCGGCCTCGGCTTCCTGTGGTTCAACGCGCCGCCGGCCTCGATCTTCATGGGCGACACCGGCTCGCTGGCGCTCGGCGGCATGCTCGGCTCGATCGCGGTGGCGGTGAAGCACGAGATCGTGCTGGCGGTGATCGGCGGCCTGTTCGTGCTCGAAGCCGTCTCGGTGATCGTGCAGGTGACGTCGTTCAAGCTGACCGGCAAGCGCGTGTTCCGGATGGCGCCGATCCATCATCATTTCGAGCAGAAGGGCTGGACCGAGCCGCAGATCGTGATCCGGTTCTGGATCATCGCGGTGATCCTGGCGCTCGCCGGCCTGTCGACGCTGAAGCTGCGGTGAAGTTGGATATGTGCGCCGTCAGCCCTCACGCCGGGTGCAGCGTCATCCTGAGGTGCGAGCCCTTGCGAGCCTCGAAGGATGGCCACGGGCACGTGCGGCGATCCTTCGAGGCTCGCCGAAGGCGGCGAGCACCTCAGGATGACGTGGTGCCGGTGGCGCGCAATGTTGACCTCATCCTGAGGAGCGGCCCGCAGGGACGCGTCTCGAAGGATGTGCCACGAAATCATCCTTCGAGACGCGCGCTGATGCGCGCTCCTCAGGATGAGGTCCGTTGTGTGGCGCGGAGGATGTCGACATGATCCCCGTCACCTCCTTCGCTGGGCAATCCGTCGCGGTGTTCGGGCTCGGCGGTTCCGGGCTGGCGAGCTGTCACGCGCTACGCGCCGGCGGCGCCGAAGTGATCGCCTGCGACGACAATCTCGACCGCATGGTCGAGGCCGCACAGGCCAATTTCATCACCGCCGATCTGCGGAATCTGTCGTGGGCGAATTTCGATGCGCTGGTGCTGACGCCGGGCGTGCCGCTGACGCATCCGGCGCCGCACTGGAGCGTGCTCAAGGCGCGCGAGGCCGGCGTCGAGGTGATCGGCGATGTCGAGCTGTTCTGCCGCGAGCGGCGGCTGCACGCGCCGACCGCGCCGTTCGTCGCCATCACCGGCACCAACGGCAAGTCGACCACCACGGCGCTGATCGCGCATCTGATGTGCGAGGCCGGCTACGACACCCAGATGGGCGGCAATATCGGCACCGCGATCCTGTCGCTGGAGCCGCCACGCGCCGGCCGGGTCCATGTGATCGAGATGTCGTCCTATCAGATCGACCTGACGCCGTCGCTCGATCCCAGTGTCGGCATCCTGCTCAACGTCACCGAGGATCACATCGATCGCCACGGCACGATCGAGCACTACGCCGCGGTGAAGGAGCGGCTGGTCGCCGGCGTGCAGGACGGCGGCAGTGCGATCATCGGCGTCGACGACGGCTTCGGCCGCGACGCCGCCGATCGGCTGGAACGCGCCGGCAAGCAGGTGGTGCGGATCTCGGTGAAGCAGCCGCTCGCCTCCGGCATCACCATGGATCACGAGACCATCGTCCGCGCCGACGGCGGCGCGTCGCACGCGATTGCCAAGCTCGGCGGCATCGGCTCGCTGCGCGGCCTGCACAACGCGCAGAACGCGGCGGCGGCGGCCGCCGCCGCACTCGCGCTCGGCGTCAGCGCCGACGTTCTGCAGAAGGGGTTGCGCAGCTTCCCGGGCCTCGCGCACCGGATGGAGCAGGTCGGACGACAGGGCGCGACGTTGTTCGTCAACGACTCCAAGGGCACCAACGCCGACGCCACCGCGAAGGCGCTGTCGTCGTTCGGCGAGATCTTCTGGATCGCCGGCGGCAAGCCGAAGACCGGCGGCATCGAAAGCCTCGCCGAGTACTTCCCGCGGATCCGCAAGGCGTATCTGATCGGCGAGGCGGCGCAGGAATTCGCCGCGACGCTGGACGGGCGGGTGGACTACGAGATCAGCGAGACGCTGGAGAATGCCGTGCCGGCCGCCGCGCGCGACGCGGCGGTCTCGGGATTGCCCGAACCCGTCGTGCTGCTGTCGCCGGCCTGCGCCTCGTTCGATCAGTTCCGCAATTTCGAGATCCGCGGCACCAGGTTCCGCAACCTGGTGACGGCGCTGGACGGCGTCGTGCCGGTGGTGTGAGGTAGGCACTTCGGTTTCCACACACACCGCCGCCATCGCCCGCGCAGGCGGGCGACCCAGTATTCCAGAGCCCTCGAAAGCAACGACAGTCTCTGGAATACTGGATCCCCGCTTTCGCGGGGATGACAGTTGCGCGGGTGGCGACATCACCGCCCACCCCCCTCACAAGCTCGATTCCTTCCGATTCCGTTAACCTCTTGGCAACCACGCGGGCGCACCAATGGGCGGACCTCTGGCCCAGGATCGCCGATGATTTCCCGTGAGCAACGCACCCCGTTCAGCGAATGGTGGTGGACCATCGACCGCGTGCTGCTGGTGGCGCTGATCGCGCTGATGCTGGCGGGCGTGATCCTGTCGCTGGCGGCGTCGCCGCCGGTCGCGACGCGGATCGGGCTCGACCCGTTCCACTTCTTCAATCGCCACGTGCTGTTCCTGGCGCCGTCGCTGATCGTGCTGATCGGCGTCTCGTTCCTGTCGCCGCGGCAGATCCGGCGCGCCGCGCTGATCGTATTCGCGCTCAGCATCGTGCTGATCGTGGCGACGCTGATGTTCGGCCCGGAGGTGAAGGGCTCGCGGCGCTGGATCACGCTGCTCGGCCTCAACATCCAGGCCTCCGAAATCGCCAAGCCGTCCTTCGTGGTGCTGGCGGCGTGGCTGTTTTCGGAAGCAGCGCGGCGGCCGGAAATGCCGGCGACGTCGATGTCGATGGCGCTGCTGCTGACGCTGGTGTCGCTGCTGGTGATGGAGCCGGATTTCGGCCAGACCATGCTGGTGCTGATGGTGTGGGGCGCGCTGTTCTTCATCGCCGGAATGCGCATCGTCTGGGTGTTCGGGCTGGCCGGCGTCGCCGCAGGCGGTCTGTTCGCGGCCTATCTGTTCGTTCCGCACGTCGCCGGCCGCATCAAGCGGTTCATGAACCCGGCGTCGGGCGATACTTTCCAGGTCGACATGGCGAGCGAGGCGTTCAGCAATGGCGGTTGGTTCGGGCTGGGGCCGGGCGAGGGCATCGCCAAGCGTAGCCTGCCGGACAGCCACACCGATTTCGTGTTCGCCGTGGCCGGCGAGGAGTTCGGCATCATTCTGTGTCTGGCGCTGCTGGCGCTGTTCACCTTCATCGTGATGCGCACGCTGTCGCGGGCCTACAAGTCGGACGATCTGTTCGCGCGCTTCGCCGCGTCCGGGCTGGCGATCCTGTTCGGCATCCAGGCCGCGATCAACATGTCGGTCAATCTGCAACTGATCCCGGCCAAGGGCATGACGCTGCCGTTCATCTCCTATGGCGGTTCCTCGATGGTGTCGCTGGCCTATGGGGTCGGCATGATGCTGGCGCTGACGCGGCAGCGGCCGAAGACCGAGGTCAATGCCATGGGCGCCGCGGCGGGCTACGCGTGACGCCATGAGCGACGCGCCTCTCATCCTTCTCGCGGCGGGCGGCACCGGCGGGCATCTGTTCCCCGCCGAGGCGCTGGGCGTCGTGCTGATGAAGCGCGGGCTGCGGGTGCGGCTGGTCACCGACAGCCGCGCGATGCGCTACAGCGGGCTGTTCTCCGCCGACATGGTCGACGTGGTGCCGAGCGAAACGGTGCGCGGCAGGACGCCGTGGGCGCTGGGCCGCACCGGGCTGATGCTCGGCGCCGGGACCGCGAAGGCGCTCGCGCTGATGCTGCGGCTGAGACCGGCCGCGGTGGTCGGCTTCGGCGGCTATCCGACGCTGCCGCCGCTGTTCGCGGCGCGGGCGTTGCGGATTCCGACGTTGATCCACGATTCCAATGCGGTGATGGGCCGCGCCAACCGGCTGCTCTCGAAGGGCGTCACCGCGATCGCGACCTCGCTGCCCGGCGTGCTCGACCGCGACCCGGCGCTGTCCGCCAAGACCACCACGACCGGCACGCCGATGCGCCCGGCGATCCTCGCCGCCGCCGCGGTGCCGTTCGCGCCGCTCGAGAACGAAGGCGCGCTGCGCCTGCTCGTCGTCGGCGGCAGCCAGGGCGCCCGGGTGATGGCCGACATCGTGCCGGGCGCGCTGGAGCAACTCGATCCGGCGTTGCTGGCGCGGATGGTGCTGACCCAGCAGGTCCGCGACGAGGACATGGCGCGGGTCCGCGCCGTCTACGACCGGCTGAAGCTGACTTGCGAACTCGCGCCGTTCTTCTCCGACCTGCCGGCGCGGCTGGCCGCCAGCCAGCTCGTGGTGTCGCGCTCGGGCGCCGGCACCGTCGCCGAACTCGCCGCGATCGGCCGGCCGTCGATCCTGGTGCCGCTGCCCGGCGCGCTGGATCAGGACCAGTTCGCCAATGCCGGCGTGCTCGCCGATGCCGGCGGCGCGATCCGGATCGCGCAGGGCGATTTCACGCCGGAGCGGCTGGCCGCCGAAATCGCCGCGCTCGCCGCCGATCCGCACAAGCTCAGCGCGATGGCCACCGCCGCCCGCGCCGTTGGCCGGCTCGATGCGGCGGAGCGGCTGGCCGATATGGTGACGCAGGTGGCACGGATTTAAGCGATTTCAAGCCCAATTTACGCTTGTCAGCGCGAGCGGAAGCGGGGCATCCAAGGGGACGCTGGCCGTCCCGAATCGGGCCGCCCGCGCCTTTCCGTCCGATCGGACGATGAATCCAGGAACCCGCCCCATGAGACTGCCGCGCGAGATCGGACCCATCCACTTCGTCGGGATCGGCGGCATCGGCATGAGCGGCATCGCCGAGGTGCTGTGCAATCTCGGCTATACGGTACAGGGTTCCGACGCCTCGGAGAGCGCCAACGTCAACCGGCTGCGCGAGAAGGGGATCGCGATCAGCGTCGGCCACAAGGCCGACAACGTCGCCGGCGCCGACGTGCTGGTGGTGTCGACGGCGATCAAGCGGGATAATCCGGAACTGCTGGCGGCGCGGGCGCAGCGCATTCCGGTGGTGCGCCGCGCCGAGATGCTGGCCGAGCTGATGCGGCTGAAGAGCTGCGTCGCGATCGCCGGCACCCACGGCAAGACCACGACGACCTCGATGGTCGCCGCCTTGCTCGACGCAGGCGATTTCGATCCGACCGTGATCAATGGCGGCATCATCAACGCCTACGGCACCAATGCGCGGCTCGGTGCCGGCGACTGGATGGTGGTCGAGGCCGACGAGAGCGACGGCACCTTCCTGAAGCTGCCGGCGGATGTGGCGATCGTCACCAATGTCGATCCCGAGCATCTCGATCACTTCAAGACCTTCGACGCGGTGCAGGATGCATTCCGCAACTTCGTGGAGAACGTGCCGTTCTACGGCTTCGCGGTGATGTGCATCGATCATCCGGTGGTGCAGACGCTGGTCGGCAAGATCGAGGACCGCCGCATCATCACCTATGGCGAGAACCCGCAGGCCGATGCGCGGTTGCTCGACCTCAAACCCTCGGGTGCGGGCTCGACCTTCAAGGTCGCGTTCCGCGATCGCAAGGCCGGCACCGCGCATGAGATCGCCGATCTGATGCTGCCGATGCCGGGCCCGCACAATGCGCTGAACGCCACCGCCGCGATCGCGGTCGCGCACGAGCTCGGTCTGTCCGACGACACCATCCGCAAGGCGCTGGCCGCGTTCGGCGGCGTGCGGCGGCGCTTCACCAAGACCGGCGAGTGGAACGGCGTCACCATCATCGACGATTACGGTCATCATCCGGTCGAGATCGCCGCGGTGCTGAAGGCGGCGCGGCAATCGACGGACGGCAAGGTGATCGCCGTGGTGCAGCCGCATCGCTTCACGCGGCTGCAGTCGCTATTCGAGGAATTCTGCACCTGCTTCAACGACGCCGACAGCGTGATCGTCGCCGACGTCTATCCGGCCGGCGAGGCGCCGATCCAGGGCATCGACCGCGATCACTTCGTGCTCGGCCTGCGCGCCCACGGCCATCGCAACGTGATCCCGCTGCAGGATTCCGCATCGCTGGCGGGCGTCGTCGCGGGCGTCGCCAAGAGCGGCGACTACGTCGTCTGCCTCGGCGCCGGCAACATCACCCAATGGGCCTACGCGCTGCCGGGCGAGTTGAAGGCGCTGGGCGGCTGACGCGAGAGGAGGCACCGATGGCTGTCCTGAGCGACGAGACCTGGAAGCGGCACGCCAATCCCTGGAGCGTGTGGACGCGCTACGCGGCGTTCCCGGTGCTGATCGCGGCGATCTGGAGCCGGGCGTGGCTCGGCTGGTGGGCGCTGGCGCCGATCGGCCTCACGATCGCGTGGCTCGCCTATAATCCGCGGGCGTTTCCGCCGCCGGCGTCGACCGACAATTGGGCGTCGAAAGCCGTGCTCGGCGAGCGGATCTGGGTCGCGCTGCAGCGCGACGAGGTGCCGGCACAGCATCGCATCGTCCCCGGAGTCGCCGCCGGCATTTCGATGGCGGGCCTGCCGTTCCTCGCCTGGGGATTGATCGTGTTCGATCTCGCCGTCACCGCGCTCGGCATGACCATTGTCATGCTGGCGAAAACCTGGTTCGTCGACCGGATGGTGTGGCTGTTCGAGGACATGAAGGATCAACGCCCGGAGTATCGCTCTTGGCTGTACTGATGTCTTCCGCTCTCGCCGCCGACCTCAAAGCCGCGATGCCCGAGCTGCGCGGCCGTCTGCTCGGCAACGAGCCACTGGCGCCGCTGACCTGGTTTCGTGTCGGGGGTCCTGCGCAGGTGCTGTTCACGCCCGCCGACGAGGACGATCTCGGTTACTTCCTGTCGCTGCTGCCGGCGGAGGTGCCGGTGCTGTGCATCGGCGTCGGCTCCAATCTGATCGTCCGCGACGGCGGGCTGCCGGGCGTCGTGATCCGGCTGGCGCCGCGCGGCTTCGGCGAAGCGCGCAGCGACGGCGAGATCGTCCATGCCGGCGCCGCCGCGCTCGACAAGCGCGTCGCCGAGTCGGCTGCTGCCGCGCAGCTCGGCGGGCTCGAATTCTACTTCGGCATTCCCGGCACGATCGGCGGCGCGTTGCGGATGAACGCCGGCGCCAATGGCCGCGAGACCAAGGACGTGCTGATCGACGCCACCGCGCTCGACCGCGCCGGCCGCCGCCACATCATCGATAGCGCGGGGATGCAGTTCAGCTACCGTCACAGCGGCGCGGACCCGTCGCTGATCTTCACCTCGGCCCGGTTTCGCGGCACGCCGGCATCACCGGACGCGATCCGCGCCAAGATGAACGAAGTGCAGGCGCACCGCGAACTGGCGCAGCC
This sequence comes from Rhodopseudomonas palustris, assembly GCF_034479375.1. Lineage (NCBI taxonomy): Bacteria > Pseudomonadati > Pseudomonadota > Alphaproteobacteria > Hyphomicrobiales > Nitrobacteraceae > Rhodopseudomonas > Rhodopseudomonas palustris. The sequence goes on along the minus strand of NZ_CP140155.1, from coordinate 2,144,791 downwards.
GGTGCGCGAGAAGACCGGCGGCTCGACCTTCAAGAATCCGCCGGGCCACAGCGCGTGGAAACTGATCGACGCCGCCGGCTGCCGCGGCCTGCGCATCGGCGGCGCGCAGGTGTCGGACATGCACTGCAACTTCCTGATCAATACCGGCGACGCCACCGCGGCCGATATCGAAACCCTCGGCGACACGGTGCGCGAACGCGTCAAGGCGCAATCCGGCATCGAGCTGCAATGGGAGATCAAGCGGATCGGCGTCGCCGCCGAGGCTGCCGGCTAGCGCGTTTCATCGATTGATTGAAGCGATGGCCCTTTGAGCGGTGTGGCCCTCGCCAAATGCACCGACTCCTCATCCTGAGGAGCCCGGCGAAGCCGGGCGTCTCGAAGGATGGGCGACGCAGTGCCGGCGGCGCATGGTTCGAGACGGCGCTTCGCGCCTCCTCACCATGAGGTTGTGCATGCGGCGAGGATACCTGCACGCCAGTGCTGATTGAATCGGAGATAGAACGGCTGCAGCGATTATTTCGGAGCGGGCGGCGGGGCGGGCGCGGGTGGAGGTGATACAGGCGCGACCGGGGGTGCCACCGTGTCGGGCAGCGACAGCAGTCGCTCGATCGGCTTCGACGACACCCGGAACACCCCGCCGAATGGATCCTCCTGCAGCGCGATCATGCCCAGCGCGACGATCGCGCCGGTGCCGAATACCGTCAGCGCCGCGAGCATCGCACGCGGCTTGTCGAGGTGTACCAGCGTCAGCGCCACCTGCGTGATCACGCCGAGCAGTAGCACCGAGATCCATTTCAGGTCGCTGGTGCGGTCGGTCGACAGGCTGAGCCTTGCGTTGCGGGCGGTGCCGACCCGCACCGCGGCGCTGAGCATCGCCACGTGGACCGCGGCGCTGGCGTCGCGACTGATCGCCGGCTCGCTGAGTTCGCCGAGCAGGGTGTCATAGGCCGCATTGGTCCGCGCCGCGCTCTCGCCATGCGCGGCCGGCCATTCGTCGTGCAGAACCGACGCCGCATAGCCCTTCAGCGCGATGCGGATGTCGCGCATGTCGGTAACGGAGGCAACGCTCAGCGTATACAGATTCTGCAGTTCGCCGGCCTCGGCCTGCACCGCCCGGGACGCCTGGCGATTGCGCTCGGTGACGTCGTAGCCGAGGAAGCCGGTGAGCAATCCGAACAGCACCGCAACCGAGGAGAAGAACGGCGCGACGATCCCGTTCAGCCTGGAGACCGGTCGGCGCAGCGGCGAGGCGCAGGTCAGGGCGACCAGCGTCAGCGCGACGCCGTAGTACAACAGCGCCAGCGTGACGAAAGTGCCGTAAGTAGGAAGGTCGAGCCACGCCCTGATCATTCTGGTTCCCGCAGTGTCGATCGTTGTGTCCCCGGCGACACGGTGGCTCCCGAATCGGGAGCTTGTCCGATGCCTCGAGCCGCGAACCTTGACCGGTTCTGCCGTATCCGTCCACCGAGTGACCGGCCGTCCGCGCGCAGGGACTGGGCCCCTTTACAAGCGTCGCGAAGGCAGGCCTGCTGTCGGGCTATCGTCCCGGACGTACACGGCCAGCAACTCACTCGCCATGGTTCCGCCTCGCCGGGGTGTCAATCACGCCGAGGACTCGACTGGAGCGATCTCGTTGCAACGACAATTCGCGCCGCGGCTGCGGCAATTGCACTGGTACGAGATCGCGCTGATCGCCGCCGTCGCGCTGGCGCTCTGCATCTATCTGCCGATCGTGGTGAAGCGCTCGGCGGTGCACGGGTTCGGCGACGTTCAGGTGTTCTTCCGCGCAGGCTGGGCGGTGTGGACAGGCTATCCCCTGTATGAAGTCGCCGATCATCACGGCTGGACCTATCACTACCCGCCGTTCTTCGCGCTGCTGATGGGGCCGTTCGCCTATCCGCTCGACGGCTATCCCAAGCCGGCCTGGGCGCTGCCGCTGCCGCTGTCGGTCGCGGTATGGTACGCGCTCAGCGCCGCCGCCGTGCTGATCGCGATCGACTGGTGGGCGAGGGCGCTCGAACGCGGCGCGCCGCCTCTGCTCCAGGAGGCCGACTGGAATGGCTGGTGGATGCTGCGGATCGGGCCGCTGGCGACGCTGCTGCCGTTCATCGGCGACGGCTTCGGCCGCGGCCAGCCGAGCGCGCTGGTGCTGCTGACGATGGTCGCGTTTCTCGTGCTCTATGTGCAGGGCCGGATCTATGCGGCGGCGTGCGCGCTGGCGATCGGCTTCACCATCAAGCTGTTCCCGATCGCGCTGCTGATCTTTCCGCTGCTGCGGCGGGACGTCAAAACGGTGCTGGCCACGGCCGGCTTCAGCCTGGTGTTCCTGTTCGTGGTGCCGATGCTGTGCCTCGGCCCGTCCGAAGTGGTGAAGCTCTACACCGCGATGTGGACGGAGCATCTCAGCGGCATTCTCACCGGCGTGCCGAACGCCAAGATCGCCGCCGAAATCACCTTCACCTCCTACGACATGCTGAGCATCGGGGCGATGCTGGCGCGGATCGGCGCCGGCGGCCTGCCGGTGGCCGACACCTTGCCGACCTTCGCCACCGCGGGACAGATGGCCTTCAACGCCGCGTTCGTGGCGGCGCTGCTGTGGATCGGCCACGGCCGGTTCTGGCGCCTGACGGGGCCGCAACCGCCGCCCTCCGAAGCGCTGCTGATCGGCGGCGCCATCCTGTGCGCCGGGCTGCCGGTGATCCTGTCGGTGTCGCAACCGAATTACGTCGCCTTCGTCGCGCCGCTGGTGGCGGTGGTGCAGTTCGATGCGTGGCGGCGCAGCGGCGAGGTCAGGGTGGTGCCGCTGCTGATCGCATGGGCCGGCGTGATGTGGCTGGGCATGGTCGCGACCGAAGGCGGGCTGTGGGAGCCGCTGCGCGTGATCGGGCTGGTGACGCCGGCGGTCGTCGCGCTGCTGGGCTGGGGCCTCGTCTGCCTGCGGCGGGCGCGATAGCGCGGCTTCTCCGAATCAGCCAAATCGGGGAGATTGCGCCCGCGCCGGCCCGTGCCGTTTCACGCACCATTCGATCGAACAGGGACCCGCGCGGCGGACCGAATTCATGCGACAGACGATTCTCTTCGGCGGCACCAGCAAGGAGCGACTGGTGTCGGTCGCCTCGGCGCAGGCGCTGCACGCCGCGCTGCCCGACGCCGAATTGTGGTTCTGGAACGACGACGACAGCGTCCATGCCGTGACCGCGGAGGCGCTGCTGGTGCATGCGCGGCCGTTCGAGGAAGCGTTTCAGCCGGCCGGCGAGAACATCGGTCCGCTGGCGCGCGCGCTCGATCGCGCCGCGGCCGAGCAGCGGCTGCTGGTGCTGGGTCTGCACGGCGGCGTTGCCGAAAACGGCGAGTTGCAGGCGATGTGCGAATTGCGCGGCGTGCCGTTCACCGGCTCGGGCGCAGCGGCGTCGCATCTCGCCTTCGACAAGGTGGCGGCGAAGCGCTTCGCCGCGATCGCCGGCGTGCGGGCGCCGGCCGGCATCGCGCTCGCGGACGCCGAGGCGGCGCTGGCCGCCCACGGCCGGCTGATCGCCAAGCCGGCGCGGGACGGGTCGAGCTACGGCCTGTTCTTCATCAATGCGAAGCAGGACCTGGTCGCGGTGCGCAATGCAGCTCGAACAGAAGACTATCTGATCGAGCCGTTCGTCTCCGGCATCGAGGCGACCTGCGGCGTGCTGGAGCGGGCCGACGGCTCGCTGCTGGCGCTGCCGCCGATCGAGATCGTGCCGGCCGACGGCGGCTTCGACTACACCGCGAAATATCTCGCCAAATCGACCCAGGAGATCTGCCCCGGCCGGTTCGCGCCGGAGATCTCGGCGACGATCATGGAGGATGCCGTGAAGGCGCACCGGGTGATGGGCTGCCGCGGCTATTCGCGATCCGACTTCATCGTCGCCGCCGACGGGCCGATCTTTCTGGAGACCAACACGCTGCCCGGCCTGACCAAGGCGTCGCTCTATCCCAAGGCGCTGCAGGCGCAGGGGATCGCCTTCGTCGATTTCCTGCACGGCCAGATCGCGCTCGCGGAACGCCACGTCCGGGGTTAACGACTTTCGTCGAGTTCCCGGATTCGGCGCTGCAAAAATGCCGCTCATGCGCGCAAATCCCTCAGGAAACGCAACAATTCCGGGCCTGAACCGGGCGCCTTTACTTTTTGTTTACCAGGAGAGCCGAAGGTTAACGCTGGCCGCGCATTCTGACGCTGGCTGCTGCGGCGTGACCGGGCGGATTCTCCGCGCGCGATCCCGTGCAGCCTCGATCCGTCACTTGCGCCTGAGCCCGGTTGGTTGCGGGCACAACGAGTATGAGCGCAAGCAATGCATGGTGGAGGGCGCCTCGAAAAGTCGTCGCGACTGTCGGGGATTCAGTCTGATCTGAAAGCGGTCGCCGTCGCGGCCGTCGCGCTGCTGCGCCATCGGATGGCCCGCCGAAAAAGGCCGCAGCCGCAGCCGCTCCCGACCAGGCGGCTGGCCCGGCCCGAACCCGAGCGCGGCATTATCGCCGTGCTGGAGAAGTACACGCCGCGCCGGATCGGCGTCGTCGCCACCGCGCTGATCCTGCTCGGCAGCGCCGGCCTCGGCATCGTCAAGGGCGGGCATGTCGATGAATTCGTTCATGGGTTGGACGACGCCCGGAATGCGGTCGCCAATATCGCCGGCTTCCGCATCGAACAGGTCGCGATCAGCGGCCGTAAGCAATTGACGCAGGACGAAATTCTGGCGATCGGCGGCGTCACCGGACGCTCCTCGCTGCTGTTCCTCGACGCCGCGGCGGTGCGTGACAAACTCAAGGCAAACCCGTGGATCGCCGACGCCACGGTTCTGAAGTTCTATCCGAGCGAATTGCAGATCGACATCGTCGAGCGAACCGCCTTCGCGCGCTGGCAACTCGACGGCCGCACCTCGGTGATCGCCGAGGACGGCGCCGTGTTGGAGCCGTATGTGGCGCGCCGCTTCCTGTCGCTGCCGCTGGTGGTCGGGAAGGGTGCCGGCGAACGCGCCAAGGATTTCCTCGCGCTGCTGGCGCGCTATCCGCAGGTGCAGTCGCAGACCCGCGCGGTCGCGCTGGTCGGCGAGCGGCGCTGGAATGTCTGGCTGAGCAGCGGCCTGGTGATCCGGCTGCCGGAGCAGGACGTCGGCAATTCGCTGGCGATGCTGACCAAGCTCGATCAGGACGACAAATTGTTCTCGCGCGACATCACCGCGATCGACATGCGGCTGCCCGATCGCCTGACCGTGCGGCTGTCGGACAACGCCGCGAAGGCGCGCGAGGAGCAGTTCAGCAAGGACAAGAAGTCGAAGAAGAAGGCGGGTGACGCGTGACCGGCTTCGATCGCACCCAGACGCCGAAGACCCGTCCGATGCCGCCGCATCGGACCGCGATGGTGGCGTCGCTCGACATCGGCACCAGCAAGATCGCCTGCATGATCGCGCGGCTCAAGCCGTGCCCGCCGAAGGACGCGCTGCGCGGCCGCAGCCACGCCGTCGAACTGGTCGGCTTCAGCCAGATCCAGTCGCGCGGCGTCAAGGCCGGCGCCGTGGTCGACATGGTCGAATGCGAGAAGTCGATCCGCCACGCCGTCGCGCTCGCCGAGCGGATGGCCAAGGTGCGGGTCGAGTCGGTGCTGCTGTCGGTGTCGGCCGGCCGGCTGCAGGGCCAACTGATCGAAGCCGCCGCCGATATCAGGGGCGGCGCGGTCACGCCCGACGACGTCGCCCGCGTCACGTCCACCGGCATGCACCACGCCACCGCGCCCGGCCGCGCCGTGCTGCACGCGCTGCCGGTCGGCTACACGCTCGACGGCGTCAAGGGCATCCGCGATCCGCGCGGCATGGTCGCGCGTCAGTTCGGCGTCGACATGAACGTGGTCACCGCCGACGCCACCGTCGCCAAGAACCTGATGCTCGCGGTCGAGCGCTGCCATCTCGAGGTCGAGGCGATGGCGGCGAGTCCTTATGTCGCAGGCCTGTCGGTGCTGACCGACGACGAAGCCGATATCGGCGCCGCGCTGATCGAGATGGGGGCGGGGACGACGACGATGGCGATCTACTCGGCCGGCCGTTTCGTCCACGCCGCCGGATTTGCGCTCGGCGGGCACCACATCACGATGGATCTCGCGCGTGGATTAGGCGCGTGCATTGCGGATGCCGAGCGAATCAAGACGTTATATGGCACGGTGCTAACTGGCGGTTCTGATGCGCGCGAGCTGATGTCGATCCCTGCCGCCGGGGACAATGAGCGGGATACTCCGCAAGTGATCTCCCGCGCGACGATCGCGAACATCATCCGGCATCGCGCCGAGGAGATTTTTGAGATGGTCAGGGACCGGCTGGCGGATTCGCCGTTTGCTGCCGAGCCGCGCGCGCGCGTGGTGCTGAGCGGCGGCGCGTCGCAGCTCACCGGCATTCCCGAACTCGCCACGCGCATTCTCGGCCGCCCGGTGCGGGTCGGCCGTCCGCTCGGCTTCGGCCGGCTTCCCACCGAGGCCAAGAGCGCATCCTTCGCCGTTCCCACCGGGCTGCTGGTGTATCCGCAATACGCCCACCTCGAACACATCGAGCCCAGGCATTCCCGACAGGTCCGGACCGCCGATCACGCCGGTTACTTCGGCAAGGTCGGCCGCTGGCTGCGCGAGGGCTTCTGATGACTCTTTTCCGCCCCCTTCCGCTTTCACAAATTGTCCAGGCCGATCGCCCGGGACTTCACGAACCAACGCGCGCGTAATCGAGAGGCAACTCATGACCATCAATCTCAACGTTCCTGACATTCGCGAGCTGCGGCCCCGGATCACCGTGTTCGGCGTCGGCGGCGCCGGCGGCAACGCGGTCAACAACATGATCACCGCCGGGCTCGACGGCGTCGATTTCGTCGTCGCCAACACCGACGCGCAGGCGCTGACGATGTCGAAAGCGCAGCGGCTGATTCAGATGGGCACCCAGGTGACGCAGGGCCTCGGCGCCGGCTCGCAGCCCGACGTCGGCTCCGCTGCAGCGCAGGAAGTCATTGACGAGATTCGCGATCATCTCACCGGCGCCAACATGGTGTTCGTCACCGCCGGCATGGGCGGCGGCACCGGCACCGGCGCGGCCCCGGTGATCGCCAAGGCGGCCCGCGAGATGGGCATCCTCACCGTCGGCGTCGTCACCAAGCCTTTCCACTTCGAAGGCGCGCGCCGGATGCGGACCGCCGAGACCGGCATCGCCGATCTGCACAAGGTGGTCGACACCCTTCTGATCATCCCGAACCAGAATCTGTTCCGCGTCGCCAACGAGAAGACCACCTTCGCCGACGCCTTCGCGATGGCCGACCAGGTGCTGTATTCGGGCGTCGCCTGCATCACCGACCTGATGGTCAAGGAAGGGCTGATCAACCTCGACTTCGCCGACGTCCGCGCCGTGATGCGCGAGATGGGCAAGGCGATGATGGGCACCGGCGAAGCCTCCGGCGAGAAGCGCGCGCTGACCGCCGCCGAAGCCGCGATCGCCAACCCGCTGATCGACGATTCCTCGATGAAGGGCGCCCGCGGCCTCCTGATCTCGATCACCGGCGGCAAGGATTTGACGCTGTTCGAAGTCGACGAAGCCGCGACTCGTATTCGCGAAGAAGTCGACCAGGACGCCAACATCATCGTCGGCGCCACCTTCGACGAGAGCCTCGACGGCATCATCCGGGTCTCGGTCGTGGCGACCGGCATCGAGCAGGCGCAGTTGTCGCGGAACGCAGCCGCGGCCGGCGCGGCTTCCAATGCTGCGCCGGCTGACAGCCGTCTGGCTGAACTGACTGCCAAGCTGCGCGCCGACAATCTGCGCATCGCCGAAGCCGCCGCCGCCCGCGCGGCGCAGGCTGCTGCTGCGCCGGCTCCGTCCGCCGCCGCGCCGGTGGCGCGCGCCGCCAATGTCGAGCGCGCCGCGCTCGCCGCGATCGCCGCCGCCGTCAGCAACGAGCAGATGCCGGCTCAGGAGGTCGCTCAGGCGCCGGTCCAGTCCGCGTCCTATGGCGACGTCACGGTCCGTCCGATCCCGCAGAAGCCGTCGCTGTTCCCCGACGTCGAGCCGGCCCGCGCGGTGAACGAGGAGCCGGAAACCCCGGACGCCTTCATCCCGCAGCAACCCGACCGCGCCGCCTTGCGCGCGCCGCGGATGCCGCGGTTCGACGAACTGCCGGTTCCCGCCCAGAACGAGATCCGTCAGGCCGCCCGCAGCGAGTTCGACGACGAGCCGCAGAAGACCCGGCTGTCGCTGCTGCAGCGTCTTGCCAATGGCCTCAGCCGTCGCGAAGATGAATCCGAGCCGGCCGCTCCGGTCCGGAGCGCTGCCGCGCCCGCCATGCCGCAGATGCCGTCGCTGCCGGAGCGCCGTCCGCAGCGCAGCATCGCCGACCAGATGGCGGCCCATGATCCGGTCTCGGAATACGCCAAGCGTCCGGCGCCGCAGGGTCTCGACGTCCATGGTCGTCCGGCGCCTGTTGCCCAACCGCCACAGGGCGACGACCATCTCGATATCCCCGCCTTCCTGCGGCGGCAGGCGAACTGATCCGATGCCTCATTTCTGACGATGACATGACCCCGGAAGGCAACTTCCGGGGTCATTGTTTTGTGCGGTGCGAAGTCCGCAATTTTCAAGCAAGTCTTTGATTTAAGTTATGAAAAATGAAATCCCGCGTTCGGGACCCAGTGCGGCTTCGCCACGATTGAGTCCGAATTCGAGGAGGCGGCGGCGGTAATGCGGCGGAGTTGGGGTAACAATCCGTAAAAAAGCGTGAGTTGGCGCTCTTTGAGGCAGTGCTATGGTTTCTCGGGACTTGGGGACACACGGTCGAGTCGCCCGGACGCATCGTCCGGTACCGACTGACAGGTGGTCATTGGTGGGCAATAACGCATGAAATTCAGCCGGCAGACAACGCTGCGATCGCAAGCCACGGTCACAGGCGTAGGTGTCCATTCCGGTCGTCCGGCCAGCCTCACCATTGGGCCCGCATCCATCGACGCGGGTTATATTTTTGTCCGCACCGGTCTCGACGGCGGCGATCGCGAAATCCAGGCCAACGCCAAATCGGTGGTCGCCACCGAACTGGCGACGGTACTGGGCGACAGCGACGGCCCGCTGGTTTCGACCGCCGAGCACGTTCTCGCCGCGCTGCGCGGCATGGGCATCGACAATGCCACGATCGAAGTCGACGGCCCCGAAGTTCCGATCATGGACGGCAGCGCCGCCCCGTTCGTCGCCGCGATCGACCAGGCCGGCGTCCGCGAGCAGTCGGCGCCGCGCCGCTTCATCCAGGTTCTCAAGCCGGTCCGCGTCTCGCATGGCGAGTCGTTCGGCGAACTTCGCCCCTATACCGGCGGTTTCCGCGTCGAGGTCGAGATCGACTTCGCCAATCCGGTGATCGGCCAGCAGAATTATACGCTCGGCGTCGAACCCGAAGCCTTTCGCCGTGAAATCGCCCGCGCCCGCACCTTCGGCTGCATGAGCGACGTCGCCCGGCTGTGGGAAATGGGTTATGCGCTCGGCGCGTCGTTCGAGAATTCGGTGGTGTTCGACGACGAGCGGCTGCTCAATGCCGAAGGCCTGCGCTACGCCGATGAATGCGCCCGCCACAAGCTGCTCGACGCGATCGGCGATCTGGCGCTGGCCGGCCTGCCGATCCTGGGCGCCTATCGCTCGATGCGGGGCGGCCACAAGCTCAACCATTCGGTGCTGACCGCGCTGCTGGCCGATCGCACCAATTTCCGCGTGATCGAAGCCGAGCCGGCGCGCCGCGCGGTCCGGGGACACGCCGAAGCCGTCACCCGCCTGGCCGGCGGCATGGTGGCCCCGGCGTTCGGCCCGGATATGTCCTGATCCGGCGGATCCTGCCGGCGACGGCGTGAGGCTGCTCGCGCTGCATCTCCAACGTTGCAATGTCATCCCCGGTGGCCGGCCGCTGGTGTCCGCCGGCCGCCGCCGTCCGATCGCCTTATTCCCGGCGAAATGCCTGCGTACCCGGTTGGTCCCGTAACCTTTTTCGGCTACACAGCCGGAGGTCGACTCCATGCTTCGGGGCAGGTCGGTGGTTTCCGCCATTGCGGCCCGATCGGATGCCGGGGCGCACCGTTCTCCAGTATGTCAGGTTGGAATTGATGTCGGCACAGCGGCTCGGACTGCGAAACAGGCTGGTCTTGCGCGGAAGCGATCGGTTTTGGCGCAGCCTTCCCTTGGTCGCCAGCCTGTTGATGCTCGCGCTGCCGCTCGGCGGCTGCGGCACCGGCGCGATCTGGGACAAGTTCCTGGCCAAGGACGAAGACAAGTTCAACGACGAGCCGGCGGACAAGCTCTACAATGAGGGCTTGTACCTGATGAACAAGGAGAAGGACCCGAAGGCGGCGTCGAAGAAGTTCGAGGAAGTCGACCGCCAGCATCCTTATTCCGACTGGGCGCGCAAATCGCTGCTGATGTCGGCCTATTCGTTCTATCAGGCCGGCGATTACGATAGCTGCATCGGCGCCGCCACGCGCTATGTCACGCTGCACCCGGGCAGCCCGGACGCGGCCTATGCGCAGTATCTGATCGCGGCGTCGCATTACGACCAGATCCCCGACATCTCCCGCGACCAGGGCCGCACCGAGAAGGCGATCGCGGCGCTGGAGGAGGTCATCCGCAAATATCCGACCTCCGAATACGCCAACCAGGCCAAGCAGAAGCTGGAAGGCGCCCGCGACCAGCTCGCCGGCAAGGAGATGGACGTCGGCCGCTATTACATGGAGAAGCGCGATTACGCCGCGGCGATCAACCGCTTCAAGACCGTGGTGACGCGCTATCAGACCACCCGCCATGTCGAGGAAGCGCTGGCGCGCCTGACCGAGGCCTATATGGCGATCGGCATCGTCGGCGAGGCGCAGACCGCCGCCGCCGTGCTTGGCCACAACTTTCCTGACAGCCGCTGGTACAAAGACGCTTATAATCTTGTAAAGTCCGGCGGACTCGAACCGACCGAGAACAAGGGCTCCTGGATCAGCAAGTCCTTCAAGAAGCTCGGTCTCGGATAGGACTTTTCTCGCATGCTTTCGCGCCTGTCGATCCGCGATATCGTGTTGATCGAGCGGCTCGATATCGAGTTCTCCCGAGGCCTCGCCGTGCTTACCGGCGAGACCGGGGCGGGCAAATCGATCCTGCTCGATGCCTTTGCGCTGGCGCTGGGCGGCCGCGGCGATGCCGCGCTGGTCCGCCACGGCGCCGAGCACGGCCAGGTGACCGCGACCTTCGACCTGGCCAACGGCCATCCCGCCTTCGCGATCCTCTCCGCCAACGGCCTCGACGACCGCGATGTCGAGAATTCCGGCGAACTGATTCTGCGCCGGGTTCAACTCGCCGACGGCCGCACCCGCGCTTTCATCAACGACCAGTCGGTCAGCGTGCAGACCCTGAAATCGGTCGGCGCGACGCTGGTCGAGATCCACGGCCAGCACGACGAGCGCGCGCTGGTCGACGCCGCCACCCATCGCCGGCTGCTCGACGCCTTCGCCGGGCTGGAGAAGGACGTTACCGCGCTGGAGACGCTGTGGGAGGGCCGGCGTAGCGCCCGCGCCGCGCTCGACGCCCACCGCGCCGGCATGGAGCGCGCCGCGCGCGAGGCCGACTATCTGCGCCACGCTTCCGACGAATTGAAGAAGCTGGCGCCGCAGGACGGCGAAGAGACGTCGCTGGCCGAGCGCCGCACCGGGATGATGCAGGGCGAGAAGATCGCCTCCGATCTGCGTGAGGCGCAGGAGGCGGTCGGCGGCCATCATTCGCCGGTGGCCGCGCTCGCCGCCGCGGTGCGCCGGCTGGAGCGCCGCGCCGGAAGCGCGCCGCAGCTCGTCGAGCCGGCGGTGCGGGCGATCGACGCCGCCATCAACGCGCTGGAGGAAGCCGACCAGCATCTCAATGCCGCGCTCGCCGCCGCCGATTTCGACCCGCTCGAACTGGAGCGGATCGAGGAGCGGCTGTTTGCCTTACGCGCGGCTGCGCGGAAGTATTCGACGCCGGTCGACGGGCTCGCAGCGCTCGCCGCGCAATACGCCGCCGACGTGGCGCTGATCGACGCCGGCGCCGATCGGCTGGTGGCCCTGGAGAAGGCCGCCGGCGAGGCCGATGGCCGTTACAGCGCCGCCGCGGCGAAGCTCTCCGCATCGCGTAGCAAGGCCGCCGACAAGCTCAACAAGGCGGTCAACGGCGAACTCGCGCCGCTGAAGCTGGAGCGCGCCAAATTCATGACCCAGGTCGAGGCCGACGCCGCGGCGCCGGGACCGCAGGGCATCGACCGCGTCGAATTCTGGGTGCAGACCAACCCCGGCACGCGGCCCGGGCCGATGATGAAGGTCGCCTCCGGCGGCGAGCTGTCGCGGTTCCTGCTGGCGCTGAAAGTGGTGCTGTCGGACAAGGGCTCGGCGCCGACGCTGGTGTTCGACGAGATCGACACCGGGGTCGGCGGCGCGGTCGCCGACGCGATCGGCGGACGCCTGGCGCGGCTCGCCACCAAGGTGCAGGTGATGGCCGTGACCCACGCCCCGCAGGTCGCCGCCCGCGCCGACCAGCATCTCTTGATCTCCAAAGCCGCCCTCGACAAAGGCAAACGCGTCGCCACCCGCGTCAGCGCCCTGGAACAGGACCACCGCCGCGAAGAAATCGCCAGGATGCTCGCCGGCGCGGAGATCACCGCCGAGGCACGCGCGGCGGCGGATCGGCTGATCAAGGCGGCGGGGTGAGAACGAAGCGCCGCCCAGCTTCTGCGGCCGAGATTCCGGGTTCGCCCGCCGCTACGCGGCGGTCGCCCCGGAATGACTCGTTGAGAGGTGGGTGCCACACACACCGTCATTCCGGGGCGCTCGCGAAGCGAGCGAACCCGGAATCCCGCGATTCAGGGCACCCCGACGCCGATCATTGAACGATGGTGTCGAACAAATCCTCCCACCCCGGATTGTCGCGCGCGATCAACGCCACCTTCCACGCCCGCCGCCATTTCTTGATCTCCTTCTCCCGCGTGATCGCGGAGATCGGGTCGTCGTGGATTTCGAACCACACCAGTCTGGCGATGTTGTATTTCGACGTGAAACCCGGCACGGCTTTGGTCCGATGCTCGTACACCCGACGGACGAGGTCGTTGGTCACGCCGAGATACAGCGGACCGTCTTTCCGACTGGCGAGGAGATAGACATAATAGGCCATCGATGCTCTCGCTCGCGGCGAGATTCCGGGTTCGCTTGCTGCGCAAGCGCCCCGGAATGACTCGCGGATAGGTCTCGTCCCGAACACCGTCATTCCGGGGCGGTCGCAAAGCGACCGAACCCGGAATCCCGTGGTTCGAGGCACTACCGCGAGCGTGAGCTCGCGAACCCGGAATCTAAAGTGTCGACAAATGATGGCCAAGACAAAAACCACCGCCCCCGACGTCGCCACCCTCACCAAAGCGAAAGCCAAGGTGGAGGCGATGCGGTTGCGGCTCGAGATCGAGCGGCACAACAGCGCGTACTACCAGCACGACGCGCCGAAAATTTCGGACGCGGAGTACGATGCGCTGCGGCGCAGGCTCGAGGCGATCGAGCAGAAATTTCCCGAGCTGGTCAGCGATTCGTCGCCGACGCAGACCGTCGGGGCCGCGCCGGCCCGCGGTTTCGCCAAGGTGCAGCACGCGGTGCCGATGCTGTCGCTCGGCAATGCGTTCGCCGACGACGAGGTGACTGAATTCGTCGAGCGTGTGCAGCGCTTCCTGCGGCTCGATGACGTGCCGGCGATCGTCGCCGAGCCGAAGATCGACGGGCTGTCGCTGTCGCTGCGCTACGAGCGCGGCGAACTGGTGCGCGCGGCGACGCGCGGTGACGGCTTCACCGGTGAGGACGTCACCGCCAATGTCCGCACCATCGCGGACATTCCGACGACGCTGAAGGCTAAGACAATCCCCGCCGCCTGCGAGCTGCGCGGCGAGGTCTATATGCTCAAGCAGGATTTCCTCGCGCTCAACAAGCGGCAGGAAGAGGCCGGCGACACCGTGTTCGCCAATCCGCGCAATTCCGCCGCCGGCTCGTTGCGGCAGAAGGACGTCGCGGTCACGGCGTCGCGGCCGCTGAAATTCTTCGCCTATGCCTGGGGCGAGATGAGCGACTATCCGATGGAGGAGGCGACGCAGTTCAAGATGCTGGCGTGGCTGAAGCAGGCGGGCTTCGTCGTCAATCCCGAGATCACGCTGTGTACCAGCGTCGCCGATGCGCTCGCGTTCTATCGCCGGATCGGCGAGCAGCGCGCGTCGCTGCCCTACGACATCGACGGCGTGGTCTACAAGGTCGACCGGCTCGACTATCAGGAACGCCTCGGTTTCGTCTCGCGCAGCCCGCGCTGGGCGATCGCGCATAAATTCGCCGCCGAGCAGGCGACGACCGTGCTGGAGACCATCGACATCCAGGTCGGCCGCACCGGCGCGATGACGCCGGTGGCGCGGCTCCAGCCGGTGACGGTCGGCGGCGTCGTGGTGCAGAATGCGACGCTGCACAACGAGGACTACATCCGTGGCCTCGGCAATGACGGCTCGCCGCTGCGCGACGGCGTCGATATCCGCGAGGGCGACACCGTCGTGGTGCAGCGTGCCGGCGACGTGATTCCGCAGATCGTCAGCGTCGTGCTCGACAAGCGGCCGGCCGACGCTGCGCCCTATCAGTTCCCGCACAAATGCCCGGCATGCGGCAGTCACGCCGTGCGCGAGGAGGGCGAGGCGGTGTGGCGCTGCACCGGCGCGCTGATCTGCCCGGCGCAGGCGGTGGAGCGGCTGAAGCATTTCGTCTCGCGGCTGGCCTTCGACATCGACGGGCTCGGCGAAAAGCAGATCGTGCTGTTTCACGAGAGGGGCTGGGTGCAGGAGCCGGCCGACATCTTCACGCTGCAGAAGCGCAACGTCGAGCTGAAGCTCGAATTGCTCGAAGGCTATGGCGAAACCTCGGTGCGCAATCTGTTCGCGGCGATCGACGCGCGGCGCACCATCGAACTGCACCGGCTGATCTTCGCGCTCGGCATCCGCCATGTCGGCGAAGGCAACGCCAAGCTGCTGGCGCGGCACTACGGCACGCTGGATGCCTTCCTTGCGGCGATGCGCTCCGCGGCGGAAGGGCAGACCGATGAGGGCAACACATCGGAGGCGTATCAGGACCTCGACAACATCGCCGGGATCGGCGACGTCGTCGCGGCGGCGGTGGTCGAATTCTTCGCCGAGCCGCGCAACGTCGCGGCGCTGGGTGCGCTGCTCGCGGAGTTGAAAGAGGTGCTGCCGGCCGAGCAGGCGCGGCGCGACACCGCCGTCGCCGGCAAGACCGTGGTGTTCACCGGATCGCTGACGAAATTCACCCGCGACGAGGCCAAGGCGGCGGCGGAGCGGCTCGGCGCCAAGGTCGCCGGCTCGGTGTCGAAGAAGACCGACTACGTCGTCGCCGGCGAGGACGCCGGCTCGAAGCTGACCAAGGCAAAAGACCTCGGCGTCGCGGTGCTGACCGAGGACGAGTGGCTGGCGCTGACCTCTTGACGCGTCATTCCGGGGCGCGAGCGCAGCTCGCGAACCCGGAATCCCGAGGTGTTCTGCCGATCGAGATTCCGGGTTCGCTCACTTCGTGAGCGCCCCGGAATGACTCGGGGAGAGGCGGGCGTCCCACCAGTCCGGACGTCATCCTGAGGAGCCGCCGCTCTTGCGGCGGCCTCGAAGGATGGGCCGCGCATACGACCCGTCGCCGCATCCTTCGAGGCGCGCCGAAGAGGGCGCACACCTCAGGATGACGGTGCTGTGCTTGGTGCGGTGTGCTTGTGGCTGAGCGGCAGCCACCCCTCACATCACCGGCGGTTCTTCGCCTTCGGCCTTCTCGATCAGCTCCTCCGTCGGAACCAGATTGCTGCGCGGGACCAGGAAGATCATCGAGGCGGCGCAGGCCAGCGCGAGGGCAGCGACGGCGATGTTGAGCGGCAGCGGCGTGGCGAAATGGCCGCCGAGATACGCGCCGAATTGCGAGCACAGCGAGCCGATCCCGAATTGGGTGAAGCCCATCAGCCCGGACGCGGTGCCGGCCGCCTGCGGCCTTATGCTGATCGCGCCGGCGGTGGCGTTGGCCATCACGCTGGCATTGCCGAACATGATGATCATGTGGGTGAGGAACAGCCAGCTCGGCACCTGATTCCAGCCGAGCACGCCCCACAGCAGGTTCAGCGCCGCGCCGCCGATCTGCATCGCCAGCCCGAACCAGATCAGCTTGTCGAGCGAGTAGCGCGGCGAGAACCGCACGCAGAACAAATTGCCGATCAGATAGGCGAAGCCGGAGCTCGCGAACCACGCGCCGTATTCGGCCGAGCTGCGGCCCATCTGCGTCACCACGACGTAAGGCCCGCCGCCGGCGAAGGTGAAGATGATCGCGGAGGCCAGCACCTGGCACAGCACGTAGCCGATGAAGGCGCGGCTCCGGAACAGGCCGCCGACGTCGCCGCGGAAGCCGCCCGGCGCGGCGGGGCCGTGGCGGCGGCGGGTCTCCGGCAGCGCCAGTGCGACCGTCGCGGTGACGACGATCGCCCCCGCGGTGACGACGTAGAAGATCGCGCGCCAGCCGAGCGCGGTTTCGATCACGCCGCCGAACAGCGGGCTCAGCATCTGCGCGATCATCATCACGGCGATCACGAGGCTGAGCATGCCGCCGACGCGGTCGCGGCTGTAGAGATCGCGGATGACGGCGCGGCTGATCACCATGCCGGAAGCGCCGCCGAGCGCCTGCAGGAACCGCGCGGCGATCAGTTGCGGCAGGGTCTCGGCGAAGATGCAGCCGACGCTGGCGGCGACCATCAGCGTCAAGCCGCCGAGCAGCACCGGGCGGCGGCCGAACCGGTCCGACAGCGGCCCCATGATCAACTGCGAGCACGCCAGCCCGACCATGTAGAGCGATACCGTCATCTGCGCGACCGAGATGTCGCTGCCGAAATCGCCGGCGAGCACCGGCAGCGCCGGCACGAAGATGTAGAGCGCGATCGGCGCCGCGCCGTTCATCAGCACCAGCAGCAACAGCAGCAGCTTCGACGGCGGCCGGTCGATCCGGCCGGGGTCGATCGCGAAGGTTCTGCCGGTCTTGCCGTGCATGCGGGGGCGGTTCCGACCGGTCAGCAAATCGATGTGCGGTGTGAGAAGACTGTAGCGTGCCGCAGGATCGTTCACAGACCGTTTTCGGCATGAGGCTATGCGGGGAGGGGCGGGGCGACCTCCGACACAGGCAGTCATTCCGGGATGCGCGCACCGTCCTCTCGTTCGTCATTCCGGGGCGCGCGAAGCGCGAACCCGGAATCTCTCTTCGCAACAACCTCTGGATTCCGGGTCTGCGCGCCGGCAGGCGCGCATCCCGGAATGACGGCGACCATTGCGGCGATCAGCGCTCCAGCGGGGCCGTCGCCGCGTCGAGCCAGGCTTGGGTCGGGCCGTCGAGATGCGGGCGGACTTCAGCGCGGACGCGGGCGTGGTAGGCGTCGAGCCAGGCCAGTTCCTTGCGGCTCAGCATGTCGAGGTCGATCAGCCTTCGGTCGATCGGCGCCAGCGTCAGCGTCTCGAAGCCGTTCATCGGCTTCTCGGCGCCGTCGATCGTCTTCTCCACCACCAGTTCGAGATTCTCGATCCGGATGCCGAAGCCGTCGGTCTTGTAGTAGCCGGGCTCGTTGGACAGGATCATGCCGCGCTTCAGCGGCGTGGTGCCGAGCTTGGAGATCCGCGCCGGGCCCTCGTGCACCGACAAATAGCTGCCGACGCCGTGGCCGGTGCCGTGCTCGAAATCGAGCCCGGCCTGCCACAGGAACTGCCGCGCGAGGGTGTCGAGCTGTGCCCCGGTGGCGCCGTCGGGAAACACCGCACGCGCGATTGCGATATGGCCGCGCAGCACCCTTGTGAAGCGGTCGCGCATCTCGGCGCTCGGCTCGCCGATCGCAATCGTGCGGGTGACGTCGGTGGTGCCGTCCTGATACTGCGCGCCGGAATCGATCAGCAGCAGATCGCCCGGCTGGATGCGGCGGTTGCTCTTGCGGGTGACGCGGTAGTGCACGATCGCGCCGTTCGGGCCGGTGCCGGAGATGGTCGGGAACGACACGTCCTTCAGCGCGCCGGTGTCGCGGCGGAAACTCTCCAGCGCCTCGACGGCGTCGATCTCGGTCAGCGATCCGTTCGGCGCCTCGCGGTCGATGAAGGCGAGGAAGCGCGCCAGCGCCACGGCGTCGCGGCGGTGCGCGGTCCTCGTGCCTTCGATCTCGGTCGCGTTCTTCACCGCCTTCAGCAGCGCCACCGGATCGGCGCCGCGCAGCGGCTTGCCGCCGGCCTCATCGATCAGCCGCGTCAGCGCGTCGGCGGCGGTGGCGCTGTCGAGCGCGATCGCGGCGCCGGAGCGGGCGAGCGCCTGCAGCGCCGGCGCCAGCTCTGCGGGCTCGGCGACCTGGGCGGTCTGTTCGAGGTGGTCGCGCGCCGAGTTCGACAGCTTGCGCGCGTCGATGAAGATGGTCGGCCGGCCGTCTTGCGGCACCAGCGCGTAAGACAGCGGCAGCGGCGTGTGCGAGACGTCGGCGCCGCGGATGTTGAAGGTCCAGGCCACTGCGTGCGAATCCGACAGCACCAGCGCGTCGGCCTTGAGCTTCGCAAGCTCGCCGCGGATCCGCTCGAGCTTGGCGCTCTCGCTCTCGCCGGAAAATTCAAGCCCGTGAATGCTGACCTGGCCGAGCGGCGGCTCCGGGCGCTCGGTCCACACCGCGTCGACCGGATTGCCGTCGACGGGGACGAGCTCCGCGCCGGCCTTGGCGCAAGCGGTCCGCATCCGCTCGACTGCCGAAGAAGTGTGCAGCCACGGATCAAATCCGAGGCGGTCGCCGTCTTTCAGATGCGCTTCCAGCCAGCGCTCCGGCGGCGGTTCCACCAGCGACTCGACCGTCCAGGCCCTGGTGTCGACCTGCTTGGCCGCCTGCAGCGTGTAGCGGCCGTCGACGAACACCGCCGCCTCGTGGGTCAGCACCACCGCCAGACCGGCCGAGCCGGTGAAGCCGGTGAGCCAGGCCAGCCGCTCGTCGGAGGCCGGCGCATACTCGTTTTGCTGCTGATCCGCGCGCGGAACGACGAAGCCGGTGAGCTTCTTCCGCGCCAGTTCTTCGCGGAATGCGGCGAGCCGCGCGGTCAGGGCGACGCCGCCTTCCGGCTCCTCGAAGGTCTGGAAATGCGCTTCGAACATCGATTCCTGTTCCTCGATCGCTGGGCGAAACATTGTGCTGCGAAAAGCGTTGCTTATGGCACGAGTTATGCTTGATTTATCGAGCCTGCAAGCAACAGGCCCGAGTGCCGACGCACTCTGATAACGCGTCCGGGAGAAACCCGGGAGTGTCTCAACTCAACGATGAGGGGATACACATGCCTGCATTTTCGTTCGAGAAGATTTCCGCGCCCGTTCGTCCGAACCCGAACCCAGGCGCGAATGTCGAACCCTCCGACAAGAAGCAGCGCGGCGTCATCACTCAAATGCTGGATCGGCTGGCCGGGGCGCGCGGCAAGCGCGCGGTGCCGAAGGACGGCGTCTATGTCCGCTTCCCGAAGCCGCCCGGGAAGTAGTTCTCAGAACGTCTTTGCCAGCAGCAGGCTGCTCCAGCCCTCGATCACGATCTGCCGCAGCAGCACGCAGCCGCGCGCCCGATAGGCCGCGATCACGCTTTGCGCCTGGGGCTGCAGCAGGCCGGACAGGATCACCAGCGCCGACGGCGCCAGATGCTCGGACATCGGCTGCGCCAGCGCGCGCAGCGGGTTGGCGAGGATGTTCGCCAGCACCAGGTCGAACGGCGCATGGGCGGCAAAGGCCGGCGAGGCGAAGCCGGTGGCCCATTCGGCGTGAACCAGATTGCCGACGCCGTTGAGCCGCGCGTTCTCCCTGGCGACCGCGACCGACTGCCGGTCGATGTCGGTCGCCAGCACCGGCTGGCGCAGCGCCTTGGCGGCGGCGATCGCCAGCACGCCGGTGCCGGTGCCGAGGTCGAGCACGCTGCGCGGCGGGCCGGCGCGCAGCACCAGATCGAGCAGCGTCAGGCAGCCGCGGGTGGTGCCGTGATGGCCGGTGCCGAAGGCGAGCGCGGCCTCGATCTCGATGCCGAGCTTGTTCGGCGGGATGCGGGCGCGATCGTGCTGGCCATGGACGATGAAGCGGCCGGCGGCCACCGGCACCAGCCCCTCGAGGCTCGCCGCCACCCAGTCCTTGGCCGCGATGGTCTCGACGCTCATCGCCTTCGCCGCGGCGTCGCCGGCCGCCTGGGCGACCAGATCGCGGATGCCGTCGAGGTTCGGCAGCTCGCCGAAATGCAGCGCGATCTCCCAGCTCCGGTCCGGCCGCTCGAACGCCGCGATCGCCATCTCGGCCTCGTCGAAGCACTCGCCGAGCAGGTCGGTGACCCGGCGCGCGGTGGCCTCGTCGCCGATCACGAAACTGGCGCGGGTGGTGGGGGCGGGATCAGGCATGGCAGGTCCGATGGTTGGCGAGGCGGGCGCCGTTGATGCAATGTCTCAACGCGATGTCCACAGCTTCTGCGCCCGAAAGCCGGTGTTTGTCCACGACTTACCCACAGGCTTGAAGGTGGCGCTTGCGGTATCGTGGGAGGGGCCATTGGACTTTCGAGTGGTAAATTGAGATGCGGCTGGTAACCAAAAAGCCATATTTGTGTCCCAAGGGACACAGAGCGGGGATCGGCCTGACGATTCCTGCTTTAAGAACCCCGGAGGAGTGGTGCGGACTGGGCCAATGACGTGCCCGTGTCCATGACTGCTGCATTGAGCATCGGCGCCCCCTCCCGCGCTCGGCAAGAGCGCAACCCAACGATGAGGGCGAATGATCAATACCGGCGAAGTAGTTTCATTTTCGAAGTCGACCCGCAGCGGCGGCATCTACGCGGTCGTTGCGGTGTGCCTGGCCGGCTCCTTTGCCGGCACGACGGCAGCGGTTGCGGAACAGCAGCCGTCCTACCAGCCGCTGTCCTTGCAGCAGCAGCAATCCTTCGCGCCGCCCGCGGCCAATCTCGATTGCGCTACCATCCGCTACCATGTCGCCGAACACGGCAAAGCCAAGTCGATCGCCTGGGCGGTCAAGAACGGCTATTCCTGGGCCCAGATCAATCAGGCGCGGCGGTGTCTGAAGGGGTGAGGGCGCGAGCTGTCCCGTCCCGGAGGCGCGGATTGATGCCTCGTTTGCGGTAGCCCATCCACAGCTTTTCCCCGCGATTCACACCGTGCTTCAACAGATTCGCGCACAGCTTTAACGGCCACTTTTCCACAGCCTGTCCACAGGCTTCCACACAGTCTTATCCACGCTTTGTGAACAGGCTGCGGTGATCTGCGAGGATCGCCGCCGCGGCGTTGTGGCCGGGGGCGCCGGTGACGCCGCCGCCGGGGTGGGCGCCGCTGCCGCAGTGGTAGAGGCCCTTCAGCGGGCCGCGATAGTCGGCGTGGCCGAGCATCGGCCTCGCGGAGAAGAGCTGGTTCAGGCTGAGCGCGCCGTGGAAGATGTCGCCGCCGAGCAGGCCGAAGTCGCGCTCGAGATCGAGCGGCGACAGGATCTGGCGGCCGAGCACGCTGGCGGCGAAGCCGGGGGCGTAGCGGTCGACGGTGGCGATCATCAGGTCGGCGACCTCGTCGCGGCGGTCGTCCCAGGACACGCCGCCGGGCAATTGCGGCGCGACGTGCTGGCAGAACAGGCTGGCGACATGCCGGCCGGGCGGCGCGAGGCTGTCGTCCAGCGTCGAGGGGATCAGCATCTCGACCACCGGCTCACGGCTCCAGCCATGGGCGCGGGCGTCGCTCCAGGCGCGGTCCATGTAGTCGAGGCCGGGGGCTATGATCATGCCAGCGGTGAGGTGGTCGCCGGTTCCGGGCAGCGCCTTGAACGACGGCAGGCCGGACAAAGCGACGTTCATCCGGAAGGTGCCGGAGCCGTTCTTCCAAGCCTGCATGCGCCGGTGGAACTCGACCGGCAGCGCATCCTTCGGCAGCAGCCTGGTGTAGAGCAGCTTCGGATTGACGTTGGCGGCGACGTATTTCGCCCGCACAATGCGGCCGTCGTCGAGGGTGACGCCGACCACGCGGCCCTTTTCGACCAGCACCTCGCGGACCCCCGCGCTCGTTTCGATTTCGGCGCCGGCGGCGCGGGCAGCGGCCGCCATCGCTTGCGAAATCGCGCCCATGCCGCCGATCGCGTGGCCCCAGACGCCCTTTTTGCCGTTCACCTCGCCGAAGGCGTGGTGCAGCATGACGTAAGCCGAGCCGGCCGCATAGGGGCTGGCGTAATTGCCGACGATGGCGTCGAAGCCGAACAGCGCCTTGACCAGGTCGTTTTCGAACCGCGCGTCGAGCATCTCGCCCGCCGAGCAGGTGAACAGATCGAGCAGCAGCCGCTGCTGCTCCAGCGTCAGCGCGCGCAGCCGGTTGGCGGCGCCGAGCGCGGCCAAGCCTTCGCGGATCGCGCCCGCGCCGAAGCGCTCGACGAGATTGGGCGGGGCGCGCAGCACGAAATGCCGCAGCACGTCGGCAATGGTCTCGAGCTCGGCAGTGAAACCGTCGATCGTCGCCGCGTCGCGCTTGCTCAGATGCGCGACCGATTTCGCGGTGTATTTCGCCCCGGTCAGCAGGTATTTGCCGTTCGGGGCGGGCAGGAAATTCTGCGCCCGGCGCTCGACGATGCGCAGCCCGTGCTCGGCCAGCGCGAGGTCGGCGATCACCTTGGGGTTGAGCAGGCTGACGGTGTAGGCCGCGACCGAATTGCGGAAGCCGGGATGAAACTCCTGCGTCACCGCGGCGCCGCCGACCACGCTGCGGCGCTCGACCAGCTTCACCTTCAGCCCGGCCCGCGCCAGATAGGCGGCGCAGGTGAGGCCGTTGTGACCGGCGCCGATGATCAGCACGTCGGGATCGGACATGGGTGTTCCAGGAGGGGCGGGCGGCGGCTCCTGCGCCGCGCCGGCCACACGGAGTCCACACTCCGTTATCAGGGATTGAATATCAAAGACCCGGCGACCGGCACAAGGCCGCCCCGTAGCCACGGCACAACGTCGCGGTGGCCTGATCCGAGTGGATGGCGGCGTCCGGTTCTGCGATGGTCGGATGCGGCGGCGCCGCATCGGGCCCCGCCTGCGGTGGCGCGTCGCGCCGCCGCGACGTCCGATTTTCTGCGCCGGCATCGCCGGATCATCCAGGCTGGAGACCGTATGACCGAGTCGATGCCGCCCGTCGCGGCTCACAATTCCGAGGCGCGCAATCGGGTGATCCTGATCGTCTACACCGCGGCGATCTTCACCAGTGCGCTGTTGCTGTTCTCGGTCCAGCCGCTGTTCACCAAGATGGTGCTGCCACGGCTCGGCGGCTCGCCCGCGGTGTGGTCGGTGGCGATGGTGTTCTTCCAGTCGCTGCTGCTCGGCGGCTACGCCTATGCGCACTACATCAGCAGGATCCGCAATCGCGCCGTCCCGGTTGCGATCCATCTGGCGCTATTGGTCGCGGCGTTGCTGATGCTGCCGCTGTCGATCGCAAGCGGCTGGGGCACGCCGCCGTCGAGCGGCTATGCGTTCTGGCTGCTCGGCCTGTTCGCGGTGTCGATCGGCCTGCCGTTCTTCGCGCTCGCGGCCAACAATCCGCTGCTGCAGGCGTGGTTCGTGCGCACCGGGCATCCCAACGGGCCCGATCCTTACTTTCTCTACGCCTCCTCGAATATCGGCAGCTTCCTGGCGCTGCTGTCCTATCCGGTGTTGCTGGAGCCGGCGCTGACGCTGCGCGTACAGAACATCCTCTGGACCGGCGGTTACGGTCTCCTGATCCTGCTGATCGCCGGATGCGGCTATCTGCTGCTGCGTTCGCCGCGGATGGACATCAACGCCCGCACCGGCGAGGACGACGCGGGCGCGGTCGCGCCGTCCTGGACGACGCTGGGGCGCTGGATCTTCCTCGCGGCGGTGCCGTCCGGCCTCCTGATCGCGGTGACCGCCCACATCTCGACCGACGTCGCGGCGGCGCCGCTGCTGTGGGTGCTGCCGCTGTCGCTGTATCTGCTGACCTGGGTGCTGGTGTTCCAGTCGCGGCCGCTGCTGCCGCACAAATGGATGCTGGCGGCGCAACCGCTGGCGATCGCGGTGATCGCGGTGCTGCTGGCCTATACCGGCACGCCCAATCTGCTGGTGATCCTCGGCGGCCATCTGCTGTCGTTCTTCGTGATCGCGATGGCCTGCCATGGCGAGTTGGCCCGGACGCGCCCGGATGCGCGCCATCTCACCGGCTTCTATGTCGCGCTGTCGTTCGGCGGCATGGTCGGCGGCCTGTTCGCCGGTCTGGTGGCGCCCTACAGCTTTTCCTGGATTGCCGAATACCCGATCCTGCTGGCGCTGGCGGTGCTGTGTCGGCCGCCGGTCGCCGAGCGCGTTCCGGCCTGGACGCGCTGGTACTGGGCGTTTCTCGCCGCGCTGGCAGTGGTGCTGATTGCGCCGGCGTTCAGCTCCGGCCGGGTGTTCGAATGGCTCAGCATCAACCGCGTGCTGTTGGTCGGCGACGTGGCGGCGGTGGCGGCGTTCGCGGCGCTGGCGCTGCGCGCCAATCGCTGGAAGGTGTTCGCCACGGTGGTGCTGGCGCTGACGCTGGCGCGGCTGTATCCGCCCGACGACGGCCGGGTCGACACCGTTCGCAGCTTCTTCGGCGTCCACAAGATCCAGGTGACGTCGAACGGCCAGTATCACGTGCTGCTGCACGGCACCACGATCCACGGCGCGCAGAAGATGCTGAACGACGACGGCACGCCGGTCAGCGGCCGGCCCGAACCGATCACCTATTATGACAAGGACGGCGGCATCGGCCGTGGGATCGCCGCGATCCGCGGCCGCAAGGCCGGGCCGCTCCGCGTCGCGGTGATCGGGCTCGGCGCGGGGTCGCTGGCCTGCGCGGCGGAGCCCGGCGAAAGCTGGCGCTTCTTCGAGATCGACCAGTCGATGGTCGACACCGCGCGCGACCCGAAATACTTCACCTATGTCAGCCAATGCGCGCCGGACATGCAGCCGGTGATGGGCGATGCGCGGCTGACCTTCGCCGGCGAGCCGGCCGGCGCCTATGATCTGATCATCGTCGACGCCTATTCCTCGGACGCGATCCCGATCCACCTCGCCACCCGTGAGGCGATGGCGATCTACAAGTCGAAGCTGGCGCCGGAGGGATCGGTTCTGATGCACGTCTCCAACCGGCATCTCGAACTGTCGAGCGTGGTGGTCGGCATCGCCGCCGCCAACGGCCTGAAGAGCTGGGCCTATGGCGACGATCCGGAACGCGACGCCGAATACATCTTCGCCACCTCGGTGGTGATCTCGGCGCGCGAACCCGCGGATGTCGGCGAGATCGCGTCGTCGTCCGACTGGACACTGACGAAGCCGCGTCCTCACCAGCGGGTGTGGACCGACGACTATTCCAACGTCCTCGGCGCGGTCTGGCGTCGGCTGCGGGAAGGGCAATAGGGCGTTTGCGAGCGAAGCGGGCAGGCGGTTCGCGTCAAGACAACGCGCCGGAACCGGGACCGCCCCGACGCGCGGCAAAACGCGCGTCCACCGGGGCAGACGCGCGTTCCAGGCTCACGATCAATGTCGATCAATAGGCCGAGTAGCCGCCGTAATAGCTGCGCGGCTGGTAGTAGCGTCGGGGTTGGTAGACCTGGGCCGCGTAGGCGTCTTCATCCGAGTACTGGTACTGCGGCTGAGCGTAGCCTCGGCGATAGCCGGGAGGGGCCGGGTAGAGGCGACTGTCGCTGCCGTCGGCCGGATAGATGTAGCCGTCGTCGGCGACCTGCGGCGCGACCACACGCGGCTGCGCGCGCGGCGCGAGTTCGACCGGCTCGCCGGTGCCGTCATAGGCGGGCGCCGGCGCGCGCCGCGCCGCCGCGGTGGCCGTCCGGTTGGCCGGCTGTCGCGCCAGCGCCACGCGCGACGACCCTGTGAGGGTGACGGTGGTGTTGAGCACGCCGTCCTTCTCGACCAGCGCATAGAGCTTCGAGGCGTTCTCGCGCGACAGCCGCACGCAGCCGTGCGACACCGGCACGCCGAGCTTGCCGGCGGCGTCGGTGCCATGGATGGCGTGGCCGCGTTTGGTGAAGAAGATCGCGTGCGGCATCGGCGCGTCGTCGAACTCCTTCGAATAATGGTCGGGCTCCATCCGGAAGGTCTGGAACGAGCCGTTCGGCGTTTCGTGCGACGGATTGCCGGTCGAGACCGGCCAGCGATAACGCTCGACGCCATCCACCGCGACGGTCATCTGCTGATTGTCCTTGTCGACGGTGATCGCGACTTTCGCCTGCGCGGCGCCGGTCGCCGCCAGCAGGATCAGACCGGTGAGGGAAACGAGATACGAACGCATTTTGACGGCCTCCTCGGCCCGATCCTTCGACTTCACCGCCCCGTCCCCGACGGTAATATGCATAGCGGCCTCCGCAGTTTCCAGTGGCGCGCGCGTCGCATGCCGAAAACCGCAGGCATCGTTAACTCGCCGGTGCTCCGGGCGGGGCCAAGACCGGGCTGCGGCGAAATCGGGGCTGAATGGAACTTAATCCGGCATTGCGGGTTGTCGCCTCACAACTGCTCCGACGCTCGATCGGGGGACAATCCCGAAGGATGGACACCATGAGAACCACCACGAAGACGCTCGCCCTTCGCGCCGACCAGTCGCCGCTGAAGGCGATGCTGGCCGCAGCCGCGCTGGCGCTGGCGCTGCTGGCGATCCCGACGATCGGCCATGCCCAGGGCATCGTCCGCGGCGCGCAGGAAGGCTCGCGCGAAGGCAACCGCGCGGCGGGGCCGGTGGGCGGCGTAGTCGGCGGCGCGATCGGCGCCGGTGTCGGTGGTGCTGTGGGCGCCGTCAACGGCGTTCTCGGCCTGCCCAACCAAGGCCCGCGCTATCGCTATCACCGCGGCCACCGCTGCAAGGGCTACTACACAAGGAGCGGCAAATTCCGCTGCTATCGCCGCTGAGCCGGCGAACCTGTCCAGAGGAGGCGCGGCCGTTCGGGCCGCGCCTTTTCTCTTTGGTCCGATCGATATGGCTGTCCGATCGATATGGTCGGCCGATCGACGCCCGGCGGATCAGGCCTTCAGCCGGTAGCCGGTCTTGAAGATCCACCACACCACCGCCATTCCGGCGAGCAGGAAGCCGCAGGTGGCGGCGACGCTGATGCCGATATCGACGTCGGAGATCTCGTAGAAGCTCCAGCGGAAGCCGGAGACCAGATAGACCACCGGATTGAACAGCGCGATGGTCTGCCAGATCGGCGGCAGCATCGAGATCGAATAGAAGCTGCCGCCGAGAAACGTCAGCGGCGTGATGATCAAGAGCGGCACGATCTGCAGTTTCTCGAAGCCGTCCGCCCAGATCCCGATGATGAAGCCGAGCAGGCTGAACGCCACCGACGTCAGCACCAGAAAACTCAGCATCCAGACCGGATGCGCGATCTTCAGCGGCACGAACAGCCAGGCGGTGGCGAGAATGATCAGGCCGAGGATGATCGACTTGGTCGCCGCGGCGCCGACATAGCCGAGCGCGATTTCCAGGAACGACACCGGCGCCGAGAGAATCTCGTAGATCGTGCCGGTGAATTTCGGGAAGTAGATGCCGAACGAGGCGTTCGCCACGCTCTGCGTCAACACCGACAGCATGATCAGCCCGGGCACGATGAAACTGCCGTAACTGACGCCTTCGATCTGATCGATGCGCGAGCCGATCGCCGCGCCGAACACGATGAAATACAGCGAGGTCGACAGCACCGGCGACACGATGCTCTGCATCAGCGTGCGCCAGGTCCGCGCCATCTCGAACAGATAGATCGCCTTGACGGCCCGATGGTTCATGCTCACGCCCTCACCAGGCTGACGAAGATCTCTTCCAGCGACGACTGGCTGGTGTCGAGATCGCTGAAATGGATGCCGGCGGCGCGGATGTCGCCGAGCAGGGCGGTGATGCCGGTGTGTCCGGCGCGGGTGTCGTAGGTGTAGATCAGCCTGCGGCCGTCGTCGGCGAGCGCCAGATCGTAGGCGGCAAGCTGCGGCGGGATCGCGCCGAGAGCTTCGTCGAGATACAGCGCGAGCTGCTTCTTGCCGAGCTTCCGCATCAGCGCGGCTTTTTCCTCGACCAGGATCAGTTCGCCGTTGTTGATGACGCCGACGCGATCGGCCATCTCCTCGGCTTCCTCGATGTAATGCGTGGTGAGAATGATGGTGACGCCGGTCGCCTTCAGCGCGCGCACCACCTCCCACATCCCCTTGCGCAATTCGACGTCGACGCCGGCGGTCGGCTCGTCGAGAAACAGGATCTGCGGCTCGTGGGACAGCGCTTTTGCGATCATCACCCGGCGCTTCATGCCGCCGGACAGCGTGATGATCTTGCTGTCCTTGCGGTCCCACAGCGACAGGTCGCGCAGCACCTTCTCGATATGCGCGGGGTTCTTCGCCTTGCCGAACAGGCCGCGGGAAAAGCTCACCGTGTCCCACACCGATTCGAACGCGTCGGTGTGCAGTTCCTGCGGCACCAGCCCGATCATCTCGCGCGCGGCGCGATAGTCCTCGACGATATCGTGGCCGGCGACGCTGACCTTGCCCCCGGTCGCGTTGACGAGCCCGCAGATCGTGCCGATCAGCGTCGTCTTGCCGGCGCCGTTCGGTCCGAGCAGCGCGAAGATCTCGCCGGCCATGATGTCGAGGTCGATGCCGTTCAGCGCCTTGCGGCCGGTGCCGTAGGTCTTGCTGAGATTTCGGACGGAAATGATCGGGGCCATCAGGGCTCGCAGGCTGGGACGCTGAACAAGAGGCTGCGGGCGCAGCCGGTCACGCGGGTCGGTTACATAAGGACGAAGGAGGCGGGGCGCAACCGACAAGGGAAAGGGTCGGGAAGCTCGACAAATTTGGGCGCCGGCTTGCTGGCACCGAACCTCACCGCGTCATTGCGAGGAGGCGAAGCCGACGAAGCAATCCAGACCCGTGCATTGCGCCCTGGATTGCTTCGCTTCGCTCGCAATGACGGGGAGAGGCTGGGAGGTCACTCCGCCGCGTGGGCGGGGTAATCGATCAGCGCCACGGTCGCGTCCTTACTCGCCTTGACGAAGGCCGGGTCTTTGTTCAGCTCGTCGATCGTGCGCGGCGGATTGAAAACGATCGCGCCGTCCGGGTCCTCGGCCGCGAAGGCGAGAAGCTCGGCGGCTTCCTCCTCGGCTTCCTCGATCGTCTCCCCCGCGGTGACGACGCCGGGGATGTCGGGAAACGACACGCTGTAGCTGCCGTCAGAGTCCTGGTGGATCAAGGCGACGTAGTGAACCATGGCGGCCTCTACACCCGCTGCACGAAACTATCGACCACCTTCTTCTCGCCGGCCTTGTCGAACACGATGGTGAGTTTGTTGCCGTCGATTTTGGTGACCTGGCCGTAGCCGAACTTTTGATGAAACACCCGGTCGCTGACGGTGAAGTCGGAGTCGGTGCCGGTGGATTTCGCGACCAGTTCGCCTTCGATGGTGAAGGGGGCGCGGCGGGGGCTGCCGCCGAATGGTGAGCCACTTTCGCTGAAGCCGCCGCCGCTGCGGCCGCCGCCGTTCTTGTTCCGATTGGCCTGCGCGCGTTGCCAGCCCGGCGTCGAATAGCTGGAGCCGAACGACTCGACATTGTCGAAGCGCGACGGGCCGTAGCCGCTCATGCCGCCCCAGCCGGAGCCGCCTTTGGACTCGGTGATCTCGACATTCGCCGCCGGCAATTCGTCGAGGAAGCGCGACGGGATCGTGGTGTTCCAGGTGCCGTGGATGCGGCGGTTGGTGGCGAAGTACAACTTCGCGCGGCGGCGGGCGCGGGTGATGCCGACATGGGCGAGGCGGCGCTCTTCCTCGAGCCCAGCGCGGCCCTGATCGTCGAGCGCGCGCTGATGCGGGAACAGGCCTTCCTCCCAGCCGGGCAGGAACACCGTCTCGAACTCGAGGCCCTTGGCGGAATGCAGCGTCATCACGCTGACGGCGTCCTCGTCGGCGGCGCCATCGCGGTCCATCACCAGCGAGATGTGTTCGAGGAAGCCTTGCAGATTCTCGAACTCCTCCATCGAGCGGACGAGTTCTTTCAGGTTCTCCAGCCGGCCGGCGGCGTCGGCGGAGCGGTCCTTCTGCCACATCTCGGTGTAGCCGCTCTCGTCGAGCACGATCTCGGCCAGCTCGGTATGCGACAGCGCGTTGCGCTGCACCTGCCAGCGCTCGAAATTCTCGATCAGCCCGCGCAGCGAACTCCGCGCTTTCGGCTTCATTTCGTCGGTGTCGATCACCAGCCGCGAGGCCTCGAACAGCGGGATGCGGCGCTTCCTGGCATGGTCGTGCAGCATCTGCACGGTGGCGTCGCCGAGGCCGCGCTTCGGCACGTTGACGATGCGCTCGAAGGCGAGATCGTCGGCCGGCGAGTTGATCACCCGCAGATAGGCCAGCGCGTCGCGGATTTCGGCGCGCTCGTAGAATCTTGGTCCGCCGATCACCCGATAGGGCAGGCCGAGGGTGACGAAGCGGTCTTCGAATTCGCGCATCTGGAACGAGGCGCGCACCAGGATCGCGATCTCGTTGAGCTTGTGGCCCTGGCGCTGCAACTGCTCGATCTCCTCGCCGATGCCGCGGGCTTCTTCTTCCGAATCCCAAGCGCCGGTGACGGTGACCATCTCGCCATCGACGTCCTCGGTGCGCAGCGTCTTGCCGAGCCGGCCTTCGTTATGGGCGATCAGATGTGAGGCGGCCGCCAAGATATGCCCGGTCGAGCGATAATTGCGCTCGAGGCGGATGACTTTCGCGCCGGGAAAATCGTGGTCGAAGCGCAGGATGTTGTCGACCTCGGCGCCGCGCCAGCCATAGATCGACTGATCGTCGTCGCCGACGCAGCAGATGTTTTTGGGGGGAGCTTCACCCTCTCCCCCTGTGGGAGAGGGTGGCGTCGCGCGTAGCGCGATGCCGGGTGAGGGGGCGCCGCGCATCGCAGCCTCTGCTTCCGACCCCTCACCCGCCTCGCCACTTCGTGGCTCGGCACCCTCTCCCACAAGGGGAGAGGGAAGGGGCCGCGCGCGGGGAGAGGTTTGACCGGGCGCCTGCGACAGCAGCCGCAGCCAGAGATATTGCGCGACGTTCGTGTCCTGGTACTCGTCGACCAGGATGAACTTGAAGCGGCTTTGATATTGCCGCAGCACGTCGGGGTGCTCGCGGAACAGCCTGATGTTCTCCAGCAGCAGATCGCCGAAATCGGCGGCGTTCAGCACTTTCAGCCGCTCCTGATAGGCGGCGTAGAGCTTGCCGCCGCGGCCGTTGCCGAAGCTCGCGGCTTCGCCGGCGGGCACCTGCGACGGCGTCAGGCCGCGGTTCTTCCAGCCGTCGATCAGCCCGGCCAGCATCCGTGCCGGCCAGCGCTTGTCGTCGATATTGTCGGCGGCGAGCAATTGCTTCAGCAGCCGGATCTGGTCGTCGGTGTCGAGCACGGTGAAGTTCGAGGTGAGCTGCACCAGCTCGGCGTGATAGCGCAGGATGCGGCCGCCGATGGAATGGAAGGTGCCGAGCCACGGCATGCCCTCGACCGCCTGGCCGAGCATCTGGCCGAGCCGCAGCTTCATCTCGCGCGCGGCCTTGTTGGTGAAGGTCACCGACAGGATTTCGGCGGGGCGGGCGCGGCCGGTGGAGAGGATGTGGGCGATCCGCGTCGTCAGCACGCGCGTTTTGCCGGTGCCGGCGCCGGCCAGCACCAGCACCGGGCCGTCCAGCGTCTCGACCGCCTCGCGCTGCTCCGGATTGAGCCCCGACAGATAGGCCGGCGCCGCGGAGGCGCGCGCGCGCGCGGCGATGCCGCCGGCAGCGGGCTGATAGCCGGAGAGGTCGAGATTGGCGCGCTTGTTCGGTTCAGTCATGCGAATCGTCTTTGACCCACGTTGGCACCGCGGGCTTGCGATGGGGAGCCTTCATAGCAGGATTATCCGGCGATATGGGGTCTGCGAGCCGGAAACGACAGGTTGTCCCGCGCAAGGCGGCTGCGCCAACCGGCGCGTCCAAGCGCCTTTGTTCCGCAAAACGGCTGCAAATTAAGCCCTTTCGCAGGCCGGAACGCGCCGGAACTTTCGTTCCAGCGTTGGATTGGTTCGCCAGATGGCGCGGCTGCTGGCAGGCGCGTTGAGTTTCTCAGGGCGTCCCGCGCGGATGTCCCAAGCGCAAAGGAGATGGTCTCATGATGGGTTGGGTTGTCACTTTTCTGGTCGTCGCACTGATCGCGGGTCTGCTCGGCTTCGGCGGCATCGCCGGCGCCTCGATCGAAATCGCCAAGGTGGTGTTCTTTATCGCGATCGTGCTGTTCCTGATCTCGGCCGTCGTCGGCCTGGTCCGCGGCCGCACGCGAGTCTAGCGCACGGCCTCTGCGCGCTTCGAGGGCATCGCGATGCTACGTCCGATGCCCTCGGGCCGCGGCGCCGCGCGATGCGCCTCGGCGACGCGCTCGATCCGGGCGCGAATATCGGGCGGGAACGGCGCGACCTTGCGAACGCCCATGTCGACATGCATCGTCATGTTCTCCGACGTCGCCGACAGCCAGCCTTCCTCGGCATGGCGCAGTTCCTCGAAGGTGTGGATCCGCTTCTCGTCGGCCGCGATCAAATAGACGTGCACCTGCACCGGATCGCCGAGATGCACCTCGCGCAGATAGCGCACGTGGCACTCCGCCGTGAAGGTCGAGCCGCCGCGGGTCTTCAGATAGTCCGGACCGATCCCGAGGTCGAGCCACATCTGATCGATCGAGCGATCGAACAGCACATTGTAGTAGGCCATGTTGAGATGGCCGTTGTAGTCGATCCAGGCCGGTTCGATCTGCATCACGGTGGTGACGAACGGCGCGGCGATGCTGCCGGCGTCGACGTTGCGATCTACTTCCAAAGTCAATCCTGCCTCCCTTGACCCCTCCGGTATCCTTTGCCACGGTCGATCCGATCCGGAGGATTTTTATCGTGGGCCTGACCATCACCAACACGCCGAAGCGCGCCGAGCCGCAGGCCGTGGCGAGCGCCATTGAAGCGCTCGCGGCGCGGTTCGGCAACCGTCTCGTCACCTCGCTCGCGGTGCGCGAACAGCACGGCCACACCACGACCTGGCTGCCGAACCAGCCGCCGGACGCCGTGGTGATGGCGCAGGAGACCGCGGACATTCAGGACGTGGTGCGCGTTTGTGCCAAATACAGCGTGCCGGTGATCGCGTTCGGCACCGGCACCTCGCTGGAAGGCCACGTCAACGCCCCGGCCGGCGGCATCTCGATCGACCTGCGCGACATGAACAAGATCCTCAGCGTTCATGCCGAGGATCTCGACTGCGTGATCCAGCCCGGCGTCACCCGCAAGGCGCTGAACGAAGACCTGCGCGACCAGGGCCTGTTCTTCCCGATCGATCCGGGCGCCGACGCCTCGATCGGCGGTATGGCGGCGACGCGGGCCTCCGGCACCAATGCGGTCCGCTACGGCACCATGCGCGACAACGTTCTGGCGCTGAAAGTGGTGCGCGGCGACGGCGAGATCATCACCACCGGAACCCGCGCCAAAAAGTCCGCCGCCGGCTACGACCTGACGCATCTGTTCGTCGGCAGCGAGGGCACGCTCGGCATCATCTCGGAACTGACCATCAAGCTGCGCGGCATCCCCGAGGTGATCGCGGCGGCATCGTGCTCGTTCCCGTCGGTGACCGACGCCTGCCAGGCCGTGATCCTGGCGATCCAGACCGGCATCCCGCTGGCGCGGATCGAGCTGCTGAGCCAATCCCAGGTCAGGGCCGTCAACGCCTATTCCAAGCTGACGCTGCCGGAGACGCCGCTGCTGTTGCTCGAATTCCACGGCAGCGAGGTCGAGGTCGCCGAGCAGTCGAAGAATTTCGGCGCGATCGCCAAAGACTGTGGCGGCGGCGACTTCACCTGGACGACGCGGCCCGAGGATCGCAACAAGCTGTGGCAGGCCCGGCACGACGCCTATTGGTCGGTGCGGGCGCTGCGGCCCGGCGACGGCGTCGGCGTGGTCGCCACCGATGTCTGCGTGCCGATTTCCCGGCTGGCCGATTGCGTCGCCGAGACCGAGGCCGACATGGCGCGGCTGAATTTGCTGGCGCCGATCGTCGGCCATGTCGGCGACGGCAACTTCCATTGCTCGCTGCTGTGCGACGTCAATGACGCCGACGAGCTGGCGCGCGCCGACGAATTCATGCACCGTCTGGTCGAGCGGGCGCAGGCGATGGACGGCACCTGCACCGGCGAGCACGGCATCGGGCAGGGCAAGCAAAAGTATCTGCAAGCCGAGCTCGGCATCGAGGCGCTGCAGGCGATGCGCGCGATCAAGCAGGCGCTTGACCCGCAGAACATCTTCAATCCCGGCAAGATCCTGCCGCAAGGGATTTGAATGGCTGAAGTTTCCGCCTTCCGGGCGGCCGCGACGCAAGTTGCTGTGAGTTCGCCATCTTTCTTTGTTATGCGTTGAAATAACGGAGCTATTGATCATTGGCCGGGGCGGCTGATCGCCCGAGGGGAAACCGCGTTGCAGACGACCTTGCTCGGCCTAGCCTTCGCGCTGATTCTGGCGCTGCTTGCCGCTCTGGTGGGGCCGTTCGTGATCGACTGGAATCAGTTCCGCGATCAGTTCGAGGCCGAGGCGACGCGGTTGGCCGGAGCGCCGGTCCGGGTCGCAGGCCAACTCGACGCAAGGCTGCTACCGACGCCGACGCTGCGACTGCGGGACGTCACCATCGGCGGCGCCAATGATCCCGGCCGAATTCGCGCCGCCAAGCTCGACGTCGAATTCAGCCTCGGCGCGCTGATGCGCGGCGAATGGCGCGCCGACGAGCTCTCGATCAACGGCTTTGCGCTCGACCTCGGGCTCGATGCCGATGGCCGGCTCGATTGGCCGGCCTCCGGCCTGTCCGACCTCGCGGCGCTGTCGATCGACCGGCTCAACCTGACAGGCCGGATCGCGCTGCACGACGCCGCCAGCCGCTCCACCTTCGAGTTGAACGATATCGCCTTTGCCGGCGATCTGCGGGCGCAGGGCGCCTCGCTGCGCGGCGACGGCAATTTTCTGATGGACGGCACGCGCTATCCGTTCCGGCTGTCGGCCGGGCGCGCGGCGACTGGCGATGGCACGCGGCTGCACGTCACGGTCGACCAGGCGGGCCGCGGCATGTCGGCGGACCTCAACGGCGTGCTGACGTTTGCCGAGCGATCGCCGCGGTTCGACGGCGCCGCCATCCTGGCCGCGACCGCAGCGCCGGACGGATCACGCACGCCCTGGCGGATCGCCGCCAAGGTGAAGGTCGATCCCGCCGCGGCGGCGCTGGATCAGCTCGAACTATCCTGGGGCGCGGACGAGCGTGCGCTGAAGCTGGCGGGCAGCGGCGATGTCCGATTCGGCGTGTCGCCGCTGCTCACGGCCAGATTGTCCGCCCGCCAGCTCGATGGCGACAGGCTGCTGGCCGGGGGTGAGGACTGGTTGCCGCAATTGCGCGAGCGCATCGCCAGGATGCCGAAGCCGCCGCTGCCGGCCCGGATCGTGCTCGACGCCGAGCAGATCATGCTCGGCGGGCGGCCGCTGACCGAAATTGCCGCAGAGCTGCGCTCCGATCGCCAGATCTGGCGGATCGATCGGCTGGCGCTGCGGGCGCCCGGCGGTTCGCGGCTGGCGCTGAGCGGCGAGGCCGGGCCGCCCGGCGCGTCGGATCAGTTCAACGGCGCGCTGACGATCGAGTCCGCCGATCCGGATCTGCTCACCGCCTGGCTGCAGGGGCGTGCGCCGACATCGAGTGGTCCGCCGAATCCGCTGCGGGTGCAGGGCAGCGTCGCCGCGTCCGCAGACGTAATCACGATCGATCCGCTGACAATCGAGGCCGATGGCGGCACGCTGCGGGGCCGCATCGTCACCAGCCGGACGGCCGATCGCGGCGGCCGGATCGAGGCCGTGCTGAAAGGCGACCGGGTCGATCTCGACGCCGCGACGGAGCTGTGGAATTCGTTCGCCGGGCCGCGCGACAATTGGCCGGAGCAGGCCAGCGTCGCGCTCGACCTCGACGAGGCCAAGTCCGGCGGCCAGACCTGGCGCCCGCTGCGGGCGCGGTTCGGCTATGGGCCGGGCACCGTGTCGCTCGACCAGCTCGAAGCAAAGAGCGCGAGCGGCGTCACGCTGCAAGGCGACGGTCGACTCGATCGCGCCAACGCCATCGGGCGGCTCAATCTCGCGGCGCTTGCGCCGTCGCTGCGGCCGATCGCGGACGCGCTCGATGCCGTCGCGCCGACGTTCGCCGCACGGCTGAAGACCATCGGCGAGATGCCCGGCGCCGCGTCCGGTCCGGCGCGTGTGTCGCTGGCGCTGACGCTCGATGCCGACAAGGCGAAGGCCGGGCGGGTCAACGCGGGCGCGGTGGTGCAGATCGACAGCCGGCCGCTCGAGGGCGCCGTGACCCTAAAGGCGACGCCGAGCGGCGCCGACATCGGCGACCTCAAGGCCGATGTGCTCAGCCGCAGCGACATCAGCCTCAGCGGCAAATTGTCGGCCGAGCGCGGGGCCTCGTTGCTGACCTTGCTCGGGCTCGATCGGGCGCTCGCCGCCGGCGAAGGCGGCGGTGCGCTCGACATCGCCGCGACCGGCGCGTGGGGGGCGCCGCTGAAGGTGAAGGGGCGTCTCACCGGGGGCCTATTCGACATCGAGGCCGACGGCCGGGTCGAGCCGTGGGCGGCCGAGCCGAAGGCGGCGCTGTCGCTGAATGCGCGCCGGATCGATCTGGCGCCGCTGTTCGACCTTGCTGCGGCAGGCTCCGACGCAGCCAGGATCAGCGCGACCTCACGGCTGGCGGTGGCCGGCCGGCAATGGACTTTCAACGAGATCGACGCCGGCCTCGGCGGCGCGCGGCTTCGCGGGCGGCTGGCGCTGACGCTCGGCGACGAGATCGCGGTCGACGGCGAGGCCGGGCTCGACGCGCTCGCGCTCGGTCCGGCGCTGCAACTGGCGCTCGGTGTTGCCGGCCATGATCCGACCGAGCCGCTCGGCCGCGGCGTGCTGCGCGGCTGGCGTGGCAAGCTGGCGTTCCAGGCGCTGCGCGCGTCGTTGCCGGGCGGCGCCGAATTGCAGCCGTTCGGCGGCGTGCTCCGACACGACGGCGGCACGCTGACGCTGGATGCCAAGGGCAAGCTCGGGGGCGGCGACGCCAAGGTCGTGCTGCACGCGAGGCCGGTCGATGCCGGCGTGGCGGTCGACGCCAATGTCGCGGTGGCGGGCGCGGATGCTTCGGCGCTGCGCTATGGCGAGCAGGTGCTGCCGGCGGCGAAAGCCTCGCTGCAGATCACGATCGACAGCGTCGGCCGCAGCGCTTCGGCGTTGAGCGGCGCGCTGGCCGGCGGCGGCACGCTGACGCTGGAGCGGGCGCAGATTCCCGGGCTCGACCCGAAGGCGTTCGAGGTTGCGATCCGCGCCGGCGACCAGGCCAAGCCGATCGACGAGGCGAGTCTGGCGAAAACGATCGAACCGGTGCTGGCGGGCGGGACGCTCCCGGTCGACAGCGTGCAATTTCCGATCAGCCTGGCCGACGGGCGGTTGCGGGTCGCGGCCACGACACTGACCGCTAAGGGCGCACGGGCGGTGATTTCGGGTGGCTATGACATCCCGGCCGGGCAGGCTGATCTGCGCGCCACGCTGGCGCTGACCGGCGTGGGTCCCGGCCTGCCGCCTGAAATCCGGATCTTTGCGGCGGGACCGCCGGAGCGGCTGACGCGCAATGTCGATCTGTCGTCGCTGTCGTCCTGGCTGGCGGTGCAGCGGATCGATCGCGAGACCAAGAAACTGCAAAGCCTGGAGCAGGAGGCGAAGCCGCCGGTGATGCCGGCCTCGCGCCCGACCGATCCGTCACCAGGCCCGTCGCTCGACAGAGCTGGCCAGGACATGCCGGCGACGGGGCGGCCGGATGGGTCCGATCCGTCTGCAAAGCAGCCTGATGCATCCATGACGCCAGCCATCGACGGTCCCGGGTCGGGCAAGGCCGCAACTGCTGCGCCACGGTCGGGGATGCCGGAATCTGGCGCAGCGCCGGCCGGGGGAAGTGGTGCTGGCGGGACTGCCCCTGTCGGGGCTGCTGCTGGCGAAGTTGCGCCAGCGCCGTCCACCCCGACGAAGCCCGCGCAGAATAGCCTTGGCCCGACCGCGCCGTTGAACGGGCCTGCGGCGCCCGGGTCGCAAACGGGCACGGCACCACAGGTCGTGCCGCTGCCGGACGCCGACCCGCGCCGCACATCGCCACCGCCACGTGCTGCCACGCCGAAGCCTGCGCCGGTTCAGACGCCGCCCCAAGCCGCGCCGCCCCAAGCCTCGAACAAGGCCTCGAACAGCGACAAGCCGGGCGCACCCGGGAAGCTTGCGCCGCTACCGCCGGCTCTGGAAATCAAGCCCGCACCCGGCGACGCGCGACCGGGTCGGCCGCGCCCGCCAATGGTGCTCACGCCCCCGAACAACTCGCGGGCAGCCTACTAGAGCAATTCCGGTTCTGATAGAATCAGAACCGGAGCTCTAGATTCTAGTTCTGACGCGTTTTCTTCACGCGAACCGGTTTCCACTTCGCTCGAAAACGCTCTAATTGCGCACCAATCGACGACGTCGATCAGTGCGCCACGATGCTGCTATCGACCTTGGCTTCCACCGCGGGCTGCGGCTGTTGCGGTTGCTGCATTGCGCGGCTGCGGAAGTAGTCCAGCACGAACAGGCGGATCGCCGACGACAGGTTGCCCTGCTGGCGATTGCCGTCGATCTCGCCGACGAGTTCGGACAAAGTCATGTCCCGCACGCCGGAGATTTCCTTCATGCCGTTCCAGAACGCCTCTTCGAGACTGACACTGGTCTTGTGGCCCGCGACCACGATCGATCGTTTGACGACCGGCGATTTCATGACGCGTCCTCGCCACCGATTACATGTTGATCGAGCAGTTCATTGGCGCGGCTGACCCGATGATCGTCGATCGCACGCTGCGATTTGGTTCTGCCAAATCGCGCACGATTGACGTCGGCGAGCTTCGCGGCTGCTTCCCGCTCCGCCCGTTTCTTGAAACGCTTCAAATTGACCACATCCACCATAACGGGCACCCATTATCGACTAAATCGGCAACGGGCGTCGCTTAGGGCCGGGCACGAATGCACGAAACCATAGGCGGCTCGATCACCATCAAGAATACAGTCCTCACCGCTGCAGGTTGCTGCTGACTTCCTTCCGCCGACGGCGGAATAAAATTAGCAAATTGCAACACTGCGAGATCAAGTTGATCAATCCAGACGCGCAAGGGATATGATTTACATCAATTTCCGAAACGGCATTTTTGATCACTCTGCGCGACGGCTCGGCTCAGCCGGGATGCGTCATATTGTCCGGACGGACCAGCCGGTCGAATTCGACCTCGGTCACCAGGCCCAGCCGCAGCGCTTCCTCTTTCAGCGTGGTGCCGCGCTGATGCGCCGATTTGGCGATCTTCGCAGCGTTATCGTAGCCGATCTTCGGCGCCAGCGCGGTGACCAGCATCAACGAGCGCTGCATCAATTCGCCGATCCTGACTTCGTCGGCGCGGATGCCGTCGACGCAGTTGGTGGTGAAGGAGCGCGCGGCGTCGGCGAGTAGTCCGATCGATTGCAGCATCGCCTGTGCCATCACCGGCTTGTAGACGTTGAGCTCGAAGTGACCCTGGCTGCCGGCGACGGTGATCGTGGTGTGATTGCCGAACACCTGGCAGCACACCATGGTCAGCGCTTCGCACTGCGTCGGGTTGACCTTGCCGGGCATGATCGACGAGCCCGGCTCGTTCTCCGGCAGAATCAGTTCGCCGAGGCCGGAGCGCGGTCCGGAGCCGAGCAGGCGGATGTCGTTGGCGATCTTGAACAGCGCGGTCGCGGCGGCGTTGATCGCGCCGTGCACGGAGACGTAGGCGTCGTTGCTCGCCAGCGCCTCGAATTTGTTCGGGGCGGTGACGAACGGCAGCTTGGTGATCTCCGCCGCGCGCTTGGCGAACGCCTTGGCGAATTTCGGATGGGTGTTGAGGCCGGTGCCGACCGCGGTGCCGCCCTGCGCCAGCGGATACAGCTCCTTCACCGCGAGCTTCAGCCGGGCCAGGCTGCTCGCGACCTGCGCGGCGTAGCCGGAGAACTCCTGGCCGAGCGTCAGCGGCGTGGCGTCCTGGGTGTGGGTGCGGCCGATCTTGACGATCTTGGCGAACGCCTTTTCCTTGGCGCGCAGCGCGTCGTGCAGCGTCGTCAGGCCCGGGATCAGGTCGCTGACGATCGCCTGCGCCGCGGCGATGTGCATCGCGGTCGGGAACGAGTCGTTCGACGACTGGCTCATATTGACGTGATCGTTGGGATGCACCGGCTTCTTGCTGCCGCGCTCGCCGCCGAGCAGTTCATTGGCGCGGTTGGCGATCACCTCGTTGAGGTTCATGTTGGTCTGGGTGCCGGAACCGGTCTGCCACACCACCAGCGGGAAGTGATCGTCGAGCTTGCCGTCGATCACTTCGCGGGCGGCGCGGACGATCGCGCCGGCGCGGCGTGCGTCGAGCAGGCCTAGTTCGCGGTTGGTCTCGGCGGCAGCGAGCTTGACGATGCCGAGCGCGTGCACGAGGCCGATCGGCATCCGCTCCCGGCCGATCCGGAAGTTCTGCCGCGAGCGTTCGGTCTGCGCGCCCCAGTAACGGTCTGCAGCGACCTCGATCGGTCCGAAGCTGTCGGTTTCGCTGCGGGTGGCGCCGGATTTGGCTGCGCTGGATTCGGCGGCGCCGGGTTTGCGGGCCATGGCGGTCGTCCTGTCGGTCGGCGGTGGGGAAACGAGCGAGCTTCCGCGGGCCGCGTCGCGGCCGGCGGGGCGCGAACTGGGCGAATTCTATTTCTTGCGGAAGCGATCGAGCCGCACCACTTCGGCGCCTTCGGACTTCACCGATTCGTCGGCGGCGATTTCTGCCGGGCCGGATTCGGCCGCTGCCGGGAGAGCAGGGCTCGGCGCCGGGGGCGCGATTTCCGGCGCGCCGGCGTCGGCAGTTTCAGCGGCGCCGTCACTGGCCTCGAATTGCAGGCCGAACTGCACCGACGGATCGAAGAAGCTCTTGATCGACGAAAACGGCACCACCAGCCGCTCCGGAATGCCGCCGAACGACAGTCCGACCTCGAAGCGATCCTCGGTCACCACCAGATCCCAGAACTGATGCTGCAGGATCACGGTCATCTCTTCCGGATATTGCGCCAGCAGCCGCGGCGACAGCTTCACGCCATCGGCCCTGGACAGGAAGG
The DNA here is from genome assembly GCF_034479375.1 of Rhodopseudomonas palustris. Lineage (NCBI taxonomy): Bacteria > Pseudomonadati > Pseudomonadota > Alphaproteobacteria > Hyphomicrobiales > Nitrobacteraceae > Rhodopseudomonas > Rhodopseudomonas palustris. The sequence goes on along the minus strand of NZ_CP140155.1, from coordinate 2,103,455 downwards.
TGATGAAGAAGTGGTGCTCGCCCGGCAGGCCGTGTTGGGCGACATCGGTCAGGACCTGCCGCAGCACGCCGCGCAATGCTTCCCGCGCGAGGACGTCGTATCGGATGTGATCGGTGGCCATGACCTGTCCTGTGCCCGCCTTGTCCTGTACTCGCTTGTCCCGTCGCCGCGCGCTTCGACACTGACCGCCACCGGCGCCAGGGTCCGACTCGCGCCGACCGGGCGGATCGTAACCCGGCAATGGTCCGGGGTCAGCAGGCATCACGGCTGAATATTGTGCGCCCCGGCGCCGGCGGAAGGGCATCGAGGGACGCGAAGGAAAAGTAAAGTGGAGGCTTCTGTTGCCAGGTGCCTCCGAACCCCGCCAAACGGAGCTTAACCCGTCAGGACTTCAGACTTGGTCTTTCAAACTGCGTTACGCAGCCTGAGCAACCGGAGCATAGTTGTCGTTGGCAACTATTGCATAGCCCGATAACGGCGGAACAATACCGGGAAAAAGCAAGCCCTTTACGCCCTCGTCGATCCTGTTTCGCCCCCGCCGAAACCCGCATGTCGGACGGAACCTGCGGGCTTTGGTGGAGGCGCCGGGTACTGCCCCCGGGTCCGAATGGTTTATTACGACGGCCATTTATTTCCATAGTCGGGTTGCCCCGACGCTTCCAATATAGGGGGCAATCGCTTGGGGCGGAAGGGCGATCGCCGTCAAAACGTCCATTATCCGGTCAGCTCGGCCTGGCGCGAAACGGCGGCCGGCAAAAATGCCGGTGGTCGGTGATAATGGGCCGTTCTACAGCTTAGCCATGGCTTTCCACGCTCCAGCCTCTGTTGCAGACAGCCCGGCGCCGCGGGTTCCGCGGCCGCAGCTCGGCGAACTGTTCGTCGCCTTCGCGAAGATGTCGCTGGCCGGTTTCGGCGGGGTGCTGATGTGGGCGCGGCGCGGCATCGTCGAAAAGCACCGGTGGATGACTGCCGACGAATTCAACGACACTTTCGCGCTGTGCCACTTCCTGCCGGGGCCGAATATCGTCAATCTCTCGGTGGTGTTCGGCGCACGCATCCGCGGGATTCCCGGCGCGCTCGCGGCGTTCACCGGGCTGGTGGCGCCGCCGGTGCTGATCGTCACGATCCTCGCCGCGCTGTACGCCCGCTATGGCGAGATCGACGCGCTCCGCCGCACGCTGGCGGGCGTCACCTGCGTCGCCGTCGGGCTGCTGTTTGCGGTCGGTTTCAAGATGATGCTGCCGCTGCTGCGCAAGCGCGACCCGGTCGCGGTGCTGCTGCTGGTCGCGGTGTTCGTCGCGATCGGCGTGCTGCGGCTGCCGCTGCCTGCGGTGCTGTCGGTGATGGCCCCTCTCGGCATCGCGGCGAGCTACCTGATCCGGCGGCGGCGCGCGCCATGAACGGAAGCGACCCCTCGCTCGGATCGCTGACGGCGACATTCGCCCTGATGTCGCTGTTCGCGATCGGCGGAGCCAATGCCGCGGTGCCGGAAATTCATCGGATCGTGGTCGACGTCCATCACTGGCTCACCGATGTGCAATTCGCCGACGCCTATGCGATCGCTCAATTGTCGCCCGGTCCGAACGTCCTGATCGTGACGCTGATCGGTTACCACGTGGCCGGTATCGCCGGCGCGATGGTGGCGACGCTGGCGATGTGCGGACCCACCGCCGTACTCGCCTATGTGGTCAGCCGCATGCTCGGCCGCGCCAGCCGGTCGCAATGGCCGGCCATCATCCAGGCGGCGCTGGTGCCGCTGTCGATCGGGTTGATGTGCGCGAGCGGCCTGATCCTGGCGACGACGTCCGATCGCACGATCGGCGCAGCGCTCGTCACCGCGGCCGCCGCCGTGCTCGCGGCGGCGACGCGGCTCAATCCGCTGTGGTTGCTGATCGCCGGCGGCATACTGGGTTTCGCTGGCGTTGTCTGAGGAAACTGGGTAGGCAGGACGGCCACGCTGCGACAATAGAAACGGGCCACGAAGCCCGGCAACGGGGAGGGAACGATGAGCGACACGCCGAGCCGCGTCTCGGAGAAATCCGTGTTTCCGAAATGGATCCGCGGGCCGCAGGACTTCATCGGTGGCCTCGCTCTGGTGGCGGTGGCGGCCTTCGCGCTGTGGGCGTCGAGCGATCTTCAGGGCATGCAGGGCTTTTCGTTCGGCGCCGGGACCGCGCCGCGGATCTTCGCGCTGCTGCTGCTCGGGACCGGCGTCGTGCTGACGGTGACCGCCATCCTGGTCGACGGCGAGCCGATGGCGAAATTCCACTGGCGCGGACCGCTGTTCGTCGGCCTCGCGATCCTGTCGTTCGCCGTGTCGATCCGCCCGCTCGGACTCATCGTTTCCGCATTCACGACCTTTCTGATCGCCGCGCTGGGAACTCCCGAAACGCGCTGGAAGGAAACGATCATCGTCGGCATCGTGCTGACCATCGGCTGCAGCCTGCTGTTTCCCTATGCGCTGGGACTGCCGATGCCGCTGTATCCGTCGTTCCTGATCCGGTGAGCGCCCGCGATGTTTGATCTGTTTTCCAATCTCGCGCTGGGCTTTCAGGTCGCCGCCTCGCCGATGAATCTCGGGCTCTGCCTGATCGGCGCCCTGGTCGGCACGCTGATCGGCGTGCTGCCGGGGATCGGCACCATCGCCACCGTGGCGATGCTGCTACCGATCACCTTCGGCCTGCCGCCGGTCGGCGCGCTCATCATGCTGGCCGGCATCTATTACGGCGCCCAGTATGGCGGCTCGACCACCTCGATCCTGGTCAATATTCCCGGCGAGGCGACGTCGGTGGTCACGACGCTCGACGGCTTCCAAATGGCGAAGCAGGGCCGCGCCGGCCCGGCGCTGGCGATCGCGGCGATCGGCTCGTTCGCTGCGGGCTGTTTCGCCACCGTGCTGATCGCGGTGTTGGGCGTACCGCTGACCAAGCTCGCGCTGGAGTTCGGACCGGCGGAGTATTTCTCGCTGATGGTGCTCGGCCTGATCTTCGCGGTGGTGCTGGCGAAGGGCTCCGTGCTCAAGGCGATCGCGATGATCGCGCTCGGGCTGCTGCTGTCGATGATCGGCTCCGACATCGAAACCGGCGCGTCGCGGATGACTTTCGGCATCCCGGAATTCGCCGACGGTCTCGGCTTCGCCACGGTGGCGATGGGCGTATTCGGCTTCGCCGAGATCATTCGCAACCTCGACGGCGGCACCGAGGCCGACCGTCAGTTGGTCCAGCAGAAGATCACCGGCCTGATGCCGACCCGGAAGGATCTGCGCGAGGCCGCGCCGGCGATCGCGCGGGGGACCGTGCTCGGTTCGCTTCTCGGCATCCTGCCGGGCGGCGGCGCGGTGATCGCGTCGTTCGCATCCTATACGCTGGAAAAGAAGATCTCGCGGACGCCGTACCGGTTCGGCCGGGGCGCGATCGAAGGCGTGGCGGGGCCGGAAAGCGCCAACAATGCCGCTGCCCAGACGTCGTTCATCCCGCTGCTGACGCTGGGCATTCCGCCGAATGCGGTGATGGCCCTGATGGTCGGCGCGATGACCATTCACGGCATCGTGCCGGGACCGCAGGTGATGCAGAACCAGCCGGAACTGGTCTGGGGGATGATCGCCTCGATGTGGATCGGCAATCTGATGCTGCTGATCATCAACCTGCCGCTGGTCGGAGTCTGGGTGCGGTTGCTCCGGGTGCCGTACCGGCTGATGTTTCCGGCGATCGTGGTATTCTGCGCCATCGGCATCTACTCGGTGAACAACGCGCCGACCGACGTCGTGATGGCGGGGATCTTCGGATTGATCGGCTACTGGCTGGTCAAGCACGATTTCGAGCCTGCTCCTCTGTTGCTGGGGATGGTGCTCGGGCCGCTGATGGAGGAAAATCTGCGCCGGGCGCTGCTGATCTCGCGCGGCGATGCTACAGTGTTCGTGACCGAGCCGCTGTCGGCGGCTCTGCTTGTGGTGGCCGCCGGTCTGCTGGTGCTCGCGGTGCTTCCGTCCCTGCGGCACAAGCGCGACGAGGTTTTCGTCGAGTCCGAGAACTGATCGATTTGCGCTCGGCGCAGGCGCGCCGGGCGTCGTGATTGTCTGATATATTCGATCGGGGCATTCGTTCCCGATCATCTCGATATTGGTAAGGAATTTCTGCCGGAGGCGGGAAAATGCATTGCATTGCGCGGGCGGTCGCGTTCAGGCGCGTCGCCGCTGTCATCGGTCTGGCCCTCGCAGTTTCGGCGTCGCTTTCGGGCGGGCCGGCGGTCGGTCAAACCCCGGCCGGCTATCCGGCACGTCCGCTCACTGTCATCGTTCCGTTCGCCAAGGGTGGCCCGACCGACGTGGTGGCGCGGATCGTGGCAGCCGAGATGTCGAAGACGTTGGGGCAGCCGGTCGCGATCGAGAACGTCGTCGGCGCCGGCGGGACCACCGCGACATTGCGGGCGGCGCGGGCCGAGCCGGACGGCTATACGCTGATCGTCGGCCACATGGGGACCCACGCTGCGGCTGTCGCGCTCTACCCCAATCTCGGATACCGGCCGGATGCCGATTTCGCGCCGGTCGCGCTGTTGTCGCGGATGCCGGTGCTGGTGGTGGCGCGTCGGAAATTCCCGGCGGCGGATTTCGGCGAATTCGTCTCTTACGTGCGAGGCCACACCCATCTGCTCAATATGGCGCATGCGGGGGTGGGGTCGGTGTCCTATGCGTCCTGCACGCTCCTCAATCATCTGCTGGGCATCGATCCTACCGGCGTTCCGTTCAATGGGACGGCGCCGGCGATGGAGGCGCTGGCGGCCGGGCAGGTCGATTATATGTGCGACCAGATCGTCAACGTGGTGGTCCCGCTGCGCGACGGTGCGGTGAGGGCCTATGTCATCGCCAGTCCCCAACGCGATCCTGCTCTGCCGACAGTGCCGACCGCCGCCGAGACCGGCCTGCCGGCTTTCGAGGTCGAGGCCTGGAACGCCCTGTTCGCGCCGAAAGGCACGCCCGATCGGATCGTCGCCATCCTGAACGAGTCGGTGGCGCGGGCGCTGGACCAGCCCGAGGTTCGCGATCCGCTCATCGGCCTCGGCGTCATTGTTCCGCCGCCGGACCAACGCACCCCCGGCGCGCTGCACGCGCGCGTGCAGACCGAGCTGCAGAAATGGGGCCTGGTTCTGAAACGTTCGAGCCATTGAGAAAGCGGTTGACGGCCGCGGCGCGGGCGCGATCAATCCTTGTTGTTTCGACCGGCAGGGGTATTTTCGGCATGGATTCCGTATATCCGCAGCCTTGCGCAGCGGCCGCTTCCGGCGGCTGCCACGCCGGCGCCATTCCGGGCACCGACGACCGATGATCCAGTACCACGACCTGCTCGAGCGCATCCTCAGCGACGGCGCCGAGAAGCACGACCGCACCGGCACCGGCACGCTGTCCGTGTTCGGCCATCAGATGCGGTTCGATCTGGCGGCCGGCTTCCCGATGCTGACCACCAAGCGGCTGCCGCTGAAGGCGATCGTCCACGAACTGCTGTGGTTTCTGCAGGGCGACACCAACATCAAATATCTGCGCGATCACGGCGTCACGATCTGGGACGAATGGGCGGACGCCAACGGCGATCTCGGCCCGGTCTACGGCGCGCAATGGCGGTCCTGGCCGACCGCCGACGGCGGCAGCATCGACCAGATCGCGGGCGTGGTCGACATGATCAAGCGCAACCCGGATTCGCGGCGGCTGATCGTTACCGCGTGGAACCCGGCGGATGTCGAGAAGATGGCGCTGCCGCCATGCCACTGCCTGTTCCAGTTCTACGTCGCGAACGGCAAGCTGTCGTGCCAGTTGTATCAACGTTCCGCCGATGCGTTTCTCGGCGTGCCGTTCAACATTGCGTCCTACGCGCTGCTGACGATGATGGTGGCGCAGGTGACCGGCCTGCAGCCCGGGGATTTCGTTCACACGCTGGGCGACGCGCATCTGTATTCCAACCACCTCGAGCAAGCGCGACTGCAGCTGACCCGCGCGCCGCGCGCGCTGCCGGTGATGACGATCGATCCCGCCGTCACCGACATCTTCGGCTTCCGCTACGAGGACTTCACGCTGCAGGGCTACGACCCGCACCCGCACATCAAGGCGGAGGTGGCGGTGTAGCGGTCATGGTCGAAATCAGCAAAGCCCGGTTGGTCGCTCTGTCCGACGCAAAACTGCACGATGCCAAGCTTCTGCTGGACGCGGGCAGCAGCGGAAACGCCTATTACCTAGCTGGATATGCGATCGAACTGACGCTGAAGGCGATCTTGTCGTCACAATTCAATGCCGATACGCTGCCTGACAGAGTCCTTGTGAGGGATGTGTTCACTCACGATCTTATCAAGCTCGTAAAGCTTTGTCGTCTGGAGGACGAGCTCAAGTCTCGCAGGCAGCTCAACGCCGAATTCGAGGGGTATTGGCAGATTGTGGCGGGTTGGGATGAAGCTAGTCGCTATGGAGACATCGGATCAGACGATGCCTCCAATCTGGTACGAGCTATCGAAGGAGGTATTCTCCCATGGTTGCGCAGCAAGCTGTAGCAGAGGAGTTCGAGACCGCTCGCCACTTGCTCGACCTTCTCGAGCGAGACGGATTTCTGGTCGAGACCGCGATTTGGGCCCTGGACGACGAGGGGCGCGGACGTCTCTACATTGTGCCTCTCGATCGAGGTGGTGACACATTGGACGAGACTATTCGCGTGGCTCAGACGATCGTGGATCATCGCGACGAACTTCCCGGCCGGCACGACTTGCGGTATTCGGTGGTCAAGCGGGACAATCCGATCGTCCAAGCAGTAAAGTCTGTTTCATCGCCCGATGGTCGAGTCCGTGGCGCCTATCGTAACGGCACCTACGTGGACGAAGCTTACGTTCTGCGTCCCGCGGCATGATCCCCATCGTCCTCATCGTCGCGGTCGCCGACAACGGCGTGATCGGGCAGGGCAACGCCATTCCCTGGCGGCTCAAATCCGATCTGCAGCGCTTCAAGCAGCTCACGCTGAACAAGCCGGTGATCATGGGCCGCAAGACCTATCAGTCGATCGGCCGGCCATTGCCGGGTCGAACCAACATCGTGGTGACCCGTGACCCGCATTTCCAGGCGGACGGCGTGGTGGTCGCGACGTCGTTCGATGCCGCGGAGCAGGTCGCTGCCGGCGACGCGCTGCGGCGTTTTGCCACCGAAATCGCGGTGATCGGCGGGGCGGAAATCTACGCGCACTGGCTGCCTTGCGCCTCGCGTATCGAATTGACCGAGGTACACGCCAGCCCGCAAGGCGATACCAGTTTCCCGGCGCTCGATCCGACGCAGTGGGAGGAGCTCGCGCGGACACGCCACGCCGCTGGACCTCAGGACAGCGCCGATGTCTCATATGTGACCTATCGACGCTGCACTGCACGTTAACCTTGAGCGCGGCGCGATCCACATTGACAAAATTGCGTCAGGGCTTAGCTCGCGACATGTGACGACGCGCGTTGTGCCTGCCGGGCCTGTCCCCTATAAAGCCGTGCACGAATTGGGGTCCGCACGTTCGCCGGACCGCTGAGGAGACTATTGATGCCGTGGAAGAATCAAGGCGGAGGACCCTGGGGTTCTGGCCCGAAGGGTCCTTGGGGCTCCGGACCGCAACCATCGGGACCGCGGCCGCCTGACCTGGAAGATCTGCTCCGTCGCGGCCAGGACCGGCTGCAGCAATTGCTTCCCGGCGGTTATTTCAGCAGTCTCGGCATCGCCATCGCGGTGCTCGGCGCCTTGACGATCTGGGGCCTGTCCGGCTTCTTCCGGGTGCAGTCCGAAGAGCTCGGCGTCGTGCTGCGCTTCGGCAAGCACGTCCGCACCGTGCAGCCCGGTCTGAATTATCATCTGCCGTATCCGATCGAGACCGTGTTGCTGCCGAAGGCGCTGCGCGTGTCGACGATCAGCATCGGCATGACGCTGATCAACGATCCGGCCCGGCGCGGCACGACGGCACGCGACGTGCCCGAGGAAAGCCTGATGCTGACCGGCGACGAGAACATCGTCGACGTCGATTTCGCCGTGTTGTGGCGAATCAAGCCCGACGGTGTCGGCAACTTCCTGTTCAACATCCAGAACCCGGAAGGCACCGTGAAGGCGGTCGCCGAAAGCGCGATGCGCGAAGTGATCGGCCGCTCCAACATCCAGCCGATCCTGACCGGCGCCCGGACCACGATCGAGAGCGGCGTGCAGGAACTGATGCAGAAGACGCTCGACGGCTACGGCGCCGGCGTTCTGGTGCAGCAGGTGCAGATGCAGAAGGTGGATCCGCCGCAGCAGGTCATCGACGCGTTCCGCGACGTCCAGGCTGCGCGCGCCGACCTCGAGCGTCTGCAGAACGAAGCGCAGACTTACGCCAACCGCGTCATCCCCGACGCCAGAGGTCGCGGCGCGCAGATCATCCAGGCGGCCGAGGGCTACAAAGGCCAGGCGGTTGCCGAGGCCAAGGGCCAGAGCGCGCGCTTCCTCGACGTCTATGAAGAATACAGGAAGGCTCCCGACGTGACCCGTCAGCGGATCTATCTCGAAACCATGGAGCGCGTGCTCGGCCCTGCCGAGAAGCTGGTTTACGATTCGGGGTCGGGCCCCGGGGGAGGCCAGGGCATCGTGCCGTATCTGCCGCTGAGTGAGCTGAGCCCGCGCCGCACGGCGCCGGCCACACCGACGCCGCCGCAGAACCAGCAGACCCAGGGCGGAGGCAACCGATGAAGGCCGGAATCGCAGGTATCGTTGCCCTGATCGTCCTGCTCGTGGCGATCATCGTCGGCTGGTCGTCGTTGTTCACCGTCCGCCAGACCGAGCAGGTGTTGCTGGTCCGGCTCGGCGAGCCGGTGCGAGTCGTCACTGAACCGGGGCTTCACTTCAAGGCGCCGTTCATCGACACCGTGATCAGCATCGACAAGCGGATTCTCGACCTCGAAAATCCGTCGCAGGAAGTGATCGCTTCGGATCAGAAGCGGCTCGTGGTCGATGCGTTCGCCCGCTACCGCATCAAAAACGCGTTGCGCTTCTACCAGAGCATCGGGTCGATCCCGGCCGCAAACATCCAGCTGACCACGCTGTTGAACGCGGCATTGCGTCGTGTGCTCGGCGAGGTCACCTTCATTCAGGTGGTGCGCGACGAGCGCGAGGGCCTGATGCAGCGGATTCGGGCCCAGCTCGACCGCGAGGCGGATGGCTACGGCATCGAGGTCATCGATGTCCGCATCCGCCGCGCCGATCTGCCGGATCAGAACAGCCAGGCGGTGTATCAGCGGATGCAGACGGAACGTCAGCGCGAGGCGGCCGAGTTCCGCGCCCAGGGCGGACAGAAGGCGCAGGAGATCCGCTCCAAGGCCGACCGTGAGGCCACGGTGATCGTGGCCGAGGCGAATTCGCAGGCTGAAGAAATCCGCGGTTCCGGCGACGCCGAGCGCAACCGTCTGTTCGCGGCTGCTTACGGCAAGGACCCGGAGTTCTTCTCGTTCTATCGGTCGATGACGGCCTACGATCAGTCGCTGAAGAGCTCGGACACCCGCTTCCTGCTGCGGCCCGATTCGGAGTTCTTCCGCTTCTTCGCCAATTCGTCCGGCAGGCCCGCGACACGGCCGGCGACTGCGGCGCCGGGTGCGGCGCAGGCTGCGCCGGAACCGGCTGCCGCGCCACGCTAGCGTTTCCGGTTCTGATTTCATCAGACACGGAATTGCTCTAGAACAGCGCCGAAATCAGAAGCGCAGGCCGCGGCCTGCGCTTCGTCGATAATGGCTGTCGGGCGAGATTCCCGGCCGGGGGATACAGTCGCATGGGGTCTTTCGCGTTCGCCGACCTCCTGATCGGGGTGGGTGTGTTGTTCGTTTTGGAAGGCCTGATCTTCGCCGCGAGCCCGAGCTGGATGCGTCGCGCCATGAAAAGCGCGTTGGCGACTCCCGACAACGTGCTGCGCGTGGTCGGCATCGTCTCGGCCGTGCTCGGCCTGATCCTGATCTGGGTGGTCCGCCGCTGACCTCGCGGAGGCGCGCGATCGGACAGTTTTCAACGGCATCGTGAGCAGGGACGTCCGTTTTTCGCCGCAATCGGTGTTGCGGATGGGGTAGTTTCGAACGATTCCGATGCTTGCCCCGGTTCCCGGATCGGACGCAGAGTTTTCAAGCGGCAGCGCCCAAGGCGCCCGGCCTCGATGCAGGAGACGCCCCCATCATGCCCGTTGCGATCACCGCCTTGAGCTTCCGGATCAGGCCTTTGCTGGCGGCGCTGTGCCTCGGCGCCGCCGCCTTGACCGCGGCCCCGGCGCAGGCCCGCGGCCCCGAGGGCATCGCGGACGTCGCCGAGAAGGTCATCGACGCCGTGGTCAACATCTCGACCACCCAGACGGTCGAGGCCAAGAGCGCGCCCAGCGAGGGCAACAGCGCCAAGCCGAATCTGCCGCCGGGCTCGCCGTTCGAGGAGTTCTTCGAGGACTTCTTCAAGAACCGCCGCGGCGAGAAGGGCGGCGGCCCGCGCAAGACCAACTCGCTCGGCTCGGGTTTCATCGTCGACACCGCAGGCATTGCCGTGACCAACAATCACGTCATCGCCGACGCCGACGAGATCAACCTGATCATGAACGACGGCACCAAGATCAAGGCCGAGCTGGTCGGCGTGGACAAGAAGACGGATCTCGCGGTGCTGAAGTTCAAGCCGCCGGCCAACAAGCCGCTGGTGGCGGTGAAGTTCGGCGACAGTGACAAGCTGCGGCTCGGCGAATGGGTGGTGGCGATCGGCAATCCGTTCTCGCTCGGCGGCACGGTCACCGCCGGCATCGTCTCGGCGCGCAATCGCGACATCAATTCCGGGCCGTATGACAGCTACATCCAGACCGACGCGGCGATCAATCGCGGCAATTCCGGCGGCCCGCTGTTCAACCTCGACGGCGAAGTCATCGGCGTCAACACGCTGATCATCTCGCCGTCCGGCGGCTCGATCGGCATCGGCTTCGCGGTGCCGTCGAAGACCGTGGTCGGCGTCGTCGATCAGCTTCGGCAGTTCGGCGAACTGCGCCGCGGCTGGCTCGGCGTGCGCATCCAGCAGGTCACCGACGAGATCGCCGAGAGCCTCAACATCAAGCCGGCGCGTGGCGCGCTGGTCGCCGGCATCGACGACAAGGGCCCGGCCAAGCCCGCCGGCATCGAGCCCGGCGACGTCGTCGTCAAGTTCGACGGCAAGGACGTCAAGGAGCCGAAGGATCTGTCGCGCGTGGTCGCCGACACCGCGGTCGGCAAGACCGTCGACGTGGTGATCATCCGCAAGGGCAAGGAAGAGACCAAGCAGGTCACGCTCGGCCGCCTCGACGATGGCGCCAAGCCACAGCCGGCCTCGGCCAAGTCACAACCCGAACCGGAAAAGCCGGTGACGCAGAAGGCGCTCGGGCTCGACCTCGCCGCGCTGTCGAAGGACCTGCGCGGCCGCTACAAGATCAAGGACAGCGTCAAGGGCGTGGTCGTGGTCGGGGTCGACAACGGCTCCGACGCCGCGGAGAAGCGGCTGTCGGCCGGCGACGTGATCGTCGAGGTCGCGCAGGAGGCGGTCACCAGCGCCGCCGATATCAAGAAGCGGGTCGACCAGGTCAAGAAGGACGGCAAGAAGTCGGTATTGCTTTTGGTCTCGAACGGAGCCGGCGAACTGCGCTTCGTGGCGCTCAGCCTGCAATAGACGATGGCCGCGGCCGGCCGATCCGCGCTCGCCATCGACTTCGTCGGCGGCGCGGTCGGCTACAAACTGCGCTCCGGCGCCGCCCGCAGCCACGCGCTGCTGAAGGCGACCGGCGTATCCGCGAGCCGCCCGCTACACGTCATCGACGCCACCGCGGGACTCGGCCGCGATTCCTTCCTGCTCGCCTCGATGGGCGCGACGGTGACGCTGATCGAACGCTCGCCGCAGGTTCACGCGCTGCTGGCGCAGGCGCTCGCGACGGCGGGCGCCGAGAGTGAGGAGATCGCCGCGGTCGTGGCGCGGATGAATCTGATCCAGGGCGACGCCCGCGATCTGCTTCCGACCCTGCAGGCGGATGTCGTGACCGTCGATCCGATGCATCCGGAGCGGACCAAGACGGCATTGGTCAAGCAGGAGATGCGGCTGCTGCGCGATCTGGTCGGCGCCGATCCCGACGTTTGCGAATTGATGCAGGCGGCGCTGTCGGCGCGCTGCGGCCGGGTCGTGCTGAAATGGCCGTTGCGTGCCGAGCCGCTCGCGGGCGTGCGCAAGCCGTCCTACCAGATCGCCGGCAAGACGGTGCGCTACGACGTGTTCGTGCAACCGCGCGCTGCGGCAGAGGACGCGCCGGGCGGCGACGTCGCGCTCAATCCTTGAGCGGCTTTTCCAGATAGATCTGCGTCGGCACGAAGCCGACGCGGGCCAGCACGCCCTTCATCGGCTCGTTGGTGGCGCGGGTGCGGAACACCACATGATCCAGCTTCTGCGCCTTGCACCAGTCGAACACCGAATTCATCAGCAGGTTCGATAGCCCGGAGCCGCGCTGCGACGGGTCGATATAGATGCTGTGATAGTCGCCGTAAGGCTGCTTGGTGATGAAGTTGCGGCGGATGCTGACATAGGACCAGCCGACGATCTCGCCGTCGCGTTCGGCGACGAAGGTCGCGGCTTCCTTGTCGCCGAACAGCTTCTCCAGCTTCTTCACATAGAAGCCGACGTCGGTGATCGGATCGTCGGGGAACGAGATCTTGGCGATCTCGGCTTCCATCCAGCCGATCTTTTCGAGGTCCGCGCGCTCCAGCGGGCGCAGCGTGTGCAAGGGCTTGTCGTTCATCGTTCAACTCCAGAATTCAGCCGCCGCGTTCGCACGAACGGCTGCGGCGGGCAAGTCCGTCTTTCCGCGGGGCTCAGGGGCCAGCCGCCTTGCGGCGGAAGCTGTGCCCGCCGCAATTCGCGCAGCCCTGATCCTTCAACGCCTCGATCGTCTCCGGCGTCGAGCCGCGCCCCAGGACGGCCTCGCGGCCGCATGACGTGCAGACATAGGCGCGGACCCGCGGATTGATCTCGGCGGTGTACAGCGGTCCCTGCCACGCCGGCAGCGCCGCGGCGGCGGGGCCGGCGGCGGCGAGTTCGATCAACTGCCCGACATTGCCGAGCACGGTGGCGCCCGCATAGGCGTTGAAGCCCGGCCGGATCGTCTGCACCGCGAGGCCGAGATCGAGAAACACCCGCTGCAATGCCAGCATCTGCCGCGGCGGCCATTGCGCGAACGAGAAGTAGCACAGCCCGTCGCCGGCCAGCGCCTCGCGGCCGCGCGTTAGAAAAAGTTTTGCGCCTTCGAGCGTGTAGGGCGGGTCGGTCTCGATGGTGTCGAACGCCCCCTGCAGTTCGGCCGGCAGCGGCTGGCGCAGATCGTGATGCAGCGTCCGCAGCGCGATGCCTTCCCGTTCTGCATTGTCGCGCAGGAACGCGAGCCGCCGCTCGTCGGCATCGATCACCACGACGCCGCGGGTGAGATCGGATTTGCCGAGCGCCTGGCCGACGAGGCCGATCGACAGCGACACGGAATCATCGTCGCCGAGCAGCAGCACCCGGCGGCCTTCCAGCGCGCCGGCCTGCAGCATCAGGAGCGCGCGCAGCAGCGAGGTCTCGGGCGTGCACGGCGCCTGATCGAGCGTGACGTCGACCGACGGCGCCTGCGCGATGATGGCGGCCAGCCGCGCGACCTGCGCGTGGAAATTCTCCGGGATCACCACGCCATGGCCGGTGCAGGCCGGGCAGGTGACGTCGATGGTGATGCCGAGCCCGAGCTCGCGCTCGACGAAGTCGCGGCCCTCGGGGCTCAGCGCCAGGCCCTGCTTGCGCTCCAGCAGCCCGGCCTTTTCCAGCTCGCGGCGGACGGCGGTGGCGATCGGCATCGGCAGGCGCGCCTCGCGCGCGACGTCCTGCAGCCGCAGCGAGCCAGAGCGGTACACGGCGCGCAGGATCGCCTCGACGCCGGCCGGGCCTTCGCGCAGCCGGGTTGCCTCGGCGATGGTTTGCAGGATCGCGGGGTCAGCCATTGCGGCGCGCCCCGCAAAAGGACGGGCCCCGCCGCGGTTGGCCCGCGCCGCTATCCGTGCCAAAGAGGCGCTGAAACTGAACCGCCATTGAGGACCGATCGCCGATGTTGATGACCCACGCGCTGGCGGAACTGTACGACTGCCTGCCGGTGATCGAGGATGAAGCCGCCTTGGTAGCGGCCGCGCGCGCTGCGGTCCAGAGCGTCGGTGCGACCATCATCGGGTCCTACGAGGTGCGCTACGTCCCGCACGGGCTGACCATCGCGCTGTTCCTCGCCGAGTCGCACATCGTGCTGACCACCTGGCCGGAATACCGGCTGCTGCTGCTCGACGTGCTGCTGTGCAATCCGGAGATGGATTTCAACCGCGTCCTCGCCGAGGTGAAGCGCAGCGTCTGCCCCGACGGGGAAATGACCGTGCATCACGTACCGCGCAAGATCGCCGCCAGCGCCTGAGAGCGCCGTGCGGCTCTCTGGGGCTGCGTCCGTCAGGTCGCCGTGGCGTCGTGACCGGACCGCGTACGCGGCGAGGCAATTCCGAGCGTCTTGATCCGCGACGCCAGGGTGGTCGGCTTGATGTCGAGCATCGCCGCGGCGCCGTCGTCGCCGAACACCTTGCCGTTGCAGGCGCGCAGGGCGGCGACAATATTGGTCCGCTCGAGATCGCGCAGCTCGCCTGCCGTCATCACCGCCGGTCTGGTTTCGGTCTTCTGCCGCCCGGCGTTCGGCACCGGATGGTGGCCGGACGGCTCGGGCAGGTCGATCCGCAGCCGGCCGTTCTGCGCCAGGATGGTGGCGCGCTCGATCACGTTCTGCAGCTCGCGGACATTGCCGGGCCAGTCGTAGCGCATCAGCCGACGAACGTCGCCCTGCGACAGCCGCAGTTCGGATTTCAGCTCGCGGCGTTCGCTGGCGAGGAAGTGCTGCGCCAGCAGCGGAATGTCCTCGCGGCGATCGCGCAGCGGCACCGACTCGATCGGGAATACGTTGAGGCGGAAGTACAGATCCTCGCGGAAGCGGCCGCGCTGCACCTCCTGCTTCAGGTCGCGATTGGTGGCGGCGATCAGCCGGACGTCGACATTGCGGGTGCGCTCGTCGCCGACCCGCTCGAAATTGCCCTCCTGCAGCACACGCAGCAGCTTGCCCTGCAACTCCAGCGGAATCTCGCCGATCTCGTCGAGAAACAGCGTGCCGCCGTCGGCCAGTTCGAACCGGCCGATGCGGTCGCGCACCGCGCCGGTGAAGGCGCCGCGGGCGTGGCCGAAGAATTCGCTCTCGAACAATTCGCGCGGGATGGCCGCGCAATTGACCCGGATCAGCGGCCGGCCGCTGCGGGTGCTGGCGTCGTGGATGGCGCGCGCGATCAGCTCCTTGCCGGTGCCGGATTCGCCGGTGATCAGCACCGCGGCGGTGGTCGGCGCCACCAGCTTGACCTGGCGCAGCGTGGTCTGGATCGCTTCGCTCTGGCCGATGATGCCGCGCGGATTGGTCTCGATCCGGATCTCCTCCTGCAGATAATCGTTCTCGAGCTGCAGCCGTTCGCGCAGCCGGTCGACTTCGGCGAGCGCGGCGTGCAGCTTCTCGTCGGCCTCGCGCCGCTGGCTGACGTCGCGAAACACCACGACGGCGCCGACGATCTCGCCGGCGCGGTCGCGGATCGGCGTCGAGGTGTACTCGACCCATACCGGCCGGCCGTCCTTGCGCCAGAACACCTCGCCGTCGACGGTGTGCACCGCGCCGTCGCGGAACGCGGCGTAGATCGGGCAATCGTGATCCGGATAGGGCCGGCCGTCGTGATGGGTGTGATGCATCACCGCGTGAATCGACTGGCCGACCAGTTCTTCGGCCGACCAGCCGAGCATCCGCTCCGCTGCCGGATTGACGAAGGTGGCGCGGCCCTCGGCGTTGACGCCGTAGATGCCTTCGCCGGCGGCGCGCAGGATCAACTGGTTCTCGCGCTCGATATCCTCGAACACCCGCTCGACCCGCTGCCATGCCGGCAATCCGTCGCGCATGTAATCGTCGGCGGCGGCGTCGATATGGCGGCGGCGGCGCTGCTCCAGGTCGCTCATCGTCAGCAGCAGCAGCGTGCGCCCTTCGAGGCGGAGCGCCCGGCCGGCATATTCGACCCGCAACGCGGTGCCGGAGCCATGGTTCGGCGTCAGCGCGTGGGTCCAATAGCTGCCGCGGTCGAACACCGCCTGGGTGAACACGATCAACGCCGGGAATTGCCGGTCGTGCAGTGCGCTGATCCGGGTCTGCAGCAACGTTGCGCGGTCATAGCCGAGCAGGGCGCAGGCCGCGGGATTGACGTCGAGGATCCGGTCGGCGGCCGGATCGAGCAGCAGCGCCGCCTCGATCAGGCCGTCGAAGGCCTCCGCACGCAGATCGATGTCCATGGCGGAAGGGGGTACCGAAAGGTCCATGGAATTCTCCGAAATTTCGTAATTCTCCTACGAAAATTCGTATACTACGAAATTTCGTAATCGGCAAACGCGCAAATCGGACCGCGCCGATTGGCGAAGTTCGCCGCGCCGAGCTGGCATGCTCCTTGCGTTAACGAGGATGAAATCGCGCAGGAGGTTCCATGTCCACGTTCGACAATCCGTTTGATCCCAACCGCCGCCTGACTGCAGGCGGATGTAGCTGTGGCCGGCATGTCAGCGAAGCCGAACATGCGGCGGATCCGTCCTCGTCGCTGCAGCCGGCGATGCTGGAGAGTGAAGACAAGAAGTTCGAGGGCGTGGTCGCCTCCGCGGTGATGCGGGCGATGTTTCCGCAGGATGCCTCGCGCCGCGCTTTCCTGAAATCGGTCGGCGCCGCCACGGCGCTCGCGGCGGTCTCGCAATTTTTCCCGCTGCAGACCGCCACCGAGGCGTTCGCCTCCAGCGGCCCGCTGGAGAAGAAGGATCTCAAGGTCGGCTTCATCCCGATCACCTGCGCCACGCCGATCATCATGGCGGCCCCGATGGGGTTCTACTCGAAATACGGCCTCAACGTCGAAGTCATCAAGACCGCGGGCTGGGCGGTGATCCGCGACAAGACCATCAACAAGGAATACGACGCGGCGCACATGCTGTCGCCGATGCCGCTCGCCATCACGATGGGCGTCGGCTCGAATCCGATCCCCTACACCATGCCGGCGGTCGAGAACATCAACGGCCAGGCCATCACCCTGGCGATGAAGCACAAGGACAAGCGCAATCCGAAGGACTGGAAGGGATTCAAATTCGCGGTCCCGTTCGACTATTCGATGCACAACTATCTGCTGCGCTATTATCTCGCCGAGCACGGCCTCGACCCCGACGTCGACGTCCAGATCCGCGCGGTGCCGCCGCCGGAAATGGTCGCCAATCTGCGCGCCGACAACATCGACGGCTATCTGGCGCCCGACCCGATGAACCAGCGCGCGGTCTATGACGGCGTCGGCTTCATCCACATTCTGACCAAGGAGATCTGGGACGGCCATCCGTGCTGCGCCTTCGCCGCGTCGAAGGAATTCGTCACCACGATGCCCAACACCTACGGCGCGCTGCTGAAATCGATCATCGAGGCCACCGCCTACGCCCACAAGCCGGAGAACCGCAAGGAGATCGCCGCGGCGATCGCGCCGGCCAACTACCTGAACCAGCCCGCGATCGTGCTGGAGCAGATCCTCACCGGCACCTATGCCGACGGCCTCGGCAACATCGTCAAGCAGCCGAACCGGATCGATTTCGATCCGTTCCCCTGGCAGTCCTTCGCGGTCTGGATCATGACGCAGATGAAGCGCTGGGGACAGGTCAAGGGCGACGTCGACTACAAGGCGATCGCCGAGCAGGTCTATCTCGCCACCGACACCGCGAAGCTGATGAAGGAAGCGGGCCTCACCCCGCCGACCACGACCTCGCGGTCGTTCTCGGTGATGGGCAAGTCGTTCGACGGCTCGAATCCGGAAGAGTATCTCGCGAGCTTCAAGATCAAGAAGGCCTCGTGATGCCCGGGGATGCGCTCCCTGCCATTCCAGCACGCGCGCGCGGACGATTCCGCGCGGTGAGCCGGGCGAGGGGGCGCATCCTCGTTGCGAGATCATCATTCCATTCCTTCATTCCACCTCTCTCCCGGCGAGCGGGAGAGGGCAGAGAGTCCTCATGACGAAATCCCTTCGCATTCGTGCCGCCATGGTCTCGCTGGTGATCTTCGCGGCCTTCATCGGCACCTGGCATCTGGCGACCCGCGGCACCGGCGCCGTGGCCCAGATGAGCCCGGAATACGCCGCGCTGATGGGCGCGACCGCGACCCAGGGCAAATCGGCGATGCCGGGCCCGCTCGATGTCGGCGCCAAGCTGTGGGAGCACATCCGGCAGCCGTTCTACGACAACGGTCCGAACGACAAGGGACTCGGCATCCAGCTCGGCTATTCGATCGCGCGGGTGATGATCGGCTATCTGATCGCTGTCGCGGTGGCGATCCCGCTCGGCTTCCTGATCGGGATGTCGCCTCTGATGAACAAGGCGCTCGACCCCTTCATCCAGGTGCTGAAACCGATCTCGCCGCTGGCCTGGATGCCGCTCGCGCTCTACACCATCAAGGACTCGAGCCTGTCGGCGATCTTTGTGATCTTCATCTGCTCGGTATGGCCGATGCTGCTCAACACCGCGTTCGGCGTCGCCTCGGTGCGCAAGGAGTGGATCAACGTCGCGCGCACGCTGGAGGTCGGCAATGTCCGTCGCGCCTTCACGGTGATCCTGCCGGCCGCGGCGCCGACCATCCTCACCGGCATGCGGATTTCGATCGGCATCGCGTGGCTGGTGATCGTCGCCGCCGAGATGTTGGTAGGGGGTACGGGTATAGGGTACTTCGTCTGGAACGAATGGAATAATTTGTCGATCGTGAATGTGATTATTGCGATCCTGCTGATCGGGGTGGTGGGGATGCTGCTCGACCAGATCCTGGCGCGGTTCACCCGCATGGTCACGTTTCCGGAGTGAGCGCGATGATCGACAGATTCATTTCGATCGAGGGCATCGCCAAGCGCTATCCCGGCGCGGCCGGCGCTGGCGACACCACGATCTTCGAAAATTTGTGGCTGTCGCTGCCGCGCGGCGAGTTCGGTTGCGTGATCGGCCATTCCGGCTGCGGCAAGACCACGGTGTTGAACATCCTCGCCGGGCTCGATCAGCCCAGCGAAGGCGCGGTGATCGTCGACGGCCAGGCGATCGAGGGCACCAGCCTCGACCGCGCGGTGATCTTCCAGAGCCACGCGCTGCTGCCGTGGCGCACGGTGATGGGCAACGTCGCCTATGCGGTGACGTCGAAATGGCCCAGATGGGACAAGGCGCGCGTCCGCGCCCACGCCCAGCAATTCATCGATCTGGTCGGGCTCACCGGCTCGGAGCACAAGCGGCCCTCGGAGCTGTCCGGCGGCATGAAGCAGCGCGTCGGCATCGCCCGCGCGCTGAGCATCACGCCGAAGATCATGCTGATGGACGAGCCGTTCTCGGCGCTCGACGCGCTGACCCGCGGCTCGCTGCAGGACGAGGTCCGCCGGATCTGTCTCGAGACCGGGCAGACCACCTTCATGATCACCCACGACGTCGACGAGGCGATGTATCTCGCCGACAAGATCTTCCTGATGACCAACGGCCCCGGCGCCGTGGTCGCCGAGATCGTCGAGAATCCGCTGCCGAAGGATCGCGCCCGGATCGATCTGCACCGGCATCCTTATTACTACGCGCTGCGCAACCACATCGTCGACTTCCTGGTGACGCGCAGCAAGACCTTCGCCGCCGCCAATCCGGGCCACGATCCGCTCAACGTGCCGGTGGTGCGCCCCGGTCTCGGCGAACCCGCTCTGGTGCCGGCCGCGAACGGCTCCGGCGCGTCGGCTCCGGCGCAGCTCCGCGCGCGCTGACACCATCGTCTTTCATCATCACCACCTCACGGAGAACTCATCATGAAGCGTGCGCAACTCACCGAAAAGCTCGTCGATCTCAAGCGCGAGAAAGGCTGGACCTGGAAGTACATCTGCGAAAAGATCGGCGGCCATTCCGAAGTGCTGGTGGTCGGCGCGATCCTCGGCCAGATGAAACTGACCAAGCCGCAGGCCGCCGCCGCCGGCGAATTGTTCGGCCTCAGCAAGGTCGAGATTGCGATGCTCAACGAGGTGCCGATGCGCGGCGAGGGCATCACCATGCCGCCGACCGATCCCTTGATCTATCGCTTCTACGAGCTGGTCATGATCAACGGCCCGGCCTGGAAGGCGCTGATCGAGGAGGAATTCGGCGACGGCATCATGTCGGCGATCGATTTCGACATGGTGATGGACCGCCTGCCCAACCCCAAGGGCGACCGCGTCAAGATCACCATGTCGGGCAAGTTCCTGCCCTACAAATACTACGGTGCCACCGGCAACAACCAGGAATACGGCTTCAAGGAGGAGTGAGGTGGACGCGCCCCGCGACGTTCCACCTGCCGCAGACTGCGTCATGCCCGGGCTTGTCCCGCCTGCGCGGCCGTAGCCGCTCCGGCGCGGCGAAGGCCCGGGCATCCACGTCTTTGCCGCCTCGATGCGCGGCAAGGCGTGGATGGCCGGCCCGGCCATGACGTGTGGAGAGGCAGAGGACCAAAAAATGCCCGACTGATCGCCTCAGGGCCCGAGCCCGCAAAAATCGCATGACCCTGCGTGGTCGAGCCTACATCTCAGCGCCGTCCGGAACTGTATGTTGCCGCCGACGACCCATGCGGTCGTGAGGCAGAGCAACCGTCAGCATCGCGCAGACGATGCGGCCGAGGAGGAAGTGCGCATGAGACTCGTTCGGCGAAAGTCGACCACGCGAGCGGCGAAGCCATGACCGCACCGACCGGGCCGCTCGCCGGCATCCGCATTCTCGATCTGACCAGCGTGCTGTTCGGCCCCTATGCGGCGCAGATTCTCGGCGACTGGGGCGCCGACGTGATCAAGGTGGAGTCGCTGGCCGGCGACATGTGGCGCTATGCCGGCGCGTCGCGCCATCGCGGCATGAGCGGGCAGTTCATGGCGGTGAACCGCAACAAGCGCAGCCTCGCGCTCGACCTCAAGCATCTGCAGGGCAAGGCGGCGCTGCGGCGGCTGATCCCGGGCGCCGACGTGCTCATCACCAACGTGCGCCCCGCCGCGATGGCGCGGCTCGGCTTCGGCTACGAGGATTGCCGCGCGCTGAATTCGCGGCTGATCTATGCGGCGGCGACCGGCTTCGGCCAGGACGGGCCGTGGGCGGCGCGGCCGGCATTCGACGAGATCATCCAGGCGGCGTCCGGCCTCGCCTCGTCGATCGGCTCGGACGACGCGCCGCAATTCGTGCCGAGCCTCGTCGGCGACAAGATCTGCGGCCAGGCGCTCGCCGGCGCGGTGTCGGCGGCTTTGTTCAGCCGCGAGCGCTCGGGCAAAGGCCAGCTCGTCGAAGTGCCGATGCTGGAGACCATCGCCGGCTTCAACAGCATCGAGATGTTAGGGGGCTACGCGTTCGATCCGCCGATCGGCCCCGCGGGCTACAAGCGGATGAAGGAGCGCAGGCCGGTGCGCACCAAGGACGGCTGGATGACGATGCTGCCGTATTCCGGCGACAATTGGTGCGCGTTCTTCACGGCGGTCGGCCGCCCCGAACTGATCGACGAATTGCAGGTGCGCGACCCGGTGGCGCGGGCGGAGAACATCGACAGGATCTACGCGCGGATGGGCGAGATCGCGCCGAGCCGCACCACCGCCGAGTGGGAGGAACTACTGCTGCGGCTCGACGTGCCGCACACCGCGTTCGCGCGGATCAGCGAGATCGGCGAGCAGGAACATCTGAAGGCGGTCGATTACTTCGCCGCGATCGACCATCCGAGCGAGGGCCGCATCCGCCAGGCGCGCCCCGCGACCAAATTCTCCGACGAGCCGCCCAACCTGCACCGCCCGACCCCGCGCCTCGGCGAACATTCGCGCGAGGTGCTGCTCGACGCGGGCTACAGCGCCTCAGAGATCGACGCGCTGATCGCGGCGGGCGCGGTCGGGGAGGGATGAGCGGCGGATGCATTTGGGGGGGAGGATCCCGTCAGGCCGACCTGGGTGCCAGAGCGGTTCTGTTTCTGATGGAATCAAACTGACGTTCTGGAGCGTTCGCGACGAGTAAGACCTCATGGTGAGGAGCCGCGAAGCGCCGTCTCGAACCGTGGGCGCGAGGGACTGCGTCGCCCCATCCTTCGAGACGCCCGGCTTCGCCGGGCTCCTCAGGATGAGGAATCAGTGCGTCTCGCGAGGATGCGGGGTTCAATCAATCGAGGGCGTGCTTTAACCGAACAAGACCCACCCGTCGTTATCCAAGGCACCAGCGCAGCGCGCCTCGAAGGATGATGGTCGCGCGTGCCTTGTCCGTCCTGCGATCAGTTTCGTCATGGCCGGGCTTGTCCCGGCCATCCACGCCTTTCTTACGACTCCATCAGCAAGACGTGGATGCCCGGCACAAGGCCGGGCATGACGGGTTGAAACGAACGTTGCTGATCTCGCTGTCAGTCGCCCGCTGCCGAGCCGCGATGCGGTTGGGACTTTGTCTGCCGCCACTCGCGCGGCGAGGTCTGGAAGCGTTTCCGGAACAGCGTGGAGAAATGCGAGAAGCTGCTGAAGCCGTTGCGCAACGCGATGTCGCTGACGGTGAGGCCGGCCTTGCGCCGGTCGGTCAGTTCGTCGGCCGCCATCTGCAGGCGCGTTTCGCGAATGACGTCGCTTGCGGACGTCTCCTGCGTGGCGAAGATCTCGTTGAGGCGGCGCACCGAGACGCCGACGGCATGGGCGAGCGCGACGCGATCGAACTGCGCTTCCCTGAAATGATGCCGGATAGCGGATTTGGCGCGCAACAGCAGAAGCTGCGTCGACGACGACAGCTCGCTTGCGCCGGTGGTCGACGTACTGGAGAGGGCAGCGGAGAACAGGCTCGCCAGAATATCCGCGACGTGATCGTTCAGCGGCTCGTTGCTCTCCGGCGTGTACTTGCAGAACTGCAAGATGCTCTGGCCGATCAGATGTCCGGCGCCGGTGCTGCCGTCGATCCGCCTGCCGAGCGCCAGTTCCGCATCGGGCATCCGCAGCAGCAGCGACGGTTTCGGGATCTGCAGCACGATCTGGCGGAAGCCGCTCGCCATGCTGAGTTCGTACGGTTCGGTGCTGCTGTAGGCGGCCATGTCGCCGGGCCGCAGCGTGGTGATCGCGCCGCGCTGGCTGATCGTCGTCGTCTGCTCGAGCTGAAGGCTGAGCAGGAAGAACTCCTCGGTCGCACGCCGGATATCACGCGCGCGGCGTCTGACCCTACCGCCGGTTCCGCTGATCTCCGACACCGAAAGATTGGCGAGCCGCTTGATCTCGATGGCGCCGCGAACTTCGCGCGCGTCGTCGATCTCGCATTCGAGCTGAACATAGTTTGCGCACACCACGTCGTGCCAATAGGCGATCCGATCCTGGGGTGGGACGAGGGCGGTATCGTATCGTGCGAGCATCGCCGGGATCGCCTGCAAGAGACCGCGGCCACGATATCCGGCTCCGCCCGGATTCACAACAAATCGCGCTCAAACGCGAAAGCCCGGCATTGCGGCGCTCGCTAGACTTCGCGGCATCCCGATCATCCGTGGAGGCTGACAATGCAGATGTCGAAGCAATTCAAGGTCGCCGCCGTGCAGGCCGCGCCGGCGTTCCTCGATCTTCAGGCCGGCGTCGCCAAGGCGGTCGGGCTGATCGAGCAGGCCGCGCGGCAGGACTGCAAGCTCGTGGTGTTTCCCGAAGTGTGGCTGCCGGGCTATCCCAACCACATCTGGCTCGGGCCGCCGGCCTGGGCGATGCAGTTCGTCGGCCGTTACTTCGAGAACAGCGTGCAGGCGGGCGGCGCCGAGGATCGGGCGATCGCCGAGGCGGCGCGCCGCAATGGCATTCAAGTTTCGATGGGGCTGTCGGAGCGGGACGGCGGCAGCCTGTATATCGCGCAGTGGCACTATGCCGAGACCGGCGAGGTGATCAAGCGTCGCCGCAAGCTGAAGCCGACCCATGTCGAACGCACCGTGTTCGGCGAAGGCGACGGCAGCGACCTCGCCGTGCTCGATACTTCGCTCGGCCGCGTCGGCCAATTGTCGTGCTGGGAGCACCTGCAGCCGCTCAGCAAATACGCGATGTACAGCCAGAACGAACAGATCCATTGCGGCGCCTGGCCGGCGCTGTCGCTGATTGCCGACGAGGCCTATGCGCTCGGCCCCACCGTCAACAACGGCGCCAGCATGATCTACGCGGTCGAGGGCGGCTGCTTCGTCGTCGCCGCGGCCGCGCTGGTCGACAAGGCCCAGCAGGACCTGCTGTGCCAGGGCGATCCGATGAAGGAGGCGATGTGCCAGTTGGGCGGCGGCTTTTCCCGGGTCTACGCGCCCGACGGCCGCTCGATCGGCGCCAATCTCGATCCCTTCGAGGAAGGGCTGGTCGTCGCCGACGTCGATCTCGGCCTGATTGCGTTCGCAAAGGCATCCGCCGACCCCGCCGGGCACTATGCGCGTCCGGACGTGACCCGGCTGCTGTTCAACAACAAGCCGGCGCGCCGCGTCGAGTACTTCTCGGTGCCGGCAGAGAGCTCGGTGGTCTCTTCGTTCGAGCTGACCGAAGATCGGTAAGGCACAGCGCGCTCCCTCTCCCGCTTGCGGGAGAGGGTTGGGGTGAGGGTGACGCGGGGGTACGGACCGGATAGATTCCTGACAGTTCAGACCGGGGTGATTGTCGACAGTTCACACTGCATCGGAGGGAGGACCGCCGATGCCTTTTGTGGAGACCTGTCGGATGGAACAGCGGGTGCGGATGCTGTCGGAGCATGCGAGCGGCCATTGGAGCGTGTCGGATCTGTGCCGGCGCTACGGGGTCAGTCGAGACACGTTCTACGAGTGGCGGCGGCGTCGGGACAGCGGGGCCGAGGACTGGTTCGTGGACCGCTCGCATGCTCCGCATCATTGCCCGCAGCGGACCGATGCCGCACTGGTTGCGACGATCGTCGATCTGCGGCGCCGGTTTCCGCACATGGGTCCGCGCAAGCTTCTGGCGATCCTGCGGCGCAAGCATCCGGAGAACGCGTGGCCTTCGGCCTCGACGATCGGCGGATTGTTGAAGCAGGCCGGGCTGATCGCGCCGGTCAGGCGGCGGCGGCCGGCGCTGGCTCAGCAACGACCGTTTGCAGCGGTGAGCGCGCCGAACGACGAATGGGCGGCCGACTTCAAGGGCTGGTTTCGGACCCGCGACGGCACCCGGATCGATCCCTTGACGCTGACCGACGGTTTCAGCCGCTATCTGTTCGACATCGCCATCACGCCGCAAACCATCGACGCCACGATGCCGTTGTTTCTCGATGCCTTCCGCCGCCATGGCCTGCCGCGGGCGATCCGCTGCGACAACGGCTCGCCGTTCGGTTCGACCGGCGCCTGCGGGCTGACCCGGCTGTCGGCCTGGTGGCTCAAGCTCGGGATCGAGCCGCATTTCGTGCATCCAGCCTCGCCGCAGGAGAACGGCCGTCACGAGCGGATGCATCGGACCCTGAAGGCACAGACCTCGCGCCCGCCGGCGGCCACGGCGACCCAGCAGCAGTCCCGCTTCGATGCCTTCCGCGATCACTACAATCGGGAGCGCCCGCACGAGGCGCTCGGCCAGCGACCGCCGGCCGAACTCTACACCGTCTCGACGCGGCAGATGCCGGACCGGATCGCGGACCCCTGGTACGACGCCGACCACGAGGTGCGGCGGGTCCGCAGCTCCGGCGAGATCATGTGGCACGGCGAGCGCATCTTCATCAGCGAGGCGCTGATCGGAGAACCGATCGGCATCGCCGAACTCGACAACGGCGACCAGATCGTGCGGTTCTGCCACTACGACATCGGCCTGATCGATCGCCTCCGCGTGTTCCGTCGCTTCGCTCCGCCCCGAGAGGGGCTGCGCTACGCGCCGCAACACGCGGACAAAGACCTGTCGACAATCATCCCGGTCTAAAGTGTCGGGAATCATGCCGGTTGAACAGGGCACCGTGCCTGTGGACCCCCACCCCCGACCCCTCCCCGCAAGGGGGAGGGGAGAACAGCGCCGCATGCCGCCGTTGTTATCACCGCCGCCGCTTCCTCGCCTTCGGCGGCCGCAACGCGGGGTGATCCTCCGCCGGACGTTTGGCGGCGATCAGCAGGTCCATCGCCTCCGGCGGGACGCGATCGACGTCGACGCCGAAATTGCGCATCTCTTTCAGGGCAGTGCGGATGGCTTCCTCTTCGGACAGCCAGTCGTGGCCGGTGCGCGCACGGAAGGCGGGGTCGCGGCGGCGACGCCGGCGGCCCATCGCTTCCATCCGCGCCATCTTCAGCACCTGCAGCGCCTGCATCAGCCGGTCGACATCGGTGCCGGCGTCGGCTTCGAGTTTCTCGATCATCTGCTCGGCGAGCAGGCGCAGCCGCTCGGCGAGTTTCCGCAGCTTGAGTTTCTGGCTGGCGCGCGCGGTCGGCATCCGGTCGGTGGCGCGCGGCGCGAAGGGCGGGCGCGCCCAGGCGCCGTCGCGGCTCCAGCGGCTGATGCTGGCGCGGCCGACGCCGGTCTTGGCGCTGATCTGGCTGTAGGTCAGCTCGGTTTGTTCGATCAGCCGGCGCACCTCCGCCGCCTTGGCGTCGGTATGCGGCCGCCGCGATCCGCGCGGGCGCCCGCCGGGGATCGGCGGCGGCGAGTCCGAATTCGGGTCGGGCGTGACGCGGAGACGGACGATTGTGGGAATGAAAGGATATGGCATGACAAGGAATATAAACCTAGATCATTCCCGATGCAAGCCGGCCGAGCTGATGATCGACGGCGCGCGCGTCATCGTGCTGTCGCCGCAAATTGCATTCGATCCGATGGTGTGGCAATCACGCGGGGCACTCCAGCGATTTCGATGCGATGGCAAAATCCACTCGGGCTCCTGATCGCGGCGCGGTCATCTACAAGGCGTTGTGGCACGCCATCATCGAGCAGGCGCTGCAGCCCGGCGCCAAGCTTCCCGAGGACGCGATCGGCGAGAAATTCGGCGCCAGCCGCACCATCGTCCGCGCCGCGCTGGGCCGGTTGGCCGCCGAAGGGCTGGTCGAACTGCGCCGCAATCGCGGCGCCGCGGTCGCGACCCCGAGCTGGAACGAGGCGCGCGATATCTTCGATGTGCGGATCGGGCTGGAGCGGCTGGTGGTGGCGCGGCTCGCCGGCCGGCTGACGCGCGAGCAGATCAAACAGCTCGAGCAGCACGTCGACGCCGAGGAGCAGGCGAGGGGCAGCAACGAGCCGCTGTCGATCCGGCTCGCCACCGCGTTTCACATCAGACTCGCCGAGATGACCGGCAACCCCGTGCTGGCGCGTTACGTCAGCGAGGTCGCCTCGCGCTGCGGATTGATTCTCGCGCTGTACAGCCGGCCGCATTCGGCCGATTGCGCCGTCAGCGAGCACCGCGCCATCATCGCGGCGCTTGCATCGGGCGACGCCACCCGCGCCACCGCGCTAATGGATCATCATCTCGACGCGGTGGCCGAGCGTGCGCTGATCGTGCCGCACGCGCCGGAGGCGCGCGACATCCAGGACATCCTGTCGCCCTATGCGAAAGAGGCCGCGTTGCCGAAGACCAGGAAAGCCGGCGCGAAGAAGCGTTGAGCCGCTCCGACATCGTTGTTGCGAGCGAAGCAAGCCAGCTCAGCGCACAGCATCCTGGATTGCTTCGCTTCGCTCGCAACGACGAGCGAGAAGGTCAGCGCAGATCAGTGATAATTCGCACGCCGCCGCGAAACTGCGCGCTTACGCCTCGATGCCGTGCCGGGTCAGCAGCCGCTCGGCGCTGTCGTTCCAGACGTCCATCTTGACGATCTTTCCGTCGCGCACCACGAAGCGGTCGACATAGCGATTGCCTTCGAACGGCGTGCCGTCGGGCCATTCGCCGTACAGCGTGCCGGTGTTGTAGACGATGGTCTCGTCGATCCCGGGGGCGACGTCGGTGCGCTCCATCTTCTTCTTCACCCATTTGTAGCGGCCGGCGTTGAACGCGGTCGCTTCGCGCGGATGCTTGAATTTGCGGCCGCCGGTGAAGGTGATCGCAACGTCGGGAGCCATGAAGGTGCCGGCAGTCTCGGGGTCGGGAACCATCGACGCCACGAGAAAACGTTCGACCAGCGCCGCGGCTGCGGCGGTCTGATCCATGGACGGCGCGGCTTCGGCGCGGGATGATGACACGGCGAAATCTCCTGACAGGGGACAAAGGGCAAGGCGATCCAAGCAAGCCCGGTGCCAGATATTGTATCCGTTTCCAAGAAAAATTGTATACGATTTGTGCGGGCGCTGTCTGGATATTGGGCAGCCGTCGCGAGAAACCACGGTCTGACCGGGCTTTGTTCGCGATTCCGGCGGCTTTGCCGGCTCCGGGGCGGTGGCACAGCGCTTGCTAGCAAGGATGCGATGATTTCATCCTGCGAGGAGCCCGTGATGAGTTTCGCTTCCCAAATTTCGCGCCGCCTGTTGCTCGCGGCCGGCGCCGCGTCGCTGGCGCTGGTCGGCGTGGGGCCCGCTTCGGCCCAGGACGCCATGAAGGTCGGACTGGTCGCGGCGATGTCCGGCCAGTCGGCGAAGTCCGGCGAGGCCATCGTCCGCGGCCTGTCGCTGGCGATCGACGAGATCAACGCCAAGGGCGGCGTGCTCGGCAAGAAGCTCGAACTGGTGGTGCGCGACGACGAGAGCAATCCCGCCAAAGGCGTGATCGCGGCGCGCGAACTGGTGCAGCGCGAGAAGGTGGTCGCTTACTTCGGCGGCATCGACACCCCGGTGTCGATGGCGATCGTGCCGTTCGCCAATCAGTCCAAGGTGCCGTTCATCGGCGTCTGGGCCGCCGGCACCAAGATCACCCAGAACGGCGCGCCGGAGAACTACGTGTTCCGCGTCTCGGCGGTCGACGCGCTGGTGGACATCGCGCTGGTGGACTACGCGATCAAGAAATACGGCGCCAAGAAGCCCGGCATGATCCTGATCAACAACCCCTGGGGCGAATCCAACGAGGCCGGGCTGAAGGCTGCGCTCGACGCCAAGAAGATGACCGCCGCCGGCATCGAGAAGTTCGAAGGCGGCGACGTCGACGTGGTGCCGCAGCTCACCCGGCTGAAGGACGCCGGCGCCGATACGCTGTTCATGGTCGCCAACGTCGCGCCCTCGGCGCAGGTGGTGAAGTCGCTCGACCGGATGGGCTGGAACGTGCCGGTGGTGTCGCATTGGGGCCCGGCCGGCGGACGTTTCACCGAACTCGCCGGCCCCAGCGCCGAGAAGGTTCACTTCATCCAGACCTTCAGCTTCTCCGGCAACACCAACCCCAAATCGGTCGCGCTGTTCGACGCGCTGAAGAAGAAATATCCCGAGGTCAAGACGGCCGCCGACGTCACGCCCGCGGTCGGCATCGCCAACGCCTACGACGCGATGCATCTCACCGCGCTGGCGATCGCCAAAGCCGGCTCCACCGACGGCCCGAAAGTGCGCGAGGGCTTCTACCAGATCGGCAGCTATGACGGCCTGATCAAGACCTACACCAAGCCATTCAGCGCCGACAATCACGACGCGCTGTCGCCCTCGGACTATATTTTCACCTACTTCAAGGGCGCGGAGATCCTGCCGCTGGTGAACTGACCTGCCGCCAGAGTTCGTCATTCCGGGATGTGCTTTCGTCGGCGAAGCCGACGGAAGTACAGACCCGGAATCCATATCCCCAGTGACTGCGTTTCGGCGCAGCCGTTGTTACGCCTTGGGAGAAACTTGAATTCAGGGGGTATGGATTCCGGGTTCGCGCTGCGCGCGCCCCGGAATGACGAGACCATAGATTTCTAACCCGACCATCGCACGGACGTTTCATGCTCACCTCCGCTATCATCTCCGGCATCGGCCTCGGCAGCATGTACGGGCTGATCGCGCTCGGCTTTCACATCACTTACGTGGTGTCCAACACCGTCAACTTCGCGCAGGGCTCGGCGATGATGCTGGGCGCCGTGCTGGGCTACACCTTCGGCATCAGATACGGCTGGCCGATGCCGCTGGCGATCGTCGCCGCGCTCGGGGTCTGCGCGCTGTTCGGCCTCGTGGTCGAGCGGATTCTGGTGCGGCCGTTCGTGGCGCGCGGCTCCAACGCCTGGCTGATGGCCACCGTCGCCGCCGGCATCGTGCTCGACAATGCGGTGATGTTCACTTTCGGCAAGGAGCCGCGCGGCTTTCCCTCCGACTGGGCGGCCCAGCCGATCCGGATCTTCGGCGCCGGCGTGTATCCGCTGCAACTGGTCATTCCGCTGGTCGGCATCGGCGCCGCCGCCGCGATGCATCTCTTGCTGCGCCACACAAGGCGCGGCAAGGCGCTGTTGGCCGTGGTGCAAAATCCCGACGCCGCGCGGCTGATGGGCATCAATGTGCACCGGACCATCGCGATCTCCTTCATGGTCTCGACCGCGCTCGCCGGTCTCGCCGGCCTGCTGATCGCGCCGCTGTTCAGCGTCAGTTCGGAGATGGGCACGCTGTTCGGCATCAAGGCATTCGCGGTTGCGATTCTCGGCGGCATGGGCTCGGCCTGGGGCGTGGTGATCGCCGGCCTGGTCTACGGCCTGATCGAGGCGCTGGTGACGTCGTTTCTCGGCTCGGTCTACACCCAGATCGTGGTGTTCTCTGTGGTCATTCTGGCGCTGGCGCTGAAGCCGAACGGCCTGTTCGGCCGCGCCGCGATCAACAAGGTCTGACCATGGGCTTGGCTGAAAGACTCCGCAGCTACGCGATGCCGGCCACGGTGTTGCTGCTCACCGCGATCGCGGCGCTCTACGCCGCGCAGGCCGAAGGCTATCTGCCGTTCGTGCTGGCGATGGTGGCGCTCACCTGCATCGTCGGCGTCGGCCTCAACATCCTGGTCGGCCTCACCGGACAGATCTCGATCGGCCACGTCGGCTTCTACGCGATCGGCGCCTATACGGTGGCGATCCTGACGCTGCAGGGCTGGAGTTTCTGGCTGGCGCTGCCGCTGGCGGGCGTGATCGCCGGCGCCATCGGCCTGCTGCTGTCGCTGCCGGCGCTGCGCGTCAGCGGGCCGTATCTGGCGATGATCACCATCGCCTTCGCCTTCATCGTGCAGCATCTCACCATCGAATGGCGCGGCGTCACCGGCGGCTCCAACGGGCTGATGGGACTGCCGCCGCCGCAGCTCGGCGGCACGGTGTTCACCGAGCGCGAAATGGCGCTGCTGGCAATCCTGTTGGCCGGCGCCTCGACCTATCTGTTCTATCGGCTCGCAGGCTCCGCCTGGGGCAAGGCGATGGTCGCGGTGCGCGACGCCGAGGTCGCGGCGCGTTCGATCGGGCTCAACCCGATCAGCGTCAAGGCGGCGGCATTCGTGCTGTCGGCGGCGTTCGCCGGCGTGGCCGGCGGCATCTTCGCTTCGCTGCTCGCCTTCGTGGCGCCCGACTCGTTTCCGTTCTCGCAGTCGATCCTGTTCCTGTTCGCCTGCATTGTCGGCGGCGCCGGCTGGGTGCTCGGCCCGGTGGTCGGCGCCGCGATCACCGTTGTGCTGCCGGAATTGCTGTCGCAGCTCGCCGAATATCGGCTGCTGTTCTTCGGGCTGCTGCTGCTGGTGGTGCTGTGGTTGGCGCCGGAGGGCATCCTCGGCACGCTGGCGCGATTAGTAAGGCGGATCGATCCACGGCCGGCGAAGCCTGGTGACGTCGCAGCCTTCCTTGCTGCCTCGCCTGAGCACGGCGCACTGCAGATTGGCAACATCGGCATCAGCTTCGGCGGCATCAAGGCGGCCTCGCAGGTGTCGTTCATCGCCGAGCCCGGCAAGGTCACCAGCGTGATCGGCCCGAACGGCGCCGGCAAGACCACCGTGCTCAACATGATCGGCGGCTTCTACAAGCCGGACGCCGGCAGCATCCGGCTCGGCGGGCAGGAGCTCGCCGGCGCGCCGGCGTGGAAGGTGGCGCGCGCCGGCATCGGCCGCACCTATCAGACCACCAAACTGTTCGAGACCATGAGCGTGCGCGACAATGTGCTGATCGCGATGCGGCGCGGCCGGCTCGGCTCGATGCTGGCCTTTGCCGCGAATGACGCCGACGAAGCTGCCGCGGAAGCGCTGATCGACTTCGTCGGCTATCGCGGCGCGCTGGCCGCGGTCGCCGGCGATCTGCCGCATGTCGATCGCCGGCTGGTCGAGATTGCGCGCGCGCTGGCGATGCGGCCGCGCGTGCTGTTACTCGACGAGCCCGCCGCCGGGCTGATGGCGGCCGACAAGGATGCGCTCAGCGGCCTGCTGCGCCGGATCGCCGATCTCGGCATCGCGGTCATTCTGGTCGAGCACGACATGCGGCTGGTGATGGGAATCTCCGACCACGTCGTGGTGCTCGACGCCGGCACGCCGATCGCGGCCGGCACCGCCAACGTCATCCGCCGCGATCCGAAGGTGCTCGCCGCCTATCTCGGCGCCGCCGAGATGCGCGCGCGCGGCCGCGACGAGCCGTGGGACGGCTCGCGCGACGCTGTGCTGGACGTCATCAATCTGGTCGCCGGCTACGGCGCGGCGCCGGTGCTGCAAAAGGTCAATCTGCAGGTGCGGCCCGGCGAGATGGTGGCGCTGATCGGCGCCAACGGCGCCGGCAAATCGACGATGATGCGCGCGCTCGCCGGCCTGCTGCGTCCGGTGCAGGGCGACGTCATCCTCGACGATCAGCGCATCGAAACCAGCGAGGCGCATCGCATCGCCGCGCGCGGTCTCGCGCTGGTGCCGGAAGGCCGGCAGGTGTTTCCCGAACTCAGCGTCTACGACAATCTCGAACTCGGCGCCAACACGCGGACCAACGTCGATTACGCCGCCGAGATCGAAGCCGTGCTGACGCGGTTTCCGCGGCTGCGCGAGCGGCTGAACAGCCGGGCAGGGCTGTTGTCCGGCGGCGAACAGCAGATGCTGGCGATCGCGCGTGGCATGATGGCGAAGCCCCGCATCCTGCTGCTCGACGAGCCGTCGCTGGGGCTCGCGCCGGCGATGATCAACGAACTCTACGACGTGCTCGCCGATCTGCGTGACGAGGGCATCACCATCCTGCTGGTCGACCAGATCGCCGTGCTGGCGCTCGCGGTGGCCGACCGCGGCTATGTGATTGATAGCGGCACGATCGTGCGCGACGACAGCGCCGCCGCGCTCGCCAGCGATCCCGAGGTCGAGGCCGCTTATCTGGGCCATGCCGAAGCTGCGCAGTGACGCGCGCCCGTTCTTGTTCAGGAGTCCTTCCGTGACGTTCGATCTCATTCTCCGCAACGCCGCCGTCGTCGATCGTCCCGAGACGGCGCTCGACATCGGCATCAAGGCCGGACGCTTCGCCGCGATCGAGGCGGGGCTGCCGGCGACCGGCGCGCCGGAGCACGATTGCGGCGGTCGGCTCATCGTGCCGGGCTTCGTCGAAACCCACATCCATCTCGACAAATCCTGCCTGCTCGGCCGCTGCAACTGCGAGAAGGGCACGCTGGATGAAGCCATCGCCGAAGTCGTCAAGGCCAAGCGCGGCTTCACCGAGGAGGACGTGTATCAGCGCGCCTCGCAGACGCTGGAAAAGGCGATCAAGAACGGCACCAATCAGATGCGCACCCATGTCGAGGTGGACCCGCGGGTCGGCCTCACCAGCTTCCGCGCGCTGAAGCAGTTGAAGCTGGACTATTCATGGGCGATCGATCTGCAGCTCTGCGTGTTTCCGCAGGAGGGGCTGCTCGACGATCCCGGCTGCGACGCGGTGATGCTGCAGGCGCTGCGCGAGGGCGCCGACGTGGTCGGCGGCGCGCCCTATATGGACAAGGATTCGCACGGCCAGATCGGCCGGATCTTCGAGATGGCGAAGGAGTTCGACGTCGATATCGACTTCCATCTCGATTTCGGGCTCGATCCGGCGCATCTCGATCTCGACGAAGTGTGCCGGATGGCGGACGCCACCGGCTGGGGCGGCCGCGTCGCGATCGGCCACGTCACCAAGCTGTCGGCGATGCCGAAGGCCGCGTTCGATGCCGCGGCGAAGCGGCTTGCGGACGCCGGCGTCGCCGTCACCGTGCTGCCGGCGACAGACCTGTTTCTCACCGGCCGCGACGCCGAGTACAACGTGCCGCGCGGCGTGACGCCGGCGCACAAGCTGCGCGCGCAGGGTGTGAACTGCAGCATCTCGACCAACAACGTGCTCAACCCGTTCACGCCGTTCGGCGACTGCTCGCTGATCCGGATGATCAATCTCTACGCCAACGTCACCCAGGTCGCGGCGACCGCCGATCTCACCTTCTGCCTCGACATGGTGACGTCGGGCTCGGCGAAGCTGATCAACCGCGCGGATTACGGCATCGCCGTCGGCCATCCGGCCGATCTCGTGGTGCTGGATTGCGCCACCAAGGCGCAGGCGGTGTGCGAGATCGCGCAGCCGCTGTTCGGGCTCAAGCGCGGCGTGCGGACATTCGACAAACCCGCCGCGATCCTGCACAAACCGAGCTGATCTCGCCGCGCGGCGACAACAAGAAACTCACGGAGATGGTGATGCCGGTCGACGACAATCTGAACGCGTTCTGTACTTATGGCCGGGGCGATCGGCGGACACAGGACGGCGGCGCGCTGGCCGGGCTGAGCTTCGCGGTGAAGGATTTCTTCGACGTCGCGGGTCTGCCGACCGGCGCCGGCAGCCCGGAATGGCTGGCGACCCATCCGGTGCCGACACAGTCATCGCCCGTGGTCGACCGGCTGTTCGCCGCCGGCGGCACCATGGTCGGCAAGACCCACACCGACGAGATGGCGTGGAGCCTCAACGGCGAGAACGCGCATTACGGCACGCCGATCAATCCGGCCGCGCCGGGGCGGATTCCCGGCGGCTCGTCGAGCGGATCGGCCGCGGCAACCGCCGGCGGCCTGGTGGATTTCGCGATCGGCTCGGACACCGGCGGCTCGGTGCGGCTGCCGGCGAGCTATTGCGGCGTCTACGGCATCCGCACCACGCATGGGCGGATTCCGCTCGACGGCGCGGTGCCGCTGGCGCCGAGTTACGACACCGTCGGCTGGTTTTCGCGCAACGCTGCGTTGATGGCCCGGGTCGGGCAGGTGCTGCTCGACGGCGTCCGCGCGCCGCGCCGTCCCAAGCGCGTGCTGATCGCGCGCGATCTGTTCGACGCGCTCGAGCCGCGCGTCGTCGCGGCGCTGCAGCCGGGGCTCGCCCGGCTAAGCGGATTGCTGGGTGAGCCGGAGCCGGTTGAAGTCGCTGGCGACGAACGCGCGGCATGGCGCAACGCGTTTCGCGTGCTGCAATCCGCCGAAGCCTGGGCCGCGCATGGCGACTGGGTCAACGCGGTGAAGCCGGCGTTCGGTCCGGGCGTCAAGGAGCGCTTCGCCGCCGCCGCGGTGCTCGATCCGGCCGAAGTCGTCGCGGCGAAAGCGCTGCGCGAAACCATCGCGGCGAAGATGCGGACGCTGCTGCAGGACGACGCCGTGCTGATCGCGCCGACCGCGCCCGGCATCGCGCCGCTGCGCGGCAGCTCGGGCGAGGCGCTCGAAACCTTCCGCGCCCGCTCGCTCGAACTGCTCTGTCCCGCCGGCCATTCCGGCCTGCCGCAACTGTCGCTGCCGCTCGCCACGCTCGACGACTGCCCGATCGGCCTGTCGCTGATCGGCGGCCGCAATTGCGACGAGGATCTGCTGGCGCTCGCGGCCGAGCTGGAGGCGGGGACGGCGAAGCAGCACTGAGGCCGGCACCGCGCGTCTCGTCGCTTCGCCGCGGACCGCGTCGGCCTCGCGCGCCGCTTGACTCGTCAAGAACAAAATGAGAACAATTTTGTTGCGAAGTCAGGCTCGGAAGGCGATTCGATGGCCGATGTCACCTACTACGTCGCGCTGCCCTTCACCGCGTCGGACGAGGGTGCGGTGCCCGGTGAGCCGGCGGAGTGCCAGAGCGCATCCGCGGCCATCCGCAGAGCCGAGGTGCTCGCGCGGACCAGCGGCAATGCCGGCGCGGTCGCGTTCAGCCGGACCGGCGATCCGCTGATCGGCGAATTTCACGACGCAGTGCTGCTCAAGGCATTCGGCGATGTGCCGAGCGATCTGTCGGAGCTGTAGCGAGAGCGGGTGATTGCGCTGGGGGCGAGCCGGCGGTCACGGAGCGTGGGGCGCAGCAAACTTGGCGGCCGGCACGCGGTGATGTCGCGAAAATCGCCACAACCCCATCGCGGCGACGGCCGGCGGTGATGAATTCGTCGAGATTGCTGCGGGGTCCGGAATGGCTGGGGAACTAGGATTCGAACCTAGACAAACAGAGTCAGAGTCTGTTGTGCTACCGTTACACCATTCCCCACCGGAAAATGCCAGAATTGAATCAGGCATTTACGCTGGTGCCGGGGCGCGGGCTGAATCGATCTGGCCGGGCGCCTCGGATGTGGGGCGACTTCTAACGGGCTCGGCCGGTCCCCGCAAGGGCTTCCTGATGGCGAATGCCGGCTCGGCTGTGCAGAGGCCGGGCGCCTCCCTCTGCCACCCGGGCGACCTCGGCCGACCGTGGCGGCCGGTCCAGTTGAGAACTCTTCCAATTGTCAGCGAGGTCGCGCTCGGCCATATCCGCTGCAGCGGTGGTGGCCGTCTCGTCGCCACGGCCCTCGGAGCGCTGAATGGAAGAGCTGAACGGGCGAATGATCGCGTGCCAGATTCTGATCACCGGTCTGATCGCGCGGGTCGCCAATGATCAACCCGACCCGCTGCGCTTCCTCAGCGAATTTCGCGACGAGATCCGCGCGGTGGTGAGCGGAATCAGAATCGGCGGAGCCCTGGATGCCGACCGCGTCCGCGTGAGCGCGCAGCAGACCGTCGACGAATTGTTCTCGCTGATGAAGCCGCCGAGTCCGCCGTCCGAGTGACGCCAGACGTCACTATCCGCATACCGGATGCCGACGCGCAAGAATTGCGCAAATGCTTGTCTTCTCGGCATATCCCGAACATTCGGCCGGTCGCCTCCGGATGTTTGCGGAGGTGTTTGTTTAGAACCATTTTGATCTTGAGTGATTCCAATGCGTCAAAGGCGCGCGCAAGTTGACCCTCAAAATGGCGGCCGATACCACGGGAAGCTGCAGGTAATTAGCAACTGCACTTTTCGGGGGCGATGGGCAACATGAATGGGGCAAAGGCGCCGAGGTCGTTGCGGGCGGAAGCGTCGATCCGCACTTTCAACGACGAACTCGACAATCACTACGGCCGCAAGGTGTCAGCCGTCGCCGGCATGATCGCGGTGGCGTCGATCGGCGGCGCCGAGGCGCAGCAGTCCAACCTGCCGGCCGTCACCGTCGACGCCCCGGTGGCGCGGCCGCGTCCGGCGGCGAAGCCGACGCCCGACCAGGTCCGTGCCCGCACCGCGCTGCGTCGCGCGGCGCGGCGGGCTCAGCCGGCTCAGGTGGCGCCGGTGCCGTTCCCGAATGCCGGCGTGCTGTTGGCGGATCGCAACCCCTATGCCGACGCGGACGCGCCCTACAAGGTCGACCGGCTGTCGGGCACCAAGTTCACCGAGCCGCTGCTGAACACGCCGCGCACCGTGACCGTGCTGAGCAAAGAGATCCTGGAAGACAAGAACGCCACCTCGCTGCGCGACATCGCACGCTCCACCGCCGGCGTCACGCTCGGCACCGGGGAGGGCGGCAACGCCTTCGGCGATCGCTTCTTCATCCGCGGCTTCGACGCCCGCAACGACGTCTTCATCGACGGCATCCGCGATCCGGCGATCTCGATCCGCGAGAATTTCTTCACCGAGCAGGTCGAGATCCTGCGCGGCCCGGCCTCGACCATGGCCGGCCGCGGCACCGCCGGCGGCGCCATCAACATCGTCACCAAGCAGGCCACCACCGCCGGCAATTTCACCAAGGCCGAGACCACCTTCGGCACCGACGCCACCAAGCGGGTCACCGTCGACGTCAACCAGGTGATCAGCCCGACGCTCGCGGTGCGGTTCGACGGTTTGTACCAGGACGCCCGCGTCGCCGGGCGAAACTACGTCACCGACGACCGCTGGGGCACGCTCGCCGCGGTGAAGTGGACGCCGACCGACGCCGTCAAGGTCACCGCGAACTACGTCCACACCGATCTCGACGGCCTGCCGGATTTCGGCGTGCCCTACAACACCACGCTGCGGAAGCCCTCGACCAGCGTCAACGTTCCGCGCGAAACCTATTACGGCTTCATCAATCGCGACTTCCAGAAGGCGCAGCAGGATTTCGGCACCGTGATCGGCGAGTTCGCCATCACCCCCGATCTGACGCTGAGCAGTCGTTCGCGCGCCGGCCGTTCGGTGCTCGACTACATCGGCACGCTGCCGAGCAATCCGACCGCGACCACCGTGCAGCTCGCCTCGCAGAGCCGCTATCAGGTCACCAACGTGCTCGCCAACCAGACCGACCTGACCTACAAATTCGACACCGGTCCGGTGAAACACGCGCTGATCGGCGGCGCCGAAATCTCCCGCGAGAGCGTGATGCGCGACACCTATGCGGGGCTGACCTCGGAACTGACCGGGTTCCAGACCGGCGGCCGCATCACCGTGCCGCTGCTGTCGCCGCCGAACGAGTTCGAGTTCGCCAGCACGCCGCAGCGTGCCTACAATCCGACCTTCATCACCGTCGACACCAAGTCCGCTTATCTGATCGAAACCGCGAACTGGAACGATGTCGTCATCCTCAACGGCGGGGTGCGCTACGACGACTACAGCATCACCGGCCACACCGCGAGCACGTCGACCGGCGTGCAGTCCGGGATGTGGAACTACAATGTCGGCGCCGTGGTCAAGCCGCTGCCTTACGCCAGCCTCTACGCCGCCTACGCCACCTCGAGCAATCCGGTCGGCGCCGAACTCGACGCTTCGGGCACTGCCTATGGCGGACTCGTGGTCAACAACACCACCTTCCAGGCGCTGTCGCCCGAATTGAACAAGGCGGCCGAAATCGGCACCAAATGGGAACTGTTCGATCGGCACCTGCTGGTGACCGGTGCGCTGTTCCAGACCGAGAAATCCAACGCGCGCGAGACACAGGGCAGCACCATCCTGTCCACCGGCGTCTATCGCGTGCGCGGCATCGACCTCGGCGTCTCCGGCAAGCTGACCGAGCGCTGGAGCGTGTTCGGCGGTCTGGTGCTGATGGAGAGCGAGGTGCTGCAATCGATCGATCCGACCCAGGTCGGCGCCAAGCTCGCCAACATCGCGCACCAGTCGTTCAACATGCTCACCAAATATCGTATCGGTGAGCAGTGGGAGGTCGGCGGGCAGGCGACCTATGCCTCGAAGATCTACGGCGGCACCTTCGGCGCCATCAACGGCAACGTGCTGCCTGAGCATTGGCGGTTCGACAGCTTCGTCGAGTTCAAGGTCGACAAGCACCTGACTGCGAAGCTGTCGGTCAACAACATCCTCAACACGACCTATTACGACGCGTTCTATCGCAGCAACTCGCCGTTCGTGTTCATCGCGCCGGGCCGTTCGGTCTGGCTCACTCTGCGCGGCACGCTCTGAAAGCGTGCCCGGACTGGAGTCGCCATGCTGGTTTGCATTCCCGAGGTGCTGTCGAAGCATGAGGTGGCGGAGTTCCGCCATCTGATGGACGGCGCCGACTGGGAGGATGGTCGCTCCACGGCCGGCGCGCAGTCCGCCATGGTCAAGCGCAACGAGCAGCTTCCGCCGGACGGGGAGCTCGCCCGCGCGCTCGGCCGCCGCATCATCCAGGCGCTGACCGCCAATCCGAAATTCGTTGCGGCGGCGGTGCCGCTGCAGATCTTTCCGCCGCTGTTCAACCGCTATGCCGCGGCGGGCAATCATCATTTCGGCATCCACGTCGACAACGCGGTGCGCGGCGATCCGCTCACCGGGCTTCGTATCCGCACCGACCTGTCGGTGACGTTGTTCCTCTCCGAGCCGGACGAATACGACGGCGGCGAACTGGTGATCGAAGACACCTACGGCTCGCACGAGATCAAGCTGCCGGCCGGGGACTGCGTGCTGTATCCGTCGACCAGCCTGCACATGGTCACGCCGGTCACCCGCGGTGCGCGGGTCGCGTCTTTTTTCTGGCTGCAGAGCATGATACGAGATGCTCATGCACGCAGCATGATCTACGATCTCGATGGTGCCATTCAGGCCCTGGTCCAGCGGCTGGGACGCGACGACCCTGAAACGGTCAAATTGACCGGCATCTATCACAACCTCATCCGCTACTGGGCCGAAGTATGAAACTGTCGAAAATTCGATCGATCGCCGTCGCATTGGTTGCCGCAGTCCTGCTGGCGCACACCGCGCCCGTGTTCGCGCAACAGGCGGCTGCGCAGCAGCCTCCCGCCGCCACGCCGATGGCAGCGCCCTCGGCCGAGCAGCCCGCGACCGCCCCCGAGACTACCGGCGCGACCCAGGCATTGCCGGCCTCCGGCACCACGCCCAATGGCAGCGTGACGCCGGGACTCGCCGAACTGTCGCCCTGGTCGATGTTCATGCAGGCCGATATCGTCGTGAAGGCGGTGATGGTCGGTCTGGCGCTCGCCTCGATGATCACCTGGACCATCCTCATCGCCAAGAAGATCGAACTCGGTCGCGCCCGCTTGCGGCTGCGCTCGGCGCTGAAGCAGATTTCCGAAGCGCGGTCGATGTCGGAAGCGCAACTCGCGCTCGGCGACAAGACCAGCCCGCTGTCGATGCTGCTGGCGGCGGCGCTGCGCGAGGCCCGGGTCTCGGCCGGGCTCGCCAGCGACGAGGGCATCAAGGAGCGCGCGGTGTC
The DNA here is from genome assembly GCF_034479375.1 of Rhodopseudomonas palustris. Lineage (NCBI taxonomy): Bacteria > Pseudomonadati > Pseudomonadota > Alphaproteobacteria > Hyphomicrobiales > Nitrobacteraceae > Rhodopseudomonas > Rhodopseudomonas palustris. The sequence goes on along the minus strand of NZ_CP140155.1, from coordinate 2,062,637 downwards.
GAGCTTCAGCGAAATCGTCCGCGCCGAGTCGCGGCACATGCGCCACGGTATGGGCTTTCTCGCCACCATCGGCGCGACCGCCCCGTTCATCGGCCTGTTCGGCACGGTGTGGGGCATCATGAACAGCTTCATCGGCATTTCGAAATCGCAGACCACCAATCTGGCGGTGGTCGCGCCCGGCATCGCCGAGGCGCTGCTCGCCACCGCGATCGGCCTGGTCGCGGCGATTCCGGCGGTGATCATCTACAATCACTTCTCGCGCGAGATTAAGGTCTATCTCGAGATGGTGGCGCGTGCCTCCGGCGCGGCGTTGCGGCTGTTGTCGCGCGACCTCGACCGCAGCCACGGCAGTGGTCGTCATTCGCGCGCGGCGGAGTAGCCGATGGCGGTCTCCCTCAACGATTCCGACGGCCTCGACGACGATTTCGACGAGACCCACGAGATCAACGTCACGCCGTTCATCGACGTCATGCTGGTGCTGCTGATCATCTTCATGGTCGCCGCGCCGCTGTCGACGGTGGATCTGCCGGTCAGCCTGCCGACCTCGACCGCGACGCCGCAGAAGCGTCCCGACAAGCCGACCTATGTCAGCATCAAGCCCGATCTCGCGGTGGCGATCGGCGAGGAGCAGGTCAAGCGCGTCGATCTGGTGCGGACGCTGGATGCGATGCCGGACATGACCAAGGATCGTTTCATCTTCGTGCGCGCCGACCGCGCGGTGCCGTATGGCGAGCTGATGGACGTGCTGGAGATGCTGCGCACCGGCGGCTACGCTAAGATCAAGCTGGTGGCGCTGGAAGGCGTGCCCGGATCTGCGCCGGGGGCGCAATAGCGCTATGACCGAGTTCGATTTCTCCCACAAGCCTTCGCGCACGTTGTGGCTGATCGCCGGAATCGCCGCGGTCGCGCTGCATGTCGGCGGCGTCGCGCTGGCCATGGCCAATCGGGACACGGACGTCGACGACGACGCGCTGGGCGCGCCGGCGATCGAGGTCGGCGTCGAGATGATGTCGCCGAAGCACGAGGCGACCGATCTGCCGCCCGGCCCGGACACCGACGCCTCTGCGGCGTCGCCGGCGCTGAACGAGCAGAAGGCCGAGGTTCAGGAAACCGACCTGCCGAAGGACATCCCGCAGGAGACCGAAGAGGCCGACCGCGTCGTCACCACGCAGGAGGCGAAGAAGCCCGACGAGGAGGCGAAGGAAAAGGCGGTGGTGCAGCAGCAGGCCTCGACCGAATCGGTCGCCGCCGAAGCCACCGCGATGCCGAGCAACGAGACCGCCAAGGAAGGCCCGCGCTCGGTCGCCCCCGCCCAGGGCGTCGGCCAGGCCGCGCAGCGCATCCGCGCCACTTGGCAGAAGGAACTGGTCGCCTATCTCGACAAGCACAAGCGCTACCCGAAAGACGGCAGCCAGAAGAACGTGCGGATCGTGGTCAGCTTCGAGCTCGACCGGCTCGGCCACGTGCTCTCGACCCGGATCGTCGAAGGCTCCGGCGATGCCGCCTTCGATCAGGCCGCGCTCGACATGATCAAGCGCTCCGACCCGGTCCCGGCCCCGCCGCCGCTGATCGCCGACGAAGGCCTGACCTTCAGCCTGCCGGTGATCTTCCGGACGAAGGGGAAGGGTTGAGCACAACGCAGCCCGACTGATCGGATCGGCGATCCACGACTTGGTGGTGGGCTCTCATGGCTGACGGATGGGATCAATCGGCGGCGGCGTGGATCGCCGATATGGCCGATGAAGGCGATTTCGGGCGACGGTTCGTTCTCGATGCCCCGATGCTGGCGCGGGTGAGCGCGGGCGGCTTCCAGCGTGCCCTCGACGTCGGGTGCGGGGAGGGCCGGTTCTGCCGCAAGCTGCGGAGCTTGGATATCGCCGCAATCGGGATCGATCCGACGCAGGCGCTGATCGAGCGCGCGCAACATCTCGATCCTGGCGGCGACTACCGGATGGGTCGGGCTGAGGCACTAGCTTTTCCAGATTGCTCTTTCGACCTGGTCGTCAGCTATCTCACGCTGATCGATATCCCGGACGTCGCTGCGGCGATCGCGGAGATGACCCGCGTGCTGAGACCGGGTGGAGCTTTGTTGATCGCCAACCTCAACAGCTTCATGACCGCCTCGCAGCCGGATGGTTGGACCCGCGACGCCGACGGCAAGCTTCAGCTTCGGATCGACAACTACATGACGGAGCGCGCCGATTGGGTGTCGTGGCGCGGGATCCGCATCCGCAATTGGCATCGGCCGCTGAGTAGCTACATGTCGGTACTGCTCCAGAACGGCCTGCAGCTCGTGCATTTCTCAGAGCCGCTGCCTCATGGCGGTGATCCGGACACCGTGAGTCGCTATCGGCGCGCGCCTTGGTTCTTGATCATGGAATGGCGCAAGCCGCTTGGCTGAAATCAGGCCGGCCCGAGCGCTCAATACGTCGCCCGGCCGCCCGAAATATCGAACACCGCGCCGGTCGAGAACGCGCAGTCTTCCGACGCCAGCCACGCCACCATTGCGGCCAGTTCCTCGACCAGCACGAAACGGCCCTTCGGAATCTTCGACAGCATGAAGTCGATATGCTGTTGCGTCATCTGGTCGAAGATCGCGGTGCGGGCGGCGGCCGGCGTCACCGCGTTGACGGCGATGTCGTAGGCGGCGAGCTCCTTGCCGAGCGATTTGGTCAGCGCGATCAGCCCGGCTTTCGAGGCCGAGTAGTGCGCGGCGTTGGGGTTGCCTTCCTTTCCGGCGATCGACGCGATATTGACGATGCGGCCGTATTTATGCGCAATCATCAGCGGCACGATCGATTTGCAGCAGATGAACGGCCCGTCGAGATTGATCCGCAGCACCTTGCGCCACTCGTCGTAATCGGTGTCCCAGACGGTCTTGTTGATGCCGGCGATGCCGGCATTGTTGACGAGGATGTCGATCTTGCCGAACGCGGCGATCGTCGCGTCGCGCGCTTTGTCGACCGCGGCCGGATCGGTGACGTCGACCTGATAGGCACTGACGACATCGTCGCCGATCTCCTTGGCGGTGGTCTCGGCCAGCGCGATGTCGTGATCCCAGATCGCCACCCGCGCGCCCGATGCCGCGAACCGCTCGGCGATCGCCCGCCCGAACCCCTGCGCCCCGCCGGTGACGACCGCGCAGCGGTTATTGAGATCGATGGTGTTCATCTGTCCTGGTCCCTTGCGACATGACGTGGTCCCTCATGGTGAGGAGCGCGCTCTGGCGCGCGTCTCGAACCATGAGGATGAACAACCTCATCCTTCGAGACGCGGCGAAGGCGCCGCTCCTCAGGATGAGGTGCTGTGCTCGCTTTGACGTCGATCGCATCGCTCACAACGTCCAGCCGCCGTCGATGATGTGCGCGACGCCGGTGGTGAAGGCGCTTTCGTCGCTGGCGAGATACACTGCGAGCGCTGCGATTTCTTCTGCGGTGCCGAGCCGGCCCATCGGCTGGCGCGCCACGAACATCTCGCGGCCCTGCGGCCCTGCGGCGGCGGCGCGGCCGAGCATCGACGGCGTCTCGATCGTGCCGGGGCAGATCGCGTTGCAGCGGATGCCGCGGGTGATGAAGTCGGCCGCGACCGCACGCGTCAATGCGGCGACCGCGGCTTTCGTCGCGCCATAGACGTAGCGGTTCGGCACCGCCTTGAAGACGCCGGCGGCCGAGGAGATGTTGACGATCGAACCGCCGCCTTTCTCCAGCATCCCCGGCAGAAACGCCCGGATGGTGCGGTGCACCGATTTGACGTTGAGGTCGAACGAGAAATCCCAGTCGGCGTCCGAGCAGTCCAGCACGGTGCCGTGATGCACGAACCCGGCGGCGTTGAGCAGGATATCGACGGGACCCACGCGAGCCGCCATCGCCGCCACAGCGTCGCTGTCGCGGACGTCGAGCCGCGCCGCTTCGCCGACGCCGTCCTTGGCGAGGCTCGCAAGCCCGGCCTCGTCGATATCTGTCGCAAATACTTCCGCGCCCTCGCGCGCGAACGCGATCGCCGACGCCCGCCCGATCCCCGCGGCGGCTGCGGTGACGAATGCGCGTTTGCCTTTCAATCGGTCGGACATGGTGTTTCCTCCTCACGGATGTCATTGCCGGGCTTGACCCCGCAATCCATCGTTCTTCGTGTGGTGATGGATGCGCGGGTCGAGCCCGCGCATGACGATGTTTGTGCGGCGAGCGTTGTGCCTCGATCGTCGATCAATGATTATGCCGCGCCACGCCCACCGTCCCCGCGATATCCCTGTAGCGCGTCGCGAGTTCGAGGCAGGCGCCGGTGGCCTGCTGGCCGACGGTCGCGCGATACAATTCCTGCCACGGCGTCTGATGCTTCGGATAGGCGAAGCCGCCATGCGCCTCGAGGTCGGCGCGGCGCTGTTTCAGTTCCTCATCGCTGATGAGAATATTCGCGCTGCCTTTGACGAGGTCGATGCGGACGCGGTCGCCGGTCCGCAGGATCGCGAGCCCGCCATTGGCGGCGGCTTCCGGCGTCGCGTTGAGGATCGACGGCGAGCCCGACGTGCCTGACTGCCGGCCGTCGCCGATGCAGGGCAGCGAATGGATGCCGCGTTTGATCAGCGCCGCCGGCGGCTGCATGTTCACCACCTCGGCGCCGCCCGGATAGCCGATCGGCCCGGTGCCGCGCACGAACAGGATGCAGTGCTCGTCGATGTCGAGCGAAGCGTCGTCGATGCGGTGGTGATAGTCCTCCGGCCCCTCGAACACGATGGCGCGACCCTCGAACGCGTTGGGGTCTTTCGGGTTCGACAGATAGCGCTCACGGAATTCGAGGCTGATCACGCTGGTCTTCATGATCGCGGAATCGAACAGATTGCCGCGCAGCACCAGGAAGCCGGCGTCCTGCACCAGCGGCCCGTCGTAGGACTTGATCACGTCGCCGTCGGGCGCGGGCGCATCGGCGCAGTTCTGCCCCATGGTGCGGCCGTTCACCGTCAGCGCGTCCTTGTGAATCTTGCCGTGCGTCATCAGTTCGCGCACCACGGTCGGCACGCCGCCGGCGCGGTGATACTCCTCGCCGAGATAAAAGCCCGCCGGCTGCATGTTGACCAGCAGCGGGATGGTGTGGCCGACGCTCTGCCAGTCGTCGATCGTGAGTTCCACGCCGATGTGGCGCGCCAGCGCGTTGAGGTGGATCGGCGCATTGGTCGAGCCGCCGATCGCCGAATTCACCACGATGGCGTTTTCGAACGCCTCGCGCGTCAGGATGTCGGACGGCTTCAGATCCTCCCACACCATCTCGACCGCGCGCACGCCGGTGGCGTAGGCGATCTGGCCGCGCTCGCGATACGGCGCCGGGATCGCGGCGCAGCCCGGCAGCGACATGCCGAGCGCTTCGGCCAGCGAGTTCATCGTCGACGCCGTGCCCATGGTGTTGCAATGGCCGACCGAGGGCGCCGACGACGCCACGATCTCCATGAACTCCTCGTAGTCGATCTCGCCGGCGGCGAGGCGCTCGCGCGATTTCCACACCACCGTGCCGGAGCCGGTGCGCTCGCCATCGTGCCAGCCGTTCAGCATCGGCCCGCCGGACAGCACGATCGCCGGGATGTTCACGGTCGCCGCCGCCATCAGGCAGGCCGGCGTGGTCTTGTCGCAGCCGGTGGTGAGCACCACGCCGTCGAGCGGATAGCTGAACAGCACTTCGACGAGGCCGAGATAAGCCAGATTGCGGTCGAGCGCGGCGGTCGGCCGCTTGCCGGTCTCCTGGATAGGATGCACCGGGAATTCCATCGCGATGCCGCCGGCGGCGCGGATGCCTTCGCGCACCCGCTGCGCCAGTTCGAGATGATGGCGGTTGCACGGCGACAGATCGTTGCCGGTCTGGGCGATGCCGATGATCGGCTTGCCGGACTGCAGCTCGCCGCGCGTCAGTCCGTAGTTCAGATAGCGCTCGAGATACAGCGCGGTCATCGCCGGATTGTGCGGGTCGTTGAACCATTCGCTGGAACGGAGTTTGCGCCGGGCAATCCCGGGGGTGATCTTGTTCATCGTTTCTCCCGCAGCGCACACGCCCGTTGTCCGGGCGTCTCGAGCTTATTGATGGTGAGTCAGTCGGCGGAGGCGCATGCTGACATGTCGCTTGCATCTACGCAATTGGCGGTGATGCCGATGGCGCGCGTTAATTTGTTGGCGCGACAGCTCCGCAAAAATCTGGTAAGAGCTTCGTCAACAAACATCCGGCCTGCGGCAACGACCGCATCCAACAGGCCGGTCCCGGGAGGTGATGTATGGCGTCGGTGCAGATTCACGACGTGCGGAAATCATTCGGCGGCTTCGAAGTCCTGCATGGCGTGACGGTTCCGATCGAGGACGGGGCCTTCGTGGTGCTGGTCGGCCCATCGGGATGTGGCAAGTCCACGTTGCTGCGAATGCTCGCGGGGCTGGAAAAAATCACTTCCGGGACGATCTCGATCGGCGACCGCATCGTCAACGACGTGCAGCCGAAGGAACGCGACATCGCGATGGTGTTCCAGAACTACGCGCTGTATCCGCACATGACCGTCGCCCAGAACATGGGCTTCTCCCTGAAGCTGCGTGGCGCCGACCAGAAAGCGATCGACGACAAGGTCAATCGCGCCGCCGACATTCTCGATCTGCGCAAACTGCTCGACCGCTTCCCCCGGCAGCTCTCCGGCGGCCAGCGCCAGCGCGTCGCGATGGGCCGCGCGATCGTGCGCGATCCGCAGGTGTTTCTGTTCGACGAGCCGCTGTCGAATCTCGACGCCAAGCTGCGCGTGGCGATGCGCACCGAGATCAAGGAACTGCATCAGCGCCTGAAGACCACCACGGTCTACGTCACCCACGACCAGATCGAGGCCATGACCATGGCCGACAAGATCGTGGTGATGCAAGACGGTATCGTCGAGCAGATCGGCGCGCCGCTCGATCTCTACGACAACCCCGCCAACAAATTCGTCGCCGGCTTCATCGGCTCGCCGGCGATGAATTTTCTCGACGGCATGCTGAAGGTCAATGGCGGCCAGCCCTGGGTCGAGACCGCCAGCGGCGCGCGATTGCCGATCAGCGAAGCGCCCGCGAGCGGCAACGGCCGGCCGATCACTTACGGCATCCGCCCCGAACATCTCGACTTCGCCGATACCGGCATCGCGGCCGAGGTGGTGGTGGTCGAACCGACCGGCTCGGAAACCCAGATCGTCGCGCGCGTCGGCACGCAGGAGATCATCGCGGTGTTCCGCGAGCGGCATCAGGTGCGGCCCGGCGACATCATCCATCTGCAGCCGCGTCCGCAGGTCGCCCATCTGTTCGACAAGGAGACCGGCATGCGGCTCTGACCGTTCCGATCGAACGGCGTTCCGGATCGAGGAAAGTAGTGACAAGACGAGTACGATCGCAATCAGGACCAAATAAGCAATATAGAGGAGTGAACGGACGATGACTGACTTCACATTCGATCGCCGCTCGTTGCTGAAAGGTGGCGCGCTGACACTGGCCGCGGCGGCGACCATGTCCGCCGATCAGTTGCTCGGCTACGCCAAGGCCTGGGCGCAGACCTCGCCATGGAAGCCGGAGGCCGGCGCCAAGATCAATCTGCTGCGCTGGAAGCGCTTCGTCGAAGCCGAGGACGTCGCCTTCATGAAGATCGTCGACGCGTTCCAGAAAGCCAACAACGTCACCATCAACGTCTCCAACGAATCCTACGACGACATCCAGCCGAAAGCGTCGGTCGCGGCCAATACCGGGCAGGGGCTCGACATGGTGTGGGGACTGTATTCGCTGCCGTTCCTGTTCCCGAGCAAATGCACCGACGTCACCGACGTCGCCGACTATCTCGCCAAGAAGAACGGCGGCTGGACCGAGTCCGGCAAGGCCTACGGCATGCACGAGGGCAAGTGGATCGGCATTCCGGTCGCCGCCACCGGCGGCCTCGTCAACTACCGGATCAGCGCCGCCGAGAAGGCGGGCCACAAGGAATTCCCCAAGGATCTCGCCGGCTTCTCCGACCTGATCAAGGCGATGAACAAGAACGGCACGCCGGCCGGCATGGCGCTCGGCCACGCCTCGGGCGACGCCAATGGCTGGGTGCACTGGGCGCTGTGGGCGCATGGCGGCAAGCTGATCGACAAGGACAACAAGGTGGCCGTCAATTCGCCGGAGACGGCGAAGGCGCTCGACTATGTGAAGGGCCTGTACGAGAACTTCATTCCCGGCACCGCGTCGTGGAACGACGCCTCCAACAACAAGGCGTTTCTCGCCGGCCAGCTCTATCTCACCGTCAACGGCATCTCGATCTACGTGGCGGCGAAGAAGGACAACAAGGAGATGGCGGCGGACATCGGCCACGCGCATCTGCCCGCCGGCGTCAGCGGCAAGACCCGCGAGCTGCATCTCGGCTTCCCGATCCTAATCTACAACTTCACCAAGTTTCCGAACACCTGCAAGGCGTTCACCGCCTTCATGATGGAGCCGGAGCAGTTCAACCCGTGGGTCGAGGCGGCGCAGGGTTATCTGTCGCCGTTCCTGCTCGACTTCGAGAAGAACCCGATGTGGACCGCGGACCCCAAGAACACGCCGTATCGCGACGTCGGCCGCACCGCGTCCACGCCCGCCGGCGACGGCCAGATGGGCGAAAACGCGGCGGCGGCGATCGCCGATTTCGTCGTGGTCGACATGTTCGCCAACTACTGCACCGGCCGCGAAGACGTGAAGACCGCGATGAGCAGCGCCGAAAGCGCGGCAAAGCGGATCTTCCGGGCGTGAGGCGATTGACGCCGAGAGATCGGCGCGCCGCGCCGACCTCGCAGTCGTTGGTGAGGCCACGAATTGAACCTTCAAGTTCGTCATTCCGGGATGCGCCCCTTGGGGCGCAGGCCCGGAATCCATACTCCCCGTGGTGGTTATGGATTCCGGGTTCGCGCTCCGCGCGCCCCGGAATGACGAACGTGAGTGTGTCGGCGGTTGCTCGACGCCGTCATGGCCGGGCTTGTCCCGGCCATCCACGACAACCGGCACTGCAGCGAGACGTGGATGCCCGGGACGAGCCCGGGCGTGACGAAGACAAGCAACGGGTCGTTCAAATGAGCCAGCGCACGACGTCAGAAGAGAGCACTCGGCGATGAGCACCATCCAGACGTCAGCGCCGGCGCGGTCGCATGGCGGCGCGTCGGCGTGGCAGCGGCTCTCGACCAACCGCAACTGGCTGGCGCTGTGGTTCATGATGCCGGCGGCGGCGTTCCTGATCCTGTTTCTGGCCTATCCGTTGTTCCTCGGCGTGTGGATGAGCTTCACCGACGCACGAATCGGCCGCGACGGCGTCTATGTCGGCGTCGAGAACTACGAATGGCTGTGGGACGATTCGATCTTCTGGCTGTCGGTGTTCAACACCATCCTCTACACGACGGTCGCCAGCGCCATCAAATTCGCGGTCGGGCTGTATCTGGCGCTGCTGCTGAACCGGCACATGCCGTTCAAGGCGATGATCCGCGCCGCGGTGCTGGTGCCGTTCATCGTGCCGACCGTGCTGTCCGCGATCGCTTTCTGGTGGATCTACGATTCGCAGTTCTCGATCATCTCCTGGTCGCTGATCAAGCTCGGTCTGATCGACCAGAACATCAACTTCCTCGGCGACACGAGCTGGGCGCGCGCATCCGTGATCTTCGCCAATATCTGGCGCGGCGTGCCGTTCGTCGCGATCACTCTCTTGGCCGGGCTGCAGACGGTGTCGCCGTCGCTGTACGAGGCCGCGACGCTCGACGGCGCGACCTCGTGGCAGCGCTTCCGCTACATCACCTATCCGCTGCTGACGCCGATCATCGCCGTGGTGATGACGTTCTCGGTGCTGTTCACTTTCACCGATTTCCAGCTGATCTGGGCGCTGACCCGCGGCGGGCCGGTCAACGCCACGCATCTGATGGCGACGCTGAGCTATCAGCGCGGCATCCTCTCCGGCCGGCTGGGCGAGGGCGCGGCGATCGCCACCGCGATGATCCCGTTCCTGCTGGCGGCGATCTCGATCTCGTGGTTCGGCATGCAGCGCCGCAAGTGGCAGCAAGGAACCGACAATGACTGAGGCGCGCCATGACTGAGACCACCGCATCCGACCCGCGCCTCGCCGTCAAGGCCGCGACCGTCGCCAAGGACGACGACAGCGAGGGCATGAGCTATCTGGAGTCGCTGCCGCGCCGGCTGGTGACGCTGTATCTGCCGTTGTTCATCATCGTCGTGATCCTGCTGTTCCCGTTCTACTGGATGGCGCTGACCTCGATCAAACCCGACGAGCAGCTCATCGACATGGACACCTACAACCCGTTCTGGGTGGTCAAGCCGACGTTCAAGCACATCTCGAAACTGCTGTTCGAGACGCAATATCCGCGCTGGCTGTGGAACACGATGTATGTCGCCGCCGCCGCGACGACGCTGTCGATCGTGGCCAGCGTGCTCGCCGCCTATGCGATCGTGCGGCTGCGCTTCCGCGGCGCCGACAGCGTCGGCGGCGCGATCTTCCTCGCTTATCTGGTGCCGCCGTCGATCCTGTTCATTCCGCTGGCCTCGGTGATCCAGGCCTACGGCCTGTTCGACTCGCCGCTGTCGCTGATCCTGGTCTATCCGACGCTCTTGATCCCGTTCTCGACCTGGCTCTTGATGGGCTATTTCAAGACCATCCCGTTCGAGCTGGAGGAATGCGCGCTGATCGACGGCGCCTCGCGCTGGCAGATCCTGACCAAGATCATCGTGCCGCTGGCGGTGCCGGGGCTGATCTCGGCCTTCATCTTCTCGTTCACGCTGTGCTGGAACGAGTTCATCTACGCGCTGACCTTCCTGCAGTCGACGCCGAACAAGACCGTGCCGGTGGCGATCGTCAACGAATTCGTCGACGGCGACATCTACAAATGGGGCTCGCTGATGGCCGGCGCTCTGGTCGGCTCGCTGCCGCTGGTGATTCTCTACGCGTTCTTCGTCGAGCACTACGTGTCGGCGATGACCGGCGCGGTGAAGGAATAGCGGTGGCGGCGCTACTCACGTCGGCTCCGTCATTCCGGGGCGCGCGCAATTGCGCGCGAACCCGGAATCTGACACGAGCACGTTAGCATCTCTCCCCGGAAGAGATTCCGGGTTCGCGCTTCGCGCGCCCCGGAATGACGAACGATAGGGAAACATCAGCCTTGCACATCCTCATCCTCGGCGCCGCCGGCATGGTCGGGCGCAAACTCACGGAGCGGCTGCTCGCCGACGGTCGCCTCGGTGATCGCGAGATCACCCGGATGACGCTGCAGGACGTGGTCGCGCCGGCCAAGCCGGCCAACGCGGCGATGCCGATCACGACGGTCACCAGCGATCTCGCGGATGCGGGCGCCGCCGCCTCGCTGGTGGCGCATCGCTCCGATGTGATCTTCCATCTCGCCGCGATCGTGTCGGGCGAGGCCGAGGCGGATTTCGACAAGGGCTACCGCATCAATCTCGACGGCACGAGGCATCTGATCGACGCGATCCGCGCCGAGGGCGACGACTATCATCCGCGGCTGGTGTTCACCTCGTCGATCGCGGTGTTCGGCGCGCCGTTCCCGCAACAGATCGGCGATGAATTCCTCTCGGCGCCGCTCACCAGCTACGGCACCCAGAAGGCGATCTGCGAATTGCTGATCGCGGACTACACGCGCAAGGGCTTTCTCGACGGCGTCGGCATCCGCCTGCCGACGATCTGCGTCCGCCCCGGCAAGCCGAACAAGGCGGCGTCCGGCTTCTTCTCCAACATCATCCGCGAGCCGCTCGCCGGCCACGAGGCGGTGCTCCCGGTGTCGGACGAGGTGATGCACTGGCACGCCTCGCCGCGCTCCGCCGTCGGCTTCCTGATCCATGCCGGCACGATGGACACGCAAGCGATCGGCCCGCGCCGCAATCTGTCGATGCCCGGCCTCGCCGCCACCGTCGGCGAACAGATCGCCGCACTGGAGCGCGTCGCCGGCAACAGCGTCGTGGCGCGGATCAGGCGCGAGCCTGATCCGGTGATCATGGGCATCGTCGCCGGCTGGCCGCGCAATTTTGCGACCGACCGCGCGCGTGCGCTCGGCTTCACCACGGCGGAGACCACCTTCGACGACATCATCCGCATCCATATCGAGGATGAACTCGGCGGGAATTTCGTCGCTTGACCAACGCACAGGCGTCATCGCCGGGCTCGACCCGGCGATCCATCTTCTTTGGGTGATGGATGCCCGGGTCAAGCCCGGGCATGACGGGTCTTTATGCGTCCCACGGGGGATGCTTTTGGCTGACGGTCGTCCTATATTCCGGCCAAACCAGCAACCCGATCGAGGAGAAACGCCATGACCGCCAGCATCGTTGGATGGGCGCATATGCCCTTCGGCAAGTTCGACGCCGAGACCGTCGAGAGCATGATCGTCCGGGTCGCCAACGAGGCGATTGCGGATGCCGGCATCGCCGCCGCCGATGTCGATGAAATCGTGCTCGGGCATTTCAACGCCGGCTTCTCACCGCAGGATTTCACCGCCGCTCTGGTGCTGCAGGCCGATCCGGCGCTGCGCTTCAAGCCCGCCACCCGCGTCGAGAACGCCTGCGCCACCGGTTCCGCCGCCGTGCATCAGGGCATCCGCGCGATCGAGGCCGGCGCCGCCAAGGTGGTGCTGGTGGTCGGCGTCGAACAGATGACGCGGACGCCGGGCCCGGAAATCGGCAAGAACCTGCTGCGCGCCTCCTATCTGCCGGAAGACGGCGAGACGCCCGCGGGCTTCGCCGGCGTGTTCGGCATCATCGCGCAACGATACTTCCAGAAATACGGCGACCAGTCCGACGCCCTCGCCATGATCGCCGCCAAGAACCATCACAACGGCGTGTCCAATCCCTATGCGCAGATGCGCAAGGATTTCGGCTTCGAGTTCTGCCGCGCCGAAGGCGAAAAGAACCCGTTCGTCGCCGGTCCGCTGAAGCGCACCGACTGCTCGCTGGTGTCGGACGGCGCCGCCGCGCTGGTGCTGACCTCGGCGGAGAACGCCAAAACGATGGGCAAGGCGGTCAACATCCGCGCTCGCGCCCACGCGCAGGATTTCCTGCCGATGTCGAAGCGCGACATCCTGCAATTCGAAGGCTGCACCGTCGCCTGGCAGCGCGCGCTGGCCGACGCCAGCGTCACGCTCGATGATCTGTCCTTCGTCGAGACCCACGATTGCTTCACCATCGCCGAGCTGATCGAATACGAAGCGATGGGGCTGACGCCGAAGGGGCAGGGCGCCCGCGCCATCAAGGAAGGCTGGACCCAGAAGGACGGCAAGCTGCCGATCAATCCGTCCGGCGGGCTCAAGGCCAAGGGCCATCCGATCGGCGCCACCGGCGTGTCGATGCACGTGCTGACCGCGATGCAGCTGCTCGGCCAGGCGCCGGAAGGGATGCAGATCAAGGACGCCAAGCTCGGCGGCATCTTCAACATGGGCGGCGCCGCCGTCGCCAACTACGTCTCGGTGCTCGAACCGGCGAAATGAGTAATGGCCTCTCGTTCGTCATGCCCGGCCTTGTGCCGGGCATCCACGTCTTGAAGGTTGCTCCGCATCGAAGACGTGGACGGCCGGGACAAGCCCGGCCATGACGCGTGAGTGAGTCGGCATCAACGACCCCTTCGTCCAAATTCACTTGAGAGGCGCGCGATGAATCTGGCGCAATGGCTCGCCGCGAGCGCACGGCTGCGGCCGTCCGCGCCGGCCTTGCTCACCGGCACCACGACCGAGGCGGACTACGCGACGTTTGCTGATCGCGCCGCCGCGTTCGCCGCCGCGCTTCAACGCGACTACGGCATCGTCCCGGGCGATCGCGTCGCGCTGTTCGCGCATAATTGCACGCAATATCTCGAGGCGCTGTACGGCATCTGGTGGGCCGGCGCGGTGGCGGTTCCGATCAACGCCAAGCTGCACGGCCGCGAGGCGGCGTGGATCTGCAGCAATTCCGGCGCCAAGCTGGCGCTGATCTGCGACGACACCGCGGACACCTTCAACGAGGCCGCGGGCGATCTGCCGGCCGGCATGGCGACGCTGGCGCTCGACAGCGACGCCTATGTCCGCGCCCGCAGCGGCGACGGGCCGGCGGCGCCTGTGGCGCGCGAGGATGCCGATCTCGCCTGGCTGTTCTACACCTCCGGCACCACCGGCCGGCCGAAGGGCGTGATGCTCAGCCACGGCAATCTGATCGCGATGTCGCTGGGCTATCTGGCCGACGTCGACGCGGTGACGCCGGACGACGCCGCGCTCTACGCCGCGCCGATCTCGCACGGCGCGGGGCTCTACAACATGATCCACACCCGGTTCGGCGCGCGTCACGTGGTGCCGCCGTCGAAAGGGTTCGATCCCGGCGAGGTGCTCGATCTCGGCAAACAGCTCGGCAATGTCGCGATGTTCGCCGCGCCGACGATGATCAAGCGCCTGGTCGAGGCCGCCCGGCGCCGCGGCGAGACCGGCGAGGGGCTGCGCACCATCGTCTATGGCGGCGGGCCGATGTATCTCGCCGACATCCGCGACGCGCTCGGCGTGATGGGCCAGCGCTTCGTGCAGATCTACGGCCAGGGCGAGTCGCCGATGGCGATCACCTCGCTGAAGCGCGAGCTGCATGCGGACACCGAGCATCCGCGCCATCTGCAGCGGCTGGCCTCGGTCGGCACCGCGCAGAGTGCTCTTTCCGTGCGGATCACCGGCGCGGACGGCGAGGTGTTGCCGGCCGGCGAGACCGGCGAGATCGAGGCCAAGGGCCCGACCGTGATGCGCGGCTACTGGAACAATCCCGACGCCAATGCCGAGACGCTGAAAGACGGCTGGCTGCGCACCGGCGACGTCGGCCGGCTGGACGAGGACGGCTTTCTCACGCTGTCCGACCGCTCCAAGGACGTGATCATCTCCGGCGGCACCAACATCTATCCGCGCGAGGTGGAAGAAGCGCTGCTGACGCACCCCGCGGTGCGCGAGGTCTCCGCGATCGGCGTCGCCGATCCCGAATGGGGCGAGAACGTCGTCGCATGCGTGGTGCTGGTCGAGGGCTCTGCGCCCGACGATGCCGCGCTCGACGCGCATTGCCTCGATGCCATCGCCCGCTTCAAACGCCCGAAGCGCTACGTCTATCTCGATCAGTTGCCGAAGAACAATTACGGCAAGGTGCTGAAGACCGAGTTGCGCAAGATGGTGAAGTAAGCGCGGGACCTCCCCGCGTCATTGCGAGGAGCGAAGCGACGAAGCAATCCAGCCCCGTGCTCGGCGCCTCTGGATTGCTTCGCTGCGCTCGCAATGACGGAGTCAACGCATCACCCCCACCATCGCCGGCCGCTCGTCGCCGTCGACCCACAGCGCGAAAGCGTCGCCGTCGTCGCCCGCGGCCTGCCGCAGCGTGACGGCGCGGCCGTAGTACACCGGGCCTTTCAGCCACAGATCGAGCTGCTGCGGCGGCTTCTGCGGCTGAGCGAGGTGCCCGAGGCATTGCGCCGCGATCCGCTGCGGGTGCGCCGAGGCGGCGGCGAAGCCGGTCCGCTGCGCATAGGCGTCGAGCAGATGTAGCGGATTGGCGTCGCCGGTCAGCCGCGCCCAGCGCAGGCGACGATGGCCCTCGACGTTCCAATGCGCGACCGGCGGCAGCGTCGCGTCGACCGACGGCGACGCGAAGGCGGCCCCCTCGGCCGCGCCGTGCACGAATAGCGGCGCGAAGCGGCCGCGATAATAGAACGTCGTGATGCTCTCCCACGGGCAATCATCGCCCTGCAGCAGTTGCGCGTGGATGTCGAGCTCGATGCCCTTGTCGTGGACGCGCCAGGCGGTCGCCCGCGCAATCAGATCGGACGGATACGCGACCTTGATCTCGCCACGGCGGATCAGCCGGTTGCGCAATTGCAGCGCCCGCCAGATCGGCAGCGGCCAGCGCGGATGCATCAGCATCGCCAGCGTCAGGCGAAAGCCGGTGACGTGCGGCGCGAGCAGCAGCAGCCGCTCGGTGGTGGCGGCATCGTCGCCGCCGGCGAGGCGCTGCAGCACGCCGAGCGCCTGCCGGTCGATGCGGTAGTCGCGCCAGATGAAGCTGAATTCCGGGAAGCCATCCTTCGCGTTCCAGCCCGGCGACGGCCACAACGCGCCCAGCCCCATCACCGGCAATGATGGCGTCGCGAAGAAGGTCTTGTGATGCGTCGTCATCTGGCGGCTCTGGCGGAGGGATCGCGGCGTGGGTCTGCCGGCGCAACCAATGAAGTCACGTTGCACTGCGGTCAATGACGTCGCGCGACGATTCCGTGTCGCGGAACATCGCGTGCGGCGATCGAGGCTGCATGGAGCCATGCCGCGCGCCTGCTTGATCTCGGCTCGCGCTCCACGCTACACCGAAACGACGGTGCCTGTGAGAGCGCCGCTATCCGCATCGGGGAGCGATCGCGACGATGGGGCCACTCGAGGGCGTGAAGATCGTCGACATGACGTCGGTGCTGATGGGGCCCTACGCGACCCAGATGCTCGGCGACTACGGCGCCGACGTGATCAAGATCGAATCCCCCGACGGCGACGTCACCCGGCAGATCGGGCCTTCGCGCCATCCCGGCATGGGCCCGGTGTTCCTCAACGCCAACCGCAACAAGCGCAGCATCTGCCTCGATCTCAAACATGCCGCCGGCCGCGCCGCCGCGCTGCGGCTGATCGCGCGCGCCGACGTGCTGGTCTATAACGTCCGCCCGCAGGCGATGGCGCGGCTCGCGCTCGGCTACGATGATGTCGCGCCGATCAACCCGCGGCTGATCTATGCCGGCCTGTTCGGCTTCGGCCAGGACGGGCCGTATGCGGCCAAGCCCGCTTATGACGATCTGATCCAGGGCGCCACCGCGTTGCCGGCGCTGAATGCGCGCATCGGCGACGGCACGCCGCGCTACGTGCCGAACGCGCTGGTTGACCGCATCGTCGGCCTCACTGCCGTCGGCGCGATCTGCGCCTCGCTGGTGCATCGCGACCGCACCGGGCAGGGCCAGCGGCTCGACGTCCCGATGTTCGAGACGATGGCGAGCTTCGTGATGGGCGATCATCTCGGCGGACTCACCTACGAGCCGCCGCTCGATCGCGGCGGCTACGCGCGGCATCTGTCGCCGGACCGGCGGCCGTACCGGACCGCCGACGGCTACATCTGTGCGATGGTCTACAACGACAAGCAGTGGGTCAGCTTCCTGCAGGCCATCGGCCGCGACGATCTGCTAGCCGACGAGCGCTACACGTCGTTCGCCAAGCGCGCCGTGAACATCGACGTGGTCTATGCCGAGTTGGCGCGGATCTTTCAGACCCGCACGACTGCGGAATGGACCGATCTGCTCGACGCCGCCGACGTGCCGGCGATGCGGATGCACGATCTCGAAACCATGCTCGACGATCCGCATCTGGTGGCGACTGATTTCTTCCCCGTCGTGCAGCATCCCAGCGAAGGCCCGATCCGCGACATGAAGGTGGCGGCGACCTGGTCGGCGACACCGGTCGAGCGCCAGCGCCTCGCGCCGCGATTGGGCGAGCAGGGCGCGGAGATACTTGGCGAGGTCGGTTATAGCGCCGAGGAGATCGCGGCGCTCGCGGGCTGCGGGGCATTGAAGTTGCCGGCCGCGGCGAAGGCGGCGAGCTGAGATGAGCGCTGCTGGCAACCCCGATCCCCTCGTGCTCCTTGTTGCACGGCGTCTCTTCTCCCTCCCCCCTTGCGGGGGAGGGTCGGGGTGGGGGGTAGCCACGCGCTCAGTCCTCGCGGACCCCCACCCCCGACCCCTCCCCGCAAGGGGGAGGGGAGCGCGTCGTGCTCGAACTCACATTCGTGGTCCTCATCGCCATCACCGTCGTCACCCTCTCGTTCGTCATTCCGGGGCGCGCCTCTTGGCGCGAGCCCGGAATCCATACTTCCCGACGGTGGTTATGGATTCCGGGTTCGCCGCTCCGCGGCGCCCCGGAATGACGAACGAGAGGTTATTGCCAAGCGGCGGACATCCGTCATGAGCTACATCACTGGCGTCGGCCTCACCTCGTTCGGCAGGATCGACGGTTCGACCACGCTGTCGCTGATGCGCGATGCCGCCGAGCAGGCGCTCGCCGATGCGGAGCTGACGCGCTCCGACATCGATGGGCTGCTGTGCGGCTATTCGACGACGATGCCGCACATCATGCTGGCGACGGTGTTCGCCGAGCATGTCGGCATCCGGCCGAGCTATTGTCACGCCGTTCAGGTCGGCGGCGCCACCGGGATGGCGATGGCGATGCTGGCGCATCAGCTCGTCGAGAGCGGCGCGGCGAAGAACATTCTGGTGGTCGGTGGCGAAAATCGCCTGAGCGGGCAGAGCCGCGACGCCTCGGTGCAGGCGCTGGCGCAGGTCGGCCACCCGGTTTACGAAGTGCCGCTCGGCCCGACCATCCCGGCTTACTACGGCCTCGTCGCGTCGCGTTACATGCACCAGCACGGCGTCACCGAGGAAGATCTCGCCGCATTCGCGGTGCTGATGCGTGCGCATGCGGCGAGCCATCCCGGCGCGCAGTTCCGCGATCCGATCAGCGTCGCCGAGGTGATGGCGTCGAAGCCGATCGCCACGCCGCTGAAGCTGCTGGATTGCTGTCCTGTTTCCGATGGCGGCGCGGCGCTGATCGTCAGCCGCGAGCCGACCACACGGCATCGCATCAGGGTCCGCGGTTGCGGCCAGGCGCATACCCATCAGCACGTCACCGCGATGCCGGCGGACGGCCCGTCCGGCGCCGAGCAGTCGATCGCGCGCGCCAGGGCGGCGAGCGGTGTCGCGATTAGCGACGTGCGCTACGCCGCCGTCTATGACAGCTTCACCATCACGCTGCTGATGCTGCTGGAGGACCTCGGCCTCGCGCCACGCGGCGAGGCGGCGGCGCGCGCCCGCGACGGCTACTTCTCGCGCGACGGCGCGATGCCGCTCAACACCCATGGCGGGCTGTTGAGCTACGGCCATTGTGGCGTCGGCGGCGCGATGGCGCATCTGGTCGAGACCCATCTGCAGATGACCGGCCGCGCCGGAAATCGCCAGGTCCGCGACGCCTCTCTGGCGCTGCTGCATGGCGACGGCGGCGTGCTGTCGTCGCATGTCAGCATGATCCTGGAGCGGGTGCGATGAGCGAGCCGGCGATGACCTCCGACTGGACCGCGGGCGAGGAGGCGATCAGCTATCAGCGCTGCACCGCTTGCGGCGCCGTGCAATATTTTCGCCGCGAGTTCTGCGCCGGCTGCGGCGGCGACGATCTCGCCACGCTACGCGCCGGCGGCGACGGCGTCGTCCACGCCGCGACGCTGGTGCACCGCGCCGCAACGCTGGAGGCGCGTGACCATGTTCCGTTCAAGATCGTTCTGGTCGACACCGCGGAAGGTTTCCGCATGATGGCGCACGGCGCCCAAGATCTCGCCATCGGCGACCGGGTGACTGCGCGCTATGCGCGTTTCACCGGCCGCCTCGTTCCGTTCTTCGAAAGGACCCCTGCATGAGCCGTCTTCGCGCCGCCCTCGATCCGAAATCCGTCGCAATCATCGGCGCGTCGGACAATCCCAACAAGGTCGGCGGCCGGCCGGTGCATTTCCTCGGCAAGTTCGGCTTCAAGGGCAAGATCTATCCGATCAATCCCAGCCGCCCCGAGATCCAGGGTCACAAGAGCTACGCATCGCTGCGGGACCTGCCCGAAGCGCCCGAGATGGTGATCGTCGCGGTCGCCGGCGACAACGCCATCGCCGCGGTCGAGGATTGCGCCGCCGCCGGCGTCAAGATCGCGGTGGTGATGGCGTCGGGCTTCGGCGAGGTCGATGCGGTCGAAGGCAAGGCCAAGGAGCGCCGCATGGTCGAAGCCGCGCACAAGGCGGGCATGCGCATCGTCGGGCCGAATTCGCAGGGCCTGGCCAATTTCGGCACCGGCGCGATCGCGTCGTTCTCGACGATGTTCGTCGACATGGAGCGCGCCGCGGAGGACGCAAAGGGCCACGTCGCGATGCTCAGCCAGTCCGGCGCGCTGTCGACCGTGCCGGTCGGCTTCCTGCGCCAGAAGGGCATCGGCGTTCGCCACACCCACGCCACCGGCAACGATGCCGACATCACCGTCGGCGAGCTCGCCTGCGCGGTCGCCGAAGATCCCGACGTCAAGCTGATGCTGCTGTATCTCGAGAGCATCCCGGACAAGAAGTATCTGGAAGAACTCGCCGCCATCGCGCTCGATCGCGATCTGCCGATCATCGCGTTGAAGTCCGGCCGCACCGAGGCCGGCAAGGCGGCGGCGCAGTCGCACACCGGGGCGCTCGCCAACGAGGATCGCGTGGTCGATGCGTTCTTCGCGCATCACGGCATCTGGCGCGCGCCGGACATGCGCGGGCTGGTCGAGGCGACAGAGCTGTATCTCAAGGGCTGGAAGCCGCAGGGCCGGCGGCTGGTGGCGATCAGCAATTCCGGCGCGGTCTGCGTGCTGACAGCCGACGCCGCGACCAGCGTCGGCATGCCGATGGCGAAGCTCGCGCCCGAGACCGACACCAAGCTGAAAGGCATTCTGCCGAGCTTCGCCACCACCACCAACCCGATCGATCTCACCGCCGCGCTGCTGTCCAACAGCGCGCTGTTCGGCGACATCCTGCCGGTGATCGCGGAGGACCCGGCGGCCGATGCGTTCCTGATCGGCGTGCCGGTGGCGGGGCCGGGCTACGACGTGCCGGCATTCTCGCGGGATGCCGCGGCGTTCGCCAAGCAGACCGGCAAGCCGCTGGTGGTGTCCGCGACGCAGCCGAGCGTGGCGCAGGCCTTTGCGGCGAACGGCACCTCGGTGTTTCCGACCGAGGTCGAGGCGGTGACGGCGCTGCACCAGTTTCTGGCGCATCACGAACTGATGGCGAAGACGCGCGCGCGTCGCGTGACTCGGGACGTGCGCGAAGCGCCGGTCGCGTCCGCCGCAGGGACGCTGATGCTCAACGAGGCCGAGAGCCTGTCGCTGCTCGCCGCGCGCGGCATTCCGGTGGTGCCGCATCGGCTGTGCCTGTCGCGCAACGAGGCGATTGCGGCGTTCACGATGATCGGCGGCCCGGTGGTGGTGAAGGGGTGTTCGGCCGACATCGCCCATAAATCCGAACTCGGCCTGGTCCGGCTCGGCGTGACATCGGCCGATGCGACCGGCGACATCTTCGCCGAGATGGAGCAGATCATCGCGGAGAACGGCTCGCGCTTCGACGGCGTGATCGTCGCGTCGATGGCCGGCGGCCGGCGCGAATTGATGATCGGCGCGCATCGCGATCCGGTGTTCGGCCCGGTCGTGGTGGTCGGCGATGGCGGCAAATATGTCGAGATCTTCAAGGACACCAAATTGCTGCTGCCGCCGTTCACGGCGCAGGACGTGCGCGACGCGCTGCAGACGCTGCGGATCGCGCCGCTGTTCGCCGGCGTCCGCGGCGAGCCGCCGATGGATCTCGACGCGCTGATCGATGCGGTGGTGAAGGTCGGCGAACTGATGCGCGACCCCGCCGCCGGCGTGGTCAGCCTCGATCTCAATCCGGTGATGCTCGGCAGCGCAGGCCAGGGCTGCGTGGTGGTCGACGCCGTGGTGTTTCACGGCGCCTGAGGGGCGGCCCGCGGCGGAACCGGCGGCGCGCAGCAGACGCGCGGCGCGCCGCGACATCGCCGTCGCTATCCGAACCAGACCCGCACGATCCGTTCGGTGGTGGGCGACAGCTCGATATTCGCGCGGTCCAGCCGATAGTCGAGCGTCAGGCCGTCGCCCGAGTGATACACGCGCAGCGATTTGCCGATCAGGCCGTCGCCTGGCGGCTTGGTCGGCAGCAACCATGGCCAGGGAATGAGGTCGCCGCCGGACAGCGCGACTGCCTGCTTGGCCTGATCGGAAATGTCGAGCGACGCCTCCTTGGCGTTGCCGCGGGCGTGGATGCGGACGCCGCGCAGTGGCTGGCCCGGCCCCCAATAGTCGGCCGGATCGCGCGGGATCGTCGTCTCCGCGACGACCGTGGTGATCATTTCGAGCACAATGCCGCTCGGCTCCTCGGCGACGAAGTCGAAGTCCTGGATGCAATCGTCCGGCGGACGGATGTAGAACCACGGCGACAGTTCGGGGGTCTTCCATCCCGAGGTCGGGACGGTGCCGTGGGCGACGATGAGGATTTGCGGCGGCTTGGTCTTGATCAGGCTGATATCGACCGAAGTAACTTCCAATATGCGCTGCATTGCAAAACTCCCGGCTTTGAAATGCCGAGATGCTCCGCCGGTGGCGAGACGCTGTCCAGTGAATTAATCGCGAAAGATCTTCCGGCGGTCGGGTGAGGTTGTCACCGCTGCGACGGCCTCGCGACGCCATGCAATCCGCCGCCGCGCTGCAGCAGCAGCGTCGCGATCAGCACGGTCGGCATGAGAATGGCGTTGCCGAGGCCGGCGATCTGGACTCTTCCCATGTGCATTCGCTCAGGCGAATTGCTTTTCCGGGATCATGTCACCGCGGTATGGAGATAGCAACGATGCGCGAACGTCCCGCGGCGGAGCGCGGACAGATCGCGCTGTGCGATGCGGCAATAAGTCGCCGATCGAACGATGCCGGTCAGCCGATTGCCATCCTCCGCGCGTTCGGGGGGCGACCCTCGGCGAGCCGCGCCGGCGCCGGCCGCGTTACGCAGCCGATATCGCTTTGCGACGCAGGGAACACGCGATGGCGGGCGCGGCGCTCGCGACCTTCGCCCGGAGGTTGAATTCCACGCTGCGGTATCTCGGAGAAATCTTGCGTCGACTGGCTGAGAAGGAGGTGGAACCTTCGGTTTGTTGAGGTTGTCGACGCTGATCGGCTGATGTAGCTTCATCCGCAAGTGGAATTTCATTCCGCAGAGTGAAATTAAAAAATGTGCGCCGTGACGGGGCTGATGGGCGCTCCCGTCGCTGTGCATTTGGCATCAAGAACCACGCGGGAAAAAACAACATGGGACGACGCTCGGAACGCCTCTGCAGACAAGCCAGCGGTGACCTCGCCGGCGAAAGCGATGTGATACAGGTGGTGTCGCGCGCATTCGACGTGCTCCGCTGCTTCGAGGGGGCCGAAGCCCGCCTCGGCAATCTCGAGATTTCCAACCGCTGCGGCCTGCCGCGCTCGACCGTGTCGCGGCTGACCCACACGCTCACCCGAATGGGGCAGCTCGTGTATCTGCCGCGCGACCAGAAGTATCGGATCGGCCCGAGTGCGGTGGCGATGAGCACGGCGATGATGCGCGGGCTGCAATTGCGCAACCTGATCCGGACGCGGCTGCAGGAAGTCGCCGATCAGATCCCCGGCACCATCGGTTTCCTGATCCCCGACCGCTTTCATCTGGTGTATTTCGAATACGCCCGCGCGCCGCACGCGCTCGGCCTGCATTCGACCACCGGCAGCCGCATCGCGATGACGCAGACCGCAGGCGGCCACGCCTACACCGCGGCGCTCGACGAGGATGTCGCCAACGCATTGCTGACGGACATGAGCCGTGAGTTTCCGGATCACGCGCCGCTGCTGCGCGACCGCCTCGAGGCCAATCGCGCGATGCTGCGCGAGCGCGGCTATGTGATCTCCTGCGGGCTGTTCAGCCAACACATCAACGGCATCGCGGTGCCGATGTGGTCGCCGCAATATCAGACCTATGTGGTGGTCAATATCGGCCTGCTGGCGGCGATGTACGACGAGCAGCGGATCCACGACGAGGTGGCGCCGGTGCTGCTGCGGCTCAGCGCGGCGATCGATGCGCTGATTCAGAACGCCGACGGCGGACTGATGGCGACCGGCCCCGGCTCCGGCAAGGCATCCAGCCGGCCGGCAGCCGCGACCGCCCGGCGCACCGCCCCGGCGAGCAGCCTCGGCGCAGCGGAGGAGCGGCGCCGACACGGCCAGGTGCCGGCCTGATCGAACGACGGCTTGCTCTTCAGCCTCATCCTTCGAGACGCGGCGGACACGCCGCTGCTCGGGGGAGGCGTGAAGCGCCGTCTCGAACCGTGAGCTGATTCGCTGCCTTTCTACGCCGCGGCCGGCCGCGGGTGCTTGCTGATCGTCAGCACGATCAGCGCCGCGATGATGCACAGCGCGTCAGCGACGAAGAACGCCGGCAGGTAGCTGAGCAGCACGGTGCGGGACAGTCCGGCGCCGAACGCCGCGGTGGCGGCGCCGAGCTGATGGCCGGCGAAGATCCAGCCGAACACGATCCCGGCGCGCTCCGGCCCGAATTTCTGCGCGGTGAGCCGCACCGTCGGCGGCACCGTGGCGATCCAGTCGAGCCCGTAGAACAGCGCGAACAGCGACAGCCCGTAGAAGGTGAAATCGCTGAACGGCAGGAACAGCAGCGACAGCCCGCGCAGGCCGTAATACCAGAACAGCAGCCAGCGATTGTCGTAGCGGTCCGACAGCCAGCCCGACAGGATGGTGCCGACGAAATCGAAGATCCCCATCGCGGCGAGCAGCCCGGCCGCCTGCACCTGCGGGATGCCGAAATCGGCGCACAGCGGAATCAGGTGAACCTGAATCAGGCCGTTGGTCGATGCGCCGCAGATGAAGAAGGTCGCGAACAGGATCCAGAACACCCGGGTCTTCGCCGCGTCGCGCAGCGCGCCGAGCGCCGCCGCCATGATCGGGGCGTTGGCGGGCGGCGGGGGCGGCAGCGGCTCGCTCCCCGTGTCGCCGAACGGCCGCAGCCCGAGATCGCCCGGCCGGTCGCGCATCATCAGCAGCACGCCCATCGCCGCGACGCCGAGGCCGACGCACAACAGCATGAGCGCGACGCGCCAGCCGTAGAGTTCGGTGAGCTTCGCCAGCATCGGCAGGAACACCAATTGCCCGGTGGCGACGCTGGCGGTGAGGATGCCGACGACCAGGCCACGGCGATGGTTGAACCAGCGCGCCGCCACGGTCGCGCCGAGCACCAGCGCGGTCAGGCCGGTGCCGACGCCGACCGCGACGCCCCACAGCAGCACCAACTGCCAGACCTGCGTCATCGCCACCGAGCCGATCAGGCTCGCGGCGATGATCACTTGCCCGGCGAGCGCGACGTTGCGCAGGCCGTAGCGATTCATCAGCGCCGCCGCGAACGGCGCCATCAGCCCGAACAGGATGAAGCGGATCGACAGCGCCGAGGAAATCTCCGCGGTGGTCCAGCCGAACTCCTGCTGCAGCGGCAGGATGAAGACGCCGGGCGCGCCGACCGCGCCGGCCGAGACCAGCGCCGTGAGAAACGTCACGCCGACCATCACCCAGCCGTAATGAATGTCGCGGCGGGCGAGGGCGGAGGCGAGCCAGGTCGAGATCATGCGGCGTGTCCTGATGCGGGGAGGGCGGGCGACTGCAGCCGGAATATGACGACGATCATATAATGCATCGCCGCTTTTGCAATCCGCCGCGCTGCAACAGGCCGTGATCGTCTCCCGCCGCCGTCAGCGCTTGCGGCTGATGAATTCGCCCATCAGTCTCTGCGGCTCGCCGGTGAGATAGGCCTGGCCGAACACCGTGACCGAGTGATCGACCGCCTCGCGCAGCGGCATGTCGTGCCAGGCGGTCAGCAGCGCCTTCTGCGCCCGCAGCGCCTGCGGCGCGGCGGCGAGCAGGGAGGCGACCAGGCCCTCGACGGCGTCGTCGAGCACGTCCGGCGGCGCGATCGTGTCGATCAGGCCCCAGCCTAGCGCGGTCGGCGCATCGATCGTCTCGGCGGTCATCAGCAGCCAGCGCGTGCGGCTCCAGCCGATCAGCCGCGGCAGCAGCGCCGCGTGGATCACCGAGGGGATTCCGACCCGCACTTCCGGCATCGCGAATTTGGCGTTCTCGGCCGCGACGCGGAAGTCGCAGGCGGCGGCGACTTCGAGCCCGCCGCCGAGGCACCAGCCCGGGATTCGCGCGATCACCGGATACGGCACGGTGCGTATCGTTTCGCACAGATGGCCGAGCCCGGTGATGAAACGCTCGGCGGAGGCCTGATCCAGCGTCGCCATTTCCTTGATGTCGGCGCCGCCGATCATGCTCCTGTCGCTTTCGCCGCAAATGATCAGCACGCGGTTCGACGCATCGGCGGCGAGTTGCGCGACGCCCTCGCGAACCGCGTCGATCACCTGCGAATTCAGGATGTTGAGCGGGCCGGCGGCGCAGATCGTCAGGCGCACGACGCCGCGGTCGTCCACGACGACGCCGCAATGGGAGTTGATCATCCGCATGGCTTTTCGGCTCTTTTCACGTTGTCCCGAGGCGCATGTCCCGGCGAAGCCGGCTGTTTGTCAAGCGCGCAGCCGCCCGCTCGGGCGCGGTTTCGGCGGTGGCGTTTCCGCCGAACCGCGCTATGATATGATCAGGAACATCTGATCGGACCCGATGCGCTACTCGAAGGAACACAAGCTCGAGACCCATGCCCGGATCGTGCGGAAGGCCTCCGTGCGGCTGCGCGAGAAGGGCGCCCACGGCGTCGGCGTCGCCGACCTGATGAAGGAGGCCGGCCTCACCCATGGCGGCTTCTACGCGCATTTTTCCTCGCGCGAGCAACTGGTGATCGAGGCCTTCGCCTACGCGATGGACCGCGCCAACGAACGCTGGCGCAAGCTTGCGGTGGACACGCCGCCGCACGAGATGCTGGCGATCGTCGTCGAAAACTACCTCTCTGCGGCGCATCGCGACGACCCCGGCCGCGGCTGCGCGGTGCCGGCGCTGGGCGCCGAGATCGCCCGCGAGAGCCCGAAGACGCGCCGCGCCTTCGCCGCCAAGCTCGAGCAGATGATCGCGACGATGGCGACGCGATTTCCCGAGGCGAGCCCGAAGGCCGCGCGCAAGCAGGCGATGGCGACGCTCGCCACGATGATGGGCGCGCTGCTGATGGCCCGCGTCGCCGGCACCGGGGAACTGTCCGACGCGATCCTCGAAGCCGGCCGCGACGCCGCTCTGGCCGGCGCCATGCCGACGAAACCGGCACCGAAAGCGCCGGCGAGACCGCGCGCGGCGCGAAAACCCGCGGCCGCAGCCGTGTCCCGAACCCGTACCAAAGCCGCGCCCCAGCGCTGATCGCCGTCCGTCCGCAGCGTTCGCCGGCGGCGCGGGCCTGCGGCGAGCGTTGCATTTTGGCAGGCGTCGGGCGCGTGCAGGCCCTTCCCAAACATCGAAAAAGGCTGTTCAAGGGGATCAGAAAACTGCCTTTCAGGAGGAACGGATGCGCACCATCGGTCATTTCATCGGCGGCAAAGAGGTCGAGGGCAAGTCGGGGCGGTTCGCCGACGTGTTCGAGCCGATGACTGGCGAGGTGAAGGCCAAGGTCGCGCTCGCCACCAAGGCGGAGATGCGCGCCGCGATCGAAAACGCCAGCGCCGCGCAGCCCGAATGGGGCGCCACCAATCCGCAACGCCGCGCCCGCGTGCTGATGAAGTTCCTCGACCTGGTGCAGCGCGATTACGACAAGCTCGCCGAGCTGCTGGCGCGCGAGCACGGCAAGACCATTCCGGACGCCAAGGGCGACATCCAGCGCGGCCTCGAAGTCGCCGAATTCGCCTGCGGCATTCCGCATCTGATGAAGGGCGAATACACCGAAGGCGCCGGCCCCGGCATCGATATCTATTCGATGCGGCAACCCTTGGGCGTTGTCGCCGGCATCACCCCGTTCAACTTCCCGGCGATGATCCCGATGTGGAAATTCGCCCCGGCGATCGCCTGCGGCAACGCCTTCATCCTGAAGCCGTCGGAGCGCGATCCCGGCGTGCCGATGGCGCTCGCCGCCCTGATGCTGGAAGCCGGCCTGCCGCCGGGCATTCTCAACGTCGTCAACGGCGACAAGGAGGCGGTCGACGCCATTCTGGACGACGTCGACATTCGCGCCGTCGGCTTCGTCGGCTCGTCGCCGATCGCGCAATACATCTACGAGCGCGCCGCGGCCACCGGCAAGCGCGCGCAGTGCTTCGGCGGCGCCAAGAACCACGCCATCATCATGCCCGACGCCGACCTGGACCAGACCGTCGACGCGCTGATCGGCGCCGGCTACGGCTCGGCGGGCGAGCGCTGCATGGCGATCTCGGTCGCGGTGCCGGTCGGCAAGACCACCGCCGACAGGCTGATGGAGAAACTGATCCCGCGCGTCGAGGCTTTGAAGATCGGTCCCTCGACCGATCCGTCCGCCGATTTCGGCCCGCTGGTGACCAAGGAAGCGCTGGAGCGCGTCAAGAACTACGTCGAGATCGGCGTCCAGGAAGGCGCCACGCTCGCCGTCGACGGCCGCGGCTTCAAGATGCAGGGCTACGAGAACGGCTTCTACATGGGCGGCTGTCTGTTCGACAACGTGACCCGCGACATGCGGATCTACAAGGAAGAGATCTTCGGCCCGGTGCTCAGCGTGGTCCGCGCGCACGACTACGCCGAAGCGCTGGCGCTGCCGTCGGAGCACGATTACGGCAACGGCGTTGCGATCTTCACCCGCGACGGCGACGCCGCGCGCGACTTCGCCGCGAAGGTGAATGTCGGCATGGTCGGCATTAACGTCCCGATCCCGGTTCCGATCGCCTACTACACGTTCGGCGGCTGGAAGAAGTCCGGTTTCGGCGACCTCAACCAGCACGGTCCCGATTCCGTGCGATTCTACACCAAGACCAAGACCGTCACCTCGCGCTGGCCCTCCGGCGTCAAGGAAGGCGCGGAGTTTTCGATCCCGCTGATGAAGTGAGGTAGACTCCGGTGGGGCCGGGTGCGGCCTCGCCGGAGTTCGAGGAGGTGTATGATGGCCGAAGCACAGCTACGTAGCCGCGTGGAGGAAGCGTTGGCCTCGTTCGAGCGGCGTGCCCGCGCGAAAGGGCGCACCTTCGATCAGGAGGTCGAGCTGCTCTTGCAGGGTGCAGAGAAGTTCACTCCCGAAGAACGTGTCGCGGTGTCTCACTATTTCCGATCACAGCATCCCGAGATACAACCCTCGCTCACTCTCGACGAGATCAGGGAAGGGTTGATGTGACCGATTTCATCGTCGACGCAAGTGTCGCGGTGAAATGGTTCGTTGCTGAACCGGACGCTCAGGCGGCCGATGAATTGTCGCTCGGCAGCGATCGGCTGTTCGCGCCTCAGATTATTTTCGGAGAGATTGCAAACGCGCTGTGCCGGAAAACATCGGCGGGGCTGATGTCTGCCATGGAGGCGGTCAGCTACTTTCGATCACTGCGTAGCTATTTCGACGGTATCGTGGCGACCGATGATTTGCTTGAGGCGGCTTTGCTCAACGGTTGTACCTTTCGTCATCCGGTTTACGATTTCATCTATCTCGAGGCGGCTCGTCGGATGAACGCAGTCATGATAACGGCCGACCGTCGCTTCGCCGCCAAGCTAGCCGGCACCGAACACGCCCGCTACGTGACCCTTCTCTCCGACTGGCAACCCGTATGACAATGTTCGACCTCAACGAAGATCAGCGCGCCATCCGCGACATGGCGCGCGATTTCGCGGCCGAGAAGATCGCGCCGCACGCGCTGCAATGGGACGAGGACAAGCATTTGCCGCTGGATGTGATCCGGCAGGCGGCGGCGCTCGGGATCGGCGGCATCTATATCCGCGACGACGTCGGCGGCAGCGCCATGACGCGGTTCGACGCCGCGCTGATCTTCGAGGCGCTCGCCACCGGCTGTCCGGCGGTGTCGGCCTTCATCTCGATCCACAACATGGCGGCGTGGATGATCGACAGCTACGGCTCCGAGGCGCAGCGGCAGCAATGGCTGCCCAAGCTGTGCAGCATGGAGCTGATCGCGAGCTACTGCTTGACCGAACCGGGCTCGGGCTCGGACGCCGCGGCGCTGCGCACCCGCGCGGTGCGCGACGGCGACGACTACGTGCTCAACGGCCAGAAGCAGTTCATCTCCGGGGCCGGCGCCAACGACCTCTATGTGGTGATGGTGCGCACCGGCGGCGACGGCCCCGGCGGCATCTCGACACTGGTGGTCGACAAGGACACGCCGGGGCTAAGCTTCGGCGCCAACGAGCGCAAGATGGGCTGGAACGCACAGCCGACCCGCGCGGTGATATTCGAGAACGCCCGCGTGCCGGTCGCCAACCGGCTCGGCGACGAGGGCATCGGCTTCAAGATCGCGATGGCCGGGCTCGACGGCGGAAGGCTCAACATCGGCGCCTGTTCGCTCGGCGGCGCGCAGTCGGCGCTGGGCAAGACGCTCGATTACATGAAGGAGCGCAAGGCGTTCGGCAAACGTCTCGACGAATTCCAGGCGCTGCAGTTTCGGCTCGCCGACATGGCGACCGAACTGGAAGCGGCGCGGACGCTGCTGTGGCGCGCCGCCGCGGCGCTCGACCGCAAGGATGCCGACGCCACCAAGCTGTGCGCGATGGCCAAGCGCTTCGCCACCGACACCGGTTTCAACGTCGCCAACGACGCGCTGCAACTGCACGGCGGCTACGGCTATCTCGCCGAATACGGCGTCGAGAAACTGGTGCGCGATCTGCGCGTGCACCAGATCCTCGAAGGCACCAACGAGATCATGCGGCTGATCGTGTCGCGCAAGCTGCTCGAGGAGAACCGATGAATATCGCTGTCACCGAGCCCGACCTGATCGTCCGGCGCGAGGGCGCGGCCGGCGTGGTCCGGCTCAACCGGCCGAAAGCGCTCAACGCGCTGACGCTGGAGATGGCGCGCGGCCTCGACGCCGCGTTGACCGAGTTCGAGGCCGATTCCGACATCGCGCTGATCCTGATCGAAGGCGCCGGTGAGCGCGGGCTGTGCGCCGGCGGCGACATCGTCGGGCTCTACAACAGCGCGCGCGAAGGCGGCGATCTCGGCAAAGTGTTCTGGCGCGAAGAATACGTCATGAACGCGCGGATCGCGAAATTTCCCAAGCCTTATGTCGCCTATATGGATGGCTTCGTGATGGGCGGCGGCGTCGGCATCGCCGGCCATGGCAGCCATCGCATCGTCACCGACAAGACCAAGATCGCGATGCCGGAAGTCGGCATCGGCTTCTTCCCCGACGTCGGCGGCACCTGGCTGCTGTCGCGCGCGCCCGGCGAGATCGGCACCTATTTCGGCCTCACCGGCGAGACCATGAACGGCGCCGACGCCATCTACGCGCAATTCGCCGACGCGTTCGTGCCGGCGTCGGCGTGGCCGGAATTGCGCACCGCGTTGACGGCGGCGTCCGCCGATGCCCATGCCGACAATGTCCGCGGCATTCTCGCGCGATTCACGATGACACCCGAGGCCGGGCCGGCGCAGCTTCATGCGCAGCAGATCGACCAATGGTTCGCCCACGACACCGTCGAGGAGATCTTCGCGGATCTGCAGCGTGACGGCTCGGAGTTCGCGCAGGCCACGCTGAAGGCGCTGCGGGCGAAGTCGCCGACCAGCCTCAAGGTCGCGCTGAAGCTGTTGCGGATCGCGCGCGACGCGGCGTCGCTGGAAGCCTGTCTGGTGCACGAATATCGCGCCGCGCTGCAAGTGTTCGTCAGCGACGATTTCGTCGAAGGCATTCGCGCTGCGGTGATCGACAAGGACCGCGCGCCGAAATGGCGGCCGGCGACGATCGAGGAGGTGACGCCGGACATCGTGGCGCGCTACTTTGAAGGTCGCGGCGCGGACGAGTTGCAATTTCCGGACTGAAGAGCCGGGCCCGCCGACAACAAAAAGGGGAGGACTATGACAGCCATCGCATTCATCGGTCTCGGCAATATGGGCGGCCCGATGGCCGCCAATCTGGCCAAGGCCGGCCGCAAGGTCGTGGGCTTCGATCTGTCCACCGACTCCTGCGACGCAGCCAAGGCCGACGGCGTCGCGATCGCGAATTCCGCGATCGACGCGGTGCAGGGCGCCAGCGTGATCGTCACCATGCTGCCCGCCGGCAAGCACGTGCTCTCGGTCTGGAACGAGATCCTGCCGCATGCGGCCCCGGGCTCGCTGATCATCGATTGCTCGACCATCGACGTCGAAAGCGCGGTGCAGGCGCACGCGCTGGCGGCGAAGGGCGGCATCGCCTCGATCGACGCGCCGGTCTCCGGCGGCACCGGCGGCGCCAAGGCGGCGACGCTCACCTTCATGGCCGGCGGCAGCGAGGCGGCGTTCGCCGCGGCCAAGCCGGTTTTGGAACAGATGGGCAAGAAGATCGTGCATTGCGGCGGCGCCGGCGCGGGGCAGGCGGCGAAGATCTGCAACAACATGATCCTCGGCATCTCGATGATCGCGGTCGGCGAAGCGTTCACGCTCGCCGAAAAGCTCGGCCTGTCGCATCAGGCGCTGTTCGACGTCGCCTCGACCTCGTCGGGCCAATGCTGGTCGCTGACCAGCTATTGCCCGGTGCCCGGCCCGGTGCCGGCGTCGCCCGCCAACAACGGCTACAAGCCCGGCTTCGCCGCGGCCTTGATGCTGAAGGATCTGAAACTGTCGCAGGAGGCCGCGCAAACCTCCGGCGCCGCGACCCCGCTCGGCGCCCACGCCGCCGAGCTCTACGCCGCGTTCGAACAGGCCGGAAACGGCGGCGCGGACTTTTCCGGGATCATCAACTACCTGCGTGAGCAGGGGAGGAAGTAAGCGTTTGATGTTTCGCACGGCGGCGCCACCATAGTGGCCGTCATGCGCGGGCTCGACCCGCGCATCCATCACTCCTCGGAAGAAGATGGATTGCCGGGTCAAGCCCGGCAATGACGGATGAAACTGGCGGTGGACGCTGTGCCTCGTGATCGAGGTGTTGCCATGACGACATTCCAACAGGCCCGTTCTTTCCTGCTCGACCATCGCACCGACTACGCCGCCGCGGTCGCCGGTTTCAAATGGCCTGATCCGGTGCCGTTCAACTGGGCGCTCGACTGGTTCGATGCCGAGTTGGCGACGTCCGGCAGCCGCAACCGTCCCGCTCTGTGGATCGTCGACGGCACCACCGGCCGGGAGGAGAAGCCGAGCTTCGCGCATCTGTCGAAGCGCTCCAACCAGGTCGCGAACTATCTGCGTGCCAAGGGCCTGAAGCGCGGCGATCATCTGCTGCTGCTGCTCGGCAACGTCGTGCCGCTGTGGGAGACGATGCTGGCGGCGATCAAGCTCGGTCTCGTCACCATCCCGGCGACCACGCTGCTGACGCCGGACGAGTTACGCGACCGGCTCGAGCGCGGCAAGGCCAAGGCGGTGGTCGCTGCGCCCGACCAGATCGCCAAGTTCAAGGGCCTCGGCGGCGACGATCTGCTACGCGTCGTGGTCGGCGACGCCCAGGACGGCTGGCTCAATTACGACGGAACCGCGCTGCAGCCCGACGTCTTCACGCCGGACGGCCCGACGCAGGCCGACGATCCGATGCTGCTGTATTTCACCTCCGGCACCACCGCGAAGCCGAAGCTGGTGCGGCACAGCCAGCGCAGCTATCCGGTCGGGGCGCTGTCGACGATGTTCTGGCTCGGGCTGCAGCCGGGCGACGTGCATCTCAACATCTCGTCGCCGGGCTGGGCGAAACATGCGTGGAGTTGTTTGTTCGCGCCGTGGAACGCCGGCGCCACGGTGTTCGTGGTCAACCAGCCGCGGTTCGACGCCAAGAGTCTGCTGGCGACGATCGGCCGCTGCGGCGTCACTACGCTGTGCGCGCCGCCGACGGTGTGGCGGATGTTCATCCAGGAGAAGCTCGCGGACTACAAGGTGCACCTGCGCGAGGTCTGCGGCGCCGGCGAGCCGCTCAATCCGGAAGTGATCGATCAGGTCAAGGCCGCTTGGGGCGTCACCATCCGCGACGGCTATGGCCAGACCGAGACCACCGCGATGGTCGGCAATTCGCCCGGCCAGAAGGTGAAGATCGGCTCGATGGGCCGGCCGCTGCCGGGCTATGTCGTGCGGATCACCGATGCCGACGGCCAGCCGGCGAAGGAGGGCGAGATCACGCTGGCGCTGGGCGACGCGCGGCCCGCCGGCCTGATGCAGGGCTATCAAGGCGAGGGTGGTAAGCTCAGCGGCGCGGACGGCGAGATCTATCGCTCCGGCGACGTCGCCTTCGCCGACGACGACGGCTATCTCACCTTCGTTGGCCGCACCGACGACGTGTTCAAATCGTCGGACTATCGGATCAGCCCGTTCGAACTGGAGAGCGTGCTGCTCGAACACGACGCCGTCGCCGAAGCCGCGGTGGTGCCGAGCCCGGACCCGATCAAGCTGGCGATCCCGAAGGCCTATGTGCTGCTGACGGCGGGCGCCGATCGCTCGCGCGACACCGCGCTGTCGATCTTCCGCCACATGCAGACGCGGATGGCGCCGTTCAAGCGCATCCGCAAGCTCGAGCTGGTCACCGAACTGCCGAAGACGATCTCCGGAAAAATCCGCCGCGTGCATCTGCGCCGGATCGAGCACGAGCACGACCAGACCGACTCGTTGCGCGGCGTCGAGTTTCGCGAAGAGGATTTCCCCGAGCTGAAAGCCGCGCCGGCGCAGGAGGGGTGAGGGCCTACACGCCAGTCCCGGGCGCGGTGCAGCGTGCAACGCTGCTCCGCAGACCCGGGACCCCGGTTCTCGTGCTGCGCGCAAACCGGGGCCCCGGATCAGCAGCGCACCACGCCGCAAGCGCGGCGCGCTGCGCTGCGTCCGGGGCACAATGCAGCGTCCGTTGCACGGGAATGATGGGCGCGCACCATCCTCTCGTTCGTCATTCCGGGGCGCGCGTAGCGCGAACCCGGAATCTCGGGAACGTCGCACGGCCCTTCGGTCGTCATTCCGGGATGCGCCCTCGGGGCGCAGGCCCGGAATCCATAACCCCTGCGCTATCATTTTGATAACAGAGCTCCACCGCCGTGCCTCACCGCCGCTGCTGCGGCGTATGGATTCCGGGCTCGCCGCTGCGCGGCGCCCCGGAATGACGGGGTGAGGTTGTACATAGCACTGCGGGATTCCGGGTTCGCGAGCTGGCGCTCGCGCCCCGGAATGACGGCGATTGGTGCCGGTCCGCTCGATGAGCGCGCTTGCCGCTTACTTGTATTCCCGCTCGTCCCACCACGGGAAATACGCCGGCATGTCGGCCGTCACCTTGTTCTTGAACTGCGCCGGGCGCTTTTCCAGGAACGAGGAGACGCCTTCCTTGACGTCGTCGGAGCGGCCGCGTTCGTAGATGCCGCGGCTGTCGATCTTGTGCGCCTCCATCGGATCGTCGGCGCCGAGCATCCGCCACATCATCTGCCGGATCAGCGCCACCGACACCGGCGCGGTCTTGGCGGCGATCTCCTTGGCCAGCGTGCGCGCGGTCTCGAGCAACTGATCGGCCGGCACGACGCGGCTGACCAGTTTGCCGTCGAGCGCTTCCTGCGCCGGGAACACGCGGCCGGTGTAGCACCACTCCAGGGCCTGAGCGATGCCGACGATGCGCGGCAGGAACCAGCTCGACGCCGCTTCCGGCACGATGCCGCGCTGCGAGAACACGAAGCCGAACCGCGCCGCCTCCGAGGCGATGCGGATGTCCATCGCGAGCTGCATGGTGACGCCGATGCCGACCGCCGGGCCGTTCACCGCCGCGATCACCGGCTTGAGACACTTGAAGATCCGCAGCGTCACCTGGCCGCCGCCGTCGCGCACCTGCGGGTCGGCGTAATCGACCGAACCGTCGGCATTGCGCCGCACCGGGCCGCGGCGGGCGTCGCGATCGAAGGTGTCGGCGCCGGACGACAGATCGGCGCCGGCGCAGAACGCGCGGCCTTCGCCGGTGACGATGACGGCGCGGATATCGTCGTCCGCATCCGCCCTGTCGAACGCCTCGATCAGCTCGCGCTGCATCGCCGGGTTGAAGGCGTTGAGCTTCTCCGGCCGGTTCAGCGTGATGGTGAGAATCTGGTCGGCGACCTCGTATTTGATCGTCTCGTAGGACATCTGGTTTCCTCCAGCGTGTTTTTGATTATGAGTCGTCATGGTCGGGCTTGACCCGCCTGCGGGGCCGAAGCCCCGTCGGCGCGGCGAAGGCCCGGCCATCCATCCTTATGAAGGAGATGGATGCGCGGGTCGAGCCCGCGCATGACACTGTGCACGTGACACCGCGCGCGTGACTAAGCGCCCGGCGGCACCGGCCACGGCTGCTGCGGGGCGCGAACATCTTCGAACGCCTTCGCCATCCGCAGCACGCCGAGATCGTCGAACCGCCGGCCGACGATCTGCACGCCGATCGGAAAGCCGTTCGAACTGTAGCCGCCGTTGATCGACGCCGCCGGGTTCTCGGCCATATTCCACGGCACGGTATAGAGAATGTGGTCGAACGGCATCTCCGGATCGTCGAGCGGCGAGGGCAGGTCGGCGGGGAAACTCACCACCGGCGCCACCGGCGAGATCAGGTAATCGATCTCGGCGAACAGCTTCGCCGCCATCGCGCGCACCGCCATGGTCTGGTTGAAGCCGCGCATCACCTCGACGCCGCTGAGCGCCGCGCCGCGCTCGGCCCAGCGCACGATATAGGGCAGCACTTGCGCGCGCTGCGCCTCGCTGAGCTTCGACACGTCGTCCCACATCCGCGCCCGCCAGAAATTGTCGAGCCCGTCCATCATCTCGCGGGTGAAGTCGAGCGTCACCTCGCGCACGACCGCGCCCTGCGCCTCGAAGGCGCGCGCGGCGCTCAGCACGACGGCTCGCACCTCGTCCTCCAGCGCCATGCCGAAGCCGAGATCGGTGACGAGCCCGATCGTCTTGCCGCGCAGATCGGTCGCCAGATCGTGCCAGGCGAAATCGTTCGGCGGCAGGTTCATGCCGTCGCGCGGATCGGGCAGCGACAGCACGCTCATCATCAGCGCGGAATCGTCGACGGTGCGGGTCATCGGCCCGGCGCAGCGGCCGACATAAGGCGGGTCGATCGGCACGCGGCCGAGCGACGGCTTCAGCGCGAACAGGCCGCACCAGTTCGCCGGCAGGCGAACCGAGCCGCCGATGTCGGTGCCGAGATGCAGCGGGCCGTAGCCGGCAGCCCCCGCCGCGCCGGCGCCGGAGGACGAGCCGCCGGTGTTTTGCGTGGTGTCCCACGGATTGCGGGTGACGCCGTGAAAGCTCGACAGGCCGGACGACAGCATGCCGAAATCCGGCATCGTGGTCTTGGTCCAGAGGATCGCGCCGGCCTCGCGCAGCCGCGCCGCGGGCGGCGCATCGACCGGCGCCGGCGTCGGCGCGGTGATCGGCACGCCGAGCGGAATCGGCACGCCCTTGGTCGCGACGTTCTCCTTGATGGTCACCGGCACGCCGTCGAGCACGCCCTGCGGCTCGCCCTTGCGCCAGCGCGCTGTCGACGCCTTGGCGGCATCGCGCGCGCCGTCGGGATCGAACGCGTACAGCGCCTTCAGATGCGGCTCCCAGCGCTGCGAATGCGCGATGACGTCGTCGATCACCTCGGACGGAGAGAACTGCTTGGCGTAGTAGCCGGCGAGTAGCTCGGTGGCGCTGAGGTCGTGCAGCGCGGTGGTCTTGTTCATGACGCCGTCAGACATTGGCGGTCGCCGGCAGACGGGTCTCGATGATGCGGGCGAACATGCTGGCGCCGATCGGCAGGATCTTGTCGTCGAGCACGTAGCCGGGATTGTGCACCGGCACGTCGCCGTCGTGGCCGACCCAGAAATACGCGCCGGGGATCGCCTGCAGCATGTCGGCGAAATCCTCGGAGCCCATCTTCGGCTGCTCGCGCAGCTTGACGTTGGCGTCGCCGACCACGCCGCGCGCCACCGCGGCGACGACCTCGCTCTGCTCCTGCTGGTTCACCAGCACGCTGAAGATGTCGCGGATCTCGACGCTGATCTCGACGTCGAACGCCGCCGCGATGCCGGCGGCCAGCGCCCGCATCCGCTCGCGCACCAGCTTGCGGATGTCGTCGGAGAAGGCGCGGACGGTGCCGGCGAGCCGCGCTTCGCCGGGGATGACGTTGTAGGCCGAGCCGGAATGGATCTGCGTGATCGACAGCACCGCCGATTGCAGCGGATCGACGTTGCGGCTGACGATGGTCTGCAGCGCTTGCCCCAGCGTCATCGCGATCACCACCGGGTCCTTGGAGCGTTCCGGCATCGCGCCATGGGCGCCGTAGCCGGAGATGGTGATGTCGAAGAAATCGGCGCCGGCCATCGCCGGGCCGGGCAGGATCGCGATCTCGCCATGGGCGAGGTCGGGCGCGTTGTGCAGGCCATAGAGCTCGTCGCAGGGGAATTTCTGGAACAGCCCATCCTTCAGCATCGCGCGCGCGCCGCCGAGGCCTTCCTCGGCCGGCTGGAAGATGAAATGCACGGTGCCGTCGAAATTGCGAGTCTCGGCGAGATAGCGCGCGGTGCCGAGCAACATGGTGGTGTGGGCGTCATGGCCGCAGCCGTGGAAGCGGCCGGGGATGGTCGAGCGCCACGCCAGATTGGTGTGCTCCTCCATCGGCAGCGCGTCCATGTCGGCGCGCAGGCCGATGCGGCGGCCGCCGTCACCGTTGCCCTTCAGCACGCCGACCACGCCGGTGCCTCCGAGCCCGCGATGCACCTCGATGCCCCATTGGTCGAGCTTCTCGGCGACGATGTTGGAGGTGCGGACCTCCTCGAAGCCGATCTCCGGATGCATGTGGAGATCGCGGCGGATCGCGGTCAGTTCGTCGGCAAAGGCATCGATGCGGTCGATGGTCGGCATGTCTGGGAGCACCCTTGGTGGTCTGGTTGACGTGAGGTGAAACAGTCGCAGCGCCTGTATGCAAGGATCGGGCAAGGAATCTGGATCGGGCGAGGATCCCGGCAAGCCACGCGCAGGGCCGGGCGGGACGTAGGCGGAGCCGGCCTCGGCCCGACGCGCAGGGCTTGCAGCATCTCACCCGACAATGCCTGGCAATGTCAAAGCGCACCGCGCGCCCAGTCCCCCCGCGCCCGCAACCCCGCTTTGCGTTGCGCCCCGCCCTCGACTATGAATGCGGCGATCTGGCGCGGATCGAGGCACCGCCGCGACCCACCGCGCCGGTTGCGGGCTTTCGGGACACAGTGCACGACGGCACCCCTGTCGCGGGCCGCCCGGTGATTTGCACCGGACACCTGCGGCCGATGTGGTCGGATGCAATGACGGCCCGAACGAGCCCGATGCGGACGTGGCGAAACTGGTAGACGCAAGGGACTTAAAATCCCTCGATGGCAACGTCGTGCGGGTTCGACCCCCGCCGTCCGCACCAGGGTCTTTGATGAGGCGAATGGTCCGGCAGGCCGATCGTGCCGCGATGGCGGTGAGCGATCGCAGCGAAGTTCTGGTCAGCGTTGGACGAGCCGGTGGAGCAGATCGTCCGGTCCCCGCACGCCGCCGGTCTCGCGCAGCCAGGCTTCGGACAACTCCCTGATCTCGCCCGGCGTCATTCCGAACTGCCGGCGGAAGGCGCGCACGAAGGTGGAGTCGCCGCTGAACTGCAGATCGACCGCGAGGTCGATCAGACGCTGGCCCCGCGCGCCCGGCGTAATCAGCAGGCGCAGGGCGCGATTGAGCCTTTGATCCTGGACGTAGCGCGCAAGCCCGCCGTCGGGACCGAACAGCCTGTACAGGCTCGCGCGCGACACCTGAAAGCGACGGACCAGGCCGTCGACGCTGAGCGCGCCGGTGTCGAGATGGGCGTCGATGTGGTGCTTGATCGCCGCCAGCAGCAATTCTCGCTCCGCGCGTCCGACGGCGCCGCGGGCGTCGGCCGAACGCCCGG
Source organism: Rhodopseudomonas palustris (assembly GCF_034479375.1). Lineage (NCBI taxonomy): Bacteria > Pseudomonadati > Pseudomonadota > Alphaproteobacteria > Hyphomicrobiales > Nitrobacteraceae > Rhodopseudomonas > Rhodopseudomonas palustris. The sequence continues at coordinate 2,023,064 of NZ_CP140155.1, read as the reverse complement.
CGACCTCCGCCATCACATCGCACATGAATTCGACCGCGGTCTTGCTGTCGGCGGCCGCGTTGGCGCTGTCGGATTGCTGCAACAGCACCGCGAACTGATCGGCGAGCAGGCGGGCTCTGCGATCGGTCGCCGGTAGCAGCGTTGCGGTCACCGAGTCCGGATGCGCCAGCCGCGGCACCAGCAGGAGACGTGGCACGATCAGCGTGACCAGCCTCGAGCGTTGGTCGCCATCGCCGGTCAGCACCGTCCGGTTCGGCTGCGCCATGTCGATCAGGCAGATGTCGCCGGGCTGCAGCGTGATCTCGCGGCGGCCGGAGGCGAACCGCATCTGCCCCTGCAGGCACAGCGTGAACTGATAGTGATCGAGGCCGCCACGCGCGACGTGCGCCGCGGAGCGGTCGTATTGCAGCGGTGGCGAAGCGGTGTCGATCAGCAGCCAGCCGCCGGCCAGCCTGGTCGTCGATGTGATGTGAAAATCGGCCGGCGGGCCGAGCGGGGTGACGTCGCAGATATCCGTCGTCGCCGCGCGCAAATCCGCCAGCGTTTGCTGGAGGATGCGGGGATCGGCCGCGATTTCGCTCATGTCTCCCTCGTCTGCATCATCGTCCGACGAGGCCCAACCGACCTGTTCGTGGCTCTGTACCCGCCATTTCGCGGCAAGCTGACAGCCGATTTGTAGTCACCGCAAAATCGGCCTGCAAGCGACAGATGCGCGACGACGCCAGCCGCGCGTTGGTTGGCGAATGGAATGTGACGCGTCCTTCTCGCCTTGCGAGAAGAGATGTGCTGCCGACGCATCAATGCTCCGCGGAGTGGACCGGTGAGACGCTGGGCACATCGGGCAGGTGGACAGGCTGCTAGCGTTCGACGGTGCCCCTCTCAGAAATGCGCAACTGCCCGCGACGGCGCGCAGTTCGCCTCGCGTCGGTGTCCATGGTCGTCATGAAAATCGTGTCTTTGTCGCGTTCGCGCTCCGCAGCCGAACTGCTGTGCCGCTCCCGTCGCGGGCATCCCGGCGCTGCAGGGTCGTCGAAATGGCGGCTGCTGGTCTCTGTCGCCCCGCTGGCCATCCTCGCGCTGGCATCGCTGTGCGCCGCATTAGGGTGGGCGGATGTCGCGATGGCGTCGCCGGGCGCCGCCACGTCCGCGGCGCTCAGCCAGGTGGTGAGTGGGCCAGCCGACAGCACCAAGCTGCGATCGATGCAGATTCTGGCGACCAAGGCCGTGTCGCAAATCTCGGGCCAGGCCATCTCCGGCGCGGTCGACGGCGCGATCGCAGACGGCTTTTCCGATAATCCGCAGCTTATGACGCCAAACGCGACCGACGCCAGCGGCTTGGCGGACGTCGCAACCGCACCGCTCGTTGCATTGGACGCGTGGTCGGCGCGCGCCGTATCCGGTGTAGCCATGAGCTTCGCGGCGGGCCACGCATCACCTTCGGCGGCGAGTTCGGCGGCCTGGGCACTGACTACACATTCTGGACCGCCAAAGCGCGGGTCGCGTTCGCATTATGAGTTGGCTCCGCGCCGCTGCGGTATCTGTGGTGACGGCGAATACTGAACATTGAGCGAGCACTTTCGTGAAAGACGAAGCCACTCTGACAAACGGAAGACATGGAATGCTGTGGCGTATGGCAAAGTCGTTTGCGGGCGTAAGGTACAAAGTGAGGCTAAATGCCGAGCTGTTGAGCGGCACCGCGTTGTCTTCGGTCGTCATTGTCCTTGCTTTGGGACTATCACGTCCAGCGCTGGCGGACGGCGGCACCGGCGGCCTCGGCACCGGCAGTTTCAGTGGCACAGGAACCGTTGGCCCTGGTGGCGCCGGCGCTACGGGATATAGCGGTCAGGCCGGCAGCGACGGTCAGGATGGCACTGGCGATTACGGCGGCGGCGGTGGCGGCGGTGGCGCTGCCGGCGGCGGTGCCGGGGGTGCCGGCGGCCGCGACGGCAGCGGCGCAGCATCGGGTGGCGCCGGTGGCACCGGCGGCACGAACGGCGCTACCGGTATCACGTCCGTATCCGTGGGCGTCACGGTTAGCGGCGGCATCGGCGGCAGCGGTGGCGCCGGCCTTACGTCCGCGTCGGGTCTGGGCGGCGGTGGCGGCGGTGGCGGCGGCGCTGGCGGTTACGGCGTCGTTGAAACCACCGCTCTCACGCTCACAAATAACGGAACGATCTCCGGCGGCGCCGGGGGTAATGGCGGCGGCACCGGCGGCGGTCTCGGTACGAATGGTGCAAATGGCGATGGCGGCATTGGCGTCCTCTTCACCGCCGGCGGCATTCTCGAGAACTATGGCTCCATCTATGGCGGCAGTACGACCAGCGCCAAGGCCGGGACCGCCGTTGTCGGCAGCAATCTGACGATCCTCAATGCCGGGACCATCTCGGGCGGCAACGGCACCAGCCGCAAGGCGATCGATTTCGTGAGCGGCTCCAGTGTTCTTCAACTCCTGCCCGGCTCCTTCATCAACGGCAATGTCGTTATCGAAGCCGGGGCCAATCTGACGATCGACCAGAGAAGCGCCGGCGTCGACGCATCATTTGGAATTCCTTTCACCACCAACCTTACCGGATCCGGAACCCTCATCGTCGATGCGGGGACGCACAAGCTGACGCTGAGCACAAGCGCAGGCGGCTTCACCGGCGCCGTCAATTTGGCCAGCGGAACGCTGACCATCGCCAGTGCCAACGCGCTCGGCTCCGGCACGTTGGCGCTCGCGGCCGGCACGACGCTCGCCTTCACCGGCGGCAATTATACGATCGCCAACAACATCACGATCAGCGGCGATCCGATTTTCACGCCGGCGGCCGGCACCACGCAGACCATTTCGGGTCTAATCGCCGACGGTGGTTCGCCGGGTTTCCTCGAGATGCTCGGTCCCGGCACGCTGGTGCTGTCGGGCGTCAACACCTATTCGGGCGGCACCCTGGTCACGGGCGGCCTGATCAACTTCAATGCCGCCAACAATTTCGGCACCGGGCTGATCGCGCTCGACGGCGGCGGCCTGCAATGGGCGACCGGCACCACGACCGACATCTCCGCGCGGCTCGCCGCCCTCGGCAGCCATGGCGGCAGCTTCGATACCAACGGCAACAACGTCACCTTCGCCACCGGCCTGACCGGCAGCGGCGGCCTGACCAAAACCGGCGCGGGCTCGCTGGTGCTGGCGGCGGCGAATGCCTACACCGGCGCCACGCTGATCAATGCCGGCACGCTGGCGCTGAGCGGCGCGGGCAGCATCGCGGCGTCGAGCGGCGTCAGCATTGCCTCGGGCGCGGCGTTCGATATCTCCGGCACAAACGCTGGCGCGACCATCACGACGCTGGCCGGCGTCGCCGGGGCGACGGTCGCGCTCGGTAGCAAGTCCCTGACGCTTGCGAATGCCTCCACGACGTTCGCCGGGCAGATCACCGGCACGGGCGGCCTTACCATCGCCGGCGGCACCGAGACGCTGACCGGCGCCAACAGCTATTCGGGCGGCACCACAGTCGCAGCCGGCACGCTGGCGCTGAGCGGCGCCGGCAGCATCGCTGCGTCGAGCGGCGTCAGCGTCGGCACGGGCGCGGCGTTCGATATCTCCGGCGCCACCGCCGGCGCCACCATCGCGACGCTGGCCGGTGCCGCCGGGAGCAGCGTTGCGCTTGGTAACAGGACGCTGACGCTGGCGAATGCGACGGGCAGCTTTGCCGGCGCGCTCACCGGCACGGGCGGGCTGACGCTCGCAGCGGGTCGCGAGACGCTGACCGGCACCAACACCTATTCGGGCGCGACCACGATCAACGGCGGCACGCTGGTGGTGAACGGCTCGATCGCCAATTCGGCGACCACGGTCGCCGGCGGCGCGACGCTGGCCGGCACCGGCACGGTCGGCAGCCTCACGGTGGCGAACGGCGGCACCCTGGCGCCGGGCTCCGGTGTCGCCGGGACGACGTTGCATGTGGCCGGCAATCTCGCGTTCCAGTCGGGCGCGCTGTATCTGGTTCAGATCAATCCATCGGCCGCGTCCTCGACGATCAGCGGAACGGCGACGCTGGCCGGCAACGTGCTGGCGGTTTTTGCGCCGGGCAGCTATCTCAGCAAGGACTACACCATTCTCACGGCTTCCAGCCGGACCGGGAGCTTCGACGCGCTGACGAGCTCCGGCCTGCCGACCGGATTCACCGCCCGTCTCGACTACTCCACGCCGAACAGCGTGACGCTGAAGCTGCAGGCCAGGCTCGGCGACACCGCCGGCTTCGGCCTCAACCCGCGCGGCGTCGCCAATGCGCTCAACGGTTACTTCAACGCCGGCGGCACGCTGCCGCCGGGCTTCGTCGGCGTGTTCGGTCTGACCGGCCAGACCCTCGCCAACGCGTTGACCCAGCTCTCCGGCGAGCCGGCGACCGGCGCCCAGCAGAGCGCGTTCCAGATGGGAACGGCGTTCCTCGGCCTGATGACCGATCCGTTCGTCGATGGGCGCTCCGAAGGCGAGGGCGCCGGCGCGCTCGGCTATGCGCCGGAACGTCCGCCGCTGCCGGCGGGCGTCGCCTCGGCCTATGCGGCGATCACCAAGGCGCCGCCGCGCCCGGCACCAGCCTATGAGCCGCGCTGGAGCCTGTGGGGAGCGGCCTATGGCGGCGGCAGCCGTATTGCCGGCGATGCGGCGATCGGCAGCAACGATCTGACCTCGCGTGCCGGCGGGGTTGCTGCGGGCGCGGACTATCAGCTCTCGCCGTTCACCCGGCTCGGCTTTGCGCTGGCGGGCGGGCAGAGCAGTTGGAATCTCGGGCAGGGCCTCGGCAGCGGCCGCAGCGATGCCTTCCAGGTCGGCATCAACGCCAGGACGACATCGGGCCCGGCCTATCTCGCCGCCTCGCTGGCGTTCGCCAATCACTGGATGTCGACCGACCGCATGTCGTTTGCGGCGACGCGCAGCACCGCCAGCTTCAACGCGCAGAGCTACGGTGGCCGGCTCGAGGCGGGCTGGCGCTTCGCGGCGCCGTTCGTCGCGGTGACGCCCTATGCGGCGGTGAACGCGCAATGGTTCGACACGCCCTCTTACAGCGAGACCAGCCCCGCCGGCCTGTTCGGCCTCGGCTATGCGAGCCGCAGCGCCAGCGATACCCGCGGTGAGGCAGGTGCGCGGCTCGATCGCAGCGTCGCACTCGACTCTGGTTCACTGCTGACACTGCGGGCGAAGTTGGCCTATGCGCACGACTGGGTCAGCGATCCCTCGCTGACCGCGACCTTCCAGGCGCTGCCGGGGGCGAGCTTCGTCGTCAACGGAGCGGCGCCCACACGCGATTCCGGCCTCACCTCGGTGGGCGCCGAGTTGCGCTTCGCCGGAGGCCTCGCACTCAGTGCCAAATTCGACGGCGAGTTCGCCGCGCATGCTCAGACCTACGCCGGCACGGCAACGCTGCGCTATCTTTGGTGAAGGATGGCAGCCGAGGCGATCGTGGAGGGTCGGAAGCCCCCAAGCCGAGCTGCCTTGCAGGCGGCCCGGCTGCCCCGCACCACCAACGACTACCCCATCCGCTTCACCATATGCACCACCCGCGCCCCATTCGCGCGGGTTTCCAGCCGCTCGTGGGCGTAGCCGAGCGACGCGTAGAGCCGGATGTTCTCTTCGAAGCGTTCGTTGGTGTAGAGCCGCAGGGTGGTGCGGCCGGCCGCGGTGGCGATCTGTTCGGCGAGCGCCATCAGGCGGCGGCCGTGGCCGCGTCTCTGTGCGTCGGGCGACACTGCGACGTTGACGATCAACAGATCGTCGTCGCGCAGTTCGGTTTCGATCAGCGCCGCCAACACGCCGTCGGCTTCGAGCAGATCGAACCGATGCTCCCGAATCGCCACCGCGTAGTCGGCGAGCATCGGCAGCGGTTCGTAGCCGATCAGCGCGAGCCATTTGGCGTAGGCGCGCATCGTCAGGTCGGTGATTGCCGCAACGTCGGCCGCCGTGCCGCGCCGGATCAGGTCGGCCATACGATGCCTTTCGTCAGGTGCGGCCTCATCCCGCCTTCGCGCACTCCGTCGTCCCGAACACCCGATCCAGCACCGGCAGGATCGAGGTGTCTTCCTCGGCGTTCATTTCTCTCTCGGCGGCGAAATGCCGGTCGCTGTCGCGCGGCACCGGCGTGGAGGCGTCGCCGCGCTGGATCTTGGTCTGCAGGTCGGAGAGCGAGCGCGACCAGTAGTGATTGAGGCGCAACAGGTCGAGCACCGGACGGTCGCCCTGGAACGGGCGGCCGGTGGTGTCGACGGTTTCGCCGCGCCAGTACTTGTAGAGATGCACGTTGCGGATCGCGTAGACCCAGCGCGGATTGGCGATGGTCTTGGCGGAGATCTTCGACAGCTTCGATCGCCGCGTGAAGGCGCGCGCGATCGGCACCGGCGGCCGTTCCTCGACGCCCGCCGAGCCGAAATAAGGCGAGAACACCCCGATCGCCGGCACGCCGTCGAACCGGCCGAGCATGTCGGTGACGTTGTCGGCGGCGGGCGAGAACAGATACTCGTCGATGTCGATGAACGCCATCCACTTCGCATCCAGCCGGTGCTGCCTGATGCAGTGGCGATACGCCGGGAGCTGCCCGACCTCGACCGGCCAATCCGTCAGCGTCACCAGCCCGCGCGCGATCCAGGGCTCCAGCACCTCGCGGAAATCATCGGTGCTGAAATTATTGTACAGATAGAAGTGCCCGACGCCGACGCCTTCGTGAAACCGCAGCCACTCGTCGAGGAACGGCGCTTCCTCCCGGAAAATCGCGACCACGGCCAACGTCGGCACGTCGCGCGCGGCGACGGCCCGATCGAGCGCCCGGGCTCGCCAAACCATCGGCGCCCGCAGCAATGTCTTCAAACTCGGCATCGACTGCCCTCGCGCATCCGGACGGCGTCGACATCGCGCGACTGATGATCGTTCGGAGGCGCGATCCGGAACCGCGATCTTGCCAAGCCGGGCGCATTGCTGCAATCGTTCGATCGGGCGCGGCCGTGCGCCGCGTCGGCCTGCCTGTCGCGCGCTTCGCCGGCGCCGTTTCGACGGCGCCTCATTCCCGCCATTGCCGCCTGATCTTTCGAAATCGCAACGTTCACGAGCGCCATGACCGATCGCCGCCGCCTTGTTTCGTCTCGCTTGGGCCTCGTCGCCGCCGCTGCGCTCGTCGTCGGCGCCGGGGCATTGTCGGGCTGTGCTGCGATCGGCGACAGCGCCATGTCTCAGGCGTTCGTCGATCCCGCCAGATATAATCTGTACAATTGCGAGCAGCTCGCCGCCGAGCGCAGGGGTCTCGACGCGCGGCTGGCCGACCTCAACGGCCTGATGCGCAAGGCGGAGACCGGCGTTGCCGGCTCGGTCGTCTCCGAGGTCGCCTATCGCAACGATTATATCAACGTGAAAGCGATGTCGCGGCTCGCCGAACAGACCTGGCGCGACAACAAATGCGTCGAGGCGGCGCCACCGCCCGCGGCGTCAGCGCCCGGCGCGCGCCCGCCGGCGCATTCGGGCCGCGCGACGCGCTGAGCGGTTCGGACGCGCGCGGTGCGCCGCGCACTGCCTCATGGTCGCCAGTCGTAGACCCAGCCTTGCCGCGCCAGCAGCCGCTCGCCGCCGAGCGCCTGCATCGCCAGATCGCGCGCCAGCGCCATCGGGCCGGTGAGGTGATAGATCTTGCCGTTCTGCCGCGCCAGCCGCTGCACCCGGGCCACCCGCGCGCGGCGCGCCTGCGCATAGCGCTGCAGCGACGCCGGCACCGACAGCGCGTCGCCGGCGGCGTTTGCGCCGTGGCTGTCGCCGAGGCATTGCGCCAGCACCGCGGCGTCCTCGATCGCCATGCCGGCGCCCTGCGCCGCGAACGGCAGCATGCCGTGCGACGCATCGCCGAGCAGCGCGGTCGCGCCAGCGGTCCAGATGCCGCCGTCCGGCATCGCGAACAGCGCCCAGCGCTTCCAGCTCTCGACCGCGCCGATCATGTCTCGCGCCGAGGACGCCCAGCCGGCGGCGGCGAACCGGTTTTTGATCTCGTGCGCCTCGCCCGGCGCGCTCCAGCCCTCGCGGTGCCAGTCGTCGGCGACGATCGCGACCAGATTGATCCGCCGCCCGCCGGAGATCGGATACACCACCAGATGCGCCTGCGGCCCCATCCAGAGCTGCACGCCGGCGCGCAGGTCGGCCCGCGGCAGCGCCCTGGCGTCGACCGTGCCGCGCCAGGCGATTAGTCCGCTGAACCGCGGCTGCGTCGACGGAAATAACTGCCCGCGCACCGTCGACCAGATGCCGTCGGCGCCGATCAGCGCCAGCGCCTGCTCATGCTTGCGCTCGGTGCGCCGGCGATGACCGACCGTGATGCCGCGCGCGTCGCTGGCGAAGTCCTCGAACCGGCAGCCGAGCCGCAGATCGATCGACGGATGGGCGACGACCTCTGCCTCCAGCGCGGATTGCAGATCGGCGCGGTGGATCACCCAATACGGGGCGCCGGCGCGCGCCGCTGCCGCATTGCCGAGCGGCAGCCGCACCACCGCGCGGCCGCTGCGCGCGCTCATCACCGTCACCGCGTCGGGCGCGACCGCGCGCTGCGCGAGCCTGTCACCGAGGCCGAGACCGATCAGCACGCGGCTGGCGTTGGGGGAGAGTTGCAGTCCGGCGCCGGCTTCCTCGAGCCGTTCCGTCTTTTCCAGAACGATCACGCGAAAGCCTCGCGCCGCGAGCGCGAGCGAGGCCGTCAGTCCGCCGATTCCCGCGCCGGCAACGATGATCGTGCGGGAGGCCGGCACGATGCGATCAGGCGACCTTGTCCTTCAGCACGCATTCCGGCGGGCGCGCTTCGCCGGGCCCGAGATCGGGCGCGTAGCGATACAGCGTCGAGCAATACGGGCAGATGATCTCGTTGTCGTTGCCGAGGTCGAGAAACACATGCGGATGATCGAACGGCGGATTGGCACCCACGCACATGAATTCCTTCGAGCCGATCTCGATCATCGGAACGCCGGCCTCGTTCTGGAAATGTGGAACCACGTGTTCGGACATTCGGCTCACCTTAGCTCGCGACGGAGAGGGCAATCATCACGGTGCAGCGCACCATACCGGCGTCGGCTCCTGATTCCTAGAGCGCGCGGACAGGCTTTGCCTGTCGAAATTCGACACAATCCCATGATGTTGGAGAAGCCCTTCTTTCGTTGGATCGGTTGTGTCCAAGCTGTGACACCCCACATTGATGACACAACGAGGGCCGCAGCAAATGCGTCTGAAACTGGGCATCGCCAAAGCTGGCATCGCACTCTGCGCGGTTGCGCTGGTGCTGACGTGGCCGCATGCCCGGCGCAGCGCGGCCTTTCTTGCCGCGCAGGACGATCCGGCGCAACTCTCCGAGTTGCAGATCGGCTCCGCATTGCAACAGGACCCGGAACTGATCAGCCGTCATATCACTGACGCGCTGGACGCCCACGATCCGGACCTCGCCGGCAGCCTGGTGCAACTTGCCGCTGCACGACATATCGATCTTCCCGTCGAACTGACCACGCGCGTCGCCGAGGCCGTCGCCGCGCAGCACTCGGCCGCCGGCATCGCCACCCGCTTCGCGACCGGTCTCGTCACCGGCAAGGCCGAGGACGGCGCCAGCCTGTCCGGCACCGTGGCGGGCGATCTGTTCGTGTTCGGCGACATCCGCGACGTCGTCCGCGAGGGCACCAATCTCGCCACCGGCGCGGACACCGACCGGGTCGTGCTCGGGCTCGCGGCGGCCGGGATCGCCATCACCGCGGCGACCTATGTCACGTTGGGTGGCGCCGCTCCGGTGCGCGCCGGGCTGACGCTCGTCAAGGACGCCCGCAAGGTCGGCCGGCTCGGCGGAGGGCTGGCGACATGGACCAGCCGTTCGGCGCGGGACGTGATCGATGCGCCGGCGCTGCAGCGCGCGGTCGCAGGCGTCTCGATCCGCCGCCCGGGCGAGGCCCTGACCGCGGTCAAGGCGGCGTTCCGCGCCGAGAAGGCCGGCGGGCTGATGCGGCTGGCCAAGAATGTCGGCCGCATCGGCGACAAGGCCGGCACCCGCGGCGCGCTCGATGCGCTGAAGATCGCCGACGGGCCGAAGGACATCGCGCGCGCCGCGCGGCTCGCCGAGGCCAAAGGCGGCCAGACCCGCGCCTTCCTCAAGATCCTCGGCCGCGGCGCGCTGCTGCTCACCACCGGCGCGTGGAATTTCGCCTGGTGGATCTTCGGCGCGCTGATCACGGTGTTCGGCCTCGTCACCTCGCTCAAGGCCGGCGTCGAGCGGATGACGCAGGCCTCGATCGATCGCGGCAAGGCGCGGCGCGCGAAACGTCTGCTGGCCGAGGCGAAGCGGGCGCAGCGCGCGCAAGTCAATCCGTCTCCGGTCGCAGCGGCCCTGTCGGTTTCGTAACTGTCGCGGGGCCTCGTAACGCTCTATCCTGCCGGTCTCCTGTCTCTCACCATTTCCTTCAACAATCATCGGACGGTCGATGCCGAGCTTTGATCACGGCGGTGTCAGCATTGCATATCTCGACGACGGCGAGGGCGATCCGATCGTGCTCGTGCACGGCTTCGCGTCGAACAAGAACGTCAACTGGGTGTATCCGTCCTGGCTGTCGGAGTTGAAGCGCGCCGGCCGCCGCGTCGTCGCGCTCGACAATCGCGGCCACGGCGAATCGTCCAAGCTGTACGACCCCGCCGATTACGGACTGACTACGATGGCCGGCGACGTCGTCGCGCTGATGGATCATCTTTCGATCGATCGCGCCGACGTCATGGGCTACTCGCTCGGCGGCCGCATCACCGCGACGCTGGCGCGCCGTCACCCCGAGCGCGTGCGCGCGGCGATTCTCGGCGGCATCGGCAGCGGCCTGGTGATCGGCGGAGGCCCAGGCGAGACGGTGGCGCTCGCGCTCGAGGCGCCGTCGCTCGACGACGTCAGCGATCCGGTGGGCCGCATCTTCCGCGCCTTCGCCGATCAGACTCGCTCCGATCGCAAGGCGCTCGCCGCCTGCCTGCGCGGCTCGCGGATGCTGATGAGCGCGGAGGAGGCGGCGGCGATCGCGGTCCCGGTGCTGATCGCGGTCGGCACCACCGACGACGTCGCGGGATCCGCGCATCAACTCAGCGGCATGATTCCCGGCTCCGAAGTGCTCGACATCCCGCGCCGCGATCACATGCGCGCGGTCGGCGACCGCGTCTACAAGGAAGGCGTGGTCGATTTTCTCGAGCGCCGGCCGTGATCCGTGCGGCGCCGTCCGGAGGGCCGGGCGGCTTGACTGGATCGTCCCGCTCCCCACGTTGAGATGGCGCAACCACCGAACCACGGTCGCTGATCGAGGCAATGTGATTGCGCAGGAATGGGTTAACGGTCATCCTGACGATCCCCTCCGGGCCCGCAGGGTGGCGGGACAGCCTCGTCACGGGCGTGCTATAGTGACTGCGACAGGCGAGATCGAGAGAGCCGGCATGGTGATGCATCAGGTCAATCCGCAACCCGCGAAGCTGACGTCGCTCGATCCGATCTGGGAGCGCGTGCGCACCGAGGCGGAGGACGTGGTCCGCCGCGAGCCCGAGCTCGCGTCTTTCATCTACGGCAGCGTGCTGCATCACGACCGCCTCGAAGACGCGGTGGTGCATCGCGTCGCCGAGCGGCTCGATCATGCGGCGCTGTCCGGCGATCTGATCCGCCAGACTTTCGACGAGGCGCTGCGCGAGGCGCCGGATATCGGCAACGCCTTCCGCGCCGACATGGTCGCGGTGTTCGATCGCGATCCGGCGACAGCGCGCTTCATCGATCCGCTGCTGTACTACAAGGGCTTCCACGCCATCCAGACGCATCGCCTGGCGCACTGGCTGCTGCGCCAGGGCCGCAAGGATTTCGCGTATTACCTGCAGAGCCGCGCCTCCGCGGTGTTCCAGACCGACATCAATCCCGCCGCCACCATCGGCCGCGGGATTTTTCTCGACCACGCGACCGGCCTGGTCGTCGGCGAAACCGCGATCATCGAGGACGACGTCTCGATTCTGCACGGCGTGACGCTCGGCGGCACCGGCAAGGAGCACGAGGACCGGCATCCCAAGATTCGCCACGGCGTGATGATCGGCGCCGGCGCCAAGATCCTCGGCAATATCGAGGTCGGCCATTGCGCCCGCATCGCCGCGGGCTCGGTGGTGCTGAAATCGGTGCCGCACAACATGACGGTCGCCGGCGTGCCGGCCAAGGTGGTCGGCGAGGCGGGCTGCGCCGAGCCGTCGCGCACCATGGATCAGATGATCAACGCCATCGGGCTTTGATCCGGCGGCTTCCGGGCGATGGACTTTCGTCTCGCTGTGAATGCAGTTCGAATCGCCACGCCGGGGCTTGCGGTGGGCGGCGCGAGAACGTACTGACGGCGGCCTCGCTTGCCGCGATCGCGCGGCGGACCGCGCGTCCGCCGCGCGCCGGAGCCTTGTTATCTAGTCTGGATTGGAGATCACCGTGGACGTTCAGGAAGTCAGAAAACTCGATGCGTATCTCAAGCGGGTGTTCGGCAATCCGAAGATCCGCGTGGTGCCGCGGCCGAAGAAGGACGACTCCGCCGAAGTGTATATCGGCGAGGAATTCGTCGGCGTGCTGTTCGTCGACGACGAGGACGATGATCGCTCGTTCCAGTTCCAGATGGCGATTCTGGAAGAGGATCTCGCCGACGTCGGCTGAGATCGCGATCCTTCAATCGGCGTATTCCGCGGCTTCACGTCCGCTGTGGAATACGCGCCAGAGAGCTTCATGATTGATCGAAGCCCTTGCCAAATGCACTGAATCCTCATCCTGAGGAGCCCGGCGAAGCCGGGTGTCTCGAAGGATGGGGCGACGCAGTCCCTCTCGCCCATGGTTCGAGACGGCGCTGCGCGCCTCCTCACCATGAGGCTGTGCCTGTGGTGAGCCTCCCAAACGCCAGTGCTGATTCCATCGGAAACAGAACCGTGCTAACCGCGCACGGCGTGGAGCTGCGCGGTGAGGCGGTCGATCGCGGTCGCGACGTCGCGCCATTGCGTCAGCCATTGCCGCGGAAACCGGAAGCTGAGGTCGGCGCCGTCGATCCGACGCTCGCTGATACACATGCCCGGCGTCTGCCGGTCGCGGGTGCAGCGCGCCGCCAGCGGCGGCTGCTCGGCGGTGACGAGATCCTCGCTGCCGTAGGGCGAGCCGTCGACGAATGGACGAAGCGTCAGCCCGTCCTCGATCTGTTGCGAAGCGGGCGCCAGATAGCGCGGATAGATCGTGCGCAGCCGCATCTGCGGGTCGAGCGTGTCCTGATGCGCGGCGATCGACACGAAGATGCGGTCGATCGGATGAAATTCCTCGACGTCCTGCGGCGAGGCGCGCTTCGGCCGCTCCGGCGGCAGCAGTGAGGGATACAGGAAGGCGAGATCGACGCGCTCCTGCGGCCCGGAATGGCGCTGGAATTTGACCCGGAATGCCTTGGTCGGCACGTTGAACAGCGTCTCGCCGATGCTGACCGGGGTGCGGTCGGGATCGCCGACCGGCTGGGCGCGCCAGGTCGGCCACAGCAGATACGCCACCGCCGCGATCGCGAGCAGCGAGATCGTGCTGCCGATCGCGATCGGCACGCGATGGCTGCGCCGGGCAAGCGGAACGGCGCGGCGCGGGTAGGGGGCTGACGAAACCAAACTCATTGCGGATCAGAACCCGGGAAAATGACACGAGAAGGCGATGCTGCGCCGCGGCGACCAATGCTGTCGCAGCGCGAACGTTATCCCTCGCACGGTCGCGTTAACCCAAACTTAACGATGCGCTGGCGGGCGGGGCCGCATTTTGCGACAGTTCTCGGGTGGGGTAGCGTGAGCGAGACTGTGTGATGTCGCCGGATGCGTACAATAATCTGTTCTCGCTGCTGATCGGTTTCGCCGTCGCCGGCGCGCTCGCCAGCGGCTACCAGGCGATGCGGCGCCAGCCGGCGGGGTTCGGGCTGCTGCAGCAGGGCGTGGTGGCGCAGAGCTTCGCCGCGGTGCCGTTCCTGGTGTTCGCGGCGCCCTTCATCATCATGCGCAACGTGTTGCTCGGCCCGCGCATCGAGCGCCGCCGCACCGAATTCGTGATGCTGGCCACCGTGCTGGCGGGCACCTGGAGCATGATGTCCGGCACGGTGCTGCTGATGGCGCTGCACGCCGTCGGCGTGATCGCCTGAAAACCATTGCCCCCGGCTGCGCGCGTTGTCATGAGTGGGCGCGCAACAGGAGACCGAGATGGCGATCTACGAGCTCGACGGGCAGCGCCCTGACCTTCCGCAGGACGGAAACTACTTCGTCGCCGAAACCGCAACGGTGATCGGCAAGGTTCGGCTGAAGCCGTCGGCCACGGTGTGGTTCGGCGCGGTGCTGCGCGGCGACAACGAGTGGATCGAGATCGGCGAGGGCTCCAACGTGCAGGACGGCTCGACCTGCCACACCGATCCGGGCTATCCGCTGACCGTCGGCAAGAATTGCACGATCGGCCACAACGTCATCCTGCACGGCTGCACCATCGAGGACGGCGCCCTGATCGGGATGGGCGCGATCGTGATGAACGGCGCCCGGATCGGCCGCGGCTCGATCGTCGGCGCCGGCGCGATCGTCACCGAGGGCAAGTCGTTTCCGGAGAATTCGCTGATTCTCGGCGCGCCCGCCAAGCTCGCGCGGACGCTCGATCCGGCACAGGCGACCGCGATGGAGCTCCCGGCGAAGTTCTACGCCGCCAACGGCCCGCGCTACGCCAAAGGACTCAAGAAGATCGGCTGATTCGAACGCCGCATCCGACATGCGAGTTGAATGCGGCGCCGCTCAGGTGCCTTCGGATTCGCGGGCCTGCATCGCGGTGGCGACGCGTTCGTGGCCGGCGGCCCACAGCGAGTGCTCCTCGCTGCCGTCGTGATACGGATTGGCTTCGGCGGGAATGTTCTGACGCGCGGCGCGCTCGCCCAGTTCGAACGGATCGTCGTCTGCCATCACTCTGGTCCTTCAATGTTTGCGTTGCGAATCTGACGAAGCCGCGCTCTTGCGCAGCGCGTCCTTCAGATCGATCGGCACGCCGTGCTTCTTCAGCAGATCGGCGAAGGCCTCGTCGGCGAGCTCCTGCAGCGTGGCCATGCGGTCGCGGCCGAGCTGCTCGAGCTTATCCAGCGTGTCCTCGTCGAGTCCGATCAGCTTGCGCATGGCGCGACGCCTCCGCGTAGACAACTCGGCGCCGGCGCCGATCGTTCCACCGATGCGGCGCACGCTGCAATCGCGCGGATTTGAAACCGGCGCGCGCCGATCGCCCAACAAACTGCGACAGCGGGGCGCATCCTGCGGATGGAGCGACTCGTCCGGAATGGAGTGCAAGATGTTTCGCAAGGTGATGGTTGCGTTTGCGGTGGCGGCGCTGGCCGCGCTGGCGGCGCCGACCGCGGCTTCAGCGCGCGGCGGATTTCATGGCGGCGGTTTTCATGGCGGTGGCTGGCACGGCGGCGGGTGGCACGGCGGCTGGCGCGGTGGCGGTTGGCGCGGGCCCGGCTTCGGCATCGGGGCCGTCGGCGTCGGGCTGGGGCTCGGCCTCGCGGCGCCCTATGCCTGGGGCGGCTACGGCTATCCGGCCTACTACAACGGTTACGGCTACAGCTATCCCTATGCCGTCGGCTATGACGATGGCTGCTATCTGAGGACGCGGCGGGTGTGGACGCCCTATGGCTGGCGGCTGCGGCGGGTCGAAGTTTGCTACTGATTGAAGTCTGCTGCTGATCGAGGTCTGCGACCAGGCGCGGTCTGCTATGAGGTGCGGCTGTGCGGCCTCCCAAAACAGGAAAACCTCCGGCGGGGCATCGCCGGAGGTTCCTGGAGGTTTACATGTTCACAGTAGTTTAGCTTAGAACGTCCGCTGAACGCGGACGGCGCCGGACCAGGTGTTCTGGTCCTTGAACTCGTAACGCGAAGTCGGCTTGACCGAGCCCGGATTGACCGCCGGGCCAGTCACGCCCGAGTAGTTCTGGTCGATCATGGTGTAGAGCACTTCGCCCGAGAACGTCAGGTTCTTGACCGGAGTCCACGAGGTGCGGGTGCCGATCTGCGCGATGTTGAAGTTCGGGTTGCCCGTGAAGGCGGAGGCTGCGCCACCAACCGCGGCGCGCAGGCCGGTGGTGTAGAGAGCGCCGCCGGCGCCGCCGAAGTCGACCGACGAATACGCGCCGAACACCGAGGTGGCCCAGTTCGGGGACCAGTTGTGGTTGAACGAACCGCGGATACCCCAGGCCTTGGTGGTGTGGATCTGGCCGCCGGTGGCGAACACGCCGTCGACTGCGGAGCCGATCGCGATCGACTGATAGGCGCCGGCCGCGTTGTTGCCGTACATCGAGAAGTTGTTCGGGCTGGTGCCGCCGATCACGTAGCGGATCGCGCCGTCAGCATAGGTGGCATCGAAGTTGATGGTGTCACCCTTGCCGGTGGGCAGGTTCTTGAGCGACAGCGCGGCGAGAACCGCGAAGCCCCACTTGTCGTCGGGATGGCCGCTGATCTCCTGCGACGGGTTGTAGTAGCTGGCGCGAATCTGGTGCGCAGCCGCCGAAACCTGGAACAGGCCCCAGGCTTGGTCGAGGCGGATCTTGCCGACGATGTCGGGGATCTGCGTGCCGGCAGTGTAGCTGGTGCCAACGCCGGCGCCCGACATCCACGTGGCCGCGGTGTTGGTGCCGCCGAGACCCGTCGTGTTGAAGACGCTCGAGACGCCCTGCGACTGGCGGTAGCCGCTCTGGTCTTCGAGCGAGACCGAGGCCGACAGGCCGTTGCCGAATTCCGCGGTGTACGACACCTGATTGATGCCGGTGGAGGTGTCGTCGCCGCCGAGCAGGTTCGAGGTGATGTTGCCCGGGGAGCCGTTCCACGGCGTCGAGAACTGCGACACCGCTTTACCGAAGGTGAAGCCGGCGAACTGGATGAAGGCGTAGTAAACGCCGATGTTACCACCAGCGACGGAATCGCTGCCGGTGGTCCAGGTGAACACCGAGTCGAAATAGGTGCGGACCACGCCGTATTCGGTCGCGGTGCGGGTGTCGATGTTGAGGTCGGCGCGCGTGCGATACATCGTGCTGTTGGCAAGACGGTTCTGCTGGCCCGAGTTGCCGTTCCAGGCCGGCGAGTTGGTCATGCTCGACGTGTTGTGCCCGTACTCGGCGCGGACGTAGCCGCCGAGCTTGATGCAGGTGTCGGTGCCCGGAATGTAGTAGAAGCCCGCGCCGTAGAGCGAGCAGATCTTGACGTATTCGACCGCCTTCGCCTTGAGCGGGAGATCGGCGGCTTGCGCGCTCGTCGCCATCAGAACGGCCGTGCTGCCCAGCATCAGGCCTTTAACGAAATTCATTTGAAACCTCCAAGTTTGCCGTATGGGCAACGCCATGGGCTTCAAGTATCGGCCCCACGGCATCACCCGCGAACCGCCTGGGAGCGCCCGCTGATCCTGCGAGGCCGCTCTTGGGCGGGGACGACTTCGAGGTGCCCCCCTCCGTCGGTCTGTGACTCGATACATAACAAAGTTAGCTATTGAAAGGACCAAACCGGGATGTTGCCCTTGGTGCGGCGAACGTGTGGCCGTGTCGCAACACTCCGTCATGATTCTGTCACGTTGTATGTTCAGCCATGGCGCGCTGGAAACAACTCGGTCAAAACCGAGTTGAGAGGATTAATTTGCTGAATCTGAAATGGTTTTGGCCGCCGACGCGACGGCCTCCCGTTTGGTCTGCAGAGACTTTGTGCGGAAATGGTCGACTTTCGTCGTGTTGGTCCGTGCAAGATGCCTTGTGAAATTACATTCTGCCCTTCGCTAATATGGCGGGCCGAAAAAAAAGACGTCTTGAGGAAACGGCGCCATCGGAGGTGCATCGCATGTCGAATCGGCAAAACGCTCGGAAGACCGCGGCGGCCGAACCGGCGCCCGTTGGGGCGTCTGCGACGACCGACCATTGCCTGTCCTATCAGGTGATCTGGGACTTCGTCTCGATCAGCAACAACCTGGAGGACATGCGCCGCGCCTGGGCGAAGCTGTTCGGCATCAGCGGTTCGCAATGGCTGATCCTGATGGCGATCAGCGATCTCGATCAGGGCAACGGCGTTTCGGTCGGTGACGTCTCCGACAAGATCCACGCGGTTTCGACCTTCGTGACGACCCAGACCAAGATACTCGAGCGGCTCGGCCTGATCAACCGCGTGACCTCGACGACCGATGCGCGCGTCGTGCTGATGTCGCTGTCGGATACGGCGCGGACGAAAATAGCGGAACTGAGGCCGCGCTGGGAAGCGCTTCACGAATACATCTTCCGCGATTTCGACGCCGAGGCGCTCGGCGACGTCAAGGCCAAGCTCGACATGCTGAAGCGTCGCACCAAGGTCGCGATGCAGCGCGTTGCGGACGACAATTAGCTCTTCCGCTCGTTGCACCGCCGTGTCGCGTTCGCGTCACCGCGCGTGATGAGCGACCGGTCGTGATTCCCCGAACATCCTTGTGTGTGACGACGCTTCGACCGCCGTCGAACGGGCGCGGGCGCAGCGATCCTCACCAGAATCGAACCTGCGGTCGCTTTGCGATTGACTGTTGCGTTCCGGGTACGGCCGGTTGGGCCGAAATGAGCTAGTGTTTTCTCGCGTTGGAATCACTCGACCCTTTGTTTTGATGGAGGAAGAATTGGCATTGAAGACGTTTCTGTTCGGTACGGCGGCAGCACTCGTGATGATGAGTTCGGCCTCGGCGGCCGATCTGGCGGCCCGGCCCTACACCAAGGCAGCGCCGATCGTGGCCCCGGTGTCGACCTGGACCGGCTTCTATATCGGCGGTCAGGGCGGCTATGGCTGGGGCTCGAGCGACGAGACCGTCTTCGCCGCCGCCAACACCCCGGCGTTCTTCGGCTCCCAGAAGTACGACACCAGCGGCGGCTTCGCCGGCGGCGTGGTCGGCTACAACTGGCAGAGCGGCGCCTTCGTGTTCGGTCTCGAAGGCGATTACCACTGGGCGGACATCAACGGCACTTCGTCCGTGATCAATGTCGGCCCGCCGAATCTCGGCGACACCTATTTCACCAAGCTTCGCGGTTTCGGCGACATCAAGGGTCGTCTCGGCTATGCGGCCGGTCCGGCGCTGTGGTTCGTCAGCGGCGGTGCCGCGGTCGGCGACCTCCAGCACCGCTATGACGGTGGCGCTGCCAACACATTCGTGCAGAACAAGACCATATGGGGCTACACGGTCGGTGCCGGCGTCGAATACATGTTCGCGCCGAGCTGGTCGGCCAAGCTCGAATACAACTACATCGATCTCGGCCGCAGCACGATCCAGTACACCGCCGCGCCGACCAACCGCTCGGAGTGGAAGGACACCTTCCACACCGTCAAGGTCGGCATCAACTATCACTTCAACTGGGGTGGCCCGGTCGTCGCCAAGTACTGAGGTCGCCAAGTACTGAGGTCACCAAGTACTGAGGTCACCAAGTACTGAGCCGAGCCGTCATGGACTGAGCAGGTCCGTCATCGACTGAGCTTCAGCTGTTCTGCTGCAGAAAAGCCCCGGCAATCCGTCCGGGGCTTTTTTGCGTTTGCTGCCTCTGAGTACAGGCGGTCTCGACATGGGCCTCGCAGAGCGAGCGACGCAGCCATTCTCGCCCCCAAAAAGTTGCGGCCAGCCTTGGGGGAGGCTGGCCGCGCACGATCCGATCTGGGACGGGGAGGGGTGGGGATTTGACCGGATCGTGTGTCTCTGTCTCCGTGTTGCGGTCGCCGTCTCAGCGCCGCGCGCTGGCGGTGGCAATGGCCGGGCGGTTGTCGCCGAGTGCGACCCATTCATTGGCGTCGGTCTGCGACTGCCGCTTGACGAAGCGGTAGCCTGTCTCGGTCCAGGCGACGACCTCCTCGTTCTGGTTGTCGAGCACGAACTCGCCCTTGTCGGTCTTCACCGTCAACACCGCGTGGCCTTCGTTCTTCTTGTCGCGGACCACGGTGATCAGCAGCGCCTCGCGCGGCCAGCCGGCCTCGATCAGCATCTTGCGCTTCAGCAGCACGTAGTCCTCGCAATCGCCGTAGCCATCGGCGGGCAGCGACCATTTCTCGATCACGCCCCAATGGTCCATGTCGGTCAGCGGCTTGACGTTGTCGTTGACCCAGCGGTTGACCTTCAGCAGGTCGCGCCACGCGGTCTGCGTCATCACGATGTCGCGCGCCTGGCTGCGTCCGGTGCGGCAATCGCCGGGATTGTCGGCGCAGAATTCGATCCAGCCGATCGGCGCGCGCGTGGTGTCGCCGATGCTGGCGTAGCGAACCTTGTCTCCTGCCTGCGCCGCCGCCGTCATCGTGACGACCGCCGCGGCAATGATCAGTCCCGTCCGCAATCCCCTGCTAACAAACATTGTGGCCCCCGTGTTCTTGTTGGGACCATGATTTCCACAAACGCTTTGCAGGGCCGCTAAGTCGACTAAGTAAAGTCGATTCGAATACTGCTAAAATTGGAGGGGTATTCGATTTATACTTGAATCGAATTTGCGTAAAATTCGATACGACTGCAATTGATTCAATTTTGAACGATTAAGCGCGAAGGCGCTGCGGCATCGGCGGTTTTGCGATCGGCGCGCGCCCGGATTAACCATCGCCGGCGTCCGGGCGCGCGTGACGGCGCGCCGCAAAGCCGCGCCGTGGGTCGATTTGAGGCCGATCAGGAAGCGGCCGGAGGGCCGCTGGCGTTCACTGCGCGGTAACGCTGTCTTCGAGCGTCTCTTCGCGCTGCTCGTGGACGAACTCCAGCGCGAAGCCGTCATCGAGGTGACGGACGACGCGGGCCGCGACGCGGCCGAGCAACACCTGGGAGTGCATCGGCGGCCGGTGTTCGGCCGCGATCGCCGCGCCCGAGCGCGACATGTCGATGATCCGGCAGGTCATCCGGCTGCCGTCTTCGAGCGTGAGCACGGAGATCGGATTGCGCGGCACGATACGATCGTGGCGGCGGTCCTCCGGCAGGTTGAGGATGTCGCGGTTGGCGAGCCAGGTGAGCTGGGCCGCGAGCTTGTCGCGCTTGCGCGGCGTAGCGCCGACGGTCATCGCGAAGCCGTTGTCGATGATCCGCGTGATCTTGCCTTCGACGCGGCCGATATGATCGAGATAGGCGATGACGCGGTCGCCGACATTGCCGATCCCCGGCGCCAGCATCGCCAGGCCGCCGGGCGACATGTTGATCACCTGGCAGGGAAACTCCCGGCGATCCGGCAGCATGTAGCGGCCCAGCAGGTGGACTTTCACGCGCTGGAATCGACGCCGCTCGGCGGTCGCCGGCTGTATGGTCTGTCTTTGCAACAACACGCTCGTCCGCTATCCGGCCGGAAACGAAATATTTCGTCACCGTAGGACGTTCAGGGTTAACGGCTCGTTAGCATTCGCGGTTCGGCGCGGTCTGCGGCGGTGACTCGATCACGTCCCGCAGCCTTCGGGCGAGCTCTCCCTTGCGGTACGGCTTGTGCAGGATCGGCAGGTGATCGCGACCGTGGCTCCGTCCGGCGATCGTTTCCAGCGCGTAGCCCGACGTCAGCAGCACCCGCAGATTCGGGCGTCGGCGCGTCGCGGTCTCGGCGAGCTCCCAGCCGTTGATGCCGCCCGGCATCACGACGTCGGTGAAAAGGATGTCGACATTGGTGTCGCCGTCGAGGGTCTGCAGCGCGTCGGCGCCGTCGGATGCGGCGATCACGATGTAGCCCAGGCTGCGCAGGCACATCACCCCGTAGGACCGGACGAACGGATCGTCCTCGACGATCAGCACGACTTCTCCGCGCGAGACGAGATGCTCGACCGCGTCCGGCGTATCCGGACTGCTCGGCTGCCCGGCCGTCATCGCGGGCAGATACAGCCGCACCGTGGTGCCGAGCCCCGGCTCGCTGTAGATCGAGACGTGACCGTTCGATTGCTTGACGAAGCCGTACACCATGCTGAGCCCGAGGCCGGAGCCCTTGCCGACCTCCTTGGTGGTGAAGAATGGTTCGAACACCCGATCGAGCACCTCCTTGGGCATTCCAGAACCGTTGTCGGTGACGGCGATCAGCACGTAGTCGCCGGGGCGAACCTCCTGATTGACAGACTGATACGAGGCGTCGAGCGCGACGTTGGCGGTGGTGATGCTGAGCCGGCCGCCGCCGGGCATCGCGTCCTGCGCGTTCAGCGACAGGTTGACGATCGCGGATTCGAGCTGGGCGCGGTCGGCATAGGCGTTGCGCAGGTCGGCTCCCAACCCGGTGTCGATGACGATGTCCTCGCGCAGCGTCCGACGCAGCAGATTGTACATCGACTCGACCAGTTCGTTGCAGTCGAGCGCGACCGGTTTCAGCGTCTGGCGGCGGCCGAAGGCGAGCAGCCGTTGCGTCAGCTCGGCGCCGCGCTGGCCGGCGCGGCCGATTTCGCCGGCGAGCCCCCGCAGGTCCTGCCGCGCCTTGAGCTGGTCGCCGAGCAGTTCGGCATTGCCGACGATCACGGTCAGCAGATTGTTGAAGTCGTGCGCGATGCCGCCGGATAGCTGGCCGACGACTTCCATCTTCTGCGCGTGGACGAGTTGCTCTTCGGTGTGCTTGCGGTCGGTGAGGTCGTGGATCACCACGACGAACGCCGTCTCGCCGTCCTGCACGGTGGTGCCGACCGACAGGTCCATCGGGAATATCCGGCCGTCGCGGCGCAGTCCGGTCGCCCCCCGCACGGCGCCGATCCGGCCGTGCTCGTCGGCGCGGTGGCTGCTGCGCAACAGCGCTTGCAGCTCGCCGGCGCCCGCCGCCGGCACCAGCATCGAGATGTGCCGGTCGATCGCGTCGTCGGCCGCGTAGCCGAACAGCCGTTGGCAGGCGAGGTTGAAGGTCCTGATCCGGCCGTGCCCGTCGGTGAGGATGACGCCGTCGACCACGGTCTGGATCAGCGTCGCGATGCGCGCGTCGGCCTCGCGGATCACCTGCTCGGCGCGTCGCTGTTCGGTGATGTCGCTGGTGACCTTGGCGTAGCCGATCAGTCCGCCGTGCGCATCGTGCAGCGGCTCGATCGCCACTTGCGCCCAGAAGCGGTCGCCGTCCTTGCGCCGGCGCCACGCCTCGGTTTCGAAGCGGCCGCGATCGCGGGCGATCGCGAGGTTGCGCTCCGGTTCGCCGCGCGCGCGGTCCTCCGGCGTGTAGAACTCGCGAACATGCAGGCCGAGGGCCTCGGCGGCGGTGAATTGTTTGATCCGCTGGGCGCCGCGGTTCCAGCTCGCGACGCAGCCGTCGGCGTCGAGCATGTAGATCGCGGAATCGGCGACGCCCTCGACGAGCCGCCGGAATTCGGGCTCGCCGGCGCCGTGCTCCGGGTGTTGCGGTTCCGTCTCGTCGCGTTCGCGCACCGTCGCCACGATGAACGCCGCGTCGCCGGCCGAAGCGGCCGTCGCCAGCGCGATGGTGAGGGCGGTGCCGTCGCGGTGCAGGGCCCGCATCCGCGACCGGCGCGACGGCTGCGGCTGTTGCTGCCAGTCCGGGATCAGCGCGGCGACGCCTTGGCCGAGCGCCTCGCGCGCCGGCCAGCCGAACAGCGCTTCGCAAGCCGGATTGAACAGCACGATGCGCTGATGTGGGTCGATCAGGAGAATGCCGTCCGGCGCGGCATGAACCAGCGCCTGGAGCAATGAAGCACTGGCATTCTCGAAGCTCATCGGCGTCCGCCGTCGCGCTGTCTCACAATATGCCTGCCGGCGTGGAACGTGATCGAAATATCGGCCGGCGACCGGGCCTGTCGCAGCATCGCCGAATCCGGTTCCGTACAACCTTGGTCACCCGGATGGAAATGTCTGCCCGAATTGCGGAATAAGCAAGCTCCTATCCACCCTGATCCGGCGTTCGGAGCGGTTCATCAATGCGCGAACGAGTTGTTAGTTGCTGCGGCTGCGGATCAGCAGCCGAAGATGATTGACAATGGCTCGCTTCGGCGATCGCAGGACGCTCGTCTCGCCGACAATCGGCGCGTATTTCGCGCCGCTGCAGCCGAATTTGCGAAAGGCCAACGCGTGGCTGGCGCGAAGCCGATCCGACGTGCTCGGGTCTCGGTTTTGCACTGCGGTGGTTTTGCTATGCACGGTGGCGCGGCGTCACACGCCGATATCGCGCGAACCTCTGCGGCCGTCGGGCTCGCGGCACTGCTTGTGTCGACGTCGTTTACTCCCGCCGGCCCGCGGCGCTGATACGAGGGCCGTGACCTCGACCGGGTGAGGCGGAACTGATAGCGGCCGCGATGCCGCGCGCACGCGGTCGTGTCCCGGTCGCGTCGTCGGCCGCTGGCGGGTGCGCGACTTCGCGGGCAGCGACAAACTGCCGCTGAGCCGTGAGGAATTCGCTCGCATGCTCGGCGGCGGCGCACCAGCGTCGCGCGCCGCCGATTGTCCTGCCGCAGGGAGGGCTCGTCCGCCCCTGCCGGGCACGGTTGCAAATCATTGACGTCAAAGGACTAATGAAACACGTTGGCGAGCGCGACGCGGCCGGGGCGGACAACTCGTCGGCGGTTCGCGGAACGGCTCCGGTTCCGCAGCGACATGCGTATGTCGGGTCGGGGGTTTGATTTTTTTGATGCTTGAGCCAGATCAACGCTCCCATTGTCTAGTTCGATATTGCACACTCCGGTTCAGGAGAGTTCTCATGGCACACAGCGACGACAGCGTCCGATCCCAGCACTACGACCGCGCCGCACAGGTCGACGCGGAAGAAGAACTGCGCGTACTTACCGCACTGATCGGCTGCATCATGGTCGCCGAGGATGCGGATGGTCGCAGCGATCGCCGCAGCGCGCTGCGGCATCTGACGCCGCCGGCGGCGCCGCAGGGCCGTGCCAAGGCCGTGTAGCCGGGCAGGCACGCCATCGTGAGTAGTAGTACGAACTGGACTCTGCCACGCAACGGCTCGATGACATTCCAGTGTTACGACCCCCGAACAGGACCGGGCGGAACTTGGAACTTCATCGGCCGGATCGCGCGATAGAGCGCGCGTCCCGGCCTTGCCGGGACGGCTGTGATGATGACAAGTCGCCAATCACCGAACGATCTGTTGGCCGCGCTGCCATCGGCGGAGTTCGAACTACTGCGACCCTATCTGCGCCCGGTCGTTCTGGATTTCGGTCAGGTGCTGATCGAGGCCGGTGCGCCTGTCAGGCTGGTGATGTTTCCGCATAGCGGCATCGTGTCGACGCTGGCGCGACTGCAGCGCGGTGAAACCATCGAAGTCGGCGTGATCGGGCGGGACAGCGTCGTCGGCGGAGCCGCCGCCTTGTACGGGGCGCCGTCGTCGACCGCGGCGATCGTCCGGTTCTGCGGCGCGGCCTCGGCGATCGAGGTCGGCCATTTCCGCACCATCGTCGAACTCAGCCCCGCGCTGCGCGAGGCGCTGTTACTGGATCAATCCAGCCGCGCGATCAAGGCCGAGCAGACGGCGGCGTGCAATGCCGCGCACACCGCCGAGGCGCGGCTGTGCCGGCGGCTGCTTCAGTCCCGCGAGATGGCGGGGAGCGATACGATGCTGCTCAGCCAGGATCTGATGGCGCAGATGCTGGGCGTGAAGCGCAACACCATCTCGCTGATCGCGCATGGGCTGCAGCAGAAGGGGCTGATCCGCTACAGCCGCGGCCGGATGGCGATCACCGATGTCGACGGCTTGATCCGGCGGTCGTGCGAATGCCGGCGCGTCGACCGCCTGCCGGTCGCGGCGCTGCCGGTCCGGCCCTGCGCCACCGGGCTGACGCTGCGACCTGCGCCGGAATTCGTCCAGGCTCAGCGCACGCCTTCGTAGACCATCAGCCCGCGCGCGACTTCCCATTTGCGCAGCAGCCTCGGCCGCAGCCGGCGGGATTGTCGGCCGAGCGTGCGCCATGTCGTCAACCGCAGCGCGCCGAGATCGCCGGCGCTCCGGGGGCCGAGCGGCGCCAGCAGCCCGGTCATGGTCAGCGGCGTGTGCAGCCGCGGCGCGAACGGCAGCAGCAGCAATTCGAGATGGGCGACCGCGCCGGTGGGGGACGACGACGTCACCCCGGCAACCAGCGCCAGCGATTCCTCGGCGACGACGCCGAGAATGTCCTCGCACTCCCGCCGGCTGTCGCCGCCGAACAGGCCGGGCAGGCTCTCGCCTTTGAGATCGCGGCCGAGCAGGGCGCTGAGCCGGGTTCCGGCGACACGGAACGGGAAACCGGCCGCGGCGTCGCACGACAGCACGAAGATGTCGCCGAGCAGTTCGCGGACCGCGCCGGGCTCGATATCGCTGCGCTCGGGGGCCGGCGCGCCGGCGCGCTGGCTGTCCCAATATGCAAAAAACGCGCGGCTCGACGGATGCTTCATACCGGTCCCCGGCCTGCGCGGCGTGCGTTCGGGACAGTTCTGTCCCGTATCCGCGCGCTGCCGGCCCCTGAAATCTTGTGCAGGAGAGGCATTGCAGCGTCCATGCCGGAAGCCGGAAGGGCGGCCGTTAACCCCTGTTTTGTCGCGTTAAGGTTAAGTTAACTATGCGGTTGTGGCCGGCAGCGGCCCGGCTAGAGTGGGTCTGTTCTTGGCGCGCGGGTGTTCTCCAGGCATCCGGGCGATGAGTTACAGGGTGGCTGCCAAAACAGATCGGTCGTCGCGGGGTTCCGCCGCTGACAGCACCGGCAGGATCGAAGGGAGGGTCTTCTCAGGACCCTCCCTTTTTCGTGGCGTCGTGCTGCCGTCCCCGCCGGCCGCCGCAAGCAAGGCGACGCCGAACACGCCCCGGCTTGCGCCGCTTTGCCAAGCCGCTTATGGGATCGGATCGCCTCCGGGCCGCGCCGCGGCCGGGCCGCTCGCAGCAGGTCGTTCACGTTGGATCCGTCGCCCGAAACGCAGCCGCTGCCGCCACCGCCGCCGGAGCCGCCGCACGAACCGATCCTCAACCTGCCGCGCGCGCTCACCGTCTATGTCGCGCTGCTGGCGGTGATCCATCTGCGCGTGCTGCTGCCGCCGGAGGTCGACTACTGGACCATCGAGGTGTTCGGCTTCATCCCGAAGCGCTACGACGCCACGCTGCTGGCGGCGCCGTTTCCCGGCGGCACCGGCGCCAAGGTCTGGACCTTCGTCACCTATTCGCTGCTCCACGCCAATCTCAGCCACATCTTCTTCAACGTGCTGTGGCTGCTGCCGTTCGGCAGCGCGCTGGCGCGGCGGTTCGGCGCGGCGCGGTTCTTCCTTTTCATGGCGGTGACGGCGGTCGGCGGCGCGCTGGCGCATCTCGTCACCCACGAGCACGAGATCGCGCCGATGATCGGCGCTTCGGCCTCGGTGTCGGGCGCGATGGCGGCGGCGATCCGCTTCGCCTTCGCGCGCGGCAGCTTCCTGTCGTTCCGCAGCGGCGACGCCGATGCCGCGGCGCGGGTGCCGGCGCAGCCGCTGCTGCGGGCGCTGCGCGATCCGCGCGTGATCGCCTTCCTGGCGATCTGGTTCGGCATCAACATCATCTTCGGCGTCGGCTCGATCGCGGTCGGCAACGAAGGCGCCAGCGTCGCCTGGCAGGCGCATATCGGCGGCTTCTTCGCGGGGCTGCTGCTGTTCTCGCTGTTCGACCCGGTGCCGCGCCGCGCCCCGGCGGCGGTCGATCCGAACTAATCAGCAATCCATAACCCTCGCCGTTGCACTGCGGTCGCTTTGCTGCGCTGCAAGCGACGTGGCGTGGATTCGCCGCATTTGTTAGTTATTATTTGCAACTGGATGCCACCGGACACGTTGGTCCGGAGACGTTGGTGTGACGTGTCGTGAGGATGCGTTTTCGAACGAAGCGCTGCCGTTCGCGTGAAGACACGGCTGACTGCTCGATCAAACGACCAATCAGTGCCGCCTGATTGAAGGGCGCACCATTCGGGAGGCGACAAATGACAGTGCGAGCAATCCTGGAATCCAAGGGGCGATACATCTACAGCGTCGAGCCGGACGAGCGGCTGTCGGCGGCGATCAGGACGCTGGCCGAACGCCGCGTCGGCGCGGTGCTGGTGATGCGCGGCGCGCGGCTCGACGGCATCCTGTCGGAGCGCGACATCGTCAAGGTGCTGGCCGACCGCGGCGCCGATGCGCTCGACGGCCCGGTGCACGCGGTGATGACCCGCGACGTCGTGAGCTGCGCGCAGGGCGACACCGTCGGCGAGATCATGGAAGTGATGACCACGGAGAAATTCCGGCATCTGCCGGTGCTCGAGAACGAGCGCGTCGTCGGCCTGATCTCGATCGGCGACATCGTCAAATGGCGGCTCAACGAATACGAGCACGAGCAGCAGGCTCTGCACGATTACATCAAGAGCGCCTGATTCTCTTCGCCCGACATTCCGGGGCGCGCCTGCATCCCCGGGGCGCGCCTGCAACGCCCACGGTCATTCCGGGGCGCGCCGCAGGCGCGAACCCGGAATCCCGAGATTCAGGCCGCCGACTGTCTGCGATCCCCCGCGGCGAGATTCCGGGTTCGCCCGCTGCGCGAGCGCCCCGGAATGACTCGTTGATAGTTCGGTGTCATGGGACGCCGGTCATCGCCCACGGTCATTCCGGGGCGCGCCGCAGGCGCGAACCCGGAATCCCGAGATTCAGGCCGCCGATTGTCTGCGATCCCCCGCGGCGAGATTCCGGGTTCGCTCGCTGTGCGAGCGCCCCGGAATGACTCGTTGTTGGCTCGGTGTCATGGGACGCCGGTCATCGCCCACGGTCATTCCGGGGCGCGCGCAGCGCGAACCCGGAATCCCGAGATTCAGGCCGCCGACTGTCTGCGGTCCCCCGCGGCGAGATTCCGGGTTCGCCCGCTGCGCGAGCGCCCCGGAATGACTCGTTGTTGGCTCGGTGTCATGGGACGCCGGTCATGCACGCCGGTCATCGCCCACGGTCATTCCGGGGCGCGCCGCAGGCGCGAACCCGGAATCCCGAGATTCAGGCCGCCGATTGCCGGCGATTCCCCGCGGCGAGATTCCGGGTTCGCTCGCTGTGCGAGCGCCCCGGAATGACTCGTTGATAGTTCGGTGTCATGCACGCCGCTCATGCACTCCGGTCATGGCCGATGGTTTGCGAGACGGCCTGCGACAAGCGCCCCGCGTCTCGCGCGCGTTCAGGTCTCGACCGGCACGTCCGCCTTGGCCTGCTGCGGCGCGGCTTCCTCGATCGCCTCGCGGATCGAATCGATCGCGCGCTCGGCGGCTCGCGCGCCGTGGGCGATCATCTCGTCGGCGCGGTGGAAGTCGAACCAGCCGATCCGGCCGACCCGCGGCGAGATCAGCATGTCGGGCGGATCGCCGGCGAGCCGGGCGCGGGTGATGCGGTCCTGCATGATGTTGAAGGCGTCGACCATCACCTTGGAGATGCCGGGACGGTTGCCGCTGCCGAACAGTTCCTGTTTGACGAAGCGTTCGGGCGAGAAGAACCGGCCGAAGCCGCGCTTCGGCTCGGGCTCGGGCGCGGGTTCGATCGCCTCGTCGATCGCGCCGTGCGAAAAGATCGTGGTGCCGTGGCCGAACACGTCGCTACTGACGTTGGCGGCGATCACGATCTCGGCGCCGAGCGCGCGCGCCGCCGACACCGGCACCGGATTGACCAGCGCGCCGTCGACCAGCCAGCGATCGCCGATCAGCACCGGCGAGAAGATGCCGGGCAGGGCATAGGATGCCCGCACCGCATCGACGATCTTGCCGTGCGTCAGCCAGATCTCGTGGCCGGTGCGCACTTCAGTGGCGACGCTGGCGAATTTCTGCTTGAGGTCCTGGATCATGGTCTGGCCGAGCGTGGCTTCGAGCTGCGCCGCGAGCTTGCTGCCGCCGATCAGGCCCGAGCCGTTCAGGCGGATGTCGAGATAGCCGATGATGTTGCGCGGCTGCAGCCCGCGCGCCCATTCCTCCAGCGTGTCGAGATGGCCCGCCACATAGGCGCCGCCGACCACCGCGCCGATCGAGGTGCCGACCACCACGTCCGGAACAATGCCGTGATCCAGCAGGGTCCGCAGGATGCCGATATGGGCGAAGCCGCGCGCCGCACCGCCACCGAGCGCGAGCCCGATCATCGGCCGCCGGATGCTGTCGAGGCCGACCTTGTTCGGAGCCGGTGAGCTGCTCTGCCCGCGACCGATCAGATTTTCCAGCATGCTGCCTCCTCGAAACCGCTCCGGCATTCGCAACGCGGCCGACGCCCGCGCGGTGTAGCCCAATGGCGATCAAAGTGCGATCAAACGATCTTCACCAGATCGTTTTGCAGCGCATGATCAATGGTTGCGGGTGCCGGCACTAGGGGAAAATCGTGACATTGCTGCGAAAACCACCACGATACCGCCGTGGCTGCGGCCGGGTGACGCCGAGGCTTGAATTTGCCGCGTTTTCAGTGAAAACCATTCGCCATGATTTGCAGGGGTAAAACCGGCCGGGCAGGGCCACGCGGTTGGCTGGCGCTCGCCTGCGCGTCGGTGTGTCTGGTCGCGGTTTCGGCGCAGCCGGCTCCGGCGCAGTTCTTCAGCGACCGGCCGCCGCCGATTCCGCCGGCCTCGGTGCCCGAGCCTCCCGCCGGCGGCGCGATCAGCCTGGCGCCGTCATCGGGCGCCGCCGCCGTGCCGACCCTGCCGCCGCCGTTGACCCAGCCGCCGGTCGCCGCCGTCACGCCGCCACCGATCTCGCCGCTGCCGCCCGCCGCATCGCCCGCGCCGCTGCAGGGCGTGCTGGCGCTGACCGCGCGCTACGGCAAGGATCTGCCGGCGATCAACAGCGGACTGGTGTGGCGGGTCTATTCCGACCGGCCCGACGAAAGCGGCGCCATCAAGCTGATCCGCGAGGAGCACGGCGCCACCCCGAACATCGTGCTGCCGCCCGGCAATTACGTGGTGCATGTCGCCCACGGCTTGGTCAGCGCGGTGCGCCCGGTGGCGCTGAAGGCCGATACCGACCGCGAGGCCTTCATTCTGCCGGCCGGCGGATTGCGGATCGAAGGCCGCGTCGGCGGCACGCGCATTCCGCAGAACCAGATTTCGTTCTCGATCTACAAGGGCAGCCAGTTCGAGAATTCCCAGCGCCCGCCGCTGGTGCCGAGCGCCGCCGCCGGCGACGTCGTGCTGGTGCCCGAAGGCACTTACTATATCGTCTCGAATTACGGCGACGCCAATTCGGTGGTGCGCTCCGACATCCGCGTCCAGGCCGGCAAACTGACCGACGTCACCGTCACCCACCGCGCCGCGGTGATCACGCTGAAACTGGTTTCCGACAAAGGCGGCGAAGCGCTCGCCAACACCGCATGGTCGGTGCTGACGCCGGGCGGCGACGTCATCAAGGAATCGATCGGCGCGTTCCCGAAAGTGGTGCTGTCCGAAGGCGAGTACCGCGCTATCGCCAAGAACGAAGGCAAGGTGTTCGAGCGCGGCTTCAACGTCGTCAACGGCGTCGACGGCGAAGTCGAAGTGCTGGCGCGCTGACGCTGCCGAACGTCATCGCTTTCGCCGTATCAGCGCGCGCCACATCGCCGACAGAATCCACACCGACCAAAACGCTCGCGGTTCCATCTAGGGACGCGCGAACCGACGCGCGGCGGTTCCACGTGCTGATAAGCATGAGTCTGCGGTTCCATCACTTCGGTCGCGGTTTGACGTCGACTTTCATTCGCATCTGTGCGTAGTCTCGACGATCACCTTGCTGCCATCGGCATCGACGGGTGACTGAGAGCTTCGCGATGCTCCCGCCTGGTTCCGCAGGGGAGATGCTCATGCAAGATTTTATCCGCGATGAGAACCTGAAGCTCTACCGCGCGGCCCTGGCACGGAGCACCGACGAAGATCAGCGCAGGGTGTTGCTGATTTTGCTCGGGCTGCTCGTCGACGAACAAGCCAAGCCTGCGAGCCGTCCGAAGCAATCGGCGCCCGACCCCGATCGAAGCGTTTGATCCGTCCGCCGACGCCGCATCTCCGCGCGGTGCGGTGATATCCGGTCTCCTGCAGTGAATTGGATGCCGAAATGGCGATCACGGACGCGATGATCGTGCCAACGGACGACTGCAGTTCGTGGCTGGAGACGCATTTCGATTTGCTGGGGAACGCCGCTGCGATTCGATCGAACAGGCAGAGTTTCACGAAAGGCGAACGAATCTACACCAGGAACGAGACGGCGCATCACGCTTACGCTGTCCTTGAAGGTGCGGTTCGGGCCTCGCATTGTCTGCCCGATGGACGCCGTCATCTGCGTGCGTTTCACCTGCCGGGGGAAATCTTCGGCCTCGACGGCGACGCGTTGCGCAGTCACGAGACCGAAGCCCTCGTGAAGACGACCATGCTGGCGGTGCGGCTCGATGATCTCGACCGCGAGGCCGGTCTCGATGCCGGCTTGGCCTGGGGGCTCTGTAACCTCGCTGCCGGCGAGTTGCGCAAGGCCCGCGAGCACATGGTGTTGCTGGGGCGCAAGTCGGCGCTGGAACGGGTCGCCGCGTTCCTGCTCGAGATGGACCGCCGCCTCGCGACCAAGGGGGTCATGAGTCTGCCGATGTGCGAGCACGACATGGCCGATTATCTCGGGCTGAGCAACGAAACCGTCTCGCGCTGCCTGACCAAGTTGCAGGCGTTGCGCATCATCGTCTTGAGCAAACGTCGGACAGTGAGGTTCCTCGATCGTGCCGGCTTGCACGAGTTCGATGCGTCATGAAGACGGCCGTCCACCACCTGGTAATTCATGCGTCCGATCCCTATCTCACACCTATCGCCGCACAGGGTTGTCCCGGGCATCGGCGGCTGAGAGACGCCACCGCGCTCCCGCCCCAGAGGGAGAAGCGCCGTGCCTGCGATCACCGTCCCGATTTCCCTGCTGCGAAGCCTGAACCGCCGCCTGGCCGTCCGGGTGGCCGTTTGACCGATCCGCGACGCTCCAATCCGCTCGGAACCGACTCCTGCGTGTGCGGCCAGGCCGTGGTCGCGCCCAGCCGCTCGAACTATTCCGCCTCCGCCGTCGTCAACGAATGGCATTGCGTCGCCTGCGGCCGCTCCTGGAAAACCTTTGCCGACAGCGCTCAACCCGAAGGACTGACGACATGAACCGAACCTTTGCCGAATGGATGGTGCCGCCGGTTCTCGTCCCCGCGCTTCTGATGCTGATGGTCGGCATCGCCGCGTGGGCTCGGTGGTGAGATCCGGCTCTTGCCGAATGCACCGAGACCTCATCCTCTGAGGAGCCCGGCCGCGAAGGCGGGGCGACGCAGGGCCGTCGGTGCATGGTTCGAGCGCATGGCTCGAGACGGCGCTTCGCGCCTCCTCACCATGAGGTTGTACTTGTGGTGAGCGTCCCGGAACGCCAGCGCTGACCGATCGGAAACAGAACGGCTCTAAACCTGCGGCGCGGCCATCAGCGATGCCAGCGGCGCATCCAGTCGATAGGCGAAACCGGCCGCATCGTAGCTGAGCGATACCTCGCCGTTCAGTTGCTTGCCCAGCATCTCGATCAGCCGCGTACCGAAGCCTTGATGGGTCGGAATCGCCGCCGGCGGCCCGTTTCGTTCGAGCCAGTTCAAATGCATCCTCTGCGTCGCGGGATCGAGCGTCCAGGTGATCTCGACATGCCCTTCCGCGGCCGACAACGCTCCGTATTTGATCGCGTTGGTGCAGAGCTCGTTCAACGTCATCGCAATCGCGATGACGGCGCCGGATCCCAGCCGGACATCCGGACCCGCGATCGTGACTCTGGAGGCGCGCGGATCGTCGAACGCCGTGACGGCGCCGCGCACGATCTGCCCGAGATCGGCGTCGCTCCAGCGCTCCTGCAACAGCAGGTCATGCGCCTTGCCGAGCGCGATCAATCGCCCCTCGATCGCCTCACGGGCGTGCTCGGCCTGGGTGACGCCGCGCAGGCTTTGCGAGACGATGGCGAGCACCGTCGCCAGCGTGTTCTTGATGCGGTGATGCAGTTCGCCGACGATCAGCTTGTGAAGCTCGTCGGCATCCGAGTTTGCCCTGGCCTCGGCGCTGGCGCGCGAATACTGGTCCCACGCGTCGAGCCTGGCCTGGGACAGCAACACCCGGAGTCGGTCGTTTTCCGAGGACAACAGATTCTCAGGCACCGTCCCGGGGAGCGGTCGGCGCAGGACTTCGTGTGATGCCTCGGTCTGTGCCATTGTCCAGTGTATTGCCTTCGGCCCGGGAATTGCAATTCCTATCGGCCGGTATCGATTCGCTTTGCGATCAGAACTAATAAATTGAGACTCGATTTCAACGTTCTCGACGCATCCGTCAAAGCTAACGAGAACTAACCATCAGACGACATAAATCCTTCATAATCAGCGGTTTGTCGCTCAAGCGCCGCGACGTTTACATCGTCTTAATCGGGAACACGTCGAGTGAGGCCGAACGATTGGGCGCGGGGACGCGATACGTGACGGCCGTCAGATTGAAACGGGAGATGCTGACCAGTCAGCTCTCCGCAGACCTCTCTATACTCCAGCGCAAATGGCATGCGGCTGTTCAGTCCGGACAGTCGCTGCCGAGCTACGAAGAGGTCATGCTCGGCAGCCTCGGTCGGCTCGCCGACCACATGGCGCTGCTGGAGCTCGCGGTCGCGTCGCCGGGCGTGTCGCGCACCGGTCGATACGTCCAGCAATGGCTGGGCGACGAGCGCTGGGACATCCCGCTCGACGCGCTGTCGCCGGATTGCGCGATGGCGCTGGTGCAGGCCGCCTCGAGCGCACTGCAGAACAAGCGGCCCCATCTCGCCACCGCGCATTTCGTGCGCGACGGCATCGTGCAGAAATACGTGCTGCTGGCGCTGCCGACCACCTCGCGCTGGGGCGGTACGCTGGTCGGCGTCTACATCAACGAGGAGGGCTTCCGCTACAATCTGCTCGACGCGATCTTCTCGTCGACCGAAGACGGCATCGTTTCGCTCAGCGCGATTCGCGGTTCCGACGGCCGGCCGTTCGACTTCCAGATCGTGCATCTGAACGACGGCGCCTCGTCGTTGCTGCAGCAGCCGTTGAAAGCCCTGAAATGGAGCCGGCTGTCGGGCGGGCGGCATCTGCTGTGCGAGTCGGGGGTGGTGGCGCGTCTGCTCGCGCTGATCGACAGCGGCGGCCAGGACACCATCGCGATCGACACCGACGATCGCAATCTCAGCCTCGGCGTCACCGCCTTCGGCGACATCGTCTCGCTGACGATCTCCGACATCACCTCGCTGAAGAAGCGCGAGGAATCGTTCCGGCTGCTGTTCGACGGCAATCCGATGCCGATGTGGGTGTTCGACGCGGCGACCACGGAATTTCTCAGCGTCAACGACGCCGCCGTGCAGCATTACGGCTACGACCGCGACGCCTTCCTGCGGATGACGCTGCGGGAGATCTGGCCGCGCGACGAATGGGCCGCGCACAGCCGCGCCTTGCTGCAGGTCGGCGACAGCTATCAGTCCGGCGGCATCTGGCGCCACATCAAGGCCGACGGCACCGAGATCGAGGTGATGACGTTCGGCCGGCGGGTGGTGTTCGACGAGCGCGAAGGCTTCCTCGTCGCCGTGGTCGACGTCACCGAGCGGCGCAAGGCCGAGGCCAAGATCGCCCACATGGCGCATCACGACGGCCTCACCAATCTGCCCAACCGCACGCTGTATCAGGAGCGGCTGCAGCAGGCGCTGGAGCAGGGCCGGGCGAGCGGCGCCAGTGTCGGCGTGCTGTGCCTCGATCTCGATCTGTTCAAGAACGTCAACGACTCGTTCGGCCATCCGATGGGCGACCGGCTGCTGCGCTGCGTCGCCGAGCGGCTGAGCGCGCAGGTCGGCGGAAAGGACCTGGTGGCGCGGCTCGGCGGCGACGAGTTCGCGATCGTGCTGACGCAGGTCGCGTCGCCGAACGAGGCCAGCGATTTCGCCGCGCGGCTGATCGAGATCGTCAGCGCGCCCTACGACATGGATACGCTCGAAGTGGTGATCGGCGCTTCGATCGGCATCGCGCTGGCGCCGGGCGACGGCGAGGATTGCGACGCCCTGCTGCGCAACGCCGACATGGCGCTGTACCGCGCCAAGGCGGCCGGCGGCGGCTGCCATCATTTCTTCGAAAAGGAGATGGATCGTCAGGCGCAGCTCCGCCGCGACATGGAGCTCGACATGCGCCACGCCTTCGCGCACGGCGAGTTCGAGCTGCACTACCAGCCGCTGATCGATCTCGCCCAGGACCGCGTCAGCGGCTTCGAATCGCTGCTGCGCTGGCGCCATCCCGAGCGCGGCATGATCTCGCCGGCCGATTTCATTCCGATCGCCGAGGACATCGGGCTGATCGTCGGCCTCGGCGAATGGGTGCTGCGGCAGGCCTGCCTCGAGGCGGCGCGCTGGCCGAACGACGTCAAGGTCGCGGTCAACCTGTCGCCGGTGCAGTTCCGCAGCCGCAATCTGGTGCAGGTGGTGATCTCGGCGCTGGCGCAATCGGGCCTGCCGCCGCGCCGGCTCGAGCTGGAAATCACCGAGTCGCTGTTTCTCGCCGACAGCGAAGCCAATCTCGCGACGCTGCATCAGCTCCGCAGCCTCGGCGTCCGGATTTCGATGGACGATTTCGGCACCGGCTATTCGTCGCTCAGTTACTTGCGCAGCTTCCCGTTCGACAAGATCAAGATCGACCGCTCTTTCGTGAAGGATCTCACCGAGCGGCCGGACTGTCTCGCCATCGTGCGCGCCATCGCCGGGCTCGGCCGCAGCCTGAACATCACCACGCTGGCCGAAGGCGTCGAAACCGTCGAGCAGCTCGACGCGCTGCGCGCCGAAGGCTGCCACGAGGTGCAGGGATTCCTGTTCAGCCCAGCGCGCCCGGCCGCCGAGATCGACGGCCTCTTGGCGAAATTCGGCCGCGCCGCATCAAAGGCGGCGTGAGCGGGCATTGGCGGCCCGGCCCTGTTCGGTCTATCGTCGCACCAGCGGTGAGGAGAGATCGCGCGATGGATCGGGCAGTGCGGCTGCTGCTGGCGCTTTTCATGATGGCGTCGTGTTCGGCGGCCTGGGCCGAGACCAGGG
Organism: Rhodopseudomonas palustris; assembly: GCF_034479375.1. Classification (NCBI taxonomy): domain Bacteria; kingdom Pseudomonadati; phylum Pseudomonadota; class Alphaproteobacteria; order Hyphomicrobiales; family Nitrobacteraceae; genus Rhodopseudomonas; species Rhodopseudomonas palustris. Next base: position 1,986,121 of record NZ_CP140155.1, on the reverse strand, counting down.
TTGCGCTGGTCGTCGGCAATTCTGCCTATCGTCACGTCACCGCCCTCGACAATCCGATCAAGGACGCCGCTCTGATGGTCGAGACGTTGAGGCGGCTCGGCTTCAGGCTTGTCGGTGGCGGCGCGCAGCTCGACGTCGACAAGGCGCGGTTCGACACGCTGGTGCAGCAGTTCGGCCGCGACGCCGCGGGCGCCGATGTCGGGCTGTTCTACTATGCGGGCCACGGCGTGCAGATTCGTGGCGTCAACTATCTGGTGCCGGTCGGCGCTAATCCGACGCGCGAGGCCGACGTCGATTTCCAGATGCTCGATGTCGGGCTGGTGCTGCGGCAGATGGAGAGTGCCGGCACGCGGCTCAACATCGTCCTGCTCGACGCCTGCCGCAACAACCCGTTCGGTGGTCGGGGGCTGCGCGCCGCCGCCGGCGGTTTGGTGCAGATGCAGGCGCCCGAGGGCACGCTGATCTCTTACGCGACCCAGCCCGGCAACGTCGCGCAGGACGGCGACGACGGCCACAGTCCCTATACGCGGGCCCTTGCGGAGATCATGACGCGGCCGGGCCTCGACATCTTTCAGACCTTCAACCGCGTCGGGTTGGCGGTGAAAAAGGCGACCGCCAGCGCTCAGCAGCCGTGGCTGTCGTCGTCGCCGATTCAGGGCGACTTCTATTTCTCTGGCCAGGCTACCGCTGCGGCCGCCGCGCTGACGTCTCCTCCGACAGCCGCAGTCGTGCCGCCGGAGTCACCCGGGCTTTCACCCCCGAGGCCGGCAGAGCCTGTCATGGCGCCAAATCCGTCGCCCTCGATCTCGTCGGCGACCCAGCAGCGCCGGGGCTTTCGGGTGCTCGACAGCGTCTCCGAAGGCATCCTCAACATGCGGTCCGGACCCGGCACAGGTCATCCGATCGTCGTTGCGATCCCGGCTGGCAGCTCCGGCGACTCCAAGGGGAACTGCCGTGCGCCGGATGATGGCGGCCGCCATCCTTGGTGCGAGGTCGAATGGCGCGGCCGCACCGGCTGGGTCTCGAGCCGATCAATCGTCGAGACACGCCGCGACGATGCCGCACCGGCTCAAGCAACGTCGCGTGCGCGGCCCATGTTCCGCGTGCTCGGCAGCGTGTCGCAAGGCATCCTCTATGTGCGCGCCGGCCCGGGCACGGGTCACCCGGCGTTGTTCTCCATCCCGGCCGGTGCATCCGGCATCCAACTCGGGCGCTGCCGCAGCTCCGAAGACGGTGTGGGCGCGCCGTGGTGCGAGGTCGAATGGGGCGGGCGCGCCGGCTGGGCCTCGGCCTGCTGCATGGTCGATGCCGCGACCGGCGCCTTCGCGACGGTGCGCGATTGATCGGCGCGGATCGGCTGATCGCGGATCGGACGCGCACGGACTAAGCGCGATCCGATCAATCCTGCTGCTCGCGGCGGCGAGGTGTCAGAACCGCGTCACGATCTCCGACAGCGTCGGGCGCGGGCGGTCTTCGGACGGCTTGGTGCGGCTGCCGATGTGGATGAAGCCGGCGAGCTTCTCGCCGTCCTTGAGGCCGAGCCCGGTCAGCACGTCGCGGTCGTAGGCGATCCAGCCCGAGAGCCAGTTGGCGCCGTAGCCGAGCGCGGTGGCGGCGGCGACGATGTTCATGCAGCTCGCGCCGGCCGAGAGTTCCTGCTCCCACGCCGGCACCTTGGGATGCGGCTTCGGCGCACTCACCACCGCGATCACCAGCGGCGCTTCGCTCAGCCGGCCGCGCTCGGCCGCGATCTCGTCGGGCGTCGCGTCCTTCTTGTTGCGCGCAAACGTCTGCGCGATCACTTCGCCGGCGCGCGCGCGGGCGTCGCCCTCGAACACGATGAACCGCCACGGCGCGATCTTGCCGTGATCCGGCACCCGCGCGGCGATGGTGAGGATGGTCTCCAGCTCCTCGGGCGAGGGGCCGGGCCCGGTCATCTCGCGCGGCTTCACCGAGCGGCGGGTCTTGAAGAATTCGATCGGGTCGGAAATGGCTGCTCTCCATCTGCTCCAGCGCCGCCCGCGGCAGCGATCCGCGGGCGCACGCTTCCTGCCGGCAATCTATCGCATGTCGGCGCAAGGTTCGATCAGAACCATACCAATCCGGCGCGCGCGACCATCGCGCTTCGCCATAGGAATAGGAAAAGCTTGCCGCCACCGGCAATTGTCGCCGCGATGCCGGCCGGGAGCGCCGCGCGATCGTGTTGATCCGACGAGGCTTCTTCGTGGCGCGGAGTTTGCAACCCGTTTCGCGGAGAAATCTGCGATGAGGCGCGCACCATGAACATCACCGACCGACACGGCCATGTGCTGACGCCATATGCGCATGTGACGAAGGTGCAGTCGGACAAGTCGACCGACAAGAACGGCCTCAGCTTCGAAGGCGACGTGTACAGCTTCGCCGATCTGATGAAGGCGCATCCGGAGGCGGTCCGGAAGGCGACGTCCGCCGAAGTCGATGACGTCGCCCGGATCTGGCTGCAGCAGCAGGAAACGGGCCCGCGGGGCCGCTCGGACAACGAGCCGGACGACGTCTACGCCACCGTCAAGGTCGGCAATCAGGTGGTGGCGACTCTGTACAATGGCGGCATCGCGGAGATGAGCAACGCCGCCGCATCCGCCGTCAGCGGTCTCGACGAGCCGTCGCTGGTCGGCCCGGCGCTGGCGCAATGGCGGGCGGAGACCTACGCCAGGCTGCTCGGCGGCAAGGTCGAGATCGCCGACACCGCCAAGGCGCAAAGCGAATGGACGCCGAGCTCCGGCACGGCGCCGCAATACAGCCGCGCCGAACTCGACGCCGCCATCGCCGCGATGCGGAAGGCCGTCGCGCAATCGGCCACGGTCGACCGCAACGCTTGAAGCCGCGCGCGACTTGGCGGGCAGGCGAGGCAGCGCGCCCGGTCCGCAGATCAGGCCGCATCGGGCGACGTCTGCCGGGTGCAGCCTCCATTCCGCTTTCAGCTTGGTCCCAATATGGGACCATGCTAGACTATCGCGGTGAGGGTGATAGCGCTCAGCACGATCAAAACGTTTCTCGCCCGGCCGGGCATCGAAGACGCGCGAGAGCCATTGATGGCGTGGTTCAGGCACGTTCGGTCGGCGGATTGGTCGCGCCCGGCGGACCTGAAACACGATATCCGCACCGTCAGCATTCTGAAGGATGGCCGCGCGGTATTCAACATCGCGGGCAACAAATATCGGATCGTGGTCTGGATCAACTATCCGTATCGCGTGGTCTATATTCGTTTCGTCGGCACGCATCGCGACTACGATGCGATCGACGCGCAAACCGTTTGAGGTTCGTCATGGACGTGGTTCCGATCAAGTCGCAGCGCGATTATCGCCGGGCGCTCAGGCAGATCGAGGAGCTGATGAGCGCGCGGCGGAATACGCCGGACGGCGACCGGCTCGACGTGCTGGTCACCTTGGTCGAAGCCTGGGAGCGCAAGCACTATCCGCTCGATCTGCCCGATCCGGTGGAGGCGATCCGCTATCACATGGAGCAGAACGATCTGCAGCCGCGCGATCTGATTCCGTTCATCGGCAGCCGCAATCGGGTGCACGAGGTGCTCAATCGCAAGCGCGATCTGACGCTGCCGATGATCCGTAAACTGCATCAGGGGCTCGGCATTCCGGCCGAGTCCCTGATCAAGGGCGCAGGTGAGGCGGCCTGACGCCGCCGCGCGGCGATTACGCCGCCTGCGCGCGCATCCTTCGCACGTCCGGCGGCGTCGCCTCGTCGACCAAAGCGGCGATCGCCTCGGCGGTCGGCATCACGGTCTGGCCGTCGCTGCCGAGCCGTCGCACCGAGACCGAATGGGTCTCGGCTTCCTTGCGGCCGACGACGAGCAAGGCCGGAATCTTCGCCAGCGAATGCTCGCGCACCTTCAGGTTGATCTTCTCGTTGCGCAGATCGATGTCGACGCGCAGGCCCGCGCGCCGCGCCGCGGCGACGACCTGCTTGGCGTATTCGTCGCCCTCCGAGGTGATGGTCGCGACCACGAGCTGCACCGGCGCCAGCCAAAGCGGGAAGTTGCCGGCGAAGTGCTCGATCAGGATGCCGATGAAGCGCTCCATCGAGCCGCAGATCGCGCGATGCACCATGACGGGCGCCTTCTTGGCGCCGTCGGCGTCGATGTAGAACGCGCCGAACCGTTCCGGCAGGTTGAAGTCGACCTGGGTGGTGCCGCATTGCCAGTCGCGGCCGATCGCGTCGCGCAGCACGTATTCGAACTTCGGCCCGTAGAACGCGCCTTCGCCCGGGTTGATCTCGGTCTTGATCCGGTTGCCGCCGCTGGCCTTGATCTCGGACAGCACGGTCGCCATCACCCGCTCGGCGTGGTCCCACATCTCGTCGGTGCCGACGCGCTTGTCCGGCCGGGTCGACAGCTTCACCGTCAGTTCGCCGTCGAAGCCGAAGTCGGAATAGGTCGACAGGATCAGATCGTTGATCTTCATGCACTCGTCGGCGAGCTGCGCCTCGGTGCAGAACACATGCGCGTCGTCCTGGGTGAAGCCGCGCACCCGCATCAGCCCGTGCATCGCGCCGGACGGCTCGTAACGATGCACGATGCCGAACTCGGCCATGCGCAGCGGCAGATCGCGATAGCTCTTCAAACCATGTTTGAAGATCTGCACGTGGCCGGGGCAGTTCATCGGCTTCAGCGCAAACCAGCGCTTGTCCTCGGCGTCCTCGCCGGCGGACTGCGCCGCGAACATGTTCTCGCGGTACCAGTCCCAGTGGCCGGAGGTCTCCCACAGCACCTTGTCGAGGATCTGCGGCGCGTTGACCTCGTCGTAGTCGCCGGCGAGCCGGCGGCGCATATAGCCGACCAGCGACTGGAAGATGCTCCAGCCCTTGGCGTGCCAGAACACCACGCCGGGGCCTTCCTCCTGGAAGTGGAACAGGTCGAGCTCGCGGCCGAGCTTGCGGTGGTCGCGCTTCTCGGCTTCCTCGATCTGCTTCAGGTAAGCGTCGAGGTCCTCCTGCTTGGCGAAGGCGGTGCCGTAGATGCGGGTCAGCATCGGATTGTTGCTGTCGCCGCGCCAATACGCGCCGGCCACCTTCATCAGCTTGAACGCGGTGCCGATCTTGCCGGTCGAGGTCATATGCGGGCCGCGGCACAGATCGAACCAGTCGCCCTGCTTGTAGATCTTGATGGTCTGGTCTTCGGGGATCGCGTCCACCAGCTCGACCTTGAACATCTCGCCATTGTCGGCGAACACCTGCTTGGTCTGGTCGCGGCTCCAGATTTCCTTGGTGAAGGGTTTGTCGCGCTGGATGATCTCGCGCATCTTCTTCTCGATCGCGCCGAAGTCCTCGGGCGTGAACGGCTCGTTGCGGAAGAAGTCGTAGTAGAACCCGTTCTCGATGGTCGGGCCGATCGTCACCTGGGTGCCCGGCCACAGGCTCTGCACCGCTTCGGCGAGCACATGGGCGCAATCGTGCCGGATCAGCTCCAGCGCGCGGGCATCGTCGCGGGCGACGAAATCGATCGCGGCGTTGTCTTCGATGCCGTCGGCGAGGTCGGTCAGCACGCCGTTCAGCGCCATCGCCACGGTGCGCTTGGCCAGCGACGGCGAGATCCCCTTGGCGATCTCCAGCCCGGTGGTGCCGCGCGGATAATCGCGGGTCTTGCCGTCCGGGAAGGTCACGGTGATCTGCCCGGCGTTCACCGCCGGCTTGAGATTGGAGAGGGTGAACTGGAAGCCGGAGGCGGCGGCCTTGTCGGCGGCGGCTTTGTCGGCGGGGGTCTTGTCGGTCATGTCGTTCTCCTGTGGCTCACTCCTGCACACGAGCGCAGGTAAGCGGACGAGCGATATAGCAGGCGATTCCGGGGATGCAACCAAGCCGAGGGGGTTTTAGGGCCCGGTTGCGGCAAATTGCAGGGGCGAGGCGGCGCCGGTTGAATGCAATTGCATTGAATTGCGCCGATGTGAGGGGCGATGCACCGCCCGTCGCCGTCGGCACGCAGGCCCGGCGCTTTTCGACCGTCCCGCCATGGCAGGCGACGAGGTGGTGAATCCGCCCCGCGAACAGGAACGAACTCGCACGGCGCGGGTTGTCGGATGCGAGGTGGTGTGCCGATCGGGCTGATCGGCGCCATCGGGATGCAGCAGGAAATGCGCGCCCGTCATCTCGCGTGATGGATAGGCATCTCGCGATGCGGGTGCGCCGGGTTCAGTTCGTTTCGCAGCAGGTCGATGAGATCCCGCCGTCTCCACGCTCGGTGGGCGCGCGCGGTTCGGAGTCATGGCTGATCGGCCCAGCCCGATCCGGAAAGAGACCATCAGCCATGGCGAGTGACGGTGTGCAATCCGATCATCTGGACGATTCGATCTGCGGCCGAGAGCCGATCCACATTCCCGGCGCGATCCAGCCGCACGGGGCCTTGCTCGCCGCGCGGGTCGACACTTCCCTGGTCACGCATGCCAGTGCCAATCTCGACGACATGCTCGGCATCTCCGCCGGCGCTGCGCTGGGACGAACGCTTCAGCAATCGATCGGGGCGTTGGCCAGTTCGGCGATCCTGGACGCGATATCCCGCGACCACAGCGCGTTGTATCAGTTGTCCGGCTGGTACGGCAAAGACCTGCATCTGACCGCGTACCGGGTCGGCCCGCAGGTCTGCATCGATGTCGAACCTGTTTCGCCGAGCATCGCGCCGATCTCGCCGGTGCACCGGGTCCGCGCCGTGCTGGACGCGTTCAGGTCCGCCGAGGGGCAGCGCGAACTCTGTGCGCTCGCGGTGCGCAGCCTGAGAGAGATCACCGGCTACGACCGGGTGATGGCCTACCGCTTCGACACCGACGGCCATGGCGAGGTGATCGCCGAGGCCCGCGGTTCCGAGATGGATCCGTATCTGGGGCTTCACTATCCCGCATCGGACATTCCGCCTCAGGCCAGGCGGCTCTATCTGCGCCAGCGCGTCGGCGCGATCGTCGATTCCCGCTATCGGCCGGTGCCGTTGCTCACCGACCGGACGCTCGATGGCGAGGCGCCGCTCGATCTGACCTGCAGCACCTTGCGCAGCGTCTCGCCCTACCATCTCGCTTACATGCAGAACATGCAGACCGCGGCGAGCTTGACGATCGGACTGGCGGAGGGGCCGGAGCTGTGGGGCATGTTGGTGTGTCACCATCGCACGCCGCGGAATCCGGGCCCGGAGTTGCGCGCGGCCGCCGACATTCTGGGACAATTCGTCTCCACATTGCTGGGGCCTCTGGGCGAGGCCGAGGCCGCCAGGAAGAGGGCCGAGCGCAACGCCACGATGACGCGGCTCGCCGAGCAGTTCGCGTCCGCGCCGACGATGCTCGAGGCGTTCGCCGCGACCGAATCCGAGTTGCTCGATCTGGTCGATGCCGCCGGCGCCATCATCAGTTTTTCCGGGAAGGTTCGCTGCGTCGGACGGACGCCGCCGCTCGACCAGGCCGAGCGGGCGCTCGCGCGGCTGCGTGAGGAATCCGCCGGCGAATTGCTGGCCTGCGACGACCTCGGCTTGCGTCATCCCGAACTGTCCGCATGCAAGCGGGACGGCAGCGGCGCGCTGCTGCTGCCGCTGGTGGGCGCGGACGACGCGATGTTGTGGTTTCGCCCGGAACAGTCGCGCACGACGCGCTGGGGCGGTAACCCGGCCGAACCTGCCTTCGCCGATGCGGCCACCGGCGTCATCTCGCCCCGCGCGTCCTTCGCCGTCTGGATCCAGACCGTGAGCGGTCATTCCGCCCCCTGGAAGGAAGGCGATATCGCGATCGCGCAGGAATTCCGGGCGCTGATCGACGGCGAGACGGCGCGGCGCATGAAAGCGGAGATCGTCCAGCTCCGCCTGGCTCGCGAACAGGAGCAGCGCGTCCAGACTGCCCGGCTGAAGGCCGCACTCGAGAATCTGGGCGACGGCGTCGCGATGTTCGACTCCGACGGTCGGCTGGTGATGTGCAACAATTTGTACGCCAAACTCTATCGCTTGCCGGATGCGCTGCAACAGGTCGGAACGCATATCCGGGACATCGTTCAGTCCTGCATTGCGAACGGCGTCGTTGCGGGTGATATCGGAAGTCAGGAGGAATGGCTGAAGCTGTATGTTCTTCCGACCGATACCTCCAGCCAGATCCAGCAACTGTCCGACGGGCGGCTCATCAATCTGACCCGGCAGCCTCTGCCGGAAGGCGGCTGGGTCAGCACGCATGAAGACATCACCGAGCAGCAGCGCCGCGAGGCCGAGATTCTCTTTCTCGCACACCACGATCTTCTGACCGGGCTGGCAAATCGCGCGGCGTTCGACGAGACCATCGAGGCCGCCGTGGCGCGTCTGCAGCGCAACGGCGAGCCGTTCACCTTGTTGATGCTGGATCTCGACAGGTTCAAGCAGGTCAACGACACGCTCGGGCACCCCGCCGGAGACCAGTTGCTGCGGGAAGCTGCGCAACGGCTCAAATCCTCGCTTCGAAAGACCGATGTACTCGCCCGCCTGGGCGGCGACGAATTCGCGATCGTTCAGTTCGGCGCAAAGGACCGTGCGAAGGCGGCGAGGGGGCTGGCCGAGCGAATCGTCAGGCTGATCTCGCAACCATTCGACATCGAGGGAGCGCAGGTTTCGGTCGGCGTCAGCATCGGGATCGCGATGGCGCCGCATGCCGCGACGGATGCCGCCGCCATGCTCAAGATGGCCGACGTTGCGCTCTATGCGGTGAAGTCCGAGGGCCGGAATGGATTTCGATTCTTCGAGCCGGAGGCGTGATCGCGCCGGCAGTCGACCGGGCCCAAGAGGGCGCGGCCGTTGCCGGTTTCTCGCATGGCGGCGCCGCGCGGACCGTCCGCAAATTTTAATGCACCTGCATTGAGTTTCTGCTAGACCCCTCGGCGTGTCCCGCGCTTTCGCTCCCTCCGCCCTGATGCTCGGCAATTTCGTCACCGGAACGGCGGTTCTGGCGCCGGCCGGCATGCTCGGCGAATTGTCCCAGGGCCTCGGCGTCAGCATCCGCGAAGCCGGGCTGCTGATCACTTTCGGCGCGGTGGTGCTGTGCATCGGCTCGCCGCTGTCGGCGTGGCTGACCTCTAGGATCGACCGCCGGCTGCTGCTGACGACGACGCTCCTGGTGCTCGCGCTCGGCAATCTCGCTTCGGCATTGGCGCCGAACTACGCCGTGCTGCTGGGCGTGCGGATCGCGATGCTCTCGGTCGGCGCGCTGTACACGCCGCAGGCGGCCGGCGCGGTGGCGCTGCTGGTGTCGCCGGAGAAGCGCGGCGGCACCATGGCCTATGTGTTTCTCGGCTGGTCGCTGGCGGTGGCGCTCGGCGTGCCGATGATCGCCTTCGTCGCCGGCCATTTCGGCTGGCGCGAGGCCTATGGCCTGCTCGGCGCGATCGGGCTGGTCGCCTTCGTGCTGTTGTGGGCGCGACTGCCGGGCGGGCTGCGCGCGACGCCGGTCGACCTGTCGACCTGGGCCGCGGTCGGCCGCAGCCGCCGCATCCTCAGGCTGCTCGGCGTGTCGTCGCTGCAGACCTCCGGGCAATTCGTGGTGTTCACCTATTTCGGCCCGCTGCTGACCGGTCTGACCGGCGCCGGCCCGGCCGAGATCGGGCTGGTGTTCGCGCTCTACGGCGTGTTCGGCTTCGTCGGCAGCGTGATCGCCAGCCGGATCGTCGACGGCTGGGGCGCCTACAACACTTCGGCGCTGTTCACCGCCTTCATGCTCGCGGGCATCGCCGGCTGGACGTTCGGCGCCGGCCATTTCGCCGTGATGGCGGCGTCGGTGGCGATCTGGGGGCTCGGCTTCGCGGCGGCGAATTCGATGCAGCAGGTGCGCCTGCTCACCGCCGATCCGGCGCTGGCGGGCGTCACCGTGTCGCTCAACACCTCGGTGCTGTATGTCGGCCAGGCGATCGGCTCGGCGATCGGCGGCGCGCTGTTCGCCGCCGGCCTGCTGCACGTCAACGGCTACGTCTCGACCGCGGTGATGACCTGCGCGCTGCTCGCGGTGCTGTTCGCGACGCGGGAGAAGAAGGCGAAAGGTTGACTTCTTCTCCCTACAGATTTCTGCTAATCGCTTGACTTGCACCCAGAACAGATTTCTTGAGTGGACACATTAGTATAAGGCAATTGTTGCGTGCCCGATTCAGCGCATTAATCTTCTGACGCCGTCTTGGATTCGCGCGTCTGAATCAAGCCTAGTTGCTCAGATGCGCGGGGTATTATCAATGTCGAAGTGGCCGAATCCGAAGAACTCCGGGTGGAGTGATGACCAATTGAGATTCGGTGCATTTTCAAGAATGCGTTCTCAGGGTGTTGGCCGATTCAAGTCTCTCCATGGTTTTTTCGCTAGCCGATTCAAAAGCGCAAAAGAGCTTGCTGGAATTGTCCACAAGTTCGTTTTCAGAGCTCCGCCGCTGCCGCATTGGTGCGCCTTGGGAACGGTCGGGCTGGTCGGTTTTCTGATGGGACTTGCCTCCGCTCCCGAGTTTGGGCGTCTTGCGATGGATGGCGGAGTCGCGACGCTTATTGGTTCGGCATTGGGGGCGGGTATTACAGTGCTCGGCTCGGTTTGGGCGGCCCGTCATTCCAACTCACTCCGAACATCAGCGCTTGAGCGTTTAGTTGGTGAAGCTGTACTCGCAATCCGAGACGACGCTCACCGACTTTTGGCCATTGCTGAGATCGAAAACTGGAAAGACAATAATAATTTTGGGGATGCGCTTCAGCGTCAACTGGAGGCACTAAAGACCACGATTGACGTATTTGGACAGCTCTCCCCGTTTTCAGACGTGCAGAACTATGAGGCCCGAGTTTCGCTTTTCAACCTGGAACGGATTATTCGTGATCGCGTAAATACGCTTGATCATGAAATGCGATGGGTGACCGCTCATCATACCCATGGCGTACTCGAAAATGCGCGTAACACCCTAGTATATCCGGCGACTTCGATAAGCGAGGCATGTGTCTCAGTAGCTAGTGACCTTGGACTTCGAAAACCGTTTCCGGACGAGAAAGAAATTGAGCGACTCACAGGAAATCTACGCAACTGAGGGACACTAGCTGCGATATTCTGACGCCGCGGGTCAGCTTCTGACTGCCGCGGTCGGTGATCTGGTAGAACGCCGGATTTGGTGTCCAGCGGCAGCGAGCGCTTCAGCCAGCCGAGCGTCACCAGATCCTCGTAGCGTCGCTGCTCGCGCGGATTGAACACCTGCTTGCGTCCGCCGGTTTCCCGCATCGCCGGCTGGACCTTCGGCGCCGGCCATTTCGCCGTGATGGCGGCGTCGGTGGCGATCTGGGGGCTCGGCTTCGCGGCGGCGAATTCGATGCAGCAGGTGCGCCTGCTCACCGCCGATCCGGCGCTGGCGGGCGTCACCGTGTCGCTCAACACTTCGGTGCTGTATGTCGGCCAGGCGATCGGCTCCGCGATCGGCGGCGCGCTGTTCGCCGCCGGCCTGCTGCACGTCAACGGCTACGTCTCGACCGCGGTGATGACCTGCGCGCTGCTCGCGGTGCTGTTCGCGACACGCGAGACGCCAAGAGCATAATCCAGCCCCGCCGTCCGGGGGGGCCGCCGGCTTCGCGGGAACAATCCGTTCCGGCGCAAGTTGGCAGCGGAACCGCCGGCCGCGACGGCCGGCCGGGGCGAGGCGCCGCGCGTCCGACGGAGCGTCGCGTCTCCCCGATGCGCGACCCCGATCTCACACAGGAGCCGGAATGGATCGTTCGCTCTCGCGCCGTCAGCCCGGCTTCGGCATGCGCGGCAGCGGCGGGCGAGGGCGGATCTTCGGCATCGTGCAGAGTGTGGTGCTGATCGCCTTCTGGCTTGCGGTCTGTGCCACGCTGGCGTCCGCCCAGACCCCGCCGGCCGGATTGCTCCCCGGCGAGCAGGCCGACACCGCGGTTTCGAAGCCGGTCGAGGTCGATCCCACCGCCGACGATCAGGCGATCGCCGGCCGCATCCAGCGCATCCTGCGATCGACCAACTGGTTTCAGAATCCCGCCGTTTCGGTGCGGGACGGCGTGGTGTTCCTCGAGGGCGGAACCGACACCCAGGAGCATCGCCGCTGGGCCGGCACCCTCGCCCAGAACACCGAGGGGACCGTTGCGGTGGTGAACCGCATCGAGGTCGATGCCAATCTCGGCTCGACCTTCGGTCGCGCCGGCAGCGAGTTCGTCACCATCTATCGGCAGGCGGTTCAGGCCTGGCCCTGGTTGCTGCTGGCTGCCGTCATCCTGCTCGTGACGTGGGGCCTGGCCCGTCTGGTTGGGCTGTTTGCGCGGATGTTCTTCGCCCGACGCGTGCCGTCGTCGCTGCTCCAGTCGGTGATCGTTGCGGCGTTTTCGATCCCGATTTATCTGCTCGGCATCTACTTCGTGCTTCAGGTCGCCGGGCTGACGCGGCTCGCACTCACCGTGCTCGGCGGCACCGGGCTGATCGGCATCATCGTCGGCTTCGCCTTCCGCGACATCGCCGAGAATTTCCTCGCCAGCATTCTGCTCAGCGTCCGCAATCCGTTCAGCACCGGCGATCTGATCGAGGTCGCCGGCAACACCGGCATCGTCCAGAACCTGAACATGCGCACCACCGTGCTGCTCACGCTCGCCGGCAACTACGTGCAGATTCCCAACGCCATCGTCTTCAAGAGCACGATCGTCAATTTCAGCAGCACGGCGAGCCGGCGCGCGACCTTCGCGGTCGGGATCGGCTATGATTCGCCCACCACCAAGGCGCAGGCGCTGATCGCGGGGGTGCTGGCGCAGCACCCCGCCGTCCTCGACACCCCGGAGCCGCTGGTGCTGGTCGAAGAGCTCGGCGAGGCGAGCGTCAATCTTCGGATCTACTACTGGTTCGCCAGCGCCACCTATTCACCAGCCAAGATCAATTCGGCGCTGCTGCGGCTCACCAAGGAGGCGCTGCAGAAGGGCGGGATCGAGCTTCCCGATCCGGCGCGCGAGGTGGTGTTTCCGAAAGGCATCCCGATCCTCCGCCGGGACGCGGCGAGCGCGCCGGCAGCGCAGCCCGAGGGGAGCGACGGCGAGGCGGAGGCCGAACAGGAACGCAGGCCGGTCAGCTACGGCGAGGGCAATCTCAGCAACGAAACCCGAGAGGTCGCCGAACAATCCGACGGCAAGGCGCCGGAATCCTCGGAGAATCTGCTGAAGCAGTGATCGCCGCGCGACCGGGAGCCGCCCGCGCGCGCAAACGCCCGGAGACGGACCGCCTGCGGCGTCGTCAGGAGCGCACGGCGGCTGCCTTGCCGCGGTCGGTGATCTGATAGAACGCCGATTTGGATTCCAGCGGGGGCGAGCGTTTCAGCCAGCCCAGCACCACCAGGTCCTCGTATCTGTGCTGTTCGCGCGGGTTGAACACCTGCTTGCGTCCGCCGGCGTCGCGGATTTCGCGGATCAGTTTGAAGTCGTCAGGCACGGCCATTTTCAACTCCAGACGGATACAGCTCCGGCAGAACGGGCTCTCGAACCGAAGCCCCGGACAGGCCTCGCCGCGCGATCAGGCCTTCTTGCGCGATTTCTTCTTCGCCGGGGGAGCATTCTCGGCGGCGATCTGGGCGTCGCTCTCGGCCTGGGCTTCCTTGGCGAGCCGCAGCGCCCGCAGGCGCTCCATGTTCTTGCGCACATTGACCGCTTCGGTCTGGAACTGCGCCATGGTGCGCGCGCCTTCTTCGCTGGCGAGCTGCTTCTTGCGGGCCCGGTCGAGGCTCGCGGGGGATCGTTCGCTGTCGCTTTTGCCGACCATATCGAGATCCTCAGCTTGTAGACGCCACGCCTTCAGGGAACAGACCTGCAGACATGGCGACGCCCGCCCAATCGCAGAGGATCGAGCGGGTCACACCTACCGTTTCAGTACATCCGTGAAACGGAGCGAGCTGGATCAGACCAGCTCGAGATTTTCCGCGCTCGTCTTACCGCGCATCTTGTCGGTCTTGAGCTCGAAATTCACCTTCTGGCCTTCCGCGAGGCCCGAAAGCCCGGCGCGTTCAACGGCGCTGATGTGAACGAACACATCGTTGCCACCGTCGTTCGGCGCGATAAAGCCGAAGCCCTTTTGTCCATTGAACCACTTCACGGTTCCTGTCGGCATCTTGTCTTCTCCAAAGCATATAGACGTGTGACGATCACACGTCGTCGTTCAACTAATCGATGTCTTTGGGAAGGAGCCCGCAGGCGCGTTCAGAAAGTCACAGCGGCTAATCGAATTGAAAGACCTTAACCGAAACAGCCGGCAAACACAAGCGTCGTATCGGTCGCGGTTTTGGTGGCCAAGGAGCGCTCACAATGCGTTCACAATGCGGCGCGGCCAGGCGCGCGATCGATCGTGTTCGATCGTGATCACGCGCGCCGCGATCGCCCGTGATCACGGCCGTGGAACTCATTCTTTACCTCGCATTGCTACACACGCGCGCAACAGCGCGGCGCGCCGCGCTCACCGTTTCAACTCACAACTCGGCGGCGGATGAAGATGATGATGACAGGTCTGGTTCGGATCGGTGTCGTAGTTGCGTGCGCGGCGCTCGTCTGGTCGCCGGCGAGCGCCCAGCAGCCGCGCGGCCCGGTGCAGGTCGGCTCCGGCGTCTCCTATCAGTATCTCGATCGCTGGGACGTCGATCGCCTCGACAGGATCCTGAGCACCGACACGCCGAAATTCGCCGGCATCCAGGTGACCTACACGCCCGCCACCAACGCCGTAAAACTATATCGCGTGACCTATTCGTCGGTGGTGCCCGAGCGCGGCAACAAGCCGATCGTCGCCACCGGACTGATCGCGGTGCCCGACACCAAGGCGACGTCGTTTCCGATGGTCTCCTATCAGCACGGCACCGTGTACGGAAAGCAGGAGGTGCCGTCGTTCCCGGAGCAGTCGCCCGAGACCCAGTTGATGATCGCGCAATTCGCCGGGCAGGGCTATCTCGTCATCGGCGCCGATTACTTCGGCATGGGCAGTTCGACCGAGCCGGAAGGCTACATGGTCAAGGGCAGCCATCAGCAGGCGACCTACGACATGGTCGTCGCCAGCCGGGCCGTGCTCGCCGATCTCAAGCTCGCCGACACCAAGCTGTTCCTCAGCGGCTGGTCGCAGGGCGGCTTCGTCACGCTGGCGATGCTGGAGAAGCTCGAAGCTGCCGGGATGCCGGTGAACGCGGCGGCCACCGCCAGCGCGCCCGCCGACGCGTTCGCGGGTTTCGAGGGCTTCCTCAATTTTCCGCGCAAAATCGACGCCGACTGGATTCCGACGATCTTCATCCTGACCGCGTTTTCCTATGAGAATTACTACGGCGTGCCGGGCCTCGCCCGCTCGCTGCTGACGGCCGACAGCTACGACAACGCCCGCAAGGCCTATCTGCGCGAGCCGTTCGACCAGGCCGCGATCCCGACCGATCTGAAGAAGCTGATCCGGCCGGAATATTTCGACACGCAGTACTTCGCCAATTCGGCCTATGGCCGCATCGTCGCGCAGACGCAGTCCTATCGCTGGGTGGTGAAGACCCCGGTGCGGACCTATTACGGCCTGACCGACGAGGCGATCCGCACCGAGCTCGGGCAACTGCCGATGACCTGGCAGAAGGCGATGGGCAACGACAAGATCGAGGCGGTGCCGACCGGCGACACCAGCCATCGCGGCACCTTCGCCACCGCCGTGCCGCAATGGAAGACGTGGTTCGACGGCAAGTAACAGCCGGCGCGGCGACGCCGCGCGCGGCTGCTTTCAGTGCGATTCATCGCTCCGCGTCCGGGAATCCGGCCGCGGACGACGCGACGGCGGTTCAGTGCCTTGGGTGCTCGGTATTTATGTAGCGCCTGTTTCCGCAACCGAATTAACTCCGATTTCGCAATTTCAACCGTAGCGTTCGTTCCGATACTTATCGAATCGATAGTTGTAGCGTGAGTATTGCCGATGTCCGCGATCGAAGGTGTCGCCGCGTCCGAGGTTTCGCAGGGGGCCGCGCCGCTGGTGCGCTTCGCCCGCGCCAATGCCAGGCTGATCGCCGGCGGGTTGCTGATCCCCAATCTGCTGTCGCTGCTGACGATGACGTCGCTGGTCGACATCGGCCTGCCGCCGCGCACCGAAGCGATTCTGCTCTATGCCAGCGTCGCGGCGCTGGCGCGGAGTGTGCCGTTCGCGCTGATCGTGCCGCTGTTCGTCGTCGTGCTCGGCTTCGACATCGTGCGGACGCTGTCGCTGATGTTCGGCGTGGCGCCGGTCGAGTTTCTCGCCGCGATCGATCGCGCGCAGCGGATCCAGTTCTTCGCCTCGCCGCTGTATGCGACGCTGATCATGGCGGTCGCGATCACCATGGTGGCGACGCTGGCCTGCCTACGCCGACGCGCCGCTTTGGCCGGCGCCAGCGTGCCGGCGCTGTTCGTTCTGACCGCAGGCTTCGCCGCGCTCGACTTCGTCGGCAATGTGTCGCCGCATTATCATTTCGGCGCCACCATGGGGCGCGACCAGCCGGTGCGGTCCGCGGCGGACGTCTCCGGCTTCGCGGCGGCGGCCGGGGCCGACGGCCGCAACGTCCTGGTGGTGATGGTGGAAAGCCTCGGCTTTCTGCGCGATCCGGCGGCGCGCGCGAAGGTCTCCGCGCCGCTCTACGAAGCGACGCTGAGCCGGGACTACGTCGTCACCGCCGGACACGCCGGCTATTTCGGCTCGACCACCTCGGGCGAGATGCGCGAACTTTGCAATACGCGGATGTTCTACCAGGACTACGTCGCGACCGACACCGCCGGCTGCCTGCCGAACCGGCTGGCCCGGCGCGGCTATGCGACCGTCGCGGTGCACGGCTTCGCCGGCGGCATGTTCGAGCGCGAGCAATGGTACCCGACCATCGGCTTTGACCGCGCGCTGTTCGGCGACGATCTGATCAGGACCACCGGCCGCGCCTGCGGCGGCGCCTTCCGCGGCGCCTGTGACGCCGACCTCGCGCCGCTGATCGCGGCGGCGTCGCGCGCGCCCGCGGCGGGCGACAAGCCGCGCTTCACCTATTGGCTGACGCTCAACAGCCACGTGCCGATCGCGCCCGCCGAGGCGGCCGCCGACTTTCAATGCGGCGACGACGGCGGCGAATTCGGCCGGCTCGACGTCTGCCGCATGGCCGAACTCTGGCGCGACGTGTTCGACGTCACCGCCCGGCTGGCGCGCGATCCGGCGATGGGCCGGCCCGAGATCCTGATCGTCGGCGACCACGCCCCGCCGCTGTGGTCGAAGCGCGGCCGCGCCCAGTTCGAACCCGGCCGGGTCGCCTGGTACAGGCTGCAGCCGCGCGACGCCGCCGGCACGCGGATCGGGCAGTCGGCGGTCGAGGCGGATGATTGAGGCCTGTGATCGAGGCGGGGGCGGCCGCTCAAGCCGCGCCGAGCGCGAGCAGGGCGCCGGCGAGCGCGCTGCCCGCCACCACGACCAGCGGCGGCGCCCGCCACGCGGTCAGCAGCACGAAGCCCGTCAGCGCGATGGCGAAATCGACCGGGCCGTGCACGCTGCTGGTCCACACCGGATCGTACAGCGCCGCGCCGAGCAGGCCGACCACCGCGGCGTTGACGCCGCGCATCGCCGCCTGCGCGCCCGCGGCACGCCGGAACGCATTCCAGAACGGCAGCACGCCGAGCAGGATCAGCAGGCCCGGCAGGAAGATGCCGATCAGCCCCAGTGCGGCGCCGGCCGGGCCATGCGGCTGCGGGCCGACGATGGTCCCGAGATAGGCGGCGAAGCTGAACAGCGGGCCGGGCACGGCCTGCGCCGCGCCATAGCCGGCGAGAAAGGCGTCGTCGCTCACCCATCCCGGCGCGACGAAGGCTTCGCGCAGCAGCGGCAGCACGACATGGCCGCCGCCGAACACCAGCGCGCCGGAGCGATAGAACGCGTCGAACAGCGCGATGCCGGGGGAGGCCATCGCGGCGCTCAGCAGCGGCAGCCCGATCAGCAGCAGCACGAAGGCGGCGAGCGCGGCGAGGCCGACGCCGCGCGATACCGGGAACACGAACTGGCTTGAGGGCGTCGCCGATCCGTCCCGGCACAGCCACAGCCCGGCAATCCCCCCGACCGCGATCGCCGCGATCTGCATCGCCGACGACGTGCCGAGCAGGACGACGAGGGCGGCGACCACGGCGATCGAGGCGCGTTCGCGATCCGGACACAGCGTCCGCGCCATGCCCCAGACCGCCTGCGCCACGATCGCCACCGCCGTCAGCTTCAACCCGTGCAGCAGCCCGGCCCCGACCGGCCCGTCGAGGGCCGCGGCCCCATAGGCGAACAGCACCATGGCCAGCGCGGACGGCAGGGTGAAGCCGGTCCAGGCGGCGAGCGCGCCGAGATAGCCGGCGCGCATCAGGCCGATCGCGAAGCCGGCCTGGCTGCTGGCCGGCCCCGGGAGGAACTGGCACAGCCCCACCAGGTCGGCATAGCCGTGCTCGTCGATCCACTTCCGCCGCGTTACGAACTCGTCGCGGAAATAGCCCAGATGCGCGATCGGCCCGCCGAAGCTGGTCAGCCCGAGCTTGAGAAAGATCAGCAGCACTTCCGGCGCGGAGCCGGCGCGCGGCCGGTTCGATCCATCGGTCTGCGGCTTGGTGCTGGTCACAAATCGATCCGCGGCGGACGGCTTCCCATCCGCTGTCGATAGACGAGAACGGTCGCGTCGGCCAGTTCCGGCGGATGCGCCGGCCGCGGGCGTCCGGCTCCGCGGAACGTTTCGTTTGATCGCGCGCCCAGGTCGCAGGGCCGGCTGCTGGCGGGGAGGCGCATGCAACTTATATCGCCATCATCCGTTCTATCCGCTCCTCATCCCGTACAGATCCTCGTGAGACGCCTCGTGATCCTCCTGCTGCTGCTCCTGATCGTGCCGATCGTCGTGTCGGCCGGCAAATACGCGCTGGGCGATCGCAGCGTGTCGTGGCAGGCGGCCGATCGCTCAAGCGCCGGGCTGCTGCCGCCGGCGGCTGCGCATCCGGAGGCGCTGGTGCGGGTGTTCGCCGCGCGCACGGTGCGCTGGCGCGGCATCTTCGCGGTGCATAGCTGGATCGTGGTGAAGCCGGCGAATGCGACGCGCTACACCCGCTACGACTACACCGCCTGGGGCGAACCGGTCCGCGTCAACGGCTTCGTCGCCGACGGCCGCTGGTTCGGCGACGAGCCGCAACTGATCGCCGCGGCGGACGGCGAGGCGGCGGCGTCGATGATCCCGAAGATCGAGGCGGCGATCAAAAGCTACAAGCTCAACGCCTATGGCGACTACCGCGCCTGGCCGGGGCCGAACTCCAACACCTTTGTCGCGGCGGCGCTGGCCGCGGTGCCGGAACTCAAGACCACGCTGCCGCCGACCGCGATCGGCAAGGACTATCCGTGGGACGGCGGCTGGATCGGCTGGACGCCGTCCGGCACCGGCATCCGCGCCACGCTCGGCGGCTATTGCGGGCTGACGCTGGGCTGGATCGAGGGCGTCGAGCTGAACCTGTTCGGCGCGGTGCTCGGCCTCGATCTGCGCCGCCCGGCGATCAAGCTGCCCGGCCTCGGCCGCATCGGGCTGAGCCCGATTTAAGCAAAGCAGGTAGGGTGGGCAAAGCGCAGCGTGCCCACGCGTCTCCTTGATAAGCACTGCAGCCTAGCGCGTGGGCACGTCGCTTCGCGACTTTGCCCACCCTACTCATCATGATGTCCGCAGCCACAGTCCGGCGCGTTGACGCCGCGCCAGCGTGCGTAGCGCCAGGGCAGGTACCAGCGCGCGCCGGGCGGCGGCGCCTCGGGCACATTGTCGATCCCCGAGGTGCCGTAGGGATTGCAGCGAATGAGCCGCGCCAGCGTCATCCAGCCGCCGGCCCACAATCCGAACCGGCCGATCGCCTCGTCGCCATATTGCGAGCAGGTCGGCAGGTGCCGGCAGTTCGAGCCGACCAGCGCCGAGAAGCTGTGGCGATATACCCAGATCAGGCCGCGGCCGGCGTTGCGCGGCAGCCGTGTGAGCGCCTGCAGCATGTCGACGGCGGTCGCTGGAAATCGAATGGGCATCATGCCTCGGATCTGGCCGCGGATCTGCCGGGTTCCTGTGCGGGGAACCGTTCTACTACTGCAAATGCGCAACAGACACGGAAATATCGCACTTTGTTGACTGCAGTGCAGCGTCGATCCGACCGATTGCGATTGATCAACGCCGGATTTTCCATGAACCTTAAATAACGTAAGCGTGACGGATTCGAGCAAATTCCCCGGAACCTTTCGCGCATCTGCTGACGGAGTTGAAGTCCGCCGAGTTGAAGTCTGCCCGAGTTGAAGCCAGCCCGGAGTTGAAGAACCGGAGTTGAAGGAGCCACGGTGAACGCCGCTGTTCTGTCCCGCTTCGCCAGATCGACGCTCGCACGCGTCGCCGCGCTCGGCTTTGTGCTGCTCGGCGCCGCGGCGGGGCCGACGCAATTGGCGCAGGCCGGCGGCAGCCTCGAGGCCCGCAAGCTGCCGATGCGATTCGAGTGGGTCGCCTGCGAGCCGAACTGCACCGGCTGGATCAGCGCGGTCGGCATCGTCACCGCCGACACCCCGAAGGATTTCGACAATTTCGCCCGCAGCCGCCCGCTCGACGGCGCGGCGCTGGTGCTGGATTCCAGCGGCGGCTCGGTCAACGACGCGATCGCGCTCGGCCGGCGCTGGCGCAAGATGGGGCTGATGACCACGGTCGGCAGTAGCGTGCGGACGCAGACGCCGTCCGGGACGCGCGCCGGCATCGTGCCGGAGGCCTATTGCGAGTCGATGTGCGTGTTCCTGCTGCTGGCCGGCAAGACCCGCTACGTGCCGGAGGGCGCCCGGGTCCGGGTGCACCAGATCTGGATGGGCGACCGCGCCGAGGACGCCCGCGCTGCCAGCTACACCGCGCAGGACGTCACCATCATCGAGCGCGATATCGGCCGGCTCGCCAAATACACCTTCGAGATGGGCGGCACCGGCGATCTCTTGGCGCTGGCGCTCAGCGTCCCGCCCTGGGAGGATCTGCACCAGCTCTCGCCGCAGGAACTGCGCGACGCCAATCTGGTCACCGCCCAGGCCTTGGCCGAGCTGCTGCCGCCGAAACCCGCCACGCCGTCGGCCGCGGTCGCCGCCGCAGCCACGGTCGCCGCCGCCGCGAAGCCGGTCCAGGACCGCTTCGTCCCGACCCCCGTCGCCGCGACCAAAACCGCCGAAGCCGCGCTCCCCACCGGCGGCACCGCACCGGCCGCGCCGCAGCCGCCGGCGCATTGAGCACCACCTATCCCCGTCATTCCGGGGCGCCGCGTAGCGGCGAACCCGGAATCCAGAGGTGGTTGGAAACGTCCCTTAAGCAGCTCGGGATTCCGGGTTCGCTCGCTTGCGCGAGCGCCCCGGAATGACCTTGTTTTTGTTTCGCGGTTGTTCAATGCCTCCGCCCCGCGCCCGGCGCGCTCCCTCGCCCCGCTGGTGCGGAGAGGAATTCGTAGGGTGGGCAAAGGCGCGCAGCGCCGTGCCCACGCGCCGGAGAATTGCTGCGTGTCACGGCGAATGCGTGGGCACGCTTCGCTTTGCCCACCCTACAAGAAGCGCCGAAAATCAGGAGACCGCCGCACCCGCGCCGGCGCGCTGCGCCTCGATCTGGCCGATCGCGTCGACCACCGCGTCGAAGGTCAGCAGCGTCGAGGCGTGTCGCGCCTTGTAGTCGCGGACCGGCTCGAGCATCGCGATATCGGCCCATTTGCCGTCCGGCGGCGCGCCGTTTTCCTTGAGCATTTTCCGCACGCTGTCGCGCAAGGCTCGCAGCTCGCTGGAGGTGGAGCCGACGACATGGCTGGCCATGATCGATGACGACGCTTGCCCGAGCGCGCAGGCCTTCACCTCGTGGGCGAAGTCGCTGACGGTGTCGCCGTCCATCTTGAGGTCGACCTTGACGGTCGAGCCGCACAATTTCGAGTGCGCGGTGGCGGTGGCGTCGGGATGATCGAGGCGGCCGATCCGCGGGATATTGCCCGCCAGCTCGATGATCCGCTTGTTGTAGATGTCGTTGAGCATGCGAAATTGTCCGGGCCGTTCCGCCCGCCCGCCGACGGATTCGGAGGGGCTGCCTTGGCGGTTCCGGCGTATCATCTTATATAGGAGGAGAGGCGGCGAAACACAGTCCGCCGCGCGGCGCTGAAACCGCCGGCCGTATCTTGTGAACCCCCATGCGCCGAGGATGTTGCGCGGCAGGGTTCGCTGAAGGGATCAAGACGACCGGCGGCTGGCCGCCCGTCTGCCCGGTGACACATCCGGCCCGCGAGGGCTGGTCGAACGGAGTGAAGATGGACGCCAAGATCAAGCCGCTGCGGACCGGCAAGCTGCCGGAGGCCCGCACTGAATTTCAGCCCGCCGAGCTCGACCCTTCGGAATTCCTCGCTGCCGCCGTGCAGCCGGATCAGCCGCGGCCGTCGCGCGCCGAAGCCGAGGCCGCGGTCAAGACGCTGCTGTCCTATATCGGCGAGAACATCGAGCGCGAGGGCCTGCTCGACACCCCGCGCCGGGTGGTCGAGGCCTATGACGAGCTGTTCCAGGGCTATCACCAGTGCCCCGCCGAAGTGCTCGACCGCACCTTCGGTGAAACAGCGGGCTACGACGATTTCGTGCTGGTGCGCGACATCTCCTTCACTTCGCATTGCGAGCACCACGTCATGCCGTTCTATGGCAAGGCGCATATCGCCTATACGCCGGTCGAGCGCGTCGTCGGGCTGTCGAAGCTGGCGCGCCTGGTCGAGATCTTCGCCCGCCGGCTGCAGACCCAGGAGCATCTCACCGCGCAGATCGCGGCTGCGATCGACGAGGTGCTGAAGCCGCGCGGCGTCGCGGTGATGATCGAGGCCGAGCACACCTGCATGTCGGTGCGCGGCATCGGCAAGCAGGGCGCCTCGACCTTCACCAGCCGCTACACCGGCATGTTCCGCGACAATCCGGCGGAGCAGGCCCGCTTCATGTCGATGATTCGCAACCGCGGCTAACGCCTCGGATTGCGCGAGGAAAACGCTCGTGAGTTCATCTGCTGCCTCATCGCCCGCGCTCGACGATATCGAGGAGGGCATCGCGTTGCGTCCGAAATTCGACGCGGCAGGCTTCGTCACCTGCGTCACCACCGACGCGCGTTCGGGCGATGTGCTGATGGTCGCCCATATGAACGCCGAGGCGCTGGAGAAAACCATCCAGAGCGGCGAGGCCTGGTACTACAGCCGCTCTCGAAAGCGACTCTGGAAGAAGGGCGAGAGTTCGGGCCACGTCCAGAAGGTGCTGGAGATGCGGGTCGACTGCGACCAGGACGCGGTCTGGATCAAGGTCGACCAGGCCGGCGGCGCCGCCTGCCACACCGGCCGCCATTCCTGCTTCTACCGCCGCATCGACCGCGACGCCTCCGGCGCGCCGCTGCTGACCATGGTCGATGACCACCGGCATTTCGACCCGGCGAAGGTGTACGGCAAGTAGCACGCGCGACCGCGCCCAGGTCTCACCGCGTAGGGTGGGCTGAGCGCAGCGAAGCCCACGCATGTCGCGCGCGTGGGCACGGCGCTCCGCGCCTTTGCCCACCCTACAGCAGTTTTGAACCCGTCATTCCGGGGCGCTCGCGCAGCGAGCGAACCCGGAATCTGGAGCTGTTCATCGATCGCATCCAACACCTTCGAGATTCCGGGTTCGCGCCTGACGGCGCGCCCCGGAATGACGGTGCTCAGCGAGAGGCACGCCGGCCGTATTAACCCCTCGTTAACCATACCGGCCGCACGGTTGCAGCCGGTGCAACGCGCGCGAGTCTCACCGCAGCTCGGGAGCAGGGTCCTCCATCATGTCCGCCGAAATCTCCAGTTCCGCGGTGACGCTCGTCGATCCGGCGCGGACGAAGATTGCCGGCGCGATCAGGCAGGCCTCGGGCTCGACCGGCGCCAGCTTCGAATATCTGCTCGCCACCGCCAAGATGGAATCGAACTTCAATCCGCAAGCGGCGGCGTCGACCTCCTCGGCCAAGGGCCTGTTCCAGTTCATCGACCAGACCTGGCTCGGCACCGTGAAAGAGGCGGGCGCCCAGCTCGGCTATGGCGACTATGCGGACGCGATCAGCAAATCCGCGTCGGGCAGCTACTCGGTCAGCGATCCGGCGGCGCGGCAGGCGATCATGGATCTGCGCAACGATCCGGTGGTGAGTTCGGCGATGGCCGGCGCGCTGACGCAGTCCAACAGCTTCAAGCTGACGGCGGAGATCGGCCGGCGGCCGAGCGATTCCGAACTCTATATGGCGCATTTCATGGGCGTCGGCGGCGCGTCCAGACTGATCAACGCCGCGCAGGACAATCCGAACGCCAGCGCGGTGGCGATGTTCCCCAACGCCGCCGCCGCCAACCAGTCGATCTTCTACGACCGCTCGGGCAATGCCCGCAGCGTCGCGCAGGTCTACGGCAATCTCGACGCGCGCTACAACGCGGCGGCGAATTCGCCGGCGACGCAGACCGCGCTGGCCTCGGCCGGCGGCGCTCCGGCCGGCGCCGCGATGGTGCTGGCCTCGGCGAGGACGGTCGACAACGCCGCCTATCTGTCGAGCTTCCCGGACGTCCGGACCGTCGAGGCGGTGCGCGCGGTGTCGCCGGTCGATGCGACGGCGTCGTCGACGCGGCAATCCTCCGAGCCGATGTTCCGCACCCTGTTCCAAGGCGGCGACCGCAGCGAGCCGGTGTCGCCGGCGGTGCAGCAATTGTGGGGCGGCGGCACCGGCGCATCGAGCACGTCGACCGACGCGGCGGCATCGGGCACGTCCAGCGTCCCGGCGACGGGCGCATCCAGCACGACGATGTCCTACGCCCCGTCGGCCCCCGCCGCGCCGACCGATTTCGGCCTGACCGATCCGTCCGCCGCGCTCTCCACCACCCCCACCATCCGCCCGCCGCGCACCCTCGACCTGTTCAGCGACCGCAACGGCACCTTCGCCGGCTGATCGCGCGCGCGTCCCGGGCGCGATGCGGCACATCGTGCCGCGTCGCTTGGGCTTTGCCTCTCCGCACGTCGTCCCCGCGCAGGCGGGGACCCATACGCCGCAGCATCTCGAAGGAAGCACCGTGGCAGAGGCCTTGCTTCACTTGGGACGCCAGGGGTTATGGGTCCCCGCCTGCGCGGGGACGACTCGTTGCGGAGGCGGTGGCTGACCATTGCGCCTACGCGACTGCCCAGCCGCAACAGCGGGTCGAGGCGATCGGCCGGCATCGACATCGCGAACTAACAACTCGCTTCATCCTTATCGCGACAGCCAAGCTGGAACAGCAATCAACAAGACCAATCGCCCGAGTTCTTCATTGCGAGGAGCGAAGCGACGAAGCAATCCAGGGGCGGTGTGCACCGAGCCTCTGGATTGCTTCGCTTCGCTCGCAATGACGAACGCAAGCACCGATTTTGATTCAGTCCATTTTCGGTCAGGCGCTGAGGAGCCCGGCGCAACGCGCAGAGGAGAGCCGTGCAGGCAGAGCCGCGCCCCAACTAACTGCCCGCCAGTATGTCCATCGGTTTCCGCATCGTTAACGAAACAGCAACAAACCCAACCAGTTATGGTGAACCCTTTGTTAAGCGTCATGGTTTAGAAAGTGTGACGTTGGCATCGCGTCACGATGTCGTCGTTGCGTAAGCCGGAAGGCCCATGATCGTTCGGCAGTTCATCAGTTGGATTCGTCACGCGCCCGCGGGCGAGCGTGCAGAGGCGACCCGGGCGCTGGCGCGGGCCTTCCTGATCTCCGATCTCACCCCGGACGATCGCGCCGCCGCCGAAGGCGCGCTGCTGATGATGCTGGACGACGTCTCGGCGCAGGTGCGCCAGGCGATGGCGCAGGTGTTCTGCCGCAGCGCGCAGGCGCCCGCCGCGATCGTGCGCGCGCTCGCCGCCGATCAGCCTTCGGTGGCGCTGCCGGTGCTGGAATTCTCGCCGCTGCTGATCGACGCCGATCTGGTCGACATCGTCGCCACCGGCGGCGATCAGGTGCAATGCGCGGTGGCGCGCCGCGTGCGGCTGCCGGCCGCGGTGTGCGCGGCGATCGCCGAGGTCGGCACCGCCGCAGCAGCGCTGGAGCTGATCGAAAATCCGCACGCCGAGCTGGCGCCGTTCTCGTGGGACCGCATCGTCGAGCGCCACGGCCATCTCGCCGCGATCCGCGAGTCGATGCTGGTGCTCGACGGCCTGCCGGCGGCGACGCGGCTGGCGCTGGTGTCGAAACTGTCCGACACGCTGCAGCAATTCGTCGTGGCGCGCGGCTGGCTGCCGGCCGATCGCGCCGCGCGCGCCACCACCGACGCGCTCGACCGCTCCACCGTGGCGGTGGCGGCGCGCTCGCGCGGCGACGATCTGTCGGCGCTGATGCGGCATCTGCGCGCCACCTCGCAGCTCACCGCCGGGCTGATCCTGCGCGCGCTGTTGTCCGGCAATCTCGAATTGTTCGAATGCGCCCTGGTCGAACTCTCCGGCCTGCCGCAGGCGCGCGTCGCGGCGCTGCTGCACGAGCGCGGCCCCGGCCTGACCGCGCTGTTGGCGCGCGCCGGCCTGCCGGAGACGACCCATCCGGCGTTCCGCGCCGCGCTCGAGGCGCTGCACGAGATCGGCTTCGTCGGCAGCGACGTCAATGCGGCGCGGCTGCGCCGGCTGATGGTCGAGCGCGTGCTGACGCGTTGCGAGACCGGCGCCGACGCCGCCGCCCCGCTGTTGATCCTGCTGCGCCGCTTCGCCACCGAATCCGCCCGCGAAGACGCCAGCGCCTTCTGCGGCGAACTGATCGCCGACCACGCCGTCCGACGCCCCGATCTGATCGCCGCGTAGCTCAACGCCGTCATTCCGGGGCGCTTGCGCAGCAAGCGAGCCCGGAATCCAGATGTTGTTGCGACGCGAGTCGTTGCGGAACAGTTCGAGATTCCGGGTTCGCGCTTCGCGCGCCCCGGAATGACGGTGGAGTGTAGGGTGGGCAAAGGCGCGCAGCGCCGTGCCCACGCGTATCACGCGCGACGCGTGGGCTTCGCTGCGCTCCGCCCACCCTACGTGCTGATCGCCGACCACGCCGTCCGACGCCCCGATCTGATCGCCGCGTAGCTCAACGCCGTCATTCCGGGGCGCTTGCGCAGCAAGCGAACCCGGAATCCAGATGTTGTTGCGACGCGAGTCGTGCAGAACAGTTCGAGATTCCGGGTTCGCGCTTCGCGCGCCCCGGAATGACGGTGGAGTGTAGGGTGGGCAAAGGCGCGCAGCGCCGTGCCCACGCGTATCACGCGTGACGCGTGGGCTTGGCTGCGCTCCGCCCACCCTACGTGCTGATCGCCGACCACGCCGTCCGACGCCCCGATCTGATCGCCGCGTAGCTCAACGCCGTCATTCCGGGGCGCTTGCGCAGCAAGCGAACCCGGAATCCAGAGGTTGTTGCGACGCGAGCCGTGCGGAACAGTTCGAGATTCCGGGTTCGCGCGTCGCGCGCCCCGGAATGACGGTGGAGTGTAGGGTGGGCAAAGGCGCGCAGCGCCGTGCCCACGCGTATCACGCGTGACGCGTGGGCTTCGCTGCGCTCCGCCCACCCTACGTGCTACGTGCTTTCGCATCTCCGCGCGCCGCCTCTCACCTCTCCCCGCGTGCGGGGAGAGGTCGGTACGCATCGTCAGATGCGTGCCGGGTGAGGGGGCGCCTCCACGCGGCCGAGCGATCGTGTTGATACGAAGTACGATCCGCGTCGCAGCCGCCGCAGCCCCTCACCCCAACCTTCTCCCCGCAAGAGCGGGGCGAGGGAGTTCGCCGTGCGCGGGGCGAAGCAGTCGTTCAGCTTCGAAGGATGTCGCCGCGCGCCCGGCTACTCCCCCGGCGCCAGGCTCGGCGACAGCACGGCGTCGAGGTGGTCGGGGCGGTCGCGGTTGACGGCGGCGAGGTAGTCGTCGGCGACGCTGCGCAGCTTGCGGTTCAGCGCGCGCTGCAGCTCGGCCTTGTCGGGCGCGGCGCCTTCGCGGACCATCGCCTGGATGGCGCGGACGTGGTTGGTGATCAGTTCGTCCGGCACCGCGGCGAGATCCGGCGCGTGCTCGATGATCCGGCACAGGCTGAACGCCGCCAGCGCCACGGCCGGATAGCCGAAGGTCGCGGCGTCGCCCTTGATGTCGTGCGCGGCGCGGAACAGTTCGGCGCGGGTGTCGGCGGTGACGCCGTCGCGCGTCAGCGCCGCATGGGCGGCGGCGAGCCGGTCGCATTCGACGCCCATCCATTGGCCGAATTCGCTGGCGAGCTGCGCCAGCGCCTGCTCGGCGCGGGCGATCGAATCGTCGACATGGGCGCCGTCGACCCGGCGCATCACCTTGCGCAGCGGGTTGGCCTGGGTGATCACCTGATGGTCGGGATAGCTCGCGACCTGGATGTCTTCGGGGCGTTTGCGGCTCATGATGTCAGCCTGCGACCTTGGCCTTGTCGAGCAGCGACGGCTGCTGGATGACGTCGGCCTCGCCGTGGCCGCGCCGCTCGGGGCCGATATAGCCGCCGCCTGCGCTGCGCCGCCGGTCCGGCCCGAAATAATTGCGCGTCTTGATGAACGGCCGCGGGCTCGCGACCACGTTGAGCACGCGCTGATACAGCCCCTTCGACGAGATCGGCTTGGCCAGGAATTCGGTGACGCCGGCGTCGCGCGCCAGCGTGACGCGGCGCTTTTCCGAATGCGAGGTCAGCATGATGATCGGCACGAACGGGTTGGCCTTGGAGTCCGGCTGGCGGATCATCTGCGCCAGTTCGAGCCCGTCGAAGATCGGCATTTCCCAGTCGGTGATGACGATGTCGGGCGCGGCGTGGCTGAAGGTCTCGAGCGCGGTGGCGCCGTCCTCGGCCTCGTACACTTCGCGCGCGCCGAAGGAATGCAGCAGCGTGCGCAGGATCCGGCGCATGTGCGGATTGTCGTCGCACACCAGGAAGCGCAGCTTGTTGAAATCGATACGGAACATGAGCAGCTTCGGTCCCGGCCGGGCGACGATATACTTCGCGTTAAGCATAGGCCGACGTCGTTAAGGAAGCGTTGCCGCGGACGTTCGTCGCCCATGGTTCGAGACGCCCCGCGGCGCTTCGCGTCGCGAGGCTCCTCACCATGAGGGCCGACCGTGTCGACGGCCCGCGCTCCACGCACGCGCATGCACGGCCCTTATCCCGGGCGCGCCGCCACATGCCCCGTCCTCATCCTGAGGAGCCCCGCGTAGCCCGAAGGGCGGAGCGGGGCGTCTCGAAGGATGGGCTGTGGTGCGCGCGCTGCCGCGATGCAGCAAGGCGCGCTCGGGTAAGTAACGATTAGCCATCGCCCGCGATCGCCGCCGCGTCGCGCGCCGGATTTGTCTCCGGTCATTTCCGAGCGCCCCGCGGTCCGATTACGATCGTCGCCCGGGCAGCGCGACGCTGCCGCGCGCGAACCGGACAGGGGCGACATGATAACCGAAGAAGTCACAGCGTTTCTGATTTTCGTGCTGGCCTGCAGCGCCTTCCTGATCGGCCTGATGATGCACTACGCGCGCCGCCTCGGCCGCCTGCGCGCCAGCGTGAGCATGCTCGGCCGGGTCGACGACATGGTCCCCCAACGCGCCCAGGCCCCGCACAAGCGCGGCTGAGCGGGCCGGGCCGGCAGCGTCCGTCATCCTCGCTCGCGGGGCCGGCGATCGCATCGGGAAGGTCGAGGCCATTGCACCGGCCCTCTTAACCCTCCCCTGGAGGGGGAGGGTCGGCGGGCAGCGCGCGAAGCGCGGTGCTCGTCGGGGTGGGGTGGGCCGCAGGCACGGCGGATGAACTCTTCGCCACCCCACCCCGCGCGCTGACGCGCGCGACCCTCCCCCTCCAGGGGAGGGTGATGCTCGCAGCAACCGCCGACTTTCATACGCGATCGCCCTGTCTTGCGGGGAGGGTGGTCCGTGCCGAGGCGGACGCGCGCGCCGACGCGCCTACGCCACCCGCCGCAACGCGTAGTTGGCGCCGTCGGCGGTGGCGACGTAGCCGAGCCGCGCCAGCGACGCCAGCACCTCGGCGACTTTCTTCTCGGTGGTTTTGGTCCGCCTGAATTGTGCGGCCAGTCCCTTGGCGTCGAGCGGGCCGGGCGCTGCGGCGAGCGCCGCGAACACCGCGGCGGTCTGCTCCACCGCGCCGGCCGGGAACGACGGCTTCTGCC